>DAOTVB010000260.1:0-87082 GCA_034436755.1 Chloroflexaceae bacterium | reverse complement strand
GTGGCGTGCGGGTATCGTGCAGCGCCTGCAGACTGCGCGTCAGGATCTCCGTCCCGATGGCTGCCGGGAGCGCCAGCGCATAGCCCACCAGCACCGTGTAGGTCAGCGTGCCCGCCGCCGCGTCAAACTCGCCATGCTCAAACAAGATGCGAATGACCGGGCGACCCAGCAGGATAAACCCCAGCGTGCCCAGGCAGGCCAGGCCCAGCGCAATCCCCAGCGAACGCAGCAGCGTGCGGCGCATACTGCGCCAGCGGCCATCTACCACCTGCGCCGCCAGCCGGGGAAAGGCTGCCTGGCCGATGGCAATTCCCAGCAGACGCACCGGCACGCCAAACAGCAGAAAGGCGTTATGCAGCGCCGGAATGTTCCCCCCGCCGCTGACCAGCGACGCAAACGCAACATCGACAATGCCCCCGGCATAGTTCACCGCCCCCGACAGTCCGCTCGGAAGTAACAGCCGGAAGACCGCATGCAGATGCTGGTCGCGGGGATGCCAGACTGGGACATAGCGAATTTTCTGCGCCGGCAGGCCCGGCAGCAGGATGAGCAGTTGTAGCAGCGCATCGGTGATCACTCCGATGGTTGGTCCATAAACGCCAATCGTGGGGAAGCGCCATGCCAGCAGAATGCCCCCGATCAGGGTGAGGTTGTGAACTGCTACGCCCAGCGCGGGCAGCACAAACTGGTTGCGGCTGTAGAGTACCGCCGTGCCCACGCTGACCACCACCAGCAGCAGCAGTTCCAGCAGCATAATGCGGGTCAGCGTCGTGGTTAACTCCGCAGTCGCGGCATCAAAGCCGGGCGCGAGCAGTGTGCGCACAAACCAGGGAGCCAGCAGCAGACCCAGCAGCACCAGCGGCGTCATAACGGCGAGCAGCGTGGTCAGGACCAGGTTGATAAAGCGCCGCGCCGCCGCTTCGCCTTCGGTGTGGGCCACCTGGACCAGTACCGGGAGCATGGCATTTGCCAGTGTGCCGCCGGTCAGCAGCAGCGCAAAGGTTTCGGGCAGGCGGAAGGCGGCGTAGTAGGCGCTGGCCTGCCAACTAATGCCAAACTGCGCATTAAAGAGGATCTGGCGCAGCATTCCCAGCACTGCCGAGGCCAGGAACGAGAGCATCAGCAAAAACGAGCCCTCGGCAATGCCGGACTCGCGCAGCAGCAGCGCCGACCAGCGCCGGTGGGCCGGTCCCGGCAACCCGGCGTAGCGCCGGCGGGCTCCGGGCGTCGGCACTTCTTTGACTGGGGAGGGCGGATTATGATCCGGCAGCATTGATTTCGGTGTAAACCTGTCCCGGCAGAACCGGGTGTATTATACCGTGAGTCTTGTTCTGCTCGATGCGTTAAGCATATGGCCTGATCGTACAGGATAAACTAATTACTCGCCGGCAATAGTCATGATGCGTGCATACAGTTGTGCATCAATCCAGAATTTTGCTCTGGTTCTTAAATCGTCGAGCACTGGTTTAACAGCAGATATATATCCCCGTTGTTTTGCAACAATCAGCAGTCCCAATAGTCCGGTGATTTTGATACCTGATTGTGCCGCAACAGTTCGGCCTTTGTGTTCATCAATCAGTAGCAGATCAGCCGGTATCTCGCCTGCCAGGACAACTGCCTCTGCTTCACCAGCATCTAATATCTGTCGGAGTTTTTGCAGTGATAATGTGTTTGCTACCTGCCGTACTTCGAACCATTGTCCTGCCTGTACCTCGACTGCGCCAGCCTTTCCGGCTCCCACGACCACAATCTCGTTGTAGACTGCCGTCGGAATAATGATCCTGTTGTAAAGCTTGTGCAGAAGATCCAGATGACCGATAACAGCCAGGTTGACGATGGGAGAGGTGTTACTGACAACGATCACAATTCCCCCATGGCGCGGAGCGTTGCCATATCTGCCTCAAAATCGTCTACAGAATAATGTACAGGGATATTGCGGCCGGCTAACAACTCCTGAAATGTCAGGCGATCAACGCCAATCATACGACTGGCCTGTGCCAGTGTTAGACGATTCTGTTCAAACAGGAGCAGCGCAATTTCCCGCAATAGTTCCTCCTCCGATACATTGGCTGCCTGGAGAATCTCGTCAGGTATGACTAGACTCATCGCTATGCCTTCCTCTTACTGACTTAAGTTTTGCACGAACGGAAAAAAAGCCCCGCTGTTGAACCTGGAGCAGGTCTGTGTGCTGTTCAGTGTGCTGTTCCCGGTACCCCACGCACGGTTGCGGGGGTGCTTGATCAGATCGCCTCCTATCATCGGCGGCACATGTCCGCACGGGAGAGCCATCATCGCCGTACCGAGCGCTGGATCCAGAATGCCGGTCGCCTGAGGTAAGTTGTTTTATGCCGCTCGCAGCCACAACTTCTACAACCTTTGATAGGGCCGTACCTGCAGCCGTAGCGGCATCAAAGCCTATGCGCTCCAACCAGGGAGCCAGCAGCACCAGCGGCGTCATAATGGCGAGCAGGGTTGTTAGACCCGTCCCGGCAGAACCGGGTGTATTATACCGTTACTATGCCGCAACCTGGTCTGATCGTACAGTGGGTCTATCGGCAGGTGTCGGTACACGGAGCATATGGGCAGGTAATGTAGCAACCGCAACCGTTTGCCCAAGCATATTAAAAAACTCAATGCTGTATCCAGTTTCCATCCCTGCCACATCGTGACGCTCGACAATAGTGCCGACATCTCCGGCAAATAAATGCTCTTCAGGCACATCTTGTACAAGCACGATCTCGGTGTAGAGTTGATAATCCATGAGTATAGCACCTCCACTATTCTGGAAAAAGCGTGATAAAACGCGGGATATCTGTACCATCGTCTATCTGCCAGATGGTCCGTACGAGAAGGCTACGACCACTGGGTGTTTGTAAGGGACTACAGATTTCATAACGCGTTCCATACATCGTCTTTCGCTCAACATCAACCTCAGCATCGAGGTGGTATGACCGAATATCCTTATCGAGTTGTTGCCAATTATTGCGATTATACCCGAAGTGTGCGAGCAAGCGTGCTTTCGTACCACCACGTTTATGCGCAACATTCAATAAATACTCAGTAAGTTTGTCAGGGGCAATGATTGCTTTTTCACGGTTTGGTAGCTTCACTGTTTTATCCTCGAACAAGTGTTCCGGTCCCAGATGTTCCAAACGGTGATTTCTTTACTATATCACGGCGAAATAACCATGTTCAAAACTCACTACTCACCCTCACACCGCCCGCAGCCACAATGTCTGGTAGGGCTGCACTTCCAGCCGCAGCGTCTCGGTCGCGCCCGCCGGATGCTCAATCGTCTCGCCGCTGATCAGGTCGCGTAACACGGTCGCCTCGCCCCAGATTACTGCCGGGACTTCCAGCGGCTGTATGCTCTCCGATACATTATGGATACACAACACCTGGCTGCCAATTTCCCCCCGCACCAGCGTAAACAGGGCCGGGTTGCCCGCGATCACCACCTGCGGCGCCAGTGGATGGAAGGCTGGTTCGCCCGCCCGCGCCAGCAGCAGCCGCGCATAGCGGTCCAGCACCTGCGCCGCGTGGCTACCGGCATCACTCAGCCATCCCTCCAGCGTCTCCTGCGACCACTTCTGCCGGTTGATACTGCGGTAGCGCCCCGTTGCCGCGACCCCGGCGTGATCATTGTGCGATCCGATCAAACTCTGGATGTAGATCCCCGGCACACCCGCCAGCGCCAGCATCATCGCCTGTGCAGTCATGAACCGCGTCATGCTGGTTGTAGGTGACTCAACCATATGCGGGTTGGAAAAGGCATCAAAGCAGGTGATATTCAAGGTAGAAATGCGCTGTGTGCCGTCGGGATTGGTGCGGTAGGTGACATGCCCGCCGTGGGCCAGTGTGCGTGCTGCCAGACTCTCGATTGCTTCCGCACTGAGCAGTTCCGCCGCCGCCGCGATATCGATACCATCAGGTGCGTCAAGGAAGTTCAAACAGGTAGTTCCCTCGGTCGCCGGTTCCAGTTCTGTGGCCCACCCCGTCAGGAGTTGGGCGCTGCCGTCGGCAAAGCTCTGCAACACCAGCGGCGCCAGCGCCGACTGGGCAATCAGTTGCGCCTCGTTGGTGCCATTGCCGATGTAGCTGCTCCGTTCCGCGGGTGCGCCGGGAGTGTCCACCAGCAGCAGCACCTCGGACGCGACGGCATCCAGCACGCTACGCACCAGTTGCAGGATGCGATGGCTCTGCGGCAGATGCACGCAGGGCGTACCCGGCTCCTTCCAGAGGAAGGCGATATCGGTCAGGCGGAGGATTGTTGCGCCGCGCTCAACATACAACAGCAGCCGTTCGATCAGCGCCGGCAACACCTCAGGGTTGGCATAGTTCAGATCAACCTGGTCAGGTCCGAAGGTGGTCCAGACATACTGCGTGCCCGTGTCGGTTTCAAACGGTGTCAGCAGCGGGCGTTCATCGAGATGTACCACCTGCGATAGATCGGTAGCGGGGTCAGCCACAAGAAAGTAGTCGCTGTAGGGCGCTTCGCCGCGCAGGAACCCCTGGAACCAGGCACTGTCAACCGCCACCCGACTGAGAACAACGTCAAACATCAACCGGAAATGCTGACCAACCGCCGCGACATCGTCCCATGTGCCCAGTGCGGGATCGACCTGCGTATGATCCACCACCGCGAAGCCGTCGTCAGCGGTGGCGGGGTAGAAGGGCAACAGGTGAACCGTGCTGATCAAACCGGCAAAGTAGCGTTCCAGCACGGTGGCTAGGGAATGCAGCGGCGCAACTTCAGGCGCGCGCACCTGGTCGCCATACGTAGTCAGAACCGCATCGGCCTGGGAGATATGCTCGCTCAACGCGGGCCGGTGGGGCGCTGCGGCAACTGCCCGCCGGCCGGCATGCTGCTCCAGCAAGTGCTGCAACCGGCGAAAGCTCTCCGCGCCCCGTTCCGGGCCATAGAGATCGGTCAACTGCTCTACCATCTGTGCGCGTAATGCCGCGGACAGACTGAATGGTTGGTCTGGCTGATCGGCCATGGTAAACTCCCACTTGCATCACCTTTACCCGATTTTATACCTGTCGTGACATGATACCATGAGCGGGTTATTTGTTGTGACGTTCCCTTGATAACACGAATTACGCGGTGGGCGTTCAAATCAGGTATTTGCCTGTATGAACGGCCCGATTCGCCTGCGGCAGCATGGTACTCTTTTTTCTTTTTCACAAAAAATTTGCACTCCATGCAAATTTTTTGTGAAAAAGACTGGAATCTTCCGCCCTGCCGGAGGCGAATGCTCTGCCAGGTCAGTGACCGCGTAACGCGTGTTGATAACAGGAGTTACGCAGTTGATATGCAAACCGGACGTTTCACCCGATGGAAGCCCGCTTCGCCTGCGGCAGCATGCATTGGCCGTTTCACGGTGTTCGTTCATGTCGTGTTGTTCGTGATCCGGACTCCCACCGCGTAACGCGTGTTAATAATAAGGTCATGCGGTGACTCCGATGGACCTGAAGGCGTCTTCACCCGGCTGCCGGCGTATCACCGCATGATCGAAACTCGGGGTATCATGCTTATAGAAAGCACCGACAAACAGCAAACAGAGAAAAAACAGACGGTTCGATAACAGGAGTTACGCGCTTGACATGCAAACCGGACGTTTCACCCGATGGAAGCCTGATTCGCCTGCGGCAGCATGGTACGTTTTTACCTTGTTCACACAAACATTCACAACGTGAATGTTTGTGTGAACAAGATCGGGTTTCTTCCACCCTGCCGGAGGCGATATCTGCTTCCAAACGAGTGACCGCGTAAGTCCTGTCAATTCCTTTGTTCTCTGTTCGCGCTATGACCGGCATACAATAATGGAGAGGAGATACTGAGTGGATCAGCCAGACCAGGTTGAAGATTTTATTCGCGTTGTTGCTGTGTGTGGCAGTCTCCGTCCGGGCAGTTATACCCGGATGGCGCTGGAGATTGCCCTGCGGGGTGCGGCGGAGCTTGGCGCGCAAACGCAGTTGCTTGATCTGCGCGAGTACGAGTTGGCATTTTGTAATGGCAATAAACGTGAGAGTAGCTATCCCGCCGATGTGTTTCGTTTGCGTGAGGAGGTCCGGCAGGCTCAGGGGATCATCCTGGGAACACCGGAGTACCATGGTAGCATGAGTGGCGTGCTCAAGAATGCGCTCGATCTGATGGGGTTTGCCGAGTTTGAGGGCAAGATGATCGGCCTGGTTGGTGTGGCGGGTGGCTCAACCGGCGCGATCAACTCGCTGAATGGGTTGCGCAATATTGGCCGGGCCCTGCATGCCTGGGTGATCCCGGAGCAGGTCTCCATCGCGGAGTCCTGGAAGGTGTTCACGCCAACGGGGGAGTTATCGGTTCCCGCGCTGGAGTCACGCCTGCTCGATGTGGGCCGCCAGGTGGCGCGTTTTGCCTACCTGCATACCTCCCGACAGTCCATGGAGTTCCTGCAGCTCTGGGAGACCGCACCCGAGAATCCCGGTGGAGCTAATCGTTAAACCACTTGCACAGTGGACACGATTCAGAGACAATATCGGTAGAAAGAAAGGACAAACAGCGAACAGAGAAGCAACACGTTGTTCGATAGCTATGCACCCGGCACACTCTGTCCTGCGTTTCTTTGTTCTATATTCTCTATGGCGTGTACTCATTAAAACTCATTAAAGAGGTTCAATGAAGGTCTATCTTATTCGCCATGCGCAAAGTGAGGAAAATGTCCTCGACATGACGGTGCGCTCGACGATTCAGGATTTTAACGAACTGGTACGCCGGTCCTACGAGTCGCCGTTGACGAAGGAGGGTGAGATCCAGACGCGCATTGTCGTGGAGAAGCTGACCGGGGCGCGCATTGAGCGACTCTACAGCAGCCCTTTTGTGCGTACCCTTTCGACTGCGACGGCCATTGGTGAGGCGCTCGGCCTGACTCCCCAACTGCTGGATGATCTGCGCGAGGTGCTACCCCGCCCCATGCGCGAGCGCCGCAGAGAAGCGCCGCTCAAACGGCTGTTTGTGCGCGGCTATGTTGAGATGCTCTGGCCCTGGGGTGATAGCGAGACCTGGATGGAGTCCTATCGTCGTGCAAAATCCGCCTGGCATGAGATCACCCGCGAGCCTGCCTGCGAGATCGCGGTTGTCTCGCATCGGGGTCTGATTTCGCTCATTCTGCTCTATCTTACCTGGCACCGTGACTGGCGAGTCATCACCAGCGATATTTCCAATGGTGGGGTTTCGATTATCACGCGCCGGAAACCGTAACCAGCAGCCTGACTATGGCAGTCTTCTACAATGATATGCACCTTACAATCGCCTGAAATAGGCTGGTGATCATGCCCTCAAACATGACGGTATGATTACGGCTGTTCAACCAGGCTAAAAAAGATATGGTCACTGTCGTTTGATGGTGCAGATAGGTTTTCTCGCCGGCAATCTGCATCGGAAAGACAGAGCCATGATTCATCTTCATCATTTACGCCGTAGCCGTGCTCTTACATTCCTTGACCTGTCTCATCTGACGGGCCTGCCCCCCCGCGTGATTGCCGAGGCCGAGTATGGCCTCCGCACGCTGACTCCGCAAGAGGCCCAGCGCCTCGCTCTGGTATTTGATCTCGCTGACGCCACCCAGTTGACGCAGCCGCTGCATATCCCGTATCCGAATCCGGCCCAGGCAATGGCCCGCTCGCGCCGGTCGGCCTGGATTATTGCGCTGCTGCTGCTGGTTGTGCTGATCGGCTTTGGCGGGCTGCATCTGCTGCCGGCGGGCTTGCCGGCCGAGGCCAGTGCAGCGCGTCCGGCGCAGCGTCTGGCGGCGGTTTCGGCTGCCGGCAGCACCCGGCGTGCCGCCCTCCCCGCAACGGCTTCCGCAACCGTGACGCTCGTGCCCACGGCAACTGCTTCAGCTTCGCCGACCACGCCCGCCGAGATGCGCCGGCTGGCGGCCCAGTCACCGGTGTTACCCACCCTCACCCCGATGCCCACTCCCACCGCAACACCATTGCTCACCGCGACGCCGCTGCCAACCGCGATACCGACCATCGTACCGGCAGCCGCGTCGTCAATCCACGCCTTTTCTCTAGGTGAAGGCGGACCAGTGGGCTGCCCCTTGCAGCCGGCTACCGGACGCGTGGTTATGACCCAGGGCTATGGTGTCGGCTCCCACGAACCGGCTGATGTCTGGGGCGCGGTTGACCTGGCCGTAGATGGCAATGGCGACGGCAGTGCCGACCGCGATGCTACCCTCTACACGCCGGTTGTCGCCACGCATGGCGGCGTGGTGCAGGTTTCGCTGGATAGCTGGCCCGGCGGCAATCATGTCTGGCTGACCGATCCGAGCAGTGGTTGGAGCACCGGCTATGCGCATCTCGCCTTTGTGATGGTTGAGCATGGACAGACAGTGATGCCCGGAGCCTACCTGGGGCTGGCGGGGAGTACCGGCCAGTCCAGTGGGCCGCACCTGGACTACCAGGTCTGGTATGGTGGCACCAACATCGATCCGACCAGCCTGGTGAGTATCTGCCGGTGACACAACTTACGCCGTCCTGGAGCTGGAAGGGAGTGTCGCCTCTAGCAGGACGAAAGAAACCAGCTTTTTCACAAAAAATTTTCACTTTGTGAAAATTTTTTGTGAAAAAGAAAAAGTATACCACGCTGCCGCAGGCAAGTCCGGCCGTTACCGGCTCAAACACCTGGTTTGGAACCGACTGCATAACGCATATTCAAGGTATCATATCCAGATACGCAGGCCGGTTGCCGCGCGCCAGGCATCGGCCTGCTCCGGCGTTGCTCCCGGCACGCGGATGCCGGCACCTCCGGCAGTGCGCCATGCGCCCAGTGGTGGCTCCTCATCCTGCAGGTCGTACTGCCAGATAATCCCGGCGAAGGGCGCGTAGTCTTCCGGCTCCGCCTGAATGGTCCAGGGCAGCAGCAACCAGAGCCGGAGTGAGACGCGTTGCTCGCTGGGTACAGGCTGTTGATAAACCGCCAGCCGATCCAGGTAGCCGATAGTGTGTGGCAGGGCATCTCGCCAGGCGCGTAACTCGACGGGAGTAGGAGCGCTATCGCACAGCAGGTAGAGATCAAACAGTGTGGTGGGGTTGGCGGCCAGGGCTGCACTCACTGCCGGCGTGAGTGCGGGCAGATCGTTGGCCCGTGCGATCAGGTCAACATGGCGCGCAAGCCGGTTCACCGGCAGTATACTGCCGGCCGTCAAAACCAGATGCGCAACCGGCAGTTCGGCTGAATGTGGCAGTGCTGCGGCTGGATCAGGGCTGCGCTGCAATGCCTCCCGCCGGGGCTCCGGCAGCCCGTCAATGGCGTCCGGGTCCATCCTGGCCTGCAGTTTTAGCTTCCGCCGCAGATGCCGCAGGTCGGTATGACTCAATCGGTCGGTATGCAGCACATAGTAGGGTGGTCGCTCCTGAAAGGCCAGACCGAACTCCGCGGCATGCCGGCGTATGGCGGTGCCGGGCAGCACCTGCAGCATAAAGATGTCAAAATTGCCAAGCTGCTCCTGCTCGATAAAATCCAGGGTGGTCTGCACCCCGGCCGCATCATCCTGCGGCAGTCCCAGAATCACATCCAGCAGTACCTCGATATCGTGTGCAAGCAACCGGCGCGTACCCGCCGCCCACTTCCGCAGATCGGTCTTGCGCCGACTGACCGCCAGTGCCACCGGATTGGCCGTTTGCAGGCCCACCTCGGCCACCCGCAACCCGGCGCGGTCCAGCGCGGCGACAACCTCGGTGTTGAGATGCTCGCCCCGCAGTTCGGCATAGAGCGCGAGGTCATGGTCGGCATTCAGATCCTCCAGGGCGTGCATCAGCGGGCGGAAGAAGGGGATCAGGTTGAGATTGGCCTCAACAAAGTGGATCGCGGTTGCGCCATGCGCGCGGGCATAGGCAATCTCGGCCAGGACGCGCTCTATCCCAAAGAAGCGGCGACCCGGCTTCGGCCCCATGTTGCGCCCATACAGGCAAAAACTGCAGGCGTAGGGGCACCAGCGGCTGACCTCAACCAGCGCCATGCTCCCTGGCAGAACGTCCAGGTGGCCGGCCAGGTAGGGCGAGGGCACGTCTGCCAGATCGTCCAGGGGGAGACGCGGCGCGGTAAATTGCACCTCGTCGCCGACGCGGTACGCCAGTCCGGGGATATCGTCCAGATCGGTAATGTTGTCGGTGGCATGGAGGTGTTGCAGCAGCGCGACAAAGGTCTGCTCACCCTCGCCAATCACCCCGATGTCGAGCCCCGGATGCGCCAGGAGCCAGGCGGTATCGGGTTGCACTTCCGGCCCGCCACCGATGACTAGCAGATCCGGCAGGCGCGCCTTGACCTGCTGCGCAACCGCCAGACTGCGCTCACTATTCCAGGTATAGAGCGAGAAGCCCAGCAGATCGGGCACGCGGGCGACAATCTCTTCCACCAGCAGCGCATCGCCCGCGTGATCGGCCAGTTGCCGGGGTAGGATGGTTATCTCCGCCTGCACGTCGGCAACGCCCTGCGCCTGTGCGTAGGCTTTGAGATAGCCCGCCGCCAGCGGCATATTGGTGGCCGGATTATTCGGGACAGGCAGTTGTACCAGCAGCACACGCAACGGAGCCATACAATTCTCACCTCTGCTTCTCGACTACCCCGCTGCCTCAACCGGAATGCCGGTGCGCGCCTGCAGCTCGGCGGCGCGCGCCTGCACCAGTGTACGCGGCACCTGCTCAACCCAGGGCTCCGGCGTGCGGCGCTCCACCGGATAGAGTTGCACACTGTCGGGCGCAACCTGCCCAATCGCCGCGACCAGCGCCTCCCAGGGTACGCCGCGCACATTCTGCACCGGACCATCGATCAGGCAGGTCTGTACGATGATGTTGGGCATGCGCGCCAGTTCTGCCAGGATAGGAGCCAGATGCACGCCGGGTGCCGGGCGGTTAATCGCCTGAAAGGTCGCCTCATCGCCCGCATCAACCTTCATCATTCGCAGATCGCACAGGTCAATGCCGGCCCGGGGCCGCGGACGCATAACCAGCGCTGCCGAGGAGAGCACGCCAAGCTTGACCTGAGGCGCATACTGGTCGCGCAGGTCGCGCAGGGCCAGCACCACTTCTGGGAAGTGCGGATGCAGGGTAGGCTCGCCATGCCCGGCAAAGGTGATCACATCCAGGGCGGGATGCTCCTGCAGCGCCGTCGCAACCGCCTGGCGTACCGCGTCAACGCCGGGGAAGGTATGCCGTCGTCCATGCTCATCGCGCGCCTGCTCAAGCAGTTCCGTGGTATCGCCACACTCACAGTAGACACAGTCGAAGCTGCAGACCTTGCGCCCGATGGGCAGCAGATTAACGCCCAGGGAGAGCCCCAGGCGGCGCGAACGCACCGGGCCATAGATAATACCAGGATACATAATCAGTGCAGGCATAGGTTTTTCCGTAGTCCGTAATCCGTAATCCGTAGTCCGTAGTCTAGTCAGGGTATAGTGGGAATGTAGCAGCAAACAGTGCTTGTTCTCAGTTCTCGGTTCTCGGTTCTCGGTTCTCGGTTCTCGGTTCTCGGTTCTCGGTTCTCAGTTCTCAGTTCTCGGTTCTCAGTTCTCGGTTCTCAGTTCTCGGTTCTCAGTTCTTTGAGGGTATCATGACGTGCTTCGGGGAGGTTGTCAACCAGGGATTTATTGCTCGAGGTTATATAGCAACCCTCAATTTGTCGTAGTGCCGCCTTCAGGCGGTTGAGAGCGAAGCCCTGAGAGTCAGTTCACAACCAATTTAGGATTGCTATATTACCGGCGTTAAGCGGTTCTCCTGGAGAGGGTACCTATAGCGCTATGTCTGGCGCGCTTTGTTCTCAGTTCTCAGTTCTTTGTTCCGCAAAACTGCGCTCCAGAATTGACGCATACGAACTATTTTGTTATAATTCAGACCCTGTAAGGACGCCGGAGTGGCGGAATGGCAGACGCGACGGTCTCAAAAACCGTTGAGGGCAACCTCGTGCGGGTTCAACTCCCGCCTTCGGCACCAACCCCCTGTCGGGGCGTGGCTCAGCCTGGTAGAGCGCCGCGTTCGGGTCGCGGAGGTCGGTGGTTCAAATCCACTCGCCCCGACCATAATTCACAACCTGTTGTGATAATTACCTCGGCCTGGTCATGCTCGTGACCGGGCCGATGGTTTTTATGACTCCGGTATCGTTTGATACCAGTCTGACTCTGGTTGGTGGTGATGCCACATGCCTACCGCAGGAGCAGCGCATATGACGACACTTTCGGCTGAAGCATACACATTTGCAGGCCACCGCGACAGGTGACTTGAACCTCTAGCAGAATGGATCGTAAAGAATTCGCATGAAGTTGCGTGATATTATCCGCAAAGTTGAAGCCGATGGATGGGTTCTCGCACGTACACGCGGTAGTCACCGTCAGTATAGGCATTACACAAAGCCGGGATTGGTGACAATTGCCGGCAAACCGAATGACGATCTAGCCCCGGGGACACTGCGCAGTATTTTGCGCCAGGCGCAACTAGATGAAGAAAATGGAGCATCATGATGCAGTATGCCATTGTGATTGAGCAAGCGCAGAATAACTACAGCGCCTATGTACCGGACCTCCCCGGTTGTATTGCGACGGGGCAGACCATTGAAGATGTCACCCGCGAAATTCAGGCCGCAATCCAGTTTCACCTGGAAGGGTTGCGGGCAGAAGGATTACCCATTCCCCCGGCTACCAGTGAGGTCCGGATGGTAGAGGTGGCAGGTCTGTAGCATGATCGCTGCCGGTGTGGGGTAAACGGGTACACGAGTTTAAAGCCAATACACCAGTATGTTCGAAGATCGTCAGAGCACCCCAGGCCGCTACACCTCTACTCCGCCGTATCCCCCAAAATATCGTCAAGAAAATCTTCAACGCCGGCTACCTGATACTGAACCGCTGCCAGCAGATCCTGGAGTATCCGCATCTGGGGAAAAGTCCAGATGGTCATTCCATCGGGGTTGATAAACTCCAGAACCACGTCACTCTTCCAGTAGGTTTCTATCTCGCGCTCACCAGAAAACATGCTAAGTTTAAGTGAGTCAGCAAAAGAAACGGATCTTTTACGATAGTCTTTATATGTGCGTTTATAAATCTTTAAGATCTTATCGTGATAATGCGCAATAAAAACCTGGCTGATATGTTCATCATCCTGCTCAACCAGAACCGATTGCTCGCCGGCCTCCGGCAAATTCCATCGAAGCTCACCTTTCTGGGTAAGGTCTATCAGCTTTGCAATGGCGGTTACGAAGCGATTGCCTGTTTTCTCAGCAGATACTTCCTGCGGCATATGTAATCATCCTTTCCACCCGCGCCGCTGGCACCGTTCACGTATCGTCATCGCCGCGCATCTACTTCATCTCTGACACCTTCCTGCCGCTTCGCCGCCGCTTCGCCGCCGCGCGTCATCCCGCATATGCCTGGCGTGACAGCATGGATTTTCGGTTTGGGCCTCAGTATGGCATATTCCACCCTGTGGAGATGAAACGCACGACATGGTAGAATAGAAAAGAAAAGAAGATAGAAGAAGGAATCCCAATGGCTGATATTACCCTCGACCAGATGTTTGACCTGGCCTCCCGGCTCCCCCGGTCCGAGCGAGCCGAACTGGTTGCCCGGCTGGTCCGCGATTTGGCGGCTGAACCGCTGTCACCCGTGACGAGTAGCACTGCGTGGGAAACAATGGAACGTCTGCGCGAAGAATTTGCGCATCTGCCGCACGCTGAGGGCACCCTGGCTGACCAGTTAGAACGTGACCGTGCCGACCGCCAGGCACTGCTCGAAGGTGCGCCTGATGTACACACTTGATGCCAATGTGTTCAACCGGAATGCCGATCACCGCGATCCGGCCTACGCGGTGTGTCACACCTTGCTGGAGCGTCTTCAGGGCACACAGCAGCGCATCGTGGTGCCCACGCTTATCCTGGCCGAAATTGCGGGGCCGATCAGCCGCTTCTACCGCGATCCTGTACGCGCCCGTCTCTATGCCGACAGTGTAGCGGCTTTCCCCAAATTGATCCTGCGCACGGTTGATGAGGCGCTTGCACGGTTCGCTGCCGAACTTGCCGCCGATTATGCCCTGCGCGGGATGGATGCGATCTATGTGGCCGTGGCACGGCAGTATGGATGTCCGCTCATCACCCTGGACGATGAGATCCGCCGGCGCGCCAGCATGATCATCACCGTCCAGACGCCTACCGAGGTGTTGCATACTCTCCCACCGCCCTGACCGTTATGGGACAGTGTCTCTTGTACCAGAGATATCTACGTGGTAGCCTCCGCGCGTCATCTCGCATATGCCTGTCAGGGTAGCCTGGGTTTTTGGATTGGGTCTCAGTATGGCATATTCCACCCTGTGGAGATGAACCGCACGACATGGTAGAATAGAAGAGAAAAGAAGATAGAAGAAGGAACCTCAATGGCTGATATTACCCTCGACCAGATGTTTGACCTGGCCTCCCGGCTCCCCCGGTCCGAGCGAGCCGAACTGGTTGCCCGGCTGGTCCGCGATTTGGCGGCTGAACCTGCTGTTCAGGCTCCGGCGTCCGGGCCATCCGCAATGACCCCGGCGCAGGCCCATGCTGTGCTGGCGGATATCCGGGCAACTTTAAGTGCGCTGCCCCGTCCACGCCTGACGCTCGGTGAGCAGATTGAGCGCGATCGGGCAGAGCGTCAGGCCAGTATTGAGGGCGAGTCGCATGTTCACCCTTGATGTTAGCGTCGTTGTACGCAGCCTGGACACCGCTGACCCGAATCAGCCGGTCTGTCAGGCGTTAATCGATGCATTGGAACAACGTGTTGTACCAATAATCGTACCCCGGTTCTTACTCACGGAACTGGCAGGTGCGTTACGCCGTATTGCGGGCGACCCGATCCGCGCCCGACTGATAGTGAGTGTATGGCATGCATTGCCCCATGTACAGATTGTTTCCCTTGATGATGGGTTAATTGATGCCGCCGCTGAGCTTGCTGGTGACTATGCGTTGCGGGGCTCGGATGCAATTTATGTCGCTGTGGCGCAATGCCACACCTGCACACTGGTTTCCCTTGACCGCGAACAGCGTGAACGATCTGCGCCTGTGGTGGTGACTGCCACACCATCCGAGGCGCTGGCCCGGTTGTAAAGTCTGCTCCTACCCCATAACCGCATGCCGCAGTGGAAACAACCCCAAACTAATGCTATAATCGCGCCAGTGTGTACACGCGCGGGCATTGCTGTCCCGGCTGTGCGCACCCTATCCGCTGATCTATTGAGTTGACGACCCATTACTGGCTTGATAAGGAACCGTCTATGTTTCCAGTTGCATCGTTGATGCTGCGCCGGTCAGGCTTGCGGGTGCTGCTGCTCCTCCTGGTGCTCTGTATCATGTCCGGTTGTGATACGATTGCGGGCGCGCTGCCCCCTCAACCCACCCCCTTCCCAACCTTTGCCCGCCTGGCAACGGTGACGCCGGTTCTATCGAGCCCCACGCCTGATCCGACGAGTACGCCGCGCGCAAGCCCTACTCCCGCCATCCTGGAGGGTACGGTGGCAGTCGGGGCCAATGTGCGTTCCGGCCCTGGTCTGACGTTTAATGTCGTCGGGAGTGTTGCCACGGGTGGGCAGGTGCTGCTGCGCGGCCAGCGTGACGGCTGGTATCAGGTGACAACGCCTGATGGTACTGAGGGCTGGATGGCGGCGCAAGTGCTGAATCTGCCCCCCCAGGCACCCACAACTGTGCCGACGGTCATCCCCTGAGATCCCCTGTGCCAAATTTGTACGCTTCCTGCTCCGCATGCCCGGTCAATGATCTGACCGGGCCGGGGGTGCTGTGATATAATGTGTACAATACATAAACCAAAAAGTATTTTCGCATGAAGTTCTGCAAATAGTATACCGATAACTGTGGATTATTTTTAGCCTTCAGGGTGGTCGCTATCAGTTCGCGTCAGCCTGGTAGCACTTTTGTGTACCGCCTGAAGATGAGTGCATGCCAGTTACGCCACAGGCCGACTTCCTGAGAATCTCTGGGCTATGGTATTTGGTAGCGCTCGACACCTAGGGATGTATGAACGAGCGTATAACGCCCCCTTTTCCTGAACAGCATCAGGATAGCGTGCAGACGGCATCAATGTATAATCGGAGCATCAGTACTCAACTACGCTGGTCATATCTGATCTCTTCGACGTTGCCCCTGCTGCTGGTGGGCATGCTGCTCATTATGCTCAGTTTTCGGGCCCAGCAGCAGGCCGTGTATGATGAACAGATCTCGCTGGCAACTCAGGCGTCTAACAATATTGCGGCCTATATTACGGGACTTGAGCCCCAGATCCTCAGTTTTGGGCGGCGCGTGTTGAGCAATGACACCGACGATGTTCCGCCTGAGCGTCTCCAGCAGACGGTGCAGGAGTTGTTTCGCACAAACTGGCCGGATGTGCATGATCTGACGGTCGTGAATGCGGATGGTCAGGTGTTGACCCACTTCTCACGCGATCTGATCCTGCCCGGCGAGATGCATGATCCCAACCGTGATCCGCTGGTGCAGGCCGTCTTACAGCAGGGACGCGGCGGCTGGAGCGATATTACCTATACTATGGACGATCGCGCGGTGTTTACGATTGTGCTGCCGCTACGCACCCAGCAACCATCGCCTATCGATCAAACTGGTGTGAGCGGTGCGGTGCGGGCCACCGTGAGCGCTGCGCCAGTCCAACGCTTCTTGCGTCCGGTGACGGACGAGTCCCAGTTGGTGACCTACCTGATTAATGGTCAACACGAAGTGATGCTCAGTGATAGCCGGCGTGACTGGCAGCCGCCGGCCAGCCTTGATGCGCTCTTCAGTACCGAGAATGCCAGTGTGCTCTATCGGGGCGGGAATGATCAGCAGGTTATTGGGGCGCGGGCGCGCGTGTTTCCCAGTAACTGGTGGGTCATTGTTGAGCAGCCATCCAGCGAAGCCTTTGCCACGTTGCGGCGGAGCGTAGTGCTGCTGGCAACCCTGGTAGCCGTGGTGGGCGTGCTGGCGCTGGCGCTGGGACTGTTTCAGGCGCAGAAGATTCTGCGTCCGTTGCGCGCGCTGGGGGCCGGTGCGGAGGCGTTTGGCGCGGGGCAACTAGATCATCGCATTAATGTTCATCGCCGGGACGAGATGGGCCAACTGGCGCACACGTTTAATCAGATGGCGGCGCAACTGTCGCTGAGCCTGTCAGAGATCGAACGTCAGAATGAGCATTTGCGCCATGGGTTAATGCTGGCGCGCGATATTCAGATGGGGCTGTTGCCCACGACCCCGCCCTGGAACCAGCAGGCGCTGGCGGTGCAGGCCCGGTCTATTCCAGCCTATGAAGTTGGTGGCGATTTTTATACCTATCTGGCATTGCCAAATGATCGCGCGGCTGTGGCCGTCGGCGACATCTCAGGCAAGGGTGTTGCTGCTGCACTCCTGATGGCGCTGACCAGTAGCGCGGTTGAGTCGCAGGCGCGCCATATCACGCGGCCCGCTGAGGTATTTCAGATACTGAACCGGCTGCTCAGTCCCCGCTTGCGGTCAAATCGGATGAATGCAGCGCTGGTGTATGCGGTCTTTGATCTGCAGGCGCACACAATGACGGTTGCCAACGCCGGGATGATCGCACCGCTGTTGATCTGCGGGAAAACGTGTGAAATCGATCAGACCAGTCAGACCGATACGACGCGCAACTCCGTTTCAGTATGTGAGTTCGTAGAAATTGGGGGATTTCCCATCGGTTCTATGCCGGATGTCGCCTACCAGGAAGTAACGATTACCCTCCAGCCCGGCGATACAGTTCTCTTTATGAGCGATGGGGTGGTGGAGGCGATGAACGCGTCGGGCGAGATGTTTGGCTTTGAACGCCTGGAAGCACTCATGACCACGATACAGGAAGGGTACGATACATCGCTGCTCGTGTCGCTTATTCTGCAACAGGTGCAGGAGTTTATTGGGCCGGCGGAACAGCATGACGATATCACGGTGGTTGCGGTGCGGCCGACTCTCCTGCCACACGAGTTGCGTGACGCGCAGGCGGATCTGCACGTCGAGTCAGCGGCGGCCACGCTATCCGTCCACCCATCATAGCTCTACCTCCTGGCCCGGTTTTGCCTGACTGCACCCGTTTACCTTCTGGGAGAGCATATGCTGCTGTATGATACATATACTGCCGAAAAAGGCATGTTTTCTATTCCGACGGATCGTCCGGTTACGCTCTATGTCTGTGGGGTGACACCGTACGATACAACCCATATCGGTCATGCCCGTACTTACCTGGTCTTTGATATGCTGGTGCGCTACCTGCGCTGGCACGGGGCCGAAGTGGCCTACTGTCAGAATGTCACCGATGTTGATGATCCGCTCTTCGAGCGCGCCCGCCGCGATGGTGTGCCCTGGCAGGATCTGGCGCAGCAACAACTGGAACGCTTTGTTGCCGACTGTGCTGCGCTCAATATGCTGCCGCCGACCTATTTTCCCAGGGCCAGCGCAGAGATCGCCACTATGATTCCGATGATTGCGCGTCTGGTAGAATTGGGCCATGCCTACGTCCGCGCGGGCAATGTTTACTTTAGCATTCATACCGACCCCGACTTCGGTAAGATGGCGCGCATGGGTTATGCCGATCTGCTGGCAACCGCCAACGAGCGTGGCAATAATCCCGACGATCCTCGCAAGCGCGATCCACTGGATTTTGTGCTCTGGCGCACTGCCAATGCCGACGATCCCACCTGGGATAGCCCCTGGGGACCGGGGTTGCCCGGCTGGCATATTGAGTGTAGCGCGATGGCAACCCGCTACCTGGGTTCGCAGATCGATATTCATGGTGGTGGGAATGATCTGCTCTTCCCCCACCATCCGTGCGAGATTGCCCAGGCCGAGCCGGTGACGGGGGTGCGTCCGTTTGTGCGCTTCTGGATGCATACCGGGATGGTTGGGCTGGAAGGCGAGAAGATGAGCAAATCGCGTGGGAACCTGGTCTTTGCCCGCGATGCCATCCGGGAGCATGGGCCGGATGCGCTGCGCTGGTACCTGCTCAGTTTTCCCTATCGGGAAGATTTCGACTACCGGCATGCCGATATGCTCCAGACCGCAACCCGCCTTACGCGCGTCCGTCAGGCGCTTAATGCCACTGGCGGCAATGCAACCGCGCTCGATCCTACCCGCGCGCGTACCGCCTTTGATGACGCGCTGGGCGATGATCTTAACACGCCCCTGGCATTCGAGATATTTGCTGAATTCAGCAACGAGGTTATGAGCGCGGCCGCTGAGGGGCGTGATGTGCGGTCCGCGCAGGCGACCCTGGCTGAACTGGCAGATGTGCTTGGCCTGCAGATTCAGGCCGAAGGATGATGGCGTTATGTATAAGCAACACCTCCGTAAAACCCATCGCTTACCGTCTGTGCGCAAGTCTCCGGCGTTGATCCGGGGCGATGTACGGCATGGGTACTGGCTGCTGATTGCGCTGCTCCTGTTGACCGTGGCGGGTTGTCGGACAGCCCTGCGACCGCCGGGTGATACTCCCAGCGGGACGCTCAACTGGAGCCTGGAAGGTGTGCAAGATCTGCCCGGTCTTGACCCTGCGCGGGCCGGCAACCAGCAATCGACAACGGTCATCAACCTGGTGTTTGCGGGTCTGGTGCGACTGGATGGTAATCTGGAAGTCCAGCCCGATGGGGCGGAGAGCTGGCAGGTCAGCGATGATGGCCGGGTCTACACCTTCAAGATCCGCCCCGATCTCCGGTTTGGGAATGGCGATCCGGTAACGGCACAAGACTTTTCCTACTCGATCAATCGGGCATTGACGCCGACAACCGGCTCATTTAGCGCGCCGGCCCAGCTTAGCCATGTGCTTGGGGCGGTTGATGTTGCTGAAGGCCGGGCGGAGTATGCGAGTGGCGTACGCGTGCTGGATGACTACACCCTTGAAATCGAGTTGGATGAACCGCAGGCTTTCTTCCTCTCGCAACTGACCTATCCGCATACGTTTGTTACGCCGCGCCAACTGATTGAGCAGGCGGGTGACGACTGGACGAAGACTGCGTACGGCACGGGCCCCTACATGGTCGCGGAGTGGCGGCCCGGTGAGGAGATTATGCTCACGGCTAACCCGCACTACTGGCGCGGATCGCCGGGGATTGCGACGGTGCATTTCCCGTTCTACGAGCCGAGCGAGGAAGCCTATCAGCACTATCGCAATGGCGACCTGGATATTGCAGGCAGTGGACAGAATGGCATTCCCGCCGAGCGGGTTAGCGAAGTGAAGCATCTGCCCGACTTTCGCTCCTCACCCGCGCTGAGTGTGCGCTACATTGGCTTTAATAACCAGCTTGCGCCCTTTGACAACGCTTCTGTGCGCAAAGCCTTTGCGCTGGCGGTCGATAAGCAGGATCTGACTGAGCGTGTGCTTTCTGAGACAGTTATCGCCACCAACCGCATTCTTCCCGATGGTCTGGTTGGCTCCCGGCTGGCGGTGCGCGGTCAGGATTTCGACCCGACCGGCGCACGTTCGGCGCTGAACCAGGCGGGCTACCTGGGCGGCCATGAACTGCCTCCTGTGACCTTTACCTATGCGCTGGAGGGTGATAACTCACAGGTTGCCCAGGCGTTGTACCGCTACTGGCGCGATCATCTGGGGGTTGAGGTTACGCTGGAGGGGCTGGAGCTGCAGCAGTTCATTCAGCGGCTGGACGAGACCTTCTACGAGCCGGAGCAGGGCCTCCAGATGTATCTCAGCGTCTGGAGTGCGGACTACCCTGATCCGCATAATTTCCTCTCGCAGCAACTGCACAGTTCGTCGCCTAACAACAATGGGCACTGGTCAAATGTCGCGTTTGATCAACTGGTTGACCAGGCGGATCAGATGAGCCGTCCCAACCAGCATCAGGAGCGGCTCCAGCTCTACAACCAGGCGGAACAGGTTGCCCTTGACGAAGTGGGCTGGTTGCCCCTCTACAATCCGAGTATCACCGTGCTGGTGCGCCCGACTGTCCAGGGTCTGGACTTTACGCCGCAGGGACTGGTAGCCTCGGACTGGACCCGGGTATGGATTGCGGGAACAACTGAAACAACCGAAACAACGGAGGATGACGCGGCGACGGTGGATACGACCAGCGCGGATTAGCCGGGAGAGCCGCCGAACGACATAATACAGAGAACGGCGGCTCCGCATTGCGGAGCCGCCGTTCTTCTTCCGTCGGTATCGCGCATACGTTAGACGATCTCGATATTATCCTTGCCGCCGTAGGCATTCCACCAGGGCTTGGCACCTTTGTTCAGCACCTCATTGAGTGACTGAATATTCTGGACACCCCGGTCGCTCAGCCAGTTCTCCAGCGCCTTGATGCCTTCCTTGCCGTAGATGGCAATACCGTCCTGCCAGGTTGCGCGCCCGCAGAGCACGCCGTTGAAGGAGACGCCCGCCTCGGCTGCCAGTGCCAGCGTCTCGCGGAAGACATCGTCGGTAACGCCGGCGCTCAGGTAGATAAACGGCAAAGAGGTGATCGCCGCAGCTTCCTTGAAGTGCTCCATCGCCTCCTTGCGGGTGTAGGCGGCATTGCTGCCGGCATAGGCGCTGGTGCCTTCAACAAACTTCATGTTGATCGGCACCTCGACCTTGAGCACATCGACGCCGTAGCGCGGCTTGGAGAGTTCCTCCATGTAAGCCTTGACATACTTCGGCTTGACCTTGGCAAACTCCGCTCCCTTCTCGTCGCCGATCTTATCTTCATAGGCCAGCGGCTCCAGGAAGAAGGGCACATCCAGTGCCGCACACTCAGCGCCGATCCGCTCGACAAAGGCATACTTCACCGAGTTAATTGACGCTTCGTCAAAGGGATTAATGTAGAGCAGCACCTTGATCGCGCTCGCGCCGGCCTCGACCAGGCGACGCACACTCCACTCGTCCAGCAGGTCCGGCAGGCGGCCCTTCTTGCTGGCGTCATAGCCGGTCTTCTCATAGGCCAGCAGCACACCGGTATCGGGCGCGCGCTGCTTAATCGCATCCAACCCAAACTCCGGGTCCATCAGAATAGCGCTTGCATGCGGCGTGAGAATACGTGTCACCGCCGTCTTAAACTCGCCTAACTCCGCTGCGCCCGCCTCCGAGCCTTTGGCCTTCCCAATGGCCTTCTGCAGTGAACCGCGCTGGTCCATTGCGGCAGCCGAGATAATGCCCTGCTCGTTGGCGCACGCCTGGATGCCTTCGTACTTACCCTTGCTGAGTTGCACCTTCGCCATAGCCTTTCCTCCCTCGTAGGCATTCAGCGTTTAGTAGCCGGCAGGTCCGGGGATGCTGGTATGCACACGGTGCGTTGACGCCCGGCCCCCTGGCTCTTCCAGTGTTCACGAATGGCTTGCTTGCAAATCCTTAGATACCCCTATTATACACGATACGCCTGGATGCGCGAATAGTCGCCGTCCGGCGCATATGCAAGCATTTTGCCCGCATTGTTGATCTTCATGCGGTGTTGCGCTATGATACTCGCTATAATTCTGGGAAAGTCTCCGTTCTTCTCAATAGCACCTGTCGTTATAAGGAGGTTGCATAATGCGGAACATTATCGGCGCGTTTGCGTTTCTGGTTGGCCTGATGTTTGGAATGGTCGGCGGTGCGGCTCTGCTGGCGTATGCATACCAGGCCGCCGGTCTGTATCCACCCGACGATGCCACAATCAAGTTTATTGCCCGTGAGCGTGGTTGGCTGCGCGATGATGTCTGACAGTGCGGTAGAGACTGCACACCTGAATGTTGAGCAGCGTGCCCGACTGTAGTGTTATGGTGTTAGGGAGTGCGGCAGCCATGCTGCCGCCTCCTGCTTGCTGAGTTATCATATCGTTCAACGTTCATCCATTCCTGATAAGCCATCGGCTGAATGACAATCTGGCTGAACGACGAAGCTAATCTTGAACATCTGCCACACTGAGACCTGCACGAAGGAGGTAGTCTTATGGACCGGCCCTGGTTTACGTTTTACGAGGAGGGTGTACCGCGCAACCTGACTTATCCCGACAGCACGCTGAATACGTTGCTGCTCGATACGGTTCAAAAGTATCCCGAAAATACGGCTACCAACTTTGTGCTCAAATATATGTTTGGGGACCGCTTTGTGGTCGGTGGCAAGTTGACCTATCGGCAGTTTAATGATCTGGTTGACCGCTGTGCGACGGCGCTCTACCAACTTGGCGTCCGCAAGGGCGACCGGGTAGCGGTGATGTTGCCCAACTCGCCCCACTTTATGATTACGTTTTTTGCGACCCTGCGCCTCGGCGCGATTATTGTCAATGTTAATCCGACCTACACCAGCCGCGAACTCAAGTATCAACTCGAAGACTGTGGCGCGGAAACGATGGTCCTGTTGAACCTGTTCTGGCCACGCCTGCGGGAGGTGCAGTCGGCCACGGCAGTCAAGCGCGTGATTGTGGCCCACATTTTTGATACGCTGCCCTTCCCCGCGAATCTGCTGGTGCGCTTGAGCCAGCGCCGTTCCTCGGATTGGGTGACGGTGCGGCCGGAGCATGATATTTTCTATTTCAGTCATCTGCTGGAGAAGTATAGCCCGACACCGCCACGCATTGAGGTGAAACCCGAGGATGTCGCCCTGTTCCAATACACGGGTGGCACTACCGGCCAACCCAAGGCCGCGATGCTGACCCATCGGAATATGATGGCGAATACCTGGCAGGTCAGAACCTGGCTCGCCGATTTGCAGGACAGCCGGGAGCGGATTATGGGAGCTATTCCCTTTTTCCATGTGTATGGCGTTGTTGCGATGCTCATGGGGATCGCTACAGCAAATGAGGCGGTGGTCATTCCTAACCCGCGCCCGATTGATAATGTGATGCATATCCTCCAGAAGGAGCGCTGCACCTACTTCCCCGGCGTGCCGGCAATGTATATTGCGATTGTCAATCATCCCAATGTGCAGAAGTATGACCTGACGAGTGTGCGTTCCTGTATGAGTGGCTCGGCTCCGTTGCCGATGGATGTCCAGGAGAAGTTTGGGCAGTTAACCGGCGGGCGGCTGGTTGAGGGGTATGGCCTGACGGAAGCCGCCCCCGTGACGCACTGTAATCCGATCAACGGCACACGCAAGGCCGGCAGTATTGGCCTCCCGATTTCGGATGTCGATGCCAAACTGATTGATCTGGACACCGGGGCAGACTTGCCGCTGAACACGGACCAGCGGGGTGAGTTGTGTGTGCGCGGACCGCAGATTATGACGGGCTACTGGAATGCGCCCGATGATACGGCTGTTACCCTGACGGAGGACGGCTGGCTGCGTACCGGCGACATTTGCAAAATCGACGCAGACGGCTTCTTTTATGTCGTGGATCGGCGCAAGGATATGATTATCGCCAGCGGGTTTAAGGTGCTGCCCCGGGATGTCGAAGAAGTGCTCTTTATGCATCCAAAGGTCCAGGAGGCGGTTGTCGCCGGGATTCCGCATCCCACCCGGGGCGATGATACGGTCAAAGCCTATATCGTGCCCCGCTCCGGTCCCCAACCAACCGTGGAAGAGATCCGCGAGTTTTGTAAGCTGCATCTGGCCCCCTACAAGGTACCCCGCGAGATCGAGTTTCGGGAGGAACTACCCAAAACGGCGGTGGGCAAGGTGTTGCGGCGTATCCTGGTTGAGGAAGAACTGGAACGGCGGGCCGCCGGCGATGCTACCGCAACCCCATCCGGTGCATCAAGCCCATCTCAACAACAACCGGCGCGGGTATAAAGGTTAGGGGTTAGGGGTTACGGGTTAGCTTTCAGATCGTTAGGTTAGGGGTTAACCGTTAGGGTTTAGAGGTTAACCCCTAACCGTTAACCCCTAACCGTTAATTTATTCATTGCCCCGCTGCACATGGATCTGGACGCGCTGCTCACCGGCCAGGTAACTCAGGATCAGGCTGACCAGGGAGATGACCAGTCCGCCCCAGAAGGCGGCCCAAAAATCATAGACATAAAACTTGATGCCCAGTCCACGCGCCAGTTCCGAGGCCAGCGCCAGTAGCAGGGCATTGATGACCAGTCCGAACAGCCCCAGGGTCAGCAGGATCAAGGGACAGGTGAGAATAACCAGGAGTGGACGGATGAGCGCATTGAGCAACCCAAAAACGACTGCCACAATGCCGAGTTCCCATCCTGGGCCGGAAAACTCGATGCCGGGTACCAGCCACACTGCCGCAAAGATTGCCAGGGTACTGATCAGCCAGCGCAGGATTAATCGACGTGGGTCCAGCGCCTGTTCGCGCATCTGTGAGCTATTCATCGCTTCTCCTGTATAATCTAATCTCTGTCGTCAAATGAGTGTTTGCCGTTCGCGCACATGGTACATACTGCGGCATCTGCAACGTTTGTCTATCGGGCATGGTACCACATCAGCTTGCGGTTTCCGCAGAACAGCATCACCCAATACCGGGTACACAATAACGAAGGACAACAACTATGTCGTCACGATGTCACTCCCACTACGTTGGTCTGCTCCTGTGCCTGCTGCTCCTCCTGAGTGCCTGTGGTGCAACCCCGGAGACCTCCCTACCGGCAGATGACGCCGCCGATGATGCCGACGCGGCCCTGTTTGAGGCGGCCGCGTGTCCCTTCGATCCGGAAGAATTTGATCAGGATATCAGCGATGTTACGTCTGGCTATCTGCTCGTGCCCGAGGCGCGCAGCGACGCCGACAGTCCGCTGCTTAAACTGGCCGTCGCCATCATCCCCAGCCTGAATGCTGACCCGGCCCCCGACCCGATTATCTACCTGTCCGGCGGACCCGGCGACAGCGCGTTGCTGGAACTGGACGACTGGCTGAAAACATCCTTCCGTGAAACGCGCGATATTATCCTCTTTGATCAGCGCGGCACGGGCTTCTCGCTGCCCAGCCTCAACTGTCCCGAGGTTGAGGAACTGGGGGAGGACGACGATGACATCGCGGCCATAACCGCCTGTCGCGATCGGTTGCGCGACGAGGGGGTGAACCTGGCGGCCTACAACAGTGCCGCCAGTGCCGCCGATGTTGCTGACCTGCGCGTGGCGCTCGGCTATGATGCCGTCAACCTGCTGGGTATTTCCTACGGCACCCGAGTGGCCCTGGCAACCATGCGCGACTACCCGGAAGGTATCCGTAGCGTAATCCTTGACTCGGTCTACCCCCCCGAGGTCGATGCCTATACCGAACAGGCCGCCAACGCCGCCTACGCTATCCAGGTGTTGCTCCAGGGGTGCGCCGCCGACCCGGCGTGTGATACGGCTTACCCGGATCTGGAGCCGGCTTTTTATGATCTGGTTGATCAACTGAATGAAACCCCGGTAGAACTCCTGCTGGAAGACCTGGAAAGCGGCGAAACTGAGGAATTTTTGCTCGATGGTGATACACTGGTCAGCAGTCTGGTCGAGTGGCTCTACGACACCGAGACCATCCCCGAACTGCCGTTTGTGCTTGATGCCGCCATGGCGGAGGACTATGAATCGTTGAGTACACTGCTGGAAGCCGGCGGTTCAATCGGGGATTGGCGGCGGCAGGAGGGCGATATCTCCGACAGCGAGGGGGCCTACAACTCGGTGGAGTGCCACGAGGAGATCCCCTTCAACGACCTGGATGCTGCAATCGACGCCGGCGCGGACTATCCGCCCCAACTGGCCGAGCCGCTGCTGGCTGAGGTCGAGAGTCTGTTTGAAACCTGCGATATCTGGCAGGCGGGGGCCGCCGCTGCAATTGAAACCGCGCCCGTCCAGAGCGCTATTCCGACGCTGCTGCTGGTGGGCGAGTATGATCCGGTGACACCACCGCAGTGGGGGCGTCAGGCTGCGACCCACCTGACCAACAGCTTCTTCTTTGAAGTCCGCGGCGCCGGGCATACGCTGATCGATGCCGGTCCCTGTCCGCTCAGTATTGCTGTTGCCTTTATTGCGGACCCGACCGCCCCTCCCGACGCGAGTTGTCTTGAGGCGATCACCGGGCCGGATTTTGTTGTGCCGTAAGCCATTGCTGCAATCTGGAGCCGGACATGTCGCCTGACTGCCTGAAACACAACGGAGTGTTCCTATGTCTGATCGAACCGACGCGAAACCGGCGCGCAGCCTGACAGCGCATATTGTCCTGCTTGGTGGGAGCATTCTGCTGGTTGTCGCCCTGCTGGGCCTGATTGTGGTCAGCAACATTGTGAGCCTGGGCCGCGCCGGCCAGCGGCTGGCCTCCGACATTCTGGTGGAGGAGCAGGTACTGGGGCAATTCCAGACCGCAATTGACCGGGCCATCATCAGTGCCGCCGGGTATGCGCGTAGTCGCCAGCATGGGCGGCTCCAGGATGCCCACGATGCCCTGGCAGAAGCTAGCGACCTGCTGCCCACCATTGCGGCAGTCACCAGTCGGCACGACACTGATGGTTTTGCGGCGGATCGTCAGGCACAGCGCGTTTCCCTCCTTGATGATGCCGCGCAACAGCTTGAGCGGTTGACTGACGGTCTTACCCGCGATGACCCGGATCAGGTAGATCGCGCGCTGCAACGGCTCGATCTGGTCTCGCGTGATGCCGGCACGTTGAGCCGGACCAGCACCCGCCTGCTCAGCCAACAGTCGTCCGCGGTTATCGCCGAGGTTGAGCAGCGCTTCTGGCAGGGGGTCTACAGTGCAGTGGGCATTTTTATCCTGCTGGGTATCGTAGTTGTGACTGCGCTACAGCTTACCCGGCAGATGCTGGTCGAACCGTTGCGCGACCTGCGCGATGCCGTCACCACGGCGGGAACGGGTCAGTTTGACCGGCATGTCCGTGTAACCAGCCGGCACGAAGTCGGGCAACTCCAGGCGGGATTTAATGCCATGATCGCTAGTCTCGGCATGCAACAGGCGGCGATTGCGGAGCGTACCGCCGCACTGGAGGCAGCCAACCGCCGGCAGGCCGACCTGATCGAAACGATTAACGTCATCTCTTTTCCCCAGTTGCCGGTGTTGGACGGCGTGCTGGTTGTGCCGGTGGTGGGGCATATGGACGCGGAGCGCGTCAACCGCATGACGGAGATCCTGCTCCAGGCGGTGTATGCCCGGCGGGTATACAGTGTCATCCTCGATGTCACCGGGATGACCACGCATGATGCCGCCGTGATTGCGTGTATGCAGCAGACCATCCAGGCCACCCGGTTGCTCGGCACGCGGGTCTATCTGGTGGGCGTCTCGGCGGAACTGGCGCAGGCCGTGGTGGATCAGGGGCAGGCCCCCCGGTCAATTGCCACCTACCACACGCTGCGGGATGCCGTCGAAGCGCTGCTCGCACGCGTTCCCCCCGCTGATTCTAACGCGCGCTATGAGGTACCGCATGCAACCAGGAAATAAACAACAATTGAATGACATACGCCGGCGTCATGCATGGTGGTGGATCGTGTTGCTGCTCTGCGGCGTGATGTTGAGCAGTAGCACCTGCACAACCCCACCGGACACTCCTGCCCGCTTCGACGATGATAACCCGATCAAGGTTGGCCTGCTACACTCCCTCAGCGGTACGCTGGCAATTAGTGAGATCCCGGTACGCGACGCGGCGCTGCTGGCGATTGACGAGTTGAACGCTGCCGGGGGTGTGCTGGGGCGCAAGGTCGTCCCTGTCGTCGCGGATGGCGCGTCGGACTGGGACATCTTTGCCGATGAAGCCCAACGACTGATCCGCGAGGAAGAAGTTGCAACGATCTTTGGCTGCTGGACCTCGGCCAGCCGCAAAGCGGTTTTGCCGGTGGTGGAAGCGGAAAATGCGCTGCTCTGGTATCCGGTGCAGTACGAGGGCCTGGAACAGTCCCCCAATATTATCTACCTGGGCGCGACTACGAACCAGCAGATTATTCCGGCCATCGACTATCTGCTCAATCAAAACTATCGGCGTTTTTTCTTGCTTGGTTCGGACTATGTATTTCCGCGTACGGCAAATGAGATTATCAAGGCACAACTGCGGGCGCAGCGCGGGGTGGTAGTCGGGGAGACCTATCGCTCGCTGGGCGCAACGGATTTTGCCGATGTTATCGCGTTTATGCAGATTGCGCAGCCCGATGTGGTGATTAACACGCTCAACGGTGATAGCAACGTGGCCTTTTTCCAGCAGTTTGAGGCGATGGGCTATACGGCCGCCGAACTGCCGCTGCTCTCGGTGAGTATTGCCGAAGAGGAGATCCGCGCAATCGGTGCGGAACATCTGGTCAACCATCTGGCGGCCTGGAACTATTTCCAGACGACCGACACGCCTGCCAATGCAGCCTTTGTTGCGGCCTACCGCGAAAAGTATGGCGAACGCCGCGTCACGTCGGACCCGATCGAGGCGATGTATGTTGGCGTGCATCTCTGGGCGCTGGCGGTTGAGCGGGCCGGTACCACCGATGTAGATGCGGTGCGGGCAGCCGCGCGGGGATTGGAGTTTGCCGCGCCGGAAGGCCATGTCACGATCGATCCGGATACCCAGCATCTCTATAAAACAGTGCGCATCGGTCGGATCAAACCGGACGGCCAGTTTGCGGAGATCTGGAACTCGGGTGCGCCGGTTGAACCCGATCCCTTCCTGCTCAACTATCCCTGGGCCGATGAGTTTCACCCCGACGACGCACAGGCGGAATAGCCGACAGTATAGGATTGCGTCACAGTCAGTGCAGGTGCGGCTGCGTGAATTTTGCGATCCGAAGATGTTGGAAAAATAGCCCGGATATAAAACGACCGGGAATCCCGGCTTTCGCCGGTGGATGCCTATCGGGACAGCGGCCAACTGCCGGGAACGCCTGATTCGGCTGATGCCGGGACTCATGAGCGGTGATGTCTGGATGAAAAATTCAGCGTTCTTCAGCCGGTGTGCGGCTGTCAACCGGCTGAAGCCGGGATTCCTGAAGCGATGGCTGGATTTCTTTTTCAACGTTCATCAAGCCGCACGCATACGGCAACCGCGCCCGTAACAGGTTACACCGGTTGCAACGTCCAGGCGACTACATCGAGCCGGCGCGTGAAATGCAGGAGTGGGGGAACGTTGGGCAGATCCAGGTTGATCTGATGGGTCATCAGGTTCACCATGACATCGGCAGTGGCCGGTTGCAGTGGCCAGGGCGGGTGATGGATCTCGCCCCGCCAGGCGCGCCCATGCCGGTCAGCGGCGTAGAGGCAGTAGCGTTCGGTCAGCCAGTGATCGATTGTCCCCGGCGCAGATTGGTACACGGGTCCGGTTGGCCGGTAGCGTGCCTGAAATGCGGCCGCCGCCGCGCCCCGGTGAGTGCGCCGGCTGGTATAGTTGACCTGCTCACCTGTGCGTTCCGAAAGCATCTGCGCATCGTAGTAGGGCAGATGAAACATCCACCGGGCTCCGCGCACCGCAATCGGGTTGGCCGCATCAAGGCTAAAAAACCAGACCCCCGGCTTCTCGCCAGCGATAACATAGGTTCGCACATTCAGTTCAGGGAAGGTGGCGAGACCGGGTAGCTCGGGCAGGTAGCGTGGACGCACCCCACGCATATGAAAGGGCACCACCCCGATCCAGGCCATCCCGTCGAAGGTATCAATCGTCAGCGCCGAGGGGATGTGTTCGCGCAGGGCCGCAACCGGCAGCGGCCAGTGCATAAACAGCAGATCGTGCCACTGCATCGCCATCGCCCAGGGCCGCCGGGGAAGTTCCCAGGGCCGGTGTGTTGTCTCGATGTGCATAGGTCCACCTGGTTTTTGCGAGATACTGCCGGAATAATGCAGCAACTGTCATTCTACCAGATATGATACCGATTTGTTGTCATAGCCACAGAGCACACCGAGAACGCAGAGATGATAAACGGGAATGTGCCGCCGTTGTGCCCATTGCGCCTGTTCCCGTTCATTGCTGTTTTGATGGCAAATTGGTATGAGCCCGGTTGAAATTGCCGGAACATGGACCATGTGCGTGGCAGAATGCATCAAGATGTGGTATAATGCAGAATGTTGACCAACGTATGGCACTGCGAGATGTGCATCGGTTGTTCCTCTTCATCTCTTTGCGCTCGCGTAATCTTCTTTCCTTATTTGGAAGAGTGTCTGTTGTGAGCGCATGCGTGAGATGGCGAAGCATCCTTTCTCCCCGCACCTGCGTACCGCGTCTTTGTCCTATGGATCATGTAGCAACTCTCCGGGAGTCTGCTACGCTAAAATCTGCTACATACTGATATTATGTCGGCAGAGGAGTAAGAGTATTTCTATGCAAATCAAACTGTTCGTCGGTAACTTGCCCTGGAGTGTTGGTGATGCCGAACTGGAAGACATGTTTCGCGACCTTGGTGAAATTGAGAGTGTCCGCGTCATCACGGATCGGGAAACCGGTCGCTCACGGGGCTTTGGCTTTGTGGAGATGCAGGCCGACGATCTGAATGCCGTTATTAACGCTACGAACGGACGCGAAATAGAAGGCCGCCAGGTGCGCGTCAATGAGGCCGAGGAGAAGGGCAACAGCCGCCCGCGGCGTGGCCCGCGCAACTCGTACGGACGCTACTAAACGTTCTCCATACGCAGTAACCGGGAAGGTAAACCTGTGCGCCGTTCATACTGATCGTCGCGTGCATGGTTGAAGTGGTTACCGCGTCACGCTTGTACTGCAAATGTACCGCAAACGAGCCAGTCCTTCCGGGCTGGCTCGTTTTCATCGGAAGGAGATGTTTGATGACAACGCTATCGACCAGCGTTTCCGGTGAAATCAGGCTGACGCTCCGGGGTGAGGCTGAGAATCGTATTCTGACCACGTTACGACGCTGGCCTCACTGGCAGCGGGCTGATGTTGAGCGTGACCCCCACGATCCAACACGCTGCCTCTCCGTCACCCTGGTGGCTGATCAGAGCTATGAGTCCACGGTTCGAGATATTCTCAAACGCGGGTTTGGTATGACATTTCCTGATCACGGCGGTGAGGTAGAATTGCCCCCGGCCCCACCGGAACGTCCCCGGAAGCGCGGTTGGTACGGGTAAGATTATGATGGTAGCGCCCTTTTTGCGACCGCCACCGGCGGTCGCATTTGTTATCCTCCCTTCTTAACAGCTTTCCAACCTGGTACCAGACCGCAACAGGCGACACCGTGTGAGTCGTATCATATGCAACAGGTTGCACGGTGGATCGATCAGCCGGATGTGCGACCAGATGGAAACCAGACGCGCCTGCGGTAGCAGGATACCTTCCTGCCGGAGCGACGAGAGCTTTCACACGCAGGACTGCGTAATGTTTGTTAACCATATGAATCCGCGCAAAGGGCTGGTATAATCCATTTAGCGTGCATTGCCCTGCCCGGTAGCAGGTAGGGCAGGGCAGGTATAATCCGGCGCGATGTACTGCTGGAGTGCAACACGCAATTCGCTATACACAGGAAGGAGATGTTGATGACAACAGAAACGGTGAGTATGCGCAAACAGTTGATGCCCTGGAGTCGCCACTCCGTCTGGTGGTTCATTCTGATTGAGGGCGTACTGGCGCTGATCATTGGTCTGTCACTGGTGCTGGTCCCGCCCACCGGGTTCGGTGCTTCGCTGGTGGCGATCTATCTGATCATTGACGGGGTGATTACGATTGTACAACAACTGACACATAAAAATCTAACGCGCCCTGAGGCCGTCAAGCTGATGCATGGCACGGTCGGGCTTGCGGTGGGACTGGTGGTGATTGTCCCGCGTATCCTGATTGCCGTTTATGGTATCCCGGTGGATCAGGGGTTCCTGCGACCCGGCGTGTTTGATACGAATACTCTGGACACCCTGAACCGGGCCGCGTTCCGGCTGCTGCTCAGCGTGGGTGGTACCGGGCTGATGCTCTGGTCGCTCCTGCGCTTCTGGGAGGCAATCCTGGATGATGATACCGAGGAGCGCATGGGTGATCTGCTGGTGGGCGTGGTGTTTCTGGTGATCGCGGTGCTGGTGTTCCTGGAGGTCAGCCGGATTGCTAACCTGGGCAGTTCGCTGGGCGTCTTCTTCCTGGTCGTTGGCGTGGTGCTGGTGCTGGTTGCGTTCCTGCGCCGGCGGAGCAACACTGAACGTACACCGATCAACGAGGTGGATGTCGCGGAACCGGAGCCGACGACGACGGAGAAGCGTTGATGGTTAGGGGTTAATCCTACATACGCTTGTTTGCGCACAGTCGCAAAGGTTGACGGGAATTGCGTGTTCTTCTCAGCTTTGTGGCTGTGCGTTTTTGCGTGAGCCAGGGATGCCATTATCTGACACGATCTACGCGGCTACGCATAATGCTATCATTTCTAACTCCCGACCCATAATTCAGGACACCTGGCTATTGCTTCAGTACCGTGGCGATTCCGGCCTGGAGCGTGCCATGCGTGGTAATACCGCTCAAATCCACCTCCTGTTGAACCAGGGTCTGCGCAATCTGCGGTTGGATGCCGGTCAGCACAACGCGCGTGCCGAGCAGTCTGACCGCCTGTGATGCGCGCATTAACGCATTTGCCACCTGTTCATCAACAACCTGCACACCGGTGATATCGAGAATGACAATCTCGGACTGGTGTGCCGCTACGCCTTCGAGCAGCGTCTCCATAATCTGCTGCGCGCGCTCCGGGCCGATGGTTCCAACCAGCGGCATCACTACGGCGCTGTCGGAGATGGGAATAAGCGGCGTGGAGAGTTCGCGGATCGCGGTTTTCTGGGCCGCGATGATCGCTTCCTGGACGGCCAGTTGTTCGCGTTTGGCCTGGGTTTCCAGTTCCTCTTCCCGCCGCGTCAGTTCTTCCTGCTGCTGTTTCAGTTCACTAATGTCGGTAATAATTCCACACAGCCCGATAACGCGCTGTTCGGCATTGAAGAGGGGAATTTGCGGGTCCAGATGGTGCGGGTAACGCCATCGGTACCGGTCGAATCTTCTTCATTAAAGACGGGACTGCCCGAGGCGAAAACCTCATCATCCTTTTCCCAGAAGATGCGGGCCTGCGCTGCCGGCCAGCGATCCGGGTCGCTGTAGCCGATAATCTGCTCACACGGATAGCCGATCAGGGCGCAAAAAGCCTGGTTGCACGCGATCCAGCGGTGCTGCCGATCTTTGACAAAGATAGGGTCAGGCAGGGTATCAAGCACGGTCTGGAGTAGTTCACCAGACTGCCAGAACTCCGGCGCGGTGATATCGCCCGGCACCGCAGCGGGAGCCACGGATGGCAGGGGGGACGCTGGTTGCTCCTCCAACTCGGCGAGTTGCCGCCGTAACTGCGCAACTTCCGCCTGCAAGGTTTTATTTGCCAGTTGTAGCTCTGCGATGGTTGCGCTGTTTGTATCCATGAACGTCAAATGTCCTTCCGTTGCAATCGGTTCACACGAAGCGTTGCCCGGAGGCCCACGTCACCTGCCACCAGGCGCGTGTCTGCCTGAGTTTACCCTATCTCGGTCAATTGTGCCAGTGGTTTGGGTAAGGACGAAGGACGAAGGACGAAGGACGAAGGATCATCGCCGCCGCGCATCACCATGTCATCGCCGCGTCGTCCCGCACCGAAATCCTTGCCATGCACTGCGTAGGGGCGCAGCAGTGGCCGGAGTATATGTGAATTGCGGATTAGGCGTTGTAACGGTTAACCGTTAACCGTTAAGCCCATGCTATAATCCTGGGACAGCCATAGTTTGATTCTTCAAGGTGGAGATGTTCCAGTAGGGATCGCTTCTACGCATCTACATCCCGTTCTGCCGGTAGCACAACGGGCGTCTATACGCATAGACGAGTCCCGCCAGATCAACCACACCTGACGGAGTGTACGCAGTACAGGTGGATCTGTAGCCACGAACGGAGTATGCTGACGACAGGCAGCATCTCGCCACGATACATTGCGGCGTCAGTGATGCTGAAAGCTAACCACTGACCACTGACTACTGACTACTGAAAGCTAAAAACTCAATGCCGGTTATCCCACACAACCAGGCTGAACCACCGCTGATCCTCACCCTCGATATCGGCTCCTCATCGACGCGGGCGCTGCTGTTTGACCGGCAGGGGCGTGAGGTGGCCGATAGCGAGACGCGCCTGACGCACGCGCTGCAGATCCGACCCGACGGCGGCGTGGAAGAAGATCCTGCGGCGGTCCTTGCGCGGGTGACACACTGCATTGATGGGGTGCTGGCGGCGGCGGGACCGCTGGCGGAACGGATCGGGGCGGTGGCCCTGGCGACCTATGTCTCGAACCTGCTGGGGATCAGCGCCGACGGGCGTCCGCTCACGCCGATCTATCTCTACGCCGATACGCGTGACGCAGCGGATGCGGCCGCCCTGCGGGAGCGCCTGGACGAGGCGGCGATCCTGGAGCGCACCGGCTGCCCGCTCCGTAGCAGTTACCTGCCCGCCCGGCTGCGCTGGCTCCAGCGAACCCAACCAGAGATCGTACGTCAGGTGTGGCGCTGGGTCTCGCTGGGTGAGTATCTGCTGCTGCAGTTCGCGGGGGAACTACGGGTCAGCCTCTCGGTTGCCTCCTGGAGCGGCCTGCTGGACCGGCACACGCTGCAGTGGGACGCGGCACTGCTGACCGAACTGGGCCTTGACGCTAATCGCTTCGCCCCACTGGTGGATCGGGATGCGCCGACCCAGGGGCTGCGGGTAGAGTATGCGCGCCGCTGGCCGACCCTGGCACGGGTACCCTGGTTTCCGGCGATTGGCGATGGCGCGGCGGCTAACGTGGGTAGCGGCTGTGCCACCCCGGCGCGGGTCGCGTTGACCATCGGGACGACCGGGGCACTGCGGGCAATTACCCCAACAGTGGCGCAAGTTCCCTGGGGGCTCTGGTGCTACCGGCTAGACCGGCGGCGGGCACTGCTGGGGGGCGCAACCAGCGAGGGCGGCAATGTCTTCGCCTGGCTGAACCGCACCCTGCGCCTGGACGATGTCAGCGATATTGAGCAGGCATTGCAGGCGGGTGAGCCGGACGGGCACGGGCTGACCGTGCTGCCCTTCCTGGCGGGTGAACGCAGCCCCGGCTGGTCGGAGCATGGCGGCGCGAGTATCATTGGCCTCAAACTGAGCAGTACGCCGGTTGATATCCTGCGGGCCGGGCTGGAGGCGGTCGCCTACCGCTTTGCGCTGATCGCCCGGTTGCTGGATGCGGCCCTGCCGGGGGAACAGCACTTTGTCACCAGCGGAGGCGCGCTTTACCGTTCACCAGCCTGGGCGCAACTGCTGGCCGATGTGCTGGGGCAGCCGCTCTATGCCGCCGCCGAGCAGGAAGCAACCAGCCGGGGCGTGGCGCTGCCGGCGCTGGAAGCGTTTGGCCTCCTGCCGGAACTGGAGAAACTACCGCTGGACTACGCGCAGATCTACACGCCGAACATGGAGTATCATGAACGTTATGCCGCCGCTATCGCGCGGCAGCAGCGCTTGTACGAGTCGCTATCCGGATTTTAGTCGGGTTGGAACCGGCGCTGCCGCCGGGCAGCGCGGGGAGGAGGGAAGATGAGTAGTGCCGTTGATACATTGACCCAGCCGGAGCAGGCAATTCACTATCCTGAAAGCGATGGACAACCGATGGCCGACAATACCCGCCGGTTTCGCTGGATTGTAATGATCAAGGAGAATCTGGAGACGCTCTTCCGCGACCGGGCGGATGTCTTCGTTGCGGGCGACCTGCTCTGGTACCCGGTCGAAGGTCACCCCCGTATTTGCCGTGCCCCGGATGCGCTGGTGGTCTTTGGCCGCCCGAAAGGCGACCGGGGATCGTATCGCCAGTGGGAGGAGGCCGGCATTGGGCCGCAGGTGGTCTTTGAGATCTACTCGCCGGCGAATACATTCAAGGAGATGGGCGATAAGCTCCTCTTCTACGAGCGCTATGGCGTGGAAGAGTATTACAGCTACGACCCGGAACCGGAGAAGAATGAACTGACGGGGTTCCTGCGCGAAGCGGTGGGGCTCCACGCGATTGAAGAGATGAACGGCTGGGTCAGTCCGCGCCTGGGCATTCGCTTCGACATGGCGGGTGACGAACTGCGCATCTTCGGCCCGGATGGCACGCCCTTCCGCAGCCACCAGGAGCTTGAGCAGCTTGCAGCCCAGGCCGAGCAGGAGCGCGAGGCCGAACGGCTGGCGCGCCAGCAGGCCGAGCAGGAGCGGGAAGCGGAACGGCTGGCCCGGCAACAGGCCGAGCAGCAGGCGGCCGCGCTGGCCGCCAGACTGCGCGAACTGGGGATTGATCCGGATGCATTGCGCGGGGGTGAATGATAGACCAGTGCAAGCGGAGGGAGCATTGCCATGGCAAAACCCGACTATCCGATTACACCGGCGGTGCGCTATCTGCGCCGGCATAATATCGCCTTTCAACCCTGGCTCTACCCGTATGAAGATCAGGGTGGGACGGGTCACGCCGCCATGTCCCTGCAGGTTGACGAACATGCGGTAATCAAAACGCTGGTGATGGAGAGCGATGCGCGTCGCCCGCTGCTGATGCTGATGCATGGCGACCGGGAGGTTTCGACAAAGCAACTGGCCCGCCAGATCGGGGTTAAAACGGTTGGGCCGTGCGACCAGGCACAGGTGCAGAAGTCTACCGGCTATATTGTCGGCGGTGTCAGTCCATTCGGCACGCGGCAGGAACTGCCAATCTACGTTGAAGCAACCATCCTGGACCTTGAGCGGATCTACATCAACGGCGGGAAGCGCGGATTCCTGGTAGAGATCAGCCCGGCGGACCTGCAGCGCGTGTTGCCGGTGCAGGCGGTTACGGTAGCGGTTGAGAGGTAGAAGGCTGCCTGTGTGCGTTCTGGTTATAGAGCAACCCTACATTTGTCGTAGTGCCGCCTTATGAACGTTGAATTTTTTCATCCGGACATCGCCGCTCAGGCGTCCCGGCTTCAGCCGGACCAGGCGGTCCCGGCAGGCCTCCCACCGGCGAATGAAGGTTGAACATTCATCCGGACATCGCCGCTCAGGCGTCCCGGCTTCAGCCGGACCAGGCGGTCCCGGCAGTAGGTCGCGGTCCCGGCAGGCCTCCCACCGGCTAAAGTCGGGACTCCCGGTCATTCATATCCGGACTATTTTTTCAAAATTCATCAGGCGGTTGGGAGCAAATCCCGAAGAACCAGTTCGCAACCATTTTAGGATTCCTATAATGAAACCGGTGCCGTTTCCAGCGATAGGAAAGATCAGAGCAATGCCATCACCATTTCCCGGTATGGACCCATACCTCGAAGGCTATCTCTGGCCGGACGTGCATCAGGCGCTTGCCACCCAGATCCGGCGACAGCTTGCACCACTCCTGCAGCCGCGCTATGTGGCCCGCCTGGCAATCTCGACCATCCAGGACGAAATGCCGGAGAGTGAAGTCAGCATCATGTACCCTGATGTCGAGGTTTTGAAGCGCAAATTGATGCCTGAACCGTCCGCGTCGCTACAGCCTGACCCTGCCCCGCTTGCCGGGCAGGTAACACCGTCTCTAACAATCCCACTGCCAGTGATGACAGTGCGCATGGTTACGGTTGAGGTGCGTGACCGGGACGCAAACCAGTTGGTGACCAGCATTGAAGTCCTGTCGCCTGTCAACAAGCGCGAGCCGGGGTTGACCGAGTTTCGCCGGAAGCGTGAGCGTCTGCGGGCTGCCGGGGTGCATCTGGTTGAAATTGATCTGATTCGGCGGGGTGAGCGCTCCGTGCATATGCCTACGTTTGTAGATACCTCCGTCATTGATGCCGCGCCCTACCTGGTAACGCTGACCCGCGCGGGTGCGACCACGATGGATGTCTGGCCGATTCCTCTGGCGAATACGCTGCCGGTCATTGCCGTACCGCTGCGCCCACCTGACACCGATGTGCCACTGGATCTCATGCAGGCGCTGACAACAGTCTACGCTGAAGCCGCCTACCAACTCTCGCTGGACTATCGTCAACCGCCGCCGCCACCCGCCTTTGACGCGGCAACTCACGCCTGGATCGATGACCTGCTACGGGATATCCGCCGCGAGATGCAGGCTGGTGAGTCGTCCGGCGCGTGAGAACTTTCCCCAGCCGGCAGACCGGGCTGGGCTACCTTGAACTGAGCGGAGCAGTACTATACGCAATGCAGGACATCGCAAAAAGCTCCTGTCACTGGTCTGGGTGATGCTCTGCCTGCTGGGATGCTGCGCCTGCCCCACCTTCACGCTCCTGAGTGATCTGCGGGATTGGCAGGATAGTGATACCTGGGCCGCCACGCCGAGTAGCTCATTTTTGATCCATAGCAAAACCAGTCAGGTGCGCTATACCTACGTCGTCGATGGGCAGACCTACCATGGTCGCCAGGTACGCTTCTTTGAGTGGTTGTTATATTCAGACGGAAAAGATCTGGAATGGCAGCATACGCATCGTGATGTTCCGGTTGTAACGGTCTACTACGATCCGAAACAACCGGAGCGGGCGGTCCTGGTGCGCGAAGTTGAGCAGGAACGGGTTATTGCCCTACTTCTCGGTATCACCTATGCCGTTCTGGTCATTGGCGGGCCGCTGTTGTTGTTTGGCGCGCTCTGGTGGTGGTTGTGGCGCACACTGTTTGGGCGAAACCGATAAGTACACTCGGCAACCCATTAGGACTACGTCAACGTTGCGTAACATTCGCGTAGACAGCCGTAGGGTGCATTCTTATGCACCGTTTTTCTGCTGACACGACTTACGCGGTGGACGATCAAACTGAGCGTTTCACCGGATAAAATACAGACCGTCTGCGGCAGCGTGGTACTTTTTTATCTTTTTCAGGAAAATTTGGCACGTTGTGCCAAATTTTCCTGAAAAGAATGTCTCATTCCACCCTGCCGGAGACGAATCGGGCCGTTTGTCCAGACAGACGCCTGCTGGGTCAACGACCGCGTAACTCCTGTAACTGATGCTGAAGAACATCAGCACGACCGTCACTATCAGTGACGTTGACGTAACTCTGTTGCGGTATTGACACAACGGCTGTGACCTGTGGTATGCTATTACTATCAGGACTTACGCAGTGAGCGTTCAATCCATCCAGAGAGTCAGGTGCAAAGCGTATCGCGCTTGCGGCCGCCGGATCACGAATACTATGAACGGTTGCCAGGTAACACAACCTCGTAGCCGGCACCGGCAGTTTTGCATTTTCGCCCATTTCCTATATTTCGTGATCCAGCCTCCACTGCATCAGTCCTGTTAAACCGTCTATGTCTGGCGCGGATGCGTCAGACGGTCGAACCATGCAGAAGCATTGATCAGCTTGCACAAGCTGCTAGAAAGATAACGCATATGTCACAGGTAGAGAATGGCCGGGAAGTTGCCACGCTGGGCGGGGGCTGCTTCTGGTGCCTGGAAGCGGTGTATGATGAACTCCAGGGCGTGGAGCGGGTAGTTTCCGGGTACGCGGGTGGGCATGTTACCAACCCGACCTATCAGCAGATCTGCGGTGGCCGCACGGGGCATGCCGAGGTGGTGCAGATAACGTTTGATCCTGCGCAGGTCACGTTCCGCGATATTCTGCTGGTCTTCTTCCAGATTCACGACCCGACGACGCCGAACCGGCAGGGTGCGGACGTTGGCCCGCAGTATCGCTCGATTATCCTGTACCATAACGATGCGCAGAAGCAGGTGGCCGAGGAGGTGATCGCCGAACTGACGGTGGAGCGCGTCTGGGACAAGCCGATTGTGACACAGGTGGAGCCGTTCGAGGTATTTTACCCGGCGGAAGAGTATCACCAGGACTACTATAAGAACAACACCTACCAGCCCTACTGCCAGGTCGTGATCTCACCCAAACTGGCGAAGTTCCGCAAGGAGTTTGCCGGGCAGCGGAAGAACTGAGGGCGGAAGAACCGAGGGCGGAAGAACTGAGGGCGGAAGAACCGAGAACCTGAGAACTGAAAACCGGGGAATTTGACAATCAAAAGCCAATGACTTTCGTAGTGCTGTCTTTCGGTATTTTCCGACCAGCACAACCGCCTGATGAACTTTGGATTTTTAATCCGGACATGCGATGATTAGGAGTCCCGGCTTCAGCCGGATCAAGTTTTCCCGTCAGTATGCCGCTGCTGAGGCAGGCATCCAACCGGCTGAAGCCGGGACTCCAGGATAACATATCTGGATTATTTCTAAAAACTCATAAGGCAGCACTACGATCACTCATCAAATCCATAAGAACCGGGAACGTGATGCCCTGACAGGCAGCAGTTCCCGGTTCTCAGTTCTCGGTTCTTGTCGGTTCTGAGTTCTGTGGTTCTCAGTTCTCGTCAGTTCTTAGTTCCCGGTTCTCAGTTCTCGGCCCTCGAAGGTCTGCAGCAGTTCCTGGGCGGCGACGGTTGCGGGCATGGTGCCCTCCACAACCGCATGCTCAACCTGGGAGCGCTCAGCCTTGACGCCAGGATGGTTGAAGAAGCGTGAGCGCAGATGCTCCTCAACCATGGAGTAGACCCAGTCCAGCGTCTGATTTTTGCGGCGCTTCTCGAAGACGCCCGACTCCCCGGTCTGCTGCCGAAATGTCTGAATAACGTCCCAGATATTATCAATCCCCTCGCCGGTCATGGCCGAGCAGGTGTAGGCTTTGGTTTTCCAGCCTTCGGTCGCCGGGGCGAGATAGTGCAGCGCCCGGTTGTACTCGCTTCGGGCAGTCTGGGCGCGCAGTTTGTTCTCGCCGTCGGCCTTATTGATCAGCAGTGCATCCGCCAGTTCAATCACGCCCTTCTTGATGCCCTGCAGCTCATCGCCCGCGCCGGTCAGCATCAGCAGCAGGAAGAAGTCAACCATCGAGCGCACAGTGACTTCGCTCTGTCCGACGCCGACCGTCTCCACCAGGATGACATCAAAGCCGGCCGCCTCACACACCAGGATGGTCTCGCGGCTCTTGCGAGTCACGCCCCCCAGCGTGCCCCCCGTCGGCGAGGGGCGGATAAAGGCATTGGGATCGCGTGAGAGATTCTCCATGCGCGTCTTATCACCCAGGATGCTACCGCGTGTGACGCTGCTGGTGGGATCAACCGCCAGGACCGCCAGTTTGTGCTCCCGGCCACTCAAGAATGTGCCCAGTGCCTCGATAAAGGAACTCTTGCCGACGCCGGGCACGCCGGTAATGCCCACGCGAATGGAGTTGCCGGTATGCGGGATGAGATGTTTGAGCACCTCCTGCGCCTTCTCCATATGCGCCGCCGAGTTACTTTCGACCAGCGTGATCGTGCGCGCGAGGATTGTGCGGTCGCCATTCAGCACGCCCTCGACATGATCCTCCACAGAGAGCTGGCGACGGCGGGGGTTATTTCCCTGACGTGCCGCCTGACTGCCGGGTTGCGGGGGCATACCGTCGTGACCACCCTCAACGCCCCGCATCACATTGGTCGTATATTCAGTGCCACCCTTGTCGGGAACCCATTCGGGCCGTTGTTTTTCGTCAGACATACATCCTACTCTTTTCTTGCTCTCTATTCAAAAAAGCTTGAGGTGTCAATCTTGATGTCGGCGCTATCGGGTTCGATTTCGAAGTTGTGATTCATAATAATGTTAAAATGAAACGGGAAATCTGAATTCATTGTTATACTGTTATGTTTTTGGTCGCCACTCCACCCCATCTGGACATCAACGAGGCCCGTTCCCGTCACACGAATGGTATCTTTAGTAACGGTAAGTGCGTCGATATTCAGGCCACGAACGGTTGTAATCGAACTATGCGGAGCCAGTTGGTCAATTTCTGGAAAAAAAGTACTGGCGATATAATCATACAGAATAGTTTCTAATCCTTCAAAGGTGATTGCTTTCTCGCGCGGCGGATTAACGACAACCAGGTGAAAATCAAACCCATTTTGCCTGGCCTGCTCACGCAGATAGCGCAGATTAGGGGCCGCCTCACGTAGATGCGAACGGGCTTTGACCTGAAATGCAACGGTTTTACCTCCGCGCGTTGCAACCAGATCAAATCCGGTATCTTGTGGGTTTTTGACGATCTCATACCCCTGGGTTACAAGATCAGCCGAGAGTTCTGCGAGTTTGGCTGCTTCAAGGTAGTCTGCTGGTGCAATCATAACTCACCTTCATCTATTGGACCAAAGTATACGCTGTGTGATGTTAGTTGCCCTACTTCTACATAAAAAATATGCTCTTCCTCCCTGCCCAGTAGTGCAATCAGTTTTTCATAAATATCACTGGGAAGATGCGCTAGAGTAATTCTAAAGTCCTTTTGCGTGTAAACTTTTTGAGACAAACATTTTACGATAGACTCATCATCCGAGTATACCACCCCTTTAAACGCATCAATGATCGGTTTGATGATATTATCAACATCGCCTACGCGCTCAATACTATGAAACCAGACGATACGAATATACAAATCCCCATCAGATAGTTCTCTACTCGCAAAATGTAAGCGTGCAAGTTGTTCCAGGGCTGCCTGATACTTTACCCTCCCGCTGCTACCACTCGAAACGGGACGCCGGGCAACTACCATGGCAAACGTCATCGCTGCGTCTCCAAAGGTGGCGGCACAGGACGTTGACCCGAATGTCCTGTGCCGCCAGGCGTTTCATCGGCTTAGTGTTAATGCATCAGGTGTGCGATCACCAGCTACGCCACCGCGAGGCGATCGTTCAACTCCTCGAGCACCTTCTGCGCGGCAACCGGGATAACCGTTCCCGGCCCGAAGATCGCGGCCGCGCCGTGGGTCTTGAGGAACTCGTAGTCTTGCGCCGGGATCACGCCGCCAATCACGACCATGATATCGTCGCGGCCCTGCTTGCGCAACTCCTCAACCACCTGCGGCAGCAGGGTCTTATGCCCGGCGGCCAGCGAACTCATGCCGATGACATGAACGTCGTTTTCAACCGCCTGGCGCGCGGCCTCTTCCGGTGTCTGGAAGAGCGGCCCGATATCCACGTCGAAGCCCATGTCGGCGAATGCGGTGGCGATGACCTTGGCTCCCCGATCATGCCCATCCTGGCCCATCTTGGCCACCAGGATACGCGGGCGGCGGCCTTCGCGCTGCTCAAACTCGTCCGCCATCTGGCGTACCCGGTTGAACTCCTCTTCCTCGCCAAACTCGCTGCTGTAGACGCCCGATATTGAGCGGATAACCGCTTTGTGCCGCCCGAAGACCTTCTCCATCGCGTCGGAGATCTCACCCAGGCTGGCGCGGGCCCGCGCCGCCTCGACCGCCCGCTCCAGCAGGTTGCCCTCACCGGTCTCGGCTGTCTTGGTGATCGCATTTAGCGCCGACTGCACCCGGGTCTCGTCCCGCTCGCTACGCAGTCGCTCCAGTCGGGTAATCTGCGACTCGCGCACGGCGGTGTTGTCCACCTCCAGGATCTCGATCGGCTCTTCCTTCGTCAGGCGATACTTGTTCACACCGACCAGCGTCTCCTTGCCGGAGTCGATCTGGGCCTGGCGGCGAGCGGCGGCCTCCTCGATGCGCATCTTGGGCAGGCCGGTCTCGATGGCCTTGGCCATACCACCGAGCGACTCAACCTCCTGGATATTCTCCCAGGCGCGGCGAACCAGTTCTTTGGTCAGCACCTCGACATAGTAGGAGCCGCCCCAGGGGTCAACCACATTGCGAATGCCGGTCTCGTCCTGCAGGTAGAGCTGTGTGTTGCGGGCAATGCGGGCCGAGAAGTCGGTCGGCAGTGCAATCGCCTCGTCCAGCGCGTTGGTGTGCAGCGACTGCGTGTGACCCAGGGCCGCGGCCATCGCCTCAATGCAGGTGCGGGCAACGTTGTTGTAGGGATCTTGCTCTTGCAGACTCCAGCCGGAGGTCTGCGAGTGCGTACGCAGCGCCATGGACTTGTCGTTTTTGGGGCCAAACTCCTTGATGATCTTGGCCCAGAGCAGACGACCGGCACGCATCTTCGCTACTTCCATGAAGTAGTTCATGCCGATGGCCCAGAAAAAGGAGATACGCGGCGCAAACTGATCTACACCCATCCCGGCGTTGATGCCGGTACGCACATACTCCAGTCCGTCGGCCAGGGTGTAGCCCAGTTCCAGGTCCGCCGTTGCGCCCGCCTCCTGCATATGGTAACCGGAGATGCTGATGCTGTTAAAGCGCGGCATATTCTGCGCGGTGTAGGAGAAGATATCGCCAATGATCCGGATCGACGGTTCGGGCGGGTAGATGTAGGTGTTGCGCACCATATACTCTTTGAGAATGTCGTTCTGGATGGTGCCGGTCAGTTGATCATGCTTGACGCCCTGCTCTTCGCCCGCCACAATGTAGAAGGCCATCACCGGCAGCACCGCGCCATTCATGGTCATCGAGACCGACATCTTATCCAGCGGAATGCCGTCAAAGAGCAGCTTCATGTCCAGGATCGAGTCGATGGCAACCCCGGCCTTCCCCACGTCACCCACGACGCGCTGATGGTCCGAGTCGTAGCCCCGGTGGGTTGCCAGGTCAAATGCCACCGAAAGCCCCTTCTGCCCGGCGGCCAGGTTGCGCCGGTAGAAGGCGTTACTCTCCTCAGCGGTGGAGAAGCCGGCGTACTGGCGCACCGTCCAGGGCTGCGTGACATACATCGCCGGGTAGGGACCGCGCAGGTAGGGCGGCACACCCGCGGCATAGCCCAGATGCTCCAGGTCTTTGGTGTCTTCCTTCGTGTAGAGCGGCTGGACATCAATCTGCTCCATCGTATGCCAGACAAACTCCTCCAGCGATTTGCCGGTCTCCTTCTCGATCTGCTTGCGCCACTCCTCAAACGTCGGCGCAGGAAAATCGGTGGAATAGTCTATGCTGGTAAAATCAGGGGTCTTACTCATGATACGACTCCTATCTTCTTCTGGAGATTCAGCAGGATATCGTGGCAGTTGGCCCGCAGGTGAATAAACTCATCAACGCCCGCCTGCTTGTGGGCTTCCACCTGATCGGCGGGATACCCGGCCAGAATGACCGTTGTATCGGGTTTGCCGGACTTGATCTGCTTTGTTAATGGCGGCACAACATCAGGGTAGGTGTCATCGGTAGAACAGATGACCACGACGGGCGCGCCGGACGCAAGCGCGGCCTGGGCTGCTTCCTCGGCGGTGGAGAAGCCAGTGTTGGTCAGCACATTGAAGCCGCCCACCTCAAAAAAGCCGGTCGAGAAATCGGCGCGTGGCTTGTGCTGCGGAATTGGCCCGATATTCGCCAGGAAGACCTGCGGCGCAGAACCGGTCTTTTTCGCATATTCTTCGGAGGCCGCCCGCAGTTTCTCGAAGATCTCCGGGCCGCGATGGATGCGCATGGCCTTGATGGTTGGCGCGGGACTGCTGCCGGTGCGTAGCGCCTGGGTCAACTCGCCCAGTGTGGCCCCGGCCTGGGCCGCACTGATAGCCGCATCAAGGGTAAGGCCACTGTCGGAAGAGAGCTTCTCCAGGGCCGCCTGGCGCTGCGCCTGATCTGCCGTGGAGCGATACTGCGTAACCGTGCCGGCGCGCCCCTGCTGGATTGCGCCGGTGTCGGCGACCTGTCCGGCCAGCGGCTTCTCCTTCAGATTGGCGTACATATTCGTGCCGACGAAGACATCCTTGCGGGTGGCGATGTTTTTGGCGCGCTGCTGCGCAACCTGCTCGACCTGATCCTGGGGCATGCCTGCCTGAAGCGCCTTAAACATGCCGCCCTGCCGCTCGACCGTCTGGAACAGCTTCCAGCTTTCGCGCGCTACCTCGTCGGTCAGCTTCTCAACGTACCAGGAGCCGCCCGCCGGGTCAATCAGCTTGGACAGTTTACTCTCCTGCTCCAGAATGATATGGGTGTTGCGGGCAATTCGACGCGAGAAATCGTCGGGCACGCGCAGAGTTTCGTCAAAAGAGGAGACATGCATGCTGTTGCAGCCGCCCACCACCCCGGCAAATGCCTCGGTCGTGGTGCGCAGCATGTTGACATACGGGTCATACACCGACTTATTCCAGGCCGAGGTGCGCACATGCATAAATAGCTTCTGCGCCTCGGCACTACCGCCAAACGCCTTGATCACATTGGCCCAGAGCAACCGGGCGGCGCGCAGTTTGGCGACCTCCATAAAGAAGTTGGAGCCAAGCGAGAAGGTGAAGAGCATTCGGGGCGCAACGTCCTCTACGCTCAACCCGCGTGCCTGCATCTCGCGCAGATACTCGACGCCGGTAGCAATGGCGAAGGCCAGTTCCTGAACGGCACTCGCACCGCTGTCGTGGTAGGGTTGCCCCTGAACCAGAATCGTCTTGAGGCCGGGCGCATGCGATTTGGCCCAGGCCGTCAGCGGGGCCATCGTATCGTAGGTACCCGCGAGCGAGCGCGGTAGCGTGCCGGTGTGGGCCAGCGCGCCCAGCGGGTCCATCCCGATACAGCCGTTCAACTTCTCCGGCGCGGTGCCCTGCTGCTTGAGCGCGGCGATCAACAGTGCGGCCAGCGGAAACGCCACCGAACCGGCCTGGATGAGCAGCGGCGTCTGCTCCAGGTCGATTCCGTCCAGTGCCGTTGCCAGATCTTTCACCGTTGAGATCGACGTACCATGGACCCCGACCTCGCCCGATGTAGCTTTATCGGCATCAACGCCCGTGAGCGTGGCCTGATCCAGCACAAGATTAAGCGCCGTCTGCCCATTCTTCAGGCAGAAGCGTGCAATCTCGTTAAACTCTTCCGGGGTGCCGTAGGGCAGTTCCTGGGCAACTTCCCAGGTCTTATCAACATAGCCGGAGGCTTCCACAAAGCGCACATAGGGGGGGAAGCCCGGCAGCGAGTTGGTATGCGGCAGATCGGCGACATCCTCCTGCCGGTACATCGGCTGAAGGGTAATGCCCTCGTAGGTTCTGGTCACTAACCTCTTCTCAAAGGGCGCACCCTTGAGAATCTTCTCGGCGGCTTGGCGCCACTCCTCGTACGATGTTGGTGGAAATTCACTAAACAGCGCTGTTTCCTGGCCTGCTTTCCCGTTGGTCTCACCTGACATACACATCCTCCTGGTGGCACATACGGATGGGTCAACTCTGACGATTCCTATCGTGGTACGATCTCAATCTTATCCCTGAGAGTTATAGATTCCGATTATAGCATGAGATCACGCTTCCCCCGGTCGGGGCGGACCATGACTATGATCCGGTATTGCCCCGACTATTGCTACAGTCTGCTATGCGCGAGTCGGGTTGTGATGCGTTATCGTACGGTATGCCGGGATGCACACATCGGTCTGGTGCGTTGTGCAACGCCCAGGGGAGATTCTTGAGATTTTTACTTTGCCCACTATCTTATCCAAAAATATACCATGGAGGGATGATAAGGGCAAGTCAGGACGCCGTGCCTGCCGTGTTCGCCTGCCCCAGGAACGTCTTAATCTTGACTAACAGTTTGGGAAACTGGATCGGCTTGGTCTCATAATCGTCGCATCCCACGGACAGGGCATGTTCCCGGTCATCGGTCATAGCGTAGGCCGTCAGGGCGATAATCGGGATCGCCCGGGTTGTCGGATCTGCTTTTAACTGTCGGGTAGCTTCCCAGCCATCCATAACCGGCAGGCGCATATCCATCAGGATCAGGTCGGGCTGGTTTGACCGGGTCTGCTCCAACGCCTGCACGCCGTTGGCGGCAGTGATCGCCTGGTACCCATTCATTTCGAGAAAGCGCAAAAGCATATCGCGGATCATGCGTTCGTCTTCGACGACCAGGATCGTTGCCATGTGTCTCTCCTTCATTACACACGTTACGCGGTGGATATTCAAACCGAATATTTGACCATGCTGCCGCAGGCGATATCTGCTTTCAAACCCATGATCGCGTAACTCATATTAATCACATGTCTACACTGCCGGGACTGTCCACTGCTAATTATCTTTCTTCTGTGCTGTGTTCCTGTGCGTTTTCAGTTTCAGCAGGCCCGAATATCGCCGGTGTGCCCGGTGTCGTATCAGCCGCTTTTGCCGCGTCCGTCGGTCGCTCGGTAACGGTCGCCGGTAGCATAACCGTGAAGGTCGAACCCTGGCCCACTTTGCTTGTCACCGTAATATCGCCGCCCATCATCCGGCAGAAATGACGGCTGATCGCCAACCCCAGGCCAGTACCCGCCGGCTTGCGGCTCACCGAACTGGTAACTTGCGAGAACTCCTGGAACAGATAAGATATCTGCTCGTCCGACATGCCGATACCTGTATCCCGGATCTCAAACTGCAACCACTCATCTGCTGCGTGGCATATGCGGGTAACGGTCAACGTAATCGTGCCATTGTCCGTGAACTTCGCCGCATTACTCAACAGATTGAAGAGGATCTGCCGAACTTTGGTCTGATCGGCATGCATACTGCCGGGATCATCGGGGCGTACCACAATTAGTTCATTCGACTCTTTCTCAATCAGCGGCTGGATCGCCGCAACCAGTTCATCGATCAGCGCGCCCAGGTCAAACGGCATCAGTGCGAGTTCCATCTTGCCGGCTTCGATCTTCGAGAGATCGAGGATATTGCTGATCAGCGCCAGCAGATGATCGCCCGCAGCGGCAATGGATTGTAGTTCGGAGACAAACTCCGCATGGCCCATGTCGCGCGCCTGTACCTGCATCAACTGGCTATAGCCCAGGATGATCGTCAGCGGGGTGCGGAGTTCATGGCTCATATTTGCCAGGAAGGTACTTTTGGCGCGGTTGGCGGCCTCGGCCTCTTCCTTGGCGCGGTACAACGCGACCTCGGTGCGCTTGCGCTCGGTCAGTTCCTGCTGGGCCTCACTGTAGAGGCGCGCGTTTTCCAGCGCGAGAGCGGCCAACTGCCCAAAGCGTCCCAGGAGCACGACCTCATCCGGGCTAAAGGTGCGTTCCGGGTCGGCATAGGCCAGACCAAACACCCCCACAACCTCCGCGCCCGAACGCAGCGGGATACTGGTCATTGCGTGGAGATCGATCTCGCGTACGTAGCGCTCCGGCCAGGTGGCATAGTCCGCAATGGTTAACGGCTCAGCGGTGGCCCACACCTTGCCGCACAACCCTTCGCCGCGCTGCATGCGCCACTCCGGGTAGCCGGCAAAGGCCCCCGTTCTCACCCGGATCACAATTTCCTGCCGGGTCGGATCAACCACGGCCAGATAGCCATGCGATGTGCCGACGAGTGCTCCGGCACGATTTACAATGGTTTCCAGCACACTGTCCAGGTCGAAGCGATTCAGCAGTGCCAGGGTGGTTTCATGCAGCGCATTCAGTTCCTCATTCTGGTGGCGCAGCGCTTCTTCGGCCTTCTTCCGCTCGGTAATGTCATGCCAGACAACCAGCCGTCCCCGATAGCGACCCTCCCGGTCATTGAGAGGCGAGATGCGCAGGTCATAGTAGTGGAGCAGGCCGTCATCCTCCTCGATCACACTGAACTCTTCCGCAATCTCGGTAACATCCCGGTAACGCTCCATAATTTCGGGCCGGACATTCAGCACCTCGAATACCGATAATCCGACGGCCTCGCGCGGCGGACGCGTGAGCCAGTACGCGGCAACCGGGTTAAAATCCACCACCCGGTCCTGCTCGTCAACAACCAGTACCCCCTCGGCCATATTCTCGATAATCAGGTCGCGGGCGATAGGAACGATATCCAGCAGACGAAACTGAAAGAAGCCCAGCGAGAGGCCCATGGTTGAGAGCACAAACGCAAACGGCGTGATATCGAGATAGTCCCATGGGCTCAGGCGAAACACATACATAATATTGCCTGCCAGCGGTGTCAAGACACTGAACAGCAGCAGGTTGGCCTGCTGCCGGTAGAGATCGGGTGAGTTAAGCAGGGCACGCAGCAAAATAAACGAGCCAAGAACAATCCCAAGGTAGGAATAGGCCGTATGCACCCAGAACCATGGACCATAGGTTGATCGATACATAACAAATGCCCCCATGTCTTTCAGCCCCATGTCCGACCAGATCAGGCCATGCGCATCATTTGTCCAGACCAGCAGCAGCGTTATCAGTGGCACGCCGGCAAGCAGTGCTTTCACGGGGCGGGTCAGCCACTGATTGCGCCCGGTGTACTCCATGGCGAAGGCCAGCCAGGCGACTGGCGCGATCACAATGCCAAAATATTCCATTCGCACCCAGAACGTGATCGCCTCCAGATCGGCGTGGGCCAGTTCCAGGGCATACGTAGTTGACCACCAGGCTACGGCCACACCCAGCAACGCCAGTGCCCGGGCTCCCGGCGCGGGACGACGCAGCCACGCAAAGATAACAACGCCGATCGACATAACCGCCGCGCCGACCGTAGGTAAAACGTACGGAGAATCCTGCATGAACTACTCTCGCTATGCGTCATTGCTTCTACTTCATTATACCAGTCAGAAGGTACATAGGTAGGGCATTTATGCCCGCATGCCGGTGACAAATGCTGCGTGGCGACCACTGTACCTTTATGATAACCGGTTCTTGACCAGCCTTCCGCTGCTGGAGCGCGCATTACTGATCATTCGTTCCGCCCTATCGGGAGCGATAGGCCGCTCCTACGGGGAGCGGCCTGCATCCCACGGAAGATGAACGTAACATAACAGGACTTACGCAGTGCTCGATTAAACTGGGCGTTTCACCAGATGAAACACAGACCGCCTGCGGCAGCATGGTACGCTTTTTATCTTTTTCATAAAAATTTTGCACAGAGTGCAAAATTTTTATGAAAAAGAATAGAATCTTCCGCCCTGCCGGAGGCGAATCGGGCCGGTTGTCTAGGCCGACGCCTGGTTTCGAACCGACCGCGTAACTCGTGTAACATAACAGGAGTTACGCGGTTACCATGCAAACCGGACGTTTCACCCGATGGAAGCCCGCTTCGCCTGCGGCAGCATGGGACGTTTTTTCTGCCACCCTGCCGGCGGCGCTATTCTCCGCCACATGGGGGATCACCTGATCCATGTCAGCACGGGTCGTTTCGCGGTGTTCGTTCATGTCGCGGCGTTCGTGGTCCAAACGCCCACCGCGTAACTTCTGTAACAGAACACCAGGCCGGGCACGCGTGCATGTGCGTGGGCCCAAATTGAGAATGTTTTGTAATCTTGTAGGATTGCCATGATCGAATGTTTTAGTCTAGCATAGATCGCAGTGTGTGAGCACGCCGGCCGCGATCATGTTCGTAGGATAATGCTCGAAATCTGGTAATGCAGGTGTTGCAACATCATGCTATACTGTCACTATAACAAATGCGGATCTCCTCACCGCAGTGCGCTACCAGGCTTACCGGGAGGTCAATGTTATGAAACGCCATCGTATCCTCGTGGTTGATGATGAGCAGGATGTACAATTTCTGCTACGCCTCTTTTTTGAGCGGCAAGGCTTTACCGTCTATGATGCGCGGAACGGCCAGGAAGCAATCGAGGTCGCCCAGCGTCGCCGGCCCGATCTGATCCTGATGGATATCCAGATGCCGCGCAAAACCGGCATTGAGGCCGTCAAGGAGTTGCGGGCTGACCCGCAGTTTGCCCATACGCCGATCCTGGCAATTACGGCCCACGCTCGGAACTATCTTCCCCCTGATATTATTCGCGCCGGCTTTGATCATGTGATTATTAAGCCCTTCGACTTTGAAGAGGTCCAGAGTCGGGTGGAAGAATCCCTGCGCTATCACTCGAAGCAGGTGTAGTCCTACAACGAGATGTGTCATTCTGTCTCCGCCCCATCTGTTCGCGGGGAACCTCTGTGAAGGCGTTCATTGTCCGCCGGAACGCACATCTGCTCTCCGCATCAGAGTGACACAACTCACATTCTCTTGCATTCTCCTTCAGGTAACCCAGAAGTATGCATAGAAATGCCGTGAATTACTATTTCGCGTTGTCCCGTAGATCCATCTTTTCAAATCGTCAGCGCGATTACAGGTAGGTGTCACATGACATTCAGGCACAATGATTATACTGTCAACCTGTTCCAACAGGGCAACTGGCTGCGCCTGTAACGCTATTCCATACGCCCAATCTCACATCGTTCCTCTGGCATAGTGTCTGCGGTAGGGTAAACGGTGGCCAGAATAGAGTAAGTTGTAATTAGGTAAGCCTGTGGGCCATGCCGCGTCTTGCAGAGCCGCGGCGTCTGCGCCCGGATTATACCGAATCAGCGAAAGGAACATTTGTATGCACCAGCAACATGAGATTTTTGAGCATACCTGGTCCGGTGTTGTCAGTGAGTATCCGGCATACATCAGCGAACTGCATACTGAACATAGCTTTGCTACGGACTATTTTGAAGAAACCGGTTCTTATCCCGTTGCCGGCGATGAACGGGGTGAGGTCTGGTTTGATGATCTCAGTGTATAGCGCCTTCCGGATGGACGATTGTCGGAAAACCGGATGCGGATAACGTCGTTTCATCCGCATCCGGTTTTGTGAAGCGCATTGCTCCGTCGCCTGCCCATCGCCAATTCCCCTGGCCCGACCCTTCATATGAACAAACTTTCACTTGACATCCATGGTATCCTTTTCGCTATAATTAGGTATGCATCATAACCAGCGTTCCACCCCTTAGCCCATTCTCTCATTACAATCAGGATACAACCAGAATACAACCAGGTCGTTCAGATCGTTCAGATCGTTTGGAGGGTTGCCCCGTATGCCGTATCAACCGGAGTGCCGGTCCATTGCCGGCATCTGGGTGTGTATGCGCGTAAACGGCGAACCAGTCGGTTCGCGTCGGGTTGTCGCACATGCCGCTCCAGGCTACAACGCACGGACAGAACTGAAGTGATTACAATGTGTTAAGGAGGAACTGACGCATGTCGTATGGTTATAGCTACTCGATGCGGAGGCAGGTTCAGGCAGAGCCACAACGTCCTCTGGGCGTGGCAATCATTGCCATGCTGGGTATTCTGAGTGGGTTAACCTATACCGTTCTGGTGTTGTTCACCGCATATCTGCGTATGAGTGCGACATTTTCGTTGACCAGTCTGGCGGGCTATCTTATTGCCGGGTTGGGCGTGTCACTGTTTACGATCTGGCTCTACTGGTCGTTATGGGATCTGATGGGATGGGCATGGGGTTTCCATATTTTGCTGAATGCCGTGAGTGTTGTGGCTGGTGCGCTCGTTATTGCCTATGCCGAGCCGGTTGCAGCATTCCTGTCAGGCGTTCTTCCGGACGGTATGGCTACGCCTTCCCTCAAACTTGGCCTGATCAGCACGGCAATTATTGACATGGCATTTAATCTCTGTATCACAATCTATCTGGTCAGTGTGCGCGAGGTGTTCGGCATTGGTGTGCGCCGGCGTCCGGCCTGGGAACGACCGCCTTCACACGCCCGGCCGTCCAGTCAATCCGGTGTGCCGCGCGGGAACTGACCCGCCGGCACTTTTACACATTTGCGGACTACGGCAGCAGTTTGCCGGGGTTGAGTTGCCCCTGCGGGTCAAATGTGGCCTTCAACTGCTGCTGCAACTCCAACAGTTCCGCTCCCAATGCAGCCTGCAAAAAGGGTCGCTTGAGTGTGCCGATGCCATGCTCGCCGGAGAGCGTGCCGCCCAGTTCCAGAGCCAGCCTGAAGATCGCTTCGGCGGCCTGCCAGGTACGCGTCACCTGTGCCGGATCACGGGCGTCGAAGAGAATGTTTGGGTGCAGATTACCATCACCCGCGTGCCCAAAGATGGCAATGGGCAAATCATGTCGGGCAGCAATCTGTTTGATCCGGCGGACGGCGTTGGCAATCTGGGGCAGCGGCACACAGATATCTTCGCCCAGGCGGTTGGGGCGCAGGCGGTTGAGCGCCGGGGAGATGGCCCGGCGGGCCTGCCAGAGCGCCGCTTCGTCGGCGGCAGTCTGAGCTACCTGCACCGTACGCGCACCACCGCGCCGCGCCAGTTCCGCCAGCGCTGCGGCTTCGTCGGCGACGGCTTCCGGCGCGCCATCGGAGAGCAGGAGCAAGAGCGCCCCGGCATCGCGCGGCAGTCCCAAATGTAAGTAGTCTTCCACCACGGCAATGGTGGTGTCGTCCATCAACTCCAGGCCGGCGGGCAACAGCCCCGACGCCATAATCGCCTCAACCGTGGCACAGGCTGCATCAAGCTCGTTAAAAATTGCCATGGCTGTCCGGCGGGCCGCCGGTTTGGGAGTCAGCCGAAGCGTCACCTCGGTGATAACTGCCAGCGTCCCCTCCGAGCCGATCAGCAGTTGCAGCAACCCGGCATCCGGTGACTGGGCCGTGATGCCGTCCCCCACCCGTAGAATGCGTCCATCGGCCAGCACCGCCATCAACCCCACGACATAATCAGCAGTGACGCCATACTTGAGACAGCGCGGTCCACCTGCGTTACAGGCAATATTCCCGCCAATGGTCGAGACGCCCTGGCTGGATGGATCAGGCGGATAGAAGAGGTCGTGCGCTTCGGCGGCGCGCTGGATATCGGCGGTAATCGCGCCCGCCTCGGCGTGGACGACCATCTGCGCAACATCCACCTGTAGCCGCTCCATCCGGGTCAGCGCCAGCAGAAGCGTCCCCGGCGATGGGATTGCGCCGCCTGCCAGACCACTCCCTGCACCGCGTGTCACCACCGGCACACCTGACCGATGCGCCCGCCCCACCACGGCGCTGACCTCGGCAGTCGATGCCGGCAGCACTACGGCCAACGGCGCGCCACTCGCCTGCGCGATAGAGGCATCCTGCGCGTAAGTTCCGATATCCTCCGGTCGGGTCAGCAGATAGTTCGCACCAACGATCTCCCGTAATTCCGCGAGCAGTGCTTGCCGCGTGACGGGTGGCATAGGGACCGTGCGCGTTGTCTCTTTGCGGGTCGCCGGTCGCTGGTCGCCAATACTCCGCTGCCGCGCCGCATGTTGCCAGAACTGCTGCATCAGATCGCTCATGCCACGCTCGGTGCAGAGCGTTCCCCCCAGTTGCCGGGCCAGGTGGTAAACCAGCGCGGCCGCCTGGGTCACTTCGCCCATACGCTCCCCCGGAAATGTCAGATGGAGGGTGCCGGTGCCCAGATCGCCCCAGAGTGGTAGCTCCAGCCCATAGCGCCGCAGGATTATGCCCGCCTGCTGCGCAAACTCTGGTAGCATAGCCCGGGGCAGCGAAAGATCCAGACGGCCCGTGACAGCGTCAGACTCAGTGGCGGCGCGGGCCTCCCAGGGTTGCCAGGCGGTTTCGGGTTGGGTTATGGCTGCACCGACTGCCGTGGCGCGGGTAACAATCTCGGTTGCCTGACGTTCAAGCAGGGCCGCGGTTCCCTCCAGTTCTGCCAATAGCATGCAGTTCTCTGCCTGTTCCAGCAGGGCCAGCGCGCTCAGTTCCAGCGGGGCGGCCAGCAGATCGTTAGCGAGGCGGAAGGCGGCCGGCAGATCGGCACACTCCAGCAGCAGCGCGCGACGCAGCGGTGGCAGTGGGCGCAGGTTCACGGTGACATCCAACAGCGTCCCGACATCGATCCAGTTGCCCACCAGGGCGCGGGGCAATCCATAGCCGGTTGCCCGCTTGAGCGTTGGCCCCCCGAGAATGATAGGATGATCAGGCGCGTTTGCCGGTGCCAGCGTAGCAGCGCGCAGGTAGCGGGCGATGGTGCCATAGCGGAAGCGTCGCCGTCCGCCGGCGTTGTGGTGAACCAGATCAGCCAGCGTCAGGCCCGGTTCCAGGGGCATAATCGGTAGACAGAGGCCATAGGATTGCAGTGTTGCATTCAGCGTTGCAACGGGCACATCGGCCGCAGTGGTTGCCAACAGCGCACCCGGCTGTACCTGAATCGCTGCGGACAGGGGAGTGGTTATTGGGGACGGGTTATCACCTGCTGGTACGTGCATGTCATCTCCAGAAAAAGTAATGCGGCAAAGATGCCGGCAGCCATCCGATCGCAGGTTGCCTTAGCGCATCTTTGCCGCGTACTGCATTGCAAGTGCTAGAACACTTCAAACCGTATGCCACGGGCGACGGTGCTGTCATATCCCTGAATGGTCATCACCCATACGCCGCGTGGGGCATCGTACGGCACCTGCCAGGTAAGATCAACCCGGCCGGTTTCATCGGCGGTGGCGCCTTTGGGGAACGCCGCGTAAATGCTGCCGTCGGGTGCGGTGATCCAGTAGCTGATCTCCTCGTCGTCGTCATAGCCTTTCGCAGCGAAGGCAAATTCCGTGCCTGCCGGACCACTGGGCGGCGCAACCTTGATCTGGAAGTCCTCCGGATCATTCGGGTTGGGATCTCGCCCAATGACCACAAACGAAGCAACCACCGGCTCCTGGGAATCTTCGCCATAGGCGGTCAGGAACCAGCGTCCGCTGTCGGCATCTTCGGGTACCGCGAAAAATATCTCGACATAGCCGCTATCACGGGAAGCCTCAACACGTTCGCCCCCCAGCACCGCGCCGTGGGGGTTGGTTGTCCACCAGGAAACCCGTTCGCCACGTTCAAAATTGCGCCCAAAGAAGCGCAGCGTTGATCCCGCTTCGACCGATGGTCGTTCCGGGGTCAGGGTTCTGGCCTGCGCCCGCACTACGGTGCCGGGCAGCAGCGTAGCCGCCAGCAGTAGCATAAAAACCGTTCCTGCGATGGTCCATTGTCGCTTCATAGCTTGCTCCCTTCGATTATGCGCGCAGGATGGCAGGGATAGCCGGGATGGACTCCCGCTATGCCCCGTCAGATCTGCCTCTTACAACAATCGTACCTGTGCCCCTATTGTACACCATCAACGGCGCGCTGCCCTCGTCCCCCGGTTGCAATCACACTGCCACCCCCGGACGGAGAACACCCCCGTCCCTCTGACCAGTACCACCGGGCGTTTATAATAATCCAGCACAAACAGTACGGACGACGGACGACAGGATACGGACTACAGACGACGGACGACAGGATACGGACTACAGACGACGGAGAAATCATATGTCTCTGCCAACAATTGATGCCTACCCGGATACCTACCAGTTTCGCTTCTGCCCGCTTGATGGGACGCCGCTGGAACGTGTGCCACGGCATGAGCAGGAACGGCTCGGCTGCCCGAGCTGTGGCTGGGTGTTCTACCCGAACCCCAATATTGCCGCAACGGTGGTGGTGGAGTATCAGGGCGGAATTGTCCTCTTGAAGCGCAATATCGAACCGGATCGCGGGATCTGGCATCTGCCCATCGGTCATGCTGAGTTTGGCGAAGATCCGGCGGATACGGCCATCCGCGAAGTTCAGGAAGAGACCGGCCTGGATGTAACCGATCTGCGCTTTCTGGGGTACGAGCATAGTCCTGGGTATGGCGATCCACGCATGTTCTACATCGTCTTCTGCTTCGCAGCGCGGGCCGTAAGCGGCACCCTGGGCGGGGATGCAACTGAAGTCAGTGCAGCACGCGTCGTTCCCCTGGAAGAAGTACCGGAACTCAAGTGGAGTAGCCAGCGCAAAGCCCTGGCAGCCTACCGCCAACACCAGGGGATAGGGGACAGGGAACAGGGGACAGGGGACAGGAGATAGAGCAGACCACCGTGCTGGTTCAGGAGACATTTTCTGCATCCGGGGAAGCTGCGGACGTGCAGAAGCGCGTCCCTACAAGGTGCTTAAGGATTTCCCCTATCACCTATCACCTGTAACCTATCTCATGCCTCCTCACTCCGCAACCGCCGGGTGGCGTAGGTCAACTCTTTCGCGCCGACGCCGCTGGTCTGGCCGGTCTGCTCCAGCGATAGCGCCTCGTGTAGCGCGGCAGCCGCCAGGTCGTTCTTCCCAAGATCGATCAGACGGTCCGCAGCGGCGCGTAAACGCGAAGCGGCCGCAGCATGGTCACCCCTGGCTGCGGCTTCCATTGCCTGCCGCTGCAGTCGGGCGGCATGGGCATAGGCAACCGCCTCCAGCACGGCGGCGGGTGGAGCAACAGGCGTTCGGGTATAGGTTGCAACCAGATCGTGGGTTGTTGTGGGGAGATCGGGACTGCTCAAGATCAGCCGGGCCAGGCGCATCCGGCGCGCCGTACCATCGTCCACCGAACTGATCGCCGGGTGGAGCGGCGGCGTGGCTGGAGCCAGCAGTTCGAGCAGGATTGTCACCGGGGTGCCCGACTCCAGATCGCCCGGGTAAAGCGTCACCGTGCGCGGATCGTTCGGGGTTGGCGTAAGCTGCGACAGCGCCGGTTGAATGCGGGTAGCCCGTCGCAGCGTGACATCCCGGCTAAACCGGAGCGTTAGCGTCACCGTGCGCAGCGTTACCGCGCGGGCGGCTGCCAGTTCCTGCGTGACGGCCTGGGGAATAGTAGCGGCATGGCGCATAAACATGGCGCGTCCCCCGCCGGCATCGGCCAGGGCGGTCAGCAGATCATCCTGAAAATCCCCTCCCAGCCCCAACGTGCTGATGGTCACGCCCTCGGCGGCAGCCTGCTGCGCCAGCGTCAGGCAGGTATCCGGATACTGCGTAAAACCGTCGGTCAGCAGCAGGATGCGCTCGGTCTTCGTATCGCTGCTGGCGCGTCCGTGTACCAGTTCGTTTAGTGCCAGATGCAGCCCCCGCGCCAGATCGGTCGCCTCCCCCAGATCGATCATGTTGAGTTGTTCAATGCCCTGCACCAGCACAGCCCGGTCAGCCCCGCTGGTATTGGGCACAAGCACTCGCGCATGCTCGGCGCAGGCAACCAGGGTAAACCGATCAGCCGCGTCCATCTGTTCCACCACACTGTGCAGGGCGCGGGCGGTATAGTCCAAGGCGCTGGGCGTCTCACCGCGTAGCTGCGGGTCAACCGGCTCGGTCAGTTGCCAGACCGGAATGCCATCGACCAGCACTTCGTGGGCGCCACCCGCGCGGACCAGTTGCCGAAACTGGGCTTCATCAACGATGGGAATACGCATCGAGCGGCTGGCATCGGCAACCAGCGCCCAGTTGACCGGGCGGGCGCCATTCTGTCCGGCCTGGGGCCGGAGTGTCACCAGCAGATAGCAGATCTGCGGCGTGTCGAGTTGGGCCAGGGTGGGCTCGGTTGGTTGCAGAATCAGGTTCAGCGTCATACCTATCTCGCATATCAACTGCCGGACACGTTGAACTGGACCTCCTGATTATAACGTGAATATGTTGCCCCGGCCAACAACTGATGCTATAATTTGACCCACGCTATACAGTCCTTCACGAAGAGATCTCTCTTGCCTCCGGCAGCGCGGAAATGACCGCTGTGGAGCGGTAAGGGTGGAGAGGTGAGATGGAACGGAAGATACGCGTTCTGGTTGCCAAACCCGGCCTCGATGGGCATGATCGGGGCGCCAAAGTGATTGCGCGGGCGCTGCGCGATGCCGGTATGGAGGTCATCTACACCGGGCTTCAGCAGACGCCCCAGATGATTGTTGAAGCGGCACTCCAGGAAGATGTCGATGTCATCGGCCTCTCGATCCTCTCCGGGGCGCATATGGCGCTCCTGCCCCGCGTGATGCAGTTGCTACAGGCGCAGGGCATGGATGATCTGCTGGTCGTGGTCGGGGGCATTATCCCGGATGAAGATGCGGCCACGCTGACCCGTGACCATGGCATCGCGGCGGTTTTTGGTTCCGGCGCTTCAACCCACGCGATTGTCCGCTTCATCCAGGAAAACATGGCCGGGCGTCTGACCATAACTTACGATGTGCAGGACGAGTTGCCCCACTCCTGATCCGGCATAGCAAATGAGTTGTCACCACGCGTGAAGACCAGTGAACTGATTCCACGACTGCTCCAGGGCGACCGCCGTGCTCTGGCCCGCGCCATCACTGTCGTTGAGGCGGGGGGCACGCCTGCCCGCGCACTGCTGGCGGCGGTCTATCCGCATACCGGGCGGGCCCACATCGTTGGCATGACCGGCCCACCGGGAGCCGGCAAGTCTACCCTGGTCAATAGCCTGGCCCTGGCATGGCGGCAGCAGAACCGCACGGTCGGTATTGTTGCCGTCGATCCCACTTCGCCCTTCACGGGTGGGGCGGTGCTGGGCGATCGCATCCGCATGCAGCCGTTGAGCGGTGATGCAGGTATTTTTATGCGTAGTATGGCCGGCCGGGGGCGGCTGGGTGGCCTGTCGCGGGCAACCGCCGATGCCACCCACCTGCTTGATGCCGCCGGCTTTGATATCATTCTGGTTGAGACAGTAGGGGCCGGTCAGGGTGAGGTTGATATTGCGCGAATGGCCCGGACGGTGATTGTGGTCGAGGTGCCCGGCCTGGGTGACGAAGTGCAGTCCATCAAGGCGGGCATCCTGGAGATTGCCGATATTTTTGTGGTTAATAAGGCCGACCGCGCCGGAGCGGACCAGACCGTGCGGCAACTACGCGCGATGCTGCATCTGGGTGCGCCGGCCGCTGACGGTTGGGAGCCGCCGGTGCTGACAGCGGTTGCCATGCGCAACGAGGGCAGCGCGGAGATTATCACGGCGGTTGAGCAGCATGCGGCCCATCTTCAAACCAGCAATCAGGGGCCGGCGCGCGCGCTGGCGCATGCCGAGCGTGAACTAACCGCCGCAGTAGCGGAGTTGACCGGGGAGCGCCTGCGCGGACCCGCCTGGGACGCCATGGTGCAGCAGATCGTGGAGCGCGCACAAGACCCCTACAGCGCCGCCGCTGCTCTGCTGGACCAGCCTTCCTAACCGGCTAGCAGTACCCGCGTGTGATTGATCGTGCTTTTCAGGCATGGTATAACGAAACAGGAATAGTTAGCGCAGCAAAACAGCGCGTGAGTTTATACCAATGTGCCGGCAAACCAGCAATCAACGAGAACGAGCGCAACGGCGGCACATTCCTGTGTATCATCTCTGTGTTCTCTGTGGCTATGATAACAAATCGGTATTAGGAGGTTCTGGATTGATGTATCACTCCATCATTGCTGACCTGTTGGACCACCCCAAGGTGATGGAGACCCGCGAGCAGATGCACCATAGCATCCCCAAGCATGATCATCTCCTGCGTTCGGCCCGGTATTCTTACCGTCTGGCTCCCCTGTTCGGGGCGGATCGGCAGATCTGCACCCGTGCAGCGATTCTGCATGATCTCGACTCGCGGCTGGGGACGATTAGCACCCACGGCGCAATTGCCGCCCGGCTTGCCGCCGAACTTGGCGAACCGGAGGCCGTCGGACATGCCATTATCAGCCATATGTACCCATTTGGCCCCGCGCCAACCACGCGGGAAGGCTGGGTGCTGGTACTTGCCGACAAACTCGCCTCCTTCTCGGATATGACATCGTTTGCGCGTGGCCTGTTGACCGGGCGCAGCCTGTCTGTCCGGCGGCGTCTGTTGAGCACTGATCCCTTCTATGTTGAACGAAAAGCGCGGAAACGCTCCCGGCTGGTTGATCTGGTGCGGCGGCGGCGCGAAGCGGCATAACCAATCACATTTTGGAGCGCGGCAGCCATGCTGCCGCATGCTCGCTCCGTATCAGGAAGTGCGGCGGCTGGCTCGTTCGGGGAGTAGCCCGGCGGGACGGGGGGGATCGCTCAGGCGGCCATTCACATAGATGAACGTATCCCGTACAACGGCCGCCAGTGGGGCTGACAGGATAATCCCGATCAGCCCGAATGCATGGCCCAGCACCACCAGCAGCACCATCAGAATGGCCGGGTGAATGCCCACGCTCTCGCCGACAATGCGCGGCACCAGGAAGTTATTCTCCAGTTGCTGAATGGCAACATACAAAATTGTCACGGCCACGCCCGTCGTCACCGAGTCGAAAAACCCGAGCGTAATCGCCGGGATGGCCCCGATAACCGGCCCGATAACCGGGATCAACTCGGTAGTCCCCGCAATGATGGCCAACAGCAAGATCGAGTCAACCTCAAGCCCAAACAGCCCCAGGATAAACAACCCGAGCCCGGCGACAAGACCGACCACCAGCCCAAGCAACAACTGCCCCCGGATATAACTGCTGAAAATGCGGTTGAAGATGCGCAGGATGGCCCAGAAATCGGCACGAATGTTTTCCGGCAGCACATTGTTCAGCGCGGCAAATCCGTCGCGCTCATCCTTCAACACATAGAACAGCCAGAAGGGAACAATCAGGAACCCCAGCAGGAAGGTAACGGTATTGACCACCTGCAGCACACTGGTTAGCAGAAACGTTCCCAGTTCCTGCACATACGTTGTAAGGTTACTCTGGAGACGTTCAACCGCCTGCCCAAAACCCTCCTCCAACGGAGTGCGGACTGCTTCAGGGATCGTCTCGTGATAGGCTTGCAGTTGTTTGATCCACTCATTAGCCAGACCACTGATCTCTTCGAGGCGAACATTGCGCAGGAGTCCGATAAACTGGTTGATCTGATTGATCAGCGGCGGAACAATATACCCAAAAAAGCCGATAGCTACAACCAGTCCGCCCAGGTAAACCGTCAGAATAGCGGCCCAGCGGGGCATCTGCCGATTCAGGTTATTCACCAGGGGCAGCACCAGGTAGGCCAGCACCAGGCCAATCTGAAATGGCAGCAGGACGGACCAGCTTGCCCAGAGCAGCCAGCCAAGCCCATAGAGCGCACCCAGCACCAGCAGCCAGCGGGCGATCTGCCGCAGCGTGATGGGCGGTGCGTTTGCCTCTGCCGGTGATCTGGTCGTCTCCGCTGCGGCCGGGGGTTCCATCTCGACTGGTGGGGCGGCGGGTGCAGCCGGTACAGCCGGTGCCGCCTGATGCGCATCGGTATCAGCCTCGGCTGTGGTTTCCGTCTGGGCCGCACCAGTGTCGGTAGTATGGGCAGTATGCTCCTCGGCAGCGGGGTGTTCGGATGTTTGTGGTAAACTACGCGACTCGGTACTCATAATGTTGAGGTATGATAGCCGTGGGAGTGAGCTATCACACGAACAGGGCCTCCTACCCGAAGCGCTCACTCCATGTGAGCGGCATCTGATACATCGCTGGGCCTATTATAACCAAGATCTGTACCAGATGCCAGCAGTTGCCCTGCGTTACCGTTCGTCGCGCCCATTCGTTGAACTGACCGTGAGGACGGTTGCCATGTCGTCGCCGATATTAACCCAGCTATGGGCCAGATCATCGCGGTAGAAGAGCGTATCGCCTTCCTGGAGAATGTATTCTTCCTCACCCAGATGAAAACGCAGTTGCCCGCGCAGCAGGTAGACCATCTGGCTGCCTCTGCTGGAAAAGCCCTGTTGCCCGCTCCCCGGCTGGGCCTCCATTAAACGGGCCTCCATATCGCCATTGGGCGGGAGCAGGGAGTAGACCTGGACGGGCGCATCATCAAGGCTAAGTTTGATACGTTCACTGCGGTGGACGATCTGACCGGCCTGCTGGTTATCCTCACCTTCAAAGAAGTGGGTCATCTGGATGTTGAAAAATAACGCCAGCTTGCGTAGGTTGGCAACGGAGATATTGACCTTATCCCGTTCCAGCCGACTCAGAAATGAAGGCGTTAACCCCGATCCATCGGAAACTTCTTGTAGGGTCAGACCGCGTTCCTGACGCAGTCGCCCGATTTTTTGGCCTAAAGACAGTGCCACGGCTGGTGGAACCTTTACTTTGACATGTAACTTTTTGTATTATACTCCAAAACAAAAGTTCCTGTCAAGCGCTTGCACAGGTTTATTGGTAATTGATATTGGGCATAAGAAAGATGCAGGCGTATTTCTAGAAATTAAAACAGCCGAACGATACACCATAAGAATTTTGCTTGCAGTGTCAAAGTAGTTCGTATGACACGGGTGCGTTGGCAATTCGCGCTGCATGTGTGGCCGGCAGTTGTGCGTTGTGCGGCACCTGGACTGCTCCTGTGCTATAATTTGCCTGACAGTCAGGTCATGCGCTCCTCTCTGGCATAGCCGCACGCTCACGTAGGTGTAATCGCTGTTCTGGCCGCACACAACCGCATGTTTCCGCCGAGGTGATAGCCGTGAGTTCCACCACTTCACAGATCTGCCGGCATTGTGGCGCGGCGCTGCCTGCGTCGTCACGTTTCTGTACCCGTTGCGGTACGCCGGTTGCGCTGCTTCCCCGGGATGAGATGCTGATCCCCGGTGGCAAGCGCCTGCGTGTCACCCAGGAAGCGCTCAGCCTGCGTGAACTGTTGACGATGATTGAATCCGGTGTTCACTGGTGGCGGCAGCAGTTGCAGAGTGCCGATCAGGTGACCCGCCAGCATGCTGCGGCCGCGATTAAGGATCTCTCCCGCATTCTGGATAGTCTCTCGGAGCAGTTGTCCCAGGGTCGGGAAACGGTGCGGATCACGACGCGCCTGCCGGTGGCACGCTGCTACAGCGTGGGCTGTCCTACGTGTGGACGGGGCAACCGTGCCGGGGCGCGCTTCTGTCTTGGTTGTGGCTCGCGCCTGCCGGATACGCATAACCCGCAGGATAGCCGTCCGGATCAACCGGAGCCCCTGCGTCTGCATTCCGCCGTCTTGAGCGATGTTGGGCGGGTGCGCCAGAATAACGAAGATACCTGTGCCGTTGAGCCGATCACGTCCGGCGCGGGGCCGGTTGCGCATATGCTACTGGTTGCGGATGGCATGGGCGGGGCGCACGCGGGCGAGGTTGCCAGCCGACTGGCCTGTGAGACGGTACAGCAGACGCTGCGTAGCGAACTGCAGACATTGCTGCCCCCGGATGATGCTGCCTGGCAGGATCTGCTACACCGGGTGGTGCTGGCGGCTAACCAGCGCGTCTACAGCGCGGCCCAGGCACAATCCGAGCAGCAGGGCATGGGCACAACGCTGACACTGATTGTCGTGGTTGGAGATCGGGCGCATATGGCGCATGTCGGCGATAGCCGCGCCTACCTGTTCAATGCCGCGGGTGTCACCGAGGAGGGTGAACCGCTGCTCCAACTGAGTTCCGACCATACGCTGGTGGCGCGCCTGGTCGATATTGGACAGCTTACGCCGGAGCAGTCGCGCACGCACCCACATCGCAATGCGCTCTACCGGGCGCTGGGTACCGAGCCGACGATTGATGTTGACACGGGCAGCCATGCACTGCGGAGCGGCGACCGCCTGCTGCTCTGTTCCGATGGGTTGACTACCTATGTCGAAGATACCGAACTGGCGCAGATAGTGCTCCAGGCGGCTCACCCGCGCCATACCTGCCGGCGTCTCGTGACGTTAGCCAATGAACGGGGGGGACAAGACAATATCAGTGTGATTGTGGCAACGGTTGAGGGAGCATAACCATGCCGAAATGCGAGTCTTGCGGTTGTGACAATCGCGTCGGCGCACGCTTTTGCTGGAACTGCGCCACGCCGCTGACAGAAAAACCTATGTCGCGGGCCATCCGTCCGATGCCGGAAGATACGCACTGGCTGGCCGCAACCCTTGCCCATGATGATTCGTCTCATGCAACGTCAGAAGCAGCCACCAGTCCTACTACGCCGCTACCTGAACTGTCTGGTGCGGATCAGGAGAAGTTGATGGAACAGTCGCAACCTGCCGGCCCCTCACTGTTTGGCGGGCATTATGAAATTCTGGATGAAACGACCCATGGCGTGGTCGAGGTTGTAGACCGCGAACCCTGGCGGCGCTGCTGGTCCTGTGGTTCACTGGAGAACGAGCCGGGTGAGTCCTTCTGTATCGAATGCGGCGCTTCGCTGGAGCAGCGCAACTATCGGGGGGTGCTGATGCCCCGTGACGCCCTGACGGGTCCGGCGCTCATTCCCACGATTGAGGATGAGGCGGCTCAGGCAGTTTTGCCGGCAGTCTGGGATCGGGTCGAAGAGAATGGGCGTATGCTCGTGCTGCTGCAAGAGAGCACCTATGAGCCGGTACAGGCCCCCCTGGATGAAGTCACCGCATTGCGCATCGGGCGCGATCTGGCGCATCTGATGGCGGTGTTACACGACCGAGATCTGTTGCTGGGGCCGCTGGAGCCGACCGATCTGGAGTTGACGCCCGCGAGTCAGCCACGCCTGCGCACGGTTTCCAACCTGCGAATGATAACGAAAGATGATCCATCTGATGTGCAGCAGGTCGATCTCCAGGAACTGGCCGGCTTGCTGGAACGCCTGACCGCCACTCCGCGCACCACGCAGCGCCTGAACGAAGATGAGGCACTGGAGGTGATCGGCGAGAGTGACCTGACCACGGTTCTGCGCCAGGTGCGCACCGAGGAGATCGGCCATGCTGCGGAATTGGCGCAGCAACTGGAGGCGCTCCTCGCCGAGCATACGCGCCCGCTGGCCCTGCACCAACGGGTTGGCGCGCTCTCCGATACGGGTATGCTGCGTGAGCATAACGAGGACAGCCTGTTGACGCTGGTGTTGGGAACGGACAATGCCTCCCACCGGCGCTCCTGGGGTTGCTACATCGTTGCCGATGGTATGGGCGGGCATGCCGCCGGGGAAGTTGCCAGCGGACTGGCTATTCGCGGCGCAGTTGAGGAGATTATGCGCGAGTACCTGACCGTCGCGCTTGACCTGGATGCCGACTATGATGAAAGCTGGGTACGGGAGATCGTGCGGCGGGCGGCACTCCAGGCCAACCAGTATGTGCTGAATGAGGGTCAGGCGCGGGGCAATGATATGGGCACCACCTTGACCATGGCTCTGGTGGTGGGCGATCGGGCCACGATTGCGAATGTCGGCGACAGCCGGACCTATCGCTACCGTGACGGCAAACTGCAGCGGATCACCCGGGATCACTCGCTGGTGATGCGCCTGGTTGAAATTGGTCAGATCACCGAAGACGATATCTATACCCATCCGCAACGTAGCGCAGTACTACGTTCGCTTGGCGATAAGGCAGATATCGAGGTTGATCTGTTTCATGAGCGCCTGCAGCCGGGCGATGCGCTCCTGCTCTGTTCCGATGGGCAGTGGGAGATGACCCATGATCCGGAGATGGAGCAGATCCTGGCCCGCTATGCCGGCGACCCCCAGCAGATTTGTCAGCAGTTGATCGCGGCTGCAAACCAGGCTGGTGGAGAGGACAATATTACGTCGGTACTGGTTATGTTCGAGTAGGTAGCTGCCGGTTGTGTCGGTTGCTGAGTCCTGTGTTATGCAGCATATGCACGGAGATCACTATGGCTGATGGAGTTACACTCACCGCTACCTGGGGGCGCGCGCCGCTGGCTATGACCAATGTGCCTCAGGTGAACTACCTGCTGGTGGAAGCGCAGCCGGTCGTTCCCGCCGGCCAACCCGTTCCGCTCAACTTCTGTCTGGTGCTGGACCGTTCCGGCTCGATGCAGGGTGAGAAGCTCACCAGCATGAAGATTGCTACCAGACGGGTGATCGAGACCCTGACACCGCAGGATATTGTGTCGCTGGTCATCTTTGATGATACCGTCCAGGTGGTTCTGCCCGCTACCCCGGCTACGGATAAGGCGGCCCTGCTGGCGCGGGTTGATACGATTGAAGAAGCGGGCGGGACGGCGATGTCGCTGGGCCTCCAGGCAGGCCAGGCCGAAATACAAAAACATCTTGACAGTGCGCATATCTCGCATATGTTGGTACTGACTGATGGGCAGACCTGGGGCGATGAAGATACCTGCCGAACGATTGCGCAGAGCCTGGGGACGCAGGGTGTGCGGATCACTGCGCTGGGGTTAGGGACGGAGTGGAACGAGAAACTGCTCGATGACCTGGCCGAGCTTTCCGGTGGCACCTCGGATTATATTGCCGAACCGGATAAGATCGATAGCTTCTTCCAGCGGACGGTACAGACGGCACAGGGAACGGCTATTCGCGCAGTGCGGCTCCTGCTGCGGCTGGTGCGCGATGTGACGCCCCGGGCGGTCTACCGGGCGACGCCGACGATTGCCAACCTGGGCTACCAGCCGATTGGACAGAACGAAGTGGAAGTGAAGCTGGGCGATATTGCGTACGGGAGCGGCAGCAGTCTGATCCTGGACCTGATGATCCAGCCGCGCAGCACGGGATCATTTCGGATGGCGCAGGCGGAACTGCACTTTATCCCGGTAGGACAGACGGCGGAGCAGGTGGTCAAACAGGATGTGGTATTGGAATTCACTAGTGACGCGGACAAAGCGGCCTACGACCCGCGCGTGATGAACCTGGTTGAGAAGGTAACGGCTTTCAAGCTTCAGACCCGCGCACTCGCCGAGGCCGAGTTGGGCAATATGTCGGGGGCGACCCAGAAACTGCGGGCGGCGGCAACGCGCCTGCTGGACCTGGGTGAACTGGACCTCGCAAACCGCGCCCAGGAGCAGGCCGAGCAACTGGAACAGGGCGCCCAACTGAGCGCAGAGACGCAAAAAGAACTGCGCTATGCCACCCGTCGTCTTACCCAAAAACTGGAGGAGTAGGCCGGAGCCGAAAGGTAGAAGACAGAAGTCAGATCCAGTTGTTATCTGACCGTACGACATTCTGTATATCTGCTATCTGACCTCTGTGAAGGAGCATAGATTATGATTTTCTGTCCAAACTGTGGCTCACCGAATGATCCAAATAATCGCTTTTGCGATCAGTGCGGCACCCAACTGGAAAGTAACCCGGCGGCTCAACCGGCTGCACCGGCGGAGAATGCCCCCCAACCCGCGCCCGGTGCTCCGCTGACCTGTCCGAACTGTGGTGCATCGGTCATGTTGGGGCAGGCATTCTGCGAAGAGTGCGGGTTTGCGTTGAACACCAATTACAGCGCGTATGCTGCGAATAATGATGTTCCAACCATCGTAGCTTCCCCGGAGAGTGCCGCAACGCAAGAGGCAGCCCCCCTGCCGGGTCAGGCCGATGAGACCCTGATTGATACCAGTATGGCGGATGTATCGGCGATCCCCGCGCCGGCACCGGCAGAGCGGACGGTTCCCGCGCCGCCACCTGTACCGGAGCCGGAGGCCGCGCCGGAGCCACCCGCACCCGCACCCGCACCTGCGCCGGAGGCCACGCCGGAGGTGGTGGCCGCGCCGGAGCCGGAGCCGGAGCCACCCGCACCCGAAGCGGCGGAGGTAGCACCAGAAGTGCCCGCACCCGCGCCGGAGGCCGAGGCAGAGGTAGCGCCGGAAATGTCTGCACCGACACCCGCACCCGAGCCGGCGGCAGAGGTGGAACCGGAAGTGCCCGCGCCCGCACCTGCGCCCGAACCGGAGCCGGCACCCGCGCCCGCGCCGGAAGCGGAACCCGCCGCGCCCGCGGCCGTTCCCGGCCCCGATCCGGCGGAGGTGCAGCGACTGGAGGGGCTCATCGCGGCGCACCGGGAAACGATTGCGCAGTATGAGCAGATGCAGGCACGCTATCCCGCCGGGGCCGCGCCCACATTTCTCACGGCCGGCCTGGACGAGGCGCGCAACGCGCTGGCTCAGGCGGAAGCGGACCTGGCAGCCCTGACACCGCCGGCCGGTCCCGATCCGGCTGAGGTTCAGCGGCTGGAAGGGTTGATCGCGGCGCACCGGGAAACGATTGCGCAGTATGAGCAGATGCAGGCACGCTATCCCGCTGGATCGGCCCCGGTATTTCTCACAGCCGGCCTGGACGAGGCGCGGAGTGCGCTGGCCCAGGCCGAAGCGGACCTGGCGGCCCTGTTGGGTCAACCTGCGCCATCTGCGCCCACCGCCGCGCCTGTGGCCCCGGCATCGGCAGGCGCGCCAACTCCGGCTACGACCGCTGCGGAAGCGCCTACAGTCGTGCCGCCACCTGCACCCGCGCCGGCACCGGGGCCACGTCTGGTGCTGGTCAATAGCGAACAGGAACTGCCGCTGCCGGCCGACAAAACCGAGATCACGGTTGGGCGCGAAGATCCGGTCAGCGATATCTACCCGGAGATCGATCTGACGCCCTTTGGCGGGGAAACTGGCGGTGTCAGCCGCCAGCACGCGCGGATCAACCAGGCCAATGGGCAGTGGACCATTACGGACCTGAACAGCACAAACTACACGCGCGTCAATGGTGCCCGCATTGAACCCAATACCCCGGTGCCCATCCAGGATGGCGCGCAGATCCAGTTCGGGCGGATTGCGACGCTCTTCCACACGTAGGGTTAATCAGAGTAAGCGTATGGTAGTTTTGGTGGAGAGACGCGCTGCGGCGCGTCTCTCCCATGTTATACAAATGTGCCGGCAAAACAGCAACCGGCTGGTAAACGCGAAGACGGCTGTGAGATGCAAGCCGCCTTCAACTACTGCCGAGGTTGGTAGATTGCCAGTTCCTGGTTAAACGGTTCTGATTGTATCATCGCTGCCGGGGGTCAAAACTCGATGCCCTTCTGTGCCTTAATCCCCTGCTCCCGAAACGGGTGTTTCACCTCGCGCATCTCCGTCACCAGGTCGGCAAAATCAATAAGCGCCTGGGGAGCGTCGCGCCCGGTAATGATAAGGTGCAGCAGCGGTGGCTTATTATCACGCAGCCATGCCACCACCTCGCCCACATCAAGCCAGCCGAAATGCAGCACATACGTAAACTCATCCAGCAGAAAGATGTCATAGTCCCCACTGGCAATCTGTTCCTTCGCGCGTTCCCAGCCATGCAACGCCCTGGCCTGCGTTTCATCCATATCACGGCTCGTCCAGGTGAAGCCGTCGCCCATCGGCGTGAGTTCAATCCCCATCCGTGCGAGCGCGCGCAGTTCGCCATAGTGGGCATTCTCGTGCTTGAAGAACTGGATGCCGCCCAACCGCATGTCGCGCCCCCAGGCGCGCATAAGTACGCCGAGTGCCGCAGTGGTTTTGCCCTTGCCCTTGCCGGTATGTACCATCACCAGGCCCTTCTTCTGATGCTGGCGGCGCACCTCTTCGCGCCGCGCCTGGGCCTCTGGTGTGGAATTCAATTGTGTGCCATGATTCTCATGCATAGATTGTACTACCTGCGCTGCTGCCGGAGTGCCTGCTCCAGATCAAATATACTCGCCGTGCCGCACCAGGGGCAGACCCAGCGCTTCTGGTAGATGTCCGGGTCGCCAATGGACCACCACTTCTGGCAGTGCGGACACTGGAAGTGGGCCAGTTGCTCAACTGAGCATGTGCCGATCTCGATCTCATCATCCATTGTTTATCCTTACTTACAGGACTTACGCGGTGCGTGTCCAAGCGGGACGTTTCATCCGATGAAAGCCCGATTCGCCTGCGGCAGCATGGTACGCTTTTATGCTTTTTCACAAACATGTTGCACGTTGTGCAACATGTTTGTGAAAAAGCATGGAATCTTCCGCCCTGCCGGAGGCGATATCCCCCGTCAAAATCCGGGATCGTCTGCTGCATGCCGGCATTGGCCGTTTCGCGGTGTTCGCTCATGTCGTATTGTTCGTGGTCCAAACGTCCACCGCGTAACTCCTGTTACTTACGCCTGTTCCAAATTGCCCATCACCGTGCTCAGGCTGGTACGCTCCAGCGTGGCCGGGTCACTAAAGATATACTGCGTCGGACCATCGGCCACGACGCGCCCGCCGTCCATAACAATGACGCGCCCGGCCCAGGTGCGCGTCGTGTGCAGGTCGTGGGTAGCCAGCATGATTGTTTTGCCTTGTGCCACCAGTCGCTCAAAAATATCGACGACTTGCAGTCGCATCCAGGGATCGAGGTTTGCCAGCGCCTCATCCGCCAGCAGGATGCGCGGCTCCATCGCCAGCACGCCGGCCAGCGCCACGCGCGCCTTCTCACCGCCGCTCAGTGCGTGGGTCGGGCGCTCCAGCAGGTCGGTCACGTCGCACAGAGCGGCAGCTTCCGCTACCCGCTGCTGTGCCTCCGCTTTGCTCAAACCCAGGTTGAGCGGCCCAAAGCTGATATCTTGCGCCACGTTCGCGCTAAAAAGCTGATCGTCCGGGTGCTGAAAAACCAGCCCCACCTGCCGCCGCCAATCGCGCAGTGCCCGCTGATCATAGGCCATCGGCTGCCCCGCCACCCGCACCTGCCCGCGCTCCGGACGCAGAATGCCGTTGCAGTGCAGCAGCAGCGTCGATTTGCCGGAGCCGTTGCGCCCGATCAGCGCCACCTTCTCCCCGGCTTCCAGGTTGAGCGTGGTTCCGTTCAGAACCGGGGCGGTGTAGCCAGGATAACAGTAGTAGAGATCTTGCACCTCTAAAAGTGATGTCACGGGAGCCACCATGCCAGCAGCAGACTGCCCATTACCGCCGCACCCAGCCAGTAGACCCGCGCATCGTGCCGGTATGCCGGCGACAGCACGCGCAGGTCACCGCTGTAGCCACGGCTCTCGAGCGCCGTCTGCATACGGGTGCTACGCTGGTAGGCATCAATAAACAGGCGGCTTGCCAGCAGGCCACTGCTACGCATTGCGGCGCGGCGTGTGGCATAGCCCAGGCGGCTCTGCTGCGCGGTGTGCATGCGCTGCATGCTCTCCAGCAGCACAAACACAAAGCGATACATCACACTCATCAGATCGATCAACACCGGCGGCACACGCAGCCGCCGCAGCAGTTCCACAATGTCCACCAGCGGCGTGGTCAGCGCCAGGAAGTTCATTGCCGCTGCACAGCCCAGCGCCCGACTGACCAGCAGTGCCGCCAGTCCCAGCGCGCTTGCGCTCGTGCTGACCCATAGCGGCCCAACCTGGATGCCTTGAAACGCGGGTGGCGGCGGCACGGTGCTAAAGCTCAGCGCCACGCCTACCACCGCCAGCACCAGAAACACCCCCTCGGCCAGCAGCACGCGCCCGATGACAAGCCCCGGTACACCTGCCCACACCACCGCCAGGGCGGCCATCCAGATCACTGCCAGCAGCCCTACTGCCGGCTGATCGAGCATCAGACACAGCACGATGACGAGCCCGGACAGTGCGGCCTTCTGCGCCGGGTCGATGCGCCGGATGCGACTGGTGTAGGCGTAGCGGTCAATCAGGTGCATATGCTATCCGGCGCTTTTTGAGTCGCGTTCAGTTGGGCGCGGCGCGCTACGTGCCTCCCCCCGTTTCAGCCCCAGGAAATAGCCGATAACACCCGCGCCGATGGCCGCCTGCAGCGCAAACAGCAGGCTTTCCGTCTCACCGCCGGGCGGCTCGAGCAGTGGCTCGAACCAGGGTTCCACGTCGGGATTGATGGCGGTAATTATCTCCTCGGCCTGCCCGTCCGCGCCGCCAAACTCCGACTCGGGATGGAGAAATAGCGGCACCACCGCCAGCAGGATAACAATGCCGAAGAGCAGCCAGACCGTGCCGCTGCCGAGCGTCCGTGATGATTGTTCATTCTGCATGTTATGCTCCTTGCACGCCAAGCGTTCGCAGTTCACTGCGCGCGGTCCCCATCAGTGCATTCAGGATAATCACTGTCAGGATGCCTTCGCTGATTGCCAGCGGCATCTGGGTGATGGCAAAGATCGTGGCAAATTCGGCAAACGATGCGGCAAAACCGCCGATCGGGTCGGGGTAGGCCAGCGCAAGCTGAACCGAGGTCATCACATAGGTCAGCAGGTTTGCCATTGCTGCAGCCAGAAACACCGTCAGCCAGAGGGGGGCCTTGCCCTGCATGCCCTTCCAGATGCCCCAGGCGACCAGCGGCCCCACAATGCCCATACTGACCGTGTTGGCACCCAGCGTGGTCAGGCCGCCGTGGGCCAGCAGCAGTGCCTGGAACAGCAGCACAATGCCGCCCAGCACACTCATCACAAAGGGACCAAACAGGATCGCGCCCAGGCCGGTGCCGGTAGGGTGGCTACTTGAGCCGGTGACGCTGGGGATTTTCAGCGCGCTGAGCACAAAGGAAAACGCGCCTGCCACCCCCAGTAGCAGGCGTGTTTCCGGCTTTTCGGCGATCAGCCCGGCAATCTGGCGAAACCCGATAATCCAGAAGGGGATGGCGACTACAAACCAGAAAATAGCCCAACCGGGCGGCAGAAAGCCCTCCATGATATGCATCTCCGTCGGCCGGGCCCAGGTAGTCTGCACACTGAGCAGCAGCAGCGCCGGCACGCCCCACCCGACCTGACGCCAACCGAACCGCCTCCGTACATTCATTGTCTCTCTCCTTCCTTTCTCCCCAAAGTGGGGACATTCCCGGCCTGTTGATCAGGCACAAAAAAACCGACCATACCTGCGGTCGGGATTCGGAAGCCAGGGGCACTGGCTGCACGGAAGGCGCTGCATCCACAGCATCGTGGTGACATGAATGCGCGCTGTCTCTATGGTGCCCGATCCGCGAGGCCTGGAGACATGGAAGAGGCAGGCGACCTGACTTCGCTCGTGGGTGAGCGTTACAGTTGCGGGACAGCGCCGGACTCGCACCGGCTTCGCTTTTCAGCCCGACCATCCGGGGTACGGGCACCTCTCCCAGGATATATTTAGTTGCTGTGTGATGGGCCGGATTATAGCATAGCCCCAATAAGCTGTCGAGTTGTGCTTATGAACACGCGTTACGCGGTTGCCATGCAACCCGGACGTTTAACGAGTATGGAAGCGCGATTCGCCTGCGGCAGCACGGTACTTTTGTTTCTTTTTCACAAAAAAATTCACTTTGTGAATTTTTTTGTGAAAAAGATCAGGTTTCTTCCGCCCTGCCGGAGGCGAATCGGGCCGGTTGTCCCGGCAGATGCCTGGTTTGGAACCGACCGCGTAACTCCTGTTAGTAACACGCGTTACGCGGTGCGACTTGTTCCGGCCTCGTGCCAGACCCGAAAGCTGTTTTCGCCTGTGGCAGCCTGGTTCGGAGAGCCAAATCATCACCCGGCCGATATTGTTCCCGTAATGGCGGCGGGACAGGTCATCGCCCGCGTCGGGGCAGGTATCTGATGATCCAGTGCGGCGAGCAGAGATCGGACTGTCAGACCCGTGGTATACTTCGTCTATCCAGGAGACGACCGGCAGTCGGCCGATGAATAGCTAACAGGCATATCCCTGCGAGATGAGAGTTTCTATGAGCAGTACAAATAGCACGTTCCATGCTGATACCGTCTTGCTAATTGGGCATGGCAGTCCGGACCCGGAAGGCAATGCGGAATATCACCAGTTTGCCCAGGTTGTAGCTGAACGACTGGGTATACCGGTGCAGCCATGTTTTCTCGAACTGGCCGAGCCATCTATCATCGAGGGCATTCGCGCCGGCGTGGAAGCTGGTGCGCGGCGGATTGTTGCGCTACCGCTCTTCCTGGGTCCGGCGCGCCATCAGAAGAATGATGTGCCCGCCATTCTCAATGCGGCCCGGGAGCGGTGGCCGGAGCTTGAACTGCGCTACGGCACGCCCATCGGGGCGCAATACCCGGTGGTGGGCACGCTGGCCGAACGCGCCGCCAGTGCGCGTGACCAGAGTACACAGGCGATCCCGGATAGCGCGACGGCGCTGCTGGTCGTGGCGCGCGGTAGCCGTGATCCGGATAGCAATGGCGAGGTGTTCAAACTGGCGCGGTTGCTCTGGGAGGGTCGCGGGTACGGCTGGGTCGAAGCGGCCTTCCAGAGCGTGACACCACCGAACGTGGTCCAGGGGATCGAGCGTTGTGTGCGACTGGGCGCGCGGCGGGTGATTGTGCTGCCCTATGTGCTGTTTACCGGCTTTGTGCGCAATGATATTACGGCGCAGGCGCAAACTGCCCGGACAAATCACCCCGAGGTTGAGATCCTGGTGACGGAACATCTGGGCCGCCATCCCGGGGTGATTGAAGCGGTGGCACAGCGCTACCGAGATGTGGCGGAAGGTACGGCGACGATGACCTGTGATGTTTGCATCTACCGCCACCGGGTTACCGGCTTTGAGCAGAAGCATGGGTTGCCGCTGGTGGCGCATGATCATCACCATCACGACCATGGGCATGACCACAACCATGGGCATGACCACGACCATGAGCATGACCACGACCATCATGAACATCATCACGACCACGATTGATTAGAGAGCACAACACAAAGCAACGGAGAACAGACTGCGCTTATTGCTTTTCCAGAACCTGCCGGGTTTGTTCTCTCGGTTGTGTTTGTTCTGGCTATAAGGAGGATAAGGCCATGAGTATGCCCTCGCGGAACCCCGAAACAATTGCCGCCGACTCCTTTGCGTTTATCCGCCAGCAACTGCAGGTGGGAAAGTATGCATTTGACCCGCCGCTGGCCGCAGTCGTTGAGCGCGTTATTCATAGCACCGCCGATTTTGAGTTTGCCGAACTGACCTGTGCGAGTGAGAATGCAGTCATGGCGGGTGCCCAGGCGTTGCGCACCGGGTGTACCGTTGTCACCGATGTGCATATGGTGCGGGTAGGTATTAGCGCGCGGCGACTGGAGGAACTGGGCGGAGCGGTCCACTGCTTTGTGGCCGAAGATGAAGTGCGGACGCGGGCAATGGCGGCCAATACGACCCGCAGCGCGATGGGCCTGCGGATGGCCGCCGAGCGCGGGTTGCTGACCGGGGGCATTATCGCCATCGGTAATGCGCCCACTGCGCTCTACGAAGCGGTGCGCCTGGTGGAGGAGGGGCTGCGTCCCGCGCTGATTATCGGTGTGCCGGTAGGTTTTGTCGGCACCCTGGAGAGCAAAACCGCGCTGATGCGTCTCACGAATGTGCCCTGGATTGTGACGGCGGGATTTAAGGGTGGCTCAACCGTGGCCGTCGCTATCGTCAACGCACTACTACGGCTGGCGGTCGATGCGCCTTCGGCTGAAATTGATTGAGGCGTGAAGCGTGAAGCGTGAAGCGTGAAACGTGAAGCGGGATACGGACTACGGATTACGGGATACGGACTACGGACTACGGATTACGGACCATGGGTACATATGGTGTTCCGCCACGGAATAAAAAGGGAAGTCGCACCGGCTACACCACCGGCAGTAATGCGGCGGCGGCGGCAAAAGCGGCGACGATTGCGCTGCTCACGGGTGCCTGGCCGGAGGAGGTGACGATCACGCTGCCCATCGGCGAGACGATGACAATGACCCCGGTCGAGTGTCACCTGGAAGCGGATGCGGCTTTCTGCTGCATGGTCAAGGATGCCGGGGATGATCCCGATGTCACCCACGGCACGCTGATCTGTGCGCGGGTGCAGCATAGCGCTCAACCGGGGATTATGCTGAGTGGCGGCGAGGGCGTCGGGCGGGTAACTCTGCCCGGTCTGGGGTTGCCGGTGGGCGACCCGGCGATCAACCTGGTGCCGCGCCGGCAGATCTGTGAGAATGTTGCCGCTGCGGTGCGCGCGGTCTGCCCGGAGGCGTTCGATCTGGAAGAGCGCGGATTGGAAGTGGTTATCAGCGTGCCGGAGGGCGGCCGGCTGGCGCAGAAGACCCTGAACCCGCGCCTGGGCATTGTCGGCGGCATCAGCATCCTGGGGACAACCGGCAAGGTTTTTCCCTTTAGCACGGCGGCATGGCGTGCCAGCGTGGTGCAGGCGGTAGAGATGGCGGCCTACAACGCGGTGGCGCGGGTGGTGCTGGCGACCGGCGGACGCTCAGAGCGCTTCGCTATGCAGATGTTTCCGGAATTGCCCGAGGTGGCGTTTGTTGAGATTAGCAACTTCACCGGGGATGGGCTGAAGACCTGTGTGGTCCATGGTGTCAAGTCGGTGGTTCTGATCGCTATGATTGGCAAGCTGATCAAGACGGCGCAGGGGCACATGACCACGCATGTGGCGGGCAACCAGGTTGATTTTGGCTTTCTGGCGCAGATCTGCCGGGAGGTGCATGCGCCGGCGGACCTGGTGGACGCTGTAGCTGCGGCCAACACCGGGCGGCACTTTCTGGAGTTGTGCCAGGCGCAGGGGGTGCTGACCCCGGTAGTGCGACTGGTCGAAATGGCCTGTGAAAACTGCGTGCAGTTTATTCGGGCGCAGGGCGGTAATCTTGATGTTGAGGTCATGCTGGTAGACTTTGACGGCACGGTGCTGGGACGCGCCGCCAGATGCCGGACTGCAGATGGCGCAAGCCGGGCGCAGCAACCACCATTACACCCGCCGCTGATCCAGCGCCTGGTAGGTGATGCGTCGGCGGAGGCGGACGAGTAAGTGCAAGTTCCCTTTCAGAACGCCCCATCAAGCATCCTCGTGGTGGGGATGAATAGCAGCGATCCGCAGAGTCTGCCGGTAGCGTTGCGGGAGCGGATTATGGCGGCGGATCTGCTGGCGGGCGGGCGGCGGCATTTGCGCGGCTTCCCCGACTTCGCCGGGACGACATTTCCCATCACCAGTGCGATTGACGCGCTGATTGAGCGGTTGCAGCAGGCGCTGGTAGCGGGTGAACGTGTCGTCGTGCTGGCGTCGGGTGATCCACTGTTCTACGGCATCGGCAGCAGCCTGTGCCGCGCCCTGCCCGCCGAGGCGCTAGAGATCATCCCCGCCCCGACTGCCTGCCAGATGGCGTTTGCAGCCCTGGCGGAACCCTGGCACGATGCCGCGCTGCTCAGTGCCCACGCCCGCCCGCTCGAGGAGGTAATCGCCGGGGTGCGGCAGGCCGGCAAAGCCGCCATCCTGACCGACAATCGGCAGACGCCGGCCGTGATTGCGCAGGCGCTGCTGGCGGCGGGCATGCCGCCCACAACCGCCTGCGCCGTGTGCGCCAACCTGGGCCAGTCGGATCAGCAGATCATTCGCACCAATCTGGAGCAGGCGGCCGGCGCTTCCTTTGCCCCGCTCAACGTCTTTGTCGTCTGGTCGGGCGGAACGTCGGTGGGCGAACATGTTGCTCGTTCTCACCCTCCCGGCCTGCCGGATGCGGCCTTTGCTACCTCTGCCGGGCTGATCACCAAGCGCGAAGTGCGTTTGTTGAGCCTGGCAGAACTGGCCCTGGGACCGGGTGAGGTACTCTGGGATATCGGGGCGGGTAGTGGGGCGGTTGGCATTGAGGCGGCCCGCGCGCAGCCAACCGCGCAGGTGTATGCTGTCGAGCAGCGCCCGGCGTTGTGCAAGCACATCCGGGAGAACCTGCGCCGCTTTCCTGCACCCAATCTGCACCTGGTTGAAGGCAGCGCACCGGCGGCATGTACCGCCTGGCCGCGTCCGCATGCGGTGTTTATCGGTGGCAGTGGTGGACGGCTGGCGGCGATTATCGAACTGGCCCAACAGCGGCTCTATCCGGGCGGGCGGCTGGTGATCAACCTGGTGACGCTGGAGAACCTCCAGACAGCGCGAACGCTGCTACCGGCGGCGCGGGTGGTGCAGATGCAGGTAAATGTCGGCATGCCAATCGGAGAGATGCTGCGGTTTGAGGGGCAGAACCCGGTGTTTGTGGTTACGATGAGCGTATGATGCAGGAGGCGATGTTGCACATAACAGTGGTAGGTCTCGGTCCCGGTGATCCGGAGTTGATCACGGTCAAGGGATTGCGGGCGATTGAGGCGGCGGATCTGGTCTTTGTGCCGCGCAGCCGCAGCGGTGAGGAGAGCGTGGCGCTGCAGATCGCGCAGCCCTGGATTGTCGCTGACCGGCAGCAGGTGGTCCGGCTGACCCTGCCGATGCAGCGCGATGCGGCGCAGTTGCGTGCGGCCTGGCAGGCGGCCGCCGATGAGATTGCGACCAGCCTGGCCGTCACAGCCGAGGCAACCGGACATGCGGCGCAGGGCGTCTACCTGCTGCTGGGCGACCCGCTGCTCTACGGGACGTTTACCTATATCTGGCATGAACTGCGGGCGCGCCATCCCGCCATCACTGTCAGCTTTATTCCGGGTATCACCTCATTTGCCGCCGCCGCCGCGCGCTGTCAGGTGGCCCTGGGGACCGCCGCCGACCGGGTGACGATCCTGCCCGCCGGCCGGGTGGCCGCCGCCGAGCAGTTACACCGCCTGCTCAACGAGTTCGAGACGATCATTTTGATGAAGGTGGGCGAGGTGATGCCCCAGGTATTGACCGCCCTCGAAGAACTGAATATGCTCGATGCGGCCGTGTATGCCGAGCGCGTCGGCATGCCGGATGAGCGGATCGTGGAGGATGTGCGTACCCTACGCGGGCAGCGTTGTCCCTATCTCTCGCTGCTGATCATCCGTCCGGGGCGGTGACGAGGCACGGAGGCGCGGCGCGGAGGCGCGGCGCGGAGGCGGGGAGGCGGGGAGGCGGGGAGGCAAAGAGACAATGAATTTGATCAGGAAGGTATGCGATGGCTTTTCGGTATGAGTCATTGGCGGTGTGGCCGTTGGCACTTGAGTATGTTGATGCATGCTTTATTGTTGCCGATAGTCTGCCCCAGCGTGTTCAGTTTTCCATTGGTGAACAGTTGCGCCGGTCAGCTACTTCAATCATTGCGAATATTGCTGAAGGCTCTGGTAAAGCTACCCCTCAGTCAGAACGAAACTTCTATGATATTGCACGTGGCTCGCTCGCCGAAACGGTGGGCCTGCTCGCCCTTTGCCGGCGTCGTAATTATCTGGATGATGATCGGCATCAACGGATGTACAACCGGGCAAATGTTGTTTCAGCAATGTTATGGGGTTTGATCAAGGCGAACCAGGGCAAAAAGCTGTCTGAACCACCCGAAACCTATGCCGAAGTTGATCATTCTCTCGAACCGATCTTCGCGTCTTCGCCTCCCGGATCATCGCCTCCTTCCGAAGCTAGTCAGGATCTGGTTTTATGAACAACGTTTCATTCATCCCCGAACCGGGGAGTGTCTATTTTATCGGGGCGGGGCCGGGTGCGCCCGACCTGATCTCCATCCGTGGGCGGGATATCATTGCCCAGGCGGATCTGATTTTGTATGCGGATAGCCTGGTTGCGCAGAGTGTGGCGGACCTGGGACGCAAGCCGACTGCGCGTATCGTTGGCTCGGCGGACCTGCATCTGGAGCAGATCGTTGCGCTGATGATCGAAACCGCGCAGGCGGGTGGTGTGGTGGCGCGGGTGCATAGCGGCGATCCGGCGCTCTATGGCGCAACCCTTGAGCAGATGGCGCTCCTGGAGGACGCCGGTGTACCCTATCTGGTTGTGCCCGGCATTACCGCCGCGTTTGCCGCCGCTGCCCGCCTCGGCGTTGAACTCACCGTGCCGGAACTGGTTCAGACGATCATCCTGACGCGCGCGGCGGGGCGCACCCCTATGCCGGAGGGCGAGGAACTGCGCAGTCTGGCGGCCCATGGTTCATCGGTGGCGATCTACCTGAGCATTACGCGTATTCAGCAGGTGGTCACGGATCTGCTGGCGGGGGGCGCATATACGCCGGAGACGCCGGTTGCCGTCCTGCACAAAGTTACCTGGCCTGACGAGAGCATGGTTATGGGTACGCTGGGCGATATTGTGGCAAAGGTCAGAGCGGCGGGCTACAACCGGCAGGCGCTAATCCTGGTCAGCCCGACGCTGGACCCGGCGCTCAAACAGACGGAGCGGCGGATCAGCAAACTCTACGACCAGGGGTTCACCCATGGCTTTCGCCGCGCAGCCACACCTGATGTCGGATCGGTTGACCCCACCACTGCCACTGCGCCGGGTGCGCCCCGACCGGATACACCGGAGATTGCCATTATTACCGTCACGCGGGCGGGGACGCAACTGGCGGCGCGGCTGGCGCAGCAACTCCAGGCCGAGCTGATTGTGCCCGAGCGTTTCGTGGAACAGATCGCCGACGCACCTGTCACCCCGGTACCCTACTCCGGCTCGGTGGTGCAGGTGATTCGCCGGGGCTGGGGGCAGTATCGTCAGTTGCTGCTGGTGATGGCAACCGGCATTGCCGTACGCGCGGTGGCTCCGCGGCTGGGGCACAAGGCGCACGACCCGGCGGTCATCTGCATGGACGAAACCGGGAGCGCGGTTATTCCGCTGCTGGGCGGGCATCAGGCGGGCGCAAACGATCTGGCCCGGCGGGTTGCCGCGCTGACCGGCGGGCAGGCGGCCGTCACAACCGCCAGCGATGTGCAGCACAAGCCGGCACTCGATCAGTTGGGGCGGGATGCCGGCTGGCGGATCGCGCCCGGCAGTGCGCTGACGCATGCCAGTGCATGCCTGGTGAATGGCGAGTTGCTGGGCGTCTATCTTGATCCGGTGCTGCGTGAGCTGCGAGCCGCCCTGACCTGGCTGGAGCAGGCCGACAACCTGGTGCCGGTGGCCTCCCTGGAAGAGTTGAACACGCCGACCTATGCTGCCGGGTTGATCATCAGCCAGCGCCGTCTCGACAAGCAGCAACATCTGCTGGCTAAAAGCGTGCTGTACCACCCGCCGCAACTGGTGGTCGGGATGGGCTGCCGGCGCGGTGTACCGGCGGCGGAACTGCGCACGGCCCTGCAGGAGACGCTGGCCGATGCAGGTCTGGCGCTTGCCGGCGTTGCGGCCCTGGCAACGGTCGATCTGAAAGCAGATGAGCCGGGACTGCGCGAACTGGCCACGGAACTGAATATTTCCTTGCAGAGCATTGCGCGGGAACAGTTAGCCGCGCTGGATGCCGGGGAGTTCAGCCCCAGCGCCGCGCAGGAAAAGCTGGACCTGCCGGGCGTGGCCGAGCCCTGCGCCCGGTTAGCCGCAGGGGGCGATCTGCTCGTCCCCAAGCGCCGCTTTGAGCGTTGCACCGTGGCAATTGCGTTGCGCAGCAGGATGCAGGATGCAGGACAAAAGACGAATGTTGCGCAATCGGATCGTTCTCCCGCTGCTGCACATCTGACCCTGGTCAGCATTGGGCCGGGTGATCCGGCGCAGATGACACCGGCGGCGCGGGAGGCGCTGACTTCCGCCGATGTAATTATCGGCTATCAGACCTATGTTGAGCAGGTGCGGCCGCTGCTGGCCCCCCACCAGGAGATTATTTCCCGCGCGATGAAGAGTGAGATGGAGCGTGCGGCGGAGGCACTCGATCGGGCGGCAGCGGGGCGACGGGTGGCGCTGATCAGCAGCGGCGATATCGGCGTCTACGCGATGGCCGGGCCGGTGTTTGAACTGCTGCACCAGCGTGATTGGCCGGGCAGCGCGCCGGAAGTTGTCGTCCTGCCGGGGGTGAGCGCGTTGCAGGCGGCGGCGGCGCGCCTGGGGGCTGCCATCAACCATGACTTCTGCGCCATCAGCCTGAGCGATCTGCTGACGCCCTGGGATCTGATCGAGCGGCGGCTCTGGGCGGCGGCCCGGGGCGATTTTGTGGTGGCGCTCTATAATCCGCGCAGCCGGGAGCGCCACTGGCAACTGGGGCAGGCCCAATCGATCCTGCTGAACTACCGCCCACCGACGACGCCGGCAGCGATTGTGCGCAACGTCACCCGCCCCGATGAGACGCTGACCCTGACCACCCTGGCCGACCTCGACCCGGCCCAGGCGGATATGTTTAGCCTGGTGTTGATCGGCAACAGCCAGAGCTACCGCTCCGGCGAGCGGATCGTCACGCCGAGGGGCTACGCCGGGAAGAACCGGGGCCGGGAGCAGGGGAGAACTGAGAACCGCGAAGCGGCGGGTCAACCCTCCTCAGAAGAGCAGACCGCTGGTGCGCAATTCCCGGTTTCCGGTTCGACCTACCCGATCACGCTAACGCGGACGGCAGGTGTGCCGGTGCTCGTGGTGGGCGGGGGCGCGGTGGGCGAGCGCAAGGTGGCCGGGTTGCTGGCGGTTGGTGCGGCGGTACGTCTGATCAGCCCGCAGGTGACAACGCAACTGGCAGCCTGGGCCGAGGAGGGGCGGATTCGCTGGGAAGCGCGGGCGTACCGGGCGGGCGAACTGGCCGAGGCAGATGCGCCGCCGCTGCTGGTGTTCGCCGCCACCGATCAGCGCGCGGTCAATGCGCAGATCGCAGGCGAGGCGCTGGCGCAGGGGCGGCTCTGCAATGTCGCCGATGTCCCGGAGGAGGGGACATTCCACCTGCCGGCATTGCAGCGGGAGGCGGGCCTGACGATTGCCGTGAGTACGGACGGCACAAGTCCGGCGCACGCGCGGCAGGTGCGCGATCAACTGGCGGACTGGCTGCGGCAGCAGGGGATGGGCCAGGACATGTAATACTGATTTGTTGTTATAGCCACAGAGGGCACAGAGAACACAGAGATGATGAATAGGAACGTGTCGTCCTGCGCCCATTACGCCCGTTCCGGCTCATTGCTGGGTTGATACAAACTGGTATAAAACATACAATTTGCATATGTCGCGCGGGTGAACAGGATGCTGCCTCGCAGCATCCTGTTCACATGGGCCGGATTACGCTATTGTAGTCCTGTAGAAAACATATCTGTTCTCTTTTTCTGAGTATGTGTTCTCTCTGGGCTACCGCACAACCAGTGGCAGGAAGATTCGTCCGGCCTGTTGTGGAGTTGTCTGCCAGGCGGCCGGGCCATAGCTGTTCGATATCCCACTTAGTTCCACCTCTTCCAGCCAGTAACTGTACCCTGTTCCGGCCACGGCGCTGGTATCGGTCCAGCGATAGGTGGCTCCCCCGGTACGATGGCCCTCTGCCAGGATCAGTCGATCCGTCAGGCGGATGGCGTTGGCGCGGGTGCCGTCGCTGCTGCGCCAGAGGTGGAAGCCCCAGGTGTCTAACTCCATCGTGGTTTCCCACAGCAGATGCACACCCCCGGTTCCGCGTTGCGCCGTAAACCGCGCCAGCGTAATCGCGGTCAGCGACTCGGTCAACGTCACTGTAGCACTGTCAGCGTCGCCGGCGTTGTTCTGTTCATTGTCCTGGGCCGTGACATCAACGGTGCCGGTGAAGCTATCGCCCGCGTTGCCATTGATCGTAACACTACTGGTGTAGCTGCAGGTGCCACTGATCGGGAGCACGGTGCCCACACCACAGTTAATCTGCTGCACCTGTACGCCGGGATTGATGTCGTTCAGGGCCGTAATCGTCACTGGCTCGGCGCTGGTATTCTGCACCGTCACACTAAATGTCACCGTGCCCCCCGGTGCCGGCAGACTTTCGGGTGTGACTGTCTTGGTGACATTGATGGTCGGCGGCAGATCGGTTAGCTCAACGTCGGCGCCGGCCTGGATCTGACTGGTGGTTTCATCAGCGGCGGTCAGCGTGGCCGTAACGATATCGGTATACGTGCCCGGCTCGCCTGTCACCGCTGCCTGGAAACGACAGGTGTAGTTGTTACCCACAGCGATCAAGGATGATGGCAGGCTGCATGTGGTGCTATTCAGGTTCGGGTTAGTCGCATCGGCAATATCGCCATAGATATCATCCTGGAGCGTGGTGACGCTAAATTCCTGGCCGCTCTCAACGCTATTGCTGATAACCACGGTAAAGGTGACAATGCCCCCTGGTTCGGGCAGGCTGACCGGGTCGGCGGTTTTGCTCATGGTTGCCAGCACGATCAATTCCTGGATCTCGTATGCACCAATGTCAACCGTGTTAACGATGCGGTCGAAGCCGCTGCCGCGCTGATCGGTTGCCGGTGCGCCGGTAATGCCGGAGTTGCCGGTATCCTGTGCCGGGCCGTTCGCCACCAGTGCGTGGGTATGGGTAGGACCGCCGTTGTCGACCAGCAGGCTGAGGATGTCGCCAATCTGCACGCCCGCTGTGGGAATAATATCGGTTGCGCCGGCGGGGCAGCCGCCAGCATCGCCATCCACACCGAACAGGTTGTATGAGTTGGTCAGGATAAAATTACCCGCAACCTCGCATTCAGAAATCTCTGGAAAACCGAGCGTAGCAAAAACGGTATTTCCGGCAATGATCGTATGATCGATCAGCAATTGCCCGTTTGCATAGATGCCTCCGCTACTACTCTCATCTTCCACATTGTTGCCGGTGATAGTGCTGTGGCGAATCTCTGATTGCGGTGCGGGTGCTTCATTCTGGCCCAGGTAAATACCCCCGCCGGCACCATCGGTGGCATCGTTGCCACTCACCGTGCTGTTCGTCATATTCAGCGTGCCGGGCGCTTCGACCTGATCTTCATCGGTATAACTTCCCGCCCTGGCATAGATGCCTCCGCCTTCAAAGGCGCTGTTGTTGCTGATAGTCGTCTCGGTCACGCTGGTACGACCGGCGGTATAGATCCCACCGCCGTTGCCCTCTCCTGCCGAGTTCCTATCCAGGGTGCTGCGGCTGATTTGCAGGATACCATCACTGGCAACATAGATCCCGCCGCCGTCACTGTCCGAAAACCCGTTGGTAATAACCATATCGTCCAGCATCAGTACCGCAAAGTCAACATAGATTGCGCCGCCCGAAAAGCTCTCACCATTAATGAGTTCAAGGCCAGAGATAGTTACCTCGGCCGCTGGGAAGTCACTGACCCCAACCGTGAACTGGCGGTGGGAATTGTCACCATCAATGGTCAGGACATCCGGGCCGGGGCCGCGGATGCTCATCGACGGCCCGATGGTCTCCATATCATCGACCAGGGTAATCGTGCCGCTGAGCCCGGTCAGATCAATCGTACCACCGCCGCTCTTATTCGCCGCAGCAATAGCAGCGCGCAGTGTGGTACAGGAGATACTGGGGCTGCTGCCGGTACAGGCGGGGTAAGCGAGCGTATCGTCAGTTGTGGTCACTGTGTAGGTGTCGCCCGGTGCGGCGCGGGCGGTGTTGCCCGGCGGGAAGGGGCTGCCCGGCAGGGCCATTGCTGTCACGAGGAGCATAATCGCAAAGATCAATCTGATGCTCGTCCGGCGCGAGCGGTCCTGCGGGTGTAGTGGTTGGTCCATGAGGCTTCTCCTCTCTGGTGCAAATATGTAACCGATGCCAGATGGTGACACAACGGGTTGTGGTGGGCGATACAACGCGGGTAAGGCCGGCTACTGCGCTGTGCCGCCCGCAGTATCCGGACTGTTA
>DAOTVB010000259.1:0-22357 GCA_034436755.1 Chloroflexaceae bacterium | reverse complement strand
TTCCAGGCGCATTCTTCTGTACGCACATCGGACTTGCACTATCTCGTCGGGTTTGGTATTGATACGGTGCGGGACGATCAACTTTTACTGACACGACCAAATCAGGGAGGCCCACCCATGCTTCGCCCTGACCAGCTTGACAACTGGCTTCTCGATGCGGCGATGGATAGAGAAATCACCAATTACCTGGATCAGTAGTGGGTTCGTCCTGTCTGATCCCGGCCCGCGCCCCCGGATGGGCCGCAACAGCTTCAGTCCGGACACGCCGGTCTGGACGGCGGACGGTCAGGTGCCCATCGGGAACCTGGCGGTGGGCGATGCGGTGTTAGGGTATAATGCAGCGACGGGAGCAACCGCGCCCTACACGGTGACGGCGGTCTGGGCGCACGCGGATCCACTGGTGCTGGCCGTCACCATTGATGATGAGGTCATTACCAGGCCGTGCGCCGTGTGGACGGGAGCTACGGGCTGGTGGAAGCCGTTGTGCCCGTCGCCCGCCACCAGCCGATGGTCAACCTGGCGGTGGCCGAGGCCCACACCTTCTTTGTGGGTGATGACGGCTGGTTGGTGCATAATGTAGGTTTTGGCAAAATCAGGAACTTGCGCGGGAAGAGCGAAAAATGGTTACGTCGAAATAAACCGCAAGGCTGGTGTCAGGTACCGACCAGGGAGCATGAAGGCTGGCGATGGCTTGACCAGGCTGGGCAGGAACGATTCCGTTTTATGCACCCAAAGAAGAAGGGACCGATTGCATGGAGCAGGCAACGAACGGGTTACATGCGGTGGCAAGACGAGTTTGGAAATTTCCTTGACATAGATTGTAACCCTGTTCCACGGAATGATCCTGATTTACAAGAGAAAACACACATACCTTATGAAGGGCCACAGTAACAAGACCTTCGTTGGGAAACATCGCTTCATTCTCTGTGGGTATTGAGAGGATCTGGTGTATGATAGTACCAAACATTGTGCAGTATTTCGCCGACACTTCCTACACGGAAAGCCTGGTTATCGCATTTGTGTACCCGCTCCCGGCACAGGCGGTCACGTTGGTCTGCGATTATGCGGACAACGTCATTCAGGCCGTGTTGGAAGGTCGGAAGCCTTCCCGCATTGCGGAAGGGAAGCCGTATCACCGAGATGTTCATCGATTGGTGTTCTTGGGAGTAACGGACTATGCAAGAACCATCGGTTCTTCGTTGACTGCCAGCAGATTAGAGCCATACAAAAATAGATTCCTGGCAAAGGATCATGTTCCCTCTATTTCGATAGATACGTTGGATGTGCATCCAGGAAAGAGTTCTGCGGCCTTTGCGGTCAGCCTGGACTTTGTGAATTTTGGGGGATGTTCGTTTCTGTTCACCCATCTGCGCGTGGAACGGAAGCTCCTTCGTAGTACTGGCAAGAATGCCGAAGGGGAGTGGGTGTATATCGATGTTTCTACCAACCAGCCGGTAGATTTCTATCACCCCTTTGATCTGCATAGGTGATGCTACAGCGAGGAGAAGAGACAGCAATGAGATCACCCCGTGACACGGTGATGATCCGCTCGTCCTGGGAAGAAGCTATCGCACACTGTGCATCGCTCTCCTGGGAAAACCTGTGTCTTGCAGCACGCAACCGTTATCGGATGAGACTCTGGAACCGCAACAAAGCGCGGGCACGCCAATGGAATACCGTTGTTGACGCGGTAAAACCCGTCACCAGCGCGTTGGGCGAACGGAAAATCAACACCGTTGTGCGGCAACATCATCTCTCCGAGGTTTTTCGGGATACCGTGCGGTGGGATATGCTCCACGTCGCTGGTCCCGTCAATGAGCGGGCCAGCGGCACCGCCGGGCTGCCCGGACCTTCCAGCACCCTGAGAGATACAATGGCGGGTGATCGGCATCACTCGCCCCCACGGAGGTCGCTGTCCTATGGCACCTCCGGCTGACCATGCCCAGATCCAGGCTCTGCAGAACGAACTTGCCCGCATTCCCCGCAATCGCACCGTGTTCTACCGGCTTGTTGAACATCTGTTCGATCATGATAGCCACCGCGTTCAGTATAATGCGCCGGGCCATGTGATCTCGTTGCGACTCGACTTTATGGCCCTGACCCGCCTGCCGGAAACCCTGCCGGCGTTTCCCTTCCTCGAAAAACTCATTGTTCCTATGAACGACATGACCGAACTGCCCCCCTGGATCGGCTTCTTGATACCAAACGCCCGGTCCCGCTCGCTCCCGGTGAAATTTCCCCGGCTCTCCAGCGCAGCAGCCACTCCCCATCCATATGCTACAATGCACGATACCGGCGGATGTTGATTCAGGTGAATGCGCAGTTCGTGAACTTTGAAAAAATAGTCTGGATTATAGAGTACGGCAGAAGAACGGTGCATAGAATGCACCCTACGGTTGTCTGAGATGGAGTTCCGGCTTCAGCCGGATCAGGCGTTCCCTTCAGTATGCTGCTGCCGAGGCATACATCCAACCGGCTAAAGCCGGGACTCCTGGGTCGCATATCCGGGCTATTTTTCAAACTTCATTAGCTGCCGGCAACATCACGCCGCATGCACGGCAACAAGAAAAGAAGCCACACATTACCAGGGGGAGGAATCATATGCAGGAGAGCGTTAAGAAACTGGCGGAGTTGAAGATGAAGCTGGTGACTGCCACCGAGTTTCGCCCGGTCTTTGACTTCTTCTTTGACCACTTTGGCGAGAATGACGAGTTTATGCAGGTGGGCGTGCCGCAGCCAAACGACCAACTGCAGCAAGTGCTGGGTGTCTGCGCCGGGCAGGTGCTCAAGACGTCGAAGGTTGTTATGCGCAATCTGGTGATGGTCTACGTGGCCGAGAAGCAGTTTTACCACGGCGGAGGCATGTTCAACCAGATGATGGCTAACTTCTTCTACTTTGAGGATATCGATGCCGGGTTGCTGGCCCTGGCCGATATAACGTCACCGGGCAAGACGGTGATTATGCGCTACTCCCTGCAGATGCTGAGTGAGCCCCGCAAGCCGTCACGCAACTGAGCCGGACATCAAAACGTCAGCTCGTCCTCGGCGATGAGGGTCACAAACGGCTGCAAGACATGCTCGTGGAGGGCGATGATCTGCGGCGCAGAGAGCAGCGGACTGGACAGGGTGCTATGCCCCCCTTCAGTTGCCGGTGCCGCATCCATGAGTCGCCCCTATGTTTCCGTTCAGCTTGCAGCGCAGCTCCGTACCAGATTGTTGCACGCCAACGATGGGTTCTCGTGGGCTGACATCCACCGGACGATGAATAAGATCCTGCTTAACGCGTCCCGGTATGATGTCGAGCGGGAACGAACGTGTACTCCGCAACGTCTCACACATAGAACGAGCGATACACCGATACAGAAAAGGAGTACCCAATGAACTGGCGCAGATTTCGTCCCCTGGCAGCGATTGCTGTCGGTATCATCGTCATTCTGGTCATCGCAGTGAGCTTCCTGTCTATGTTGGGCGGGAAAACTGCCGAGGTCTTCACCGAATCCTCGGGTGGGGGCGCTCCCCGCCTGGCTGCGACCGCCGCACCCCAGTCAGCCGCAGCCCCGCTGGAAGAGCTGGAGTATGCCGCCGACGAGTCCGGGGTCGTCAGCAATGTCGCGCAACAGCAGAACGCCGTCGAGCGGATGATCATCAAGAGTGCCGACCTGTCGCTGCAAGTTGAGAATGTGCGCGAAGCCGAGGCGGCCGTGAGCGCACAGGTTGCGGCACTGGGTGGCTATGTCGTTCGGGTGGAGATGAGCGGCACCGACGAGCGGATGACGGCTAATATGACCTTCCGCGTGCCCGCCGAGCGCTTCGAGGAGACCCTGACGGGGGTGCAGGGCCTGGCGGAGAAGGTGCTCTCCCGCACGGTCAGTGGTGATGATGTCACGGAGGAGTTTGTCGATCTGCGCGCCCGCCTGGGCAACCTGGAGGCGACCCGGGATCGGCTGCGCGACCTGCTTAACCGGGCCACCGATGTTGAGGATGCGATTGAGGTCAACCGGGCGTTGAGCGATGTGCAGGGGCAGATCGAGCAGATCCAGGGGCGCATGGAGTATCTGCAACAGAGCGCGGCGCTCTCGACGATCAATCTGTATCTGTCGCCGGTGCCGGTGACGCCGATTGTCACGCAGGGCTCCTGGCAGCCGCTGGTGGTGGCACGCGACGCGCTGCGCAGCCTGGTCGAACTGGGCCAGGGGTTGGTCAACCTGGCAATTGTGCTGCTGATCTGGACGCCGGTCTGGTTGCCGCTGCTGCTGCTCGGCTGGTGGGGCCGGCGCCGACTGCGCCGCCAGCGGGGGCCGGGGGCCGGGCCAACGGCCCCAACCGCGGCGTAGCGGATGGGTTGCAGACGCGCAGAAGCGTGTCCCGACGGCAAATCCACACCCGAAACACAAAGCACTCGAGACAGTATGTCCGAGTGCTTTGCTGTATACCGATTAACCGCGAACAACGTGGGTCTGCCGGAATAACGGGTGTCTTTACGCTTCGGGCGTGGGCAGCAGGTCCGTTTCAGTCTCTTCGGTGGTGCCCTCTTCGCCCGCTTCGCCCTCTTCTGCCGGAGCGGTCTCCTCGGTTTCCATCGTCTCTTCCGTCGTCTCGCCTTCGCCGACAACGATGGTCACGCTGCCGCTGCAACTGTTGTTGCTGCAGAGCAGTTCATACTCGCCCGCTTCGTCAAACTGCGCCAGCAGCGTCTGGCGGGTGAAGGTGACAGAGTTATCAACTTCGATAGCGGCCGGCAACATGGTTCCGGTGGCGCCATAGTCGCCTTCGATGAGCACGGTGACATCGTTATTGCTCAGGTTGGCAAGTTCCAGCGCCAGTTGCGTCCCCGGATCGGTGGTGATACTCTCCGGGCTGATCTCTCCGAACTGGTTGATGGTAATGAGTTCGTTTTGCTGATCGCTGACCGGCGGCAGGGCTTCCTCCGGCGTTACCATCGGTTCAGCGATAGCTTCACCCTCGGGTGAGGTTTCAGCCTCCGCCATCCCCTCCTCCGTGGTGACACCCTCGCCCTCTTCCATCGGCGTTCCCTCTTCGACTGGCGCGCCTTCTTCCAGTGCTGGTACGCCCCCCTCGGCTTCAGGTGTCTCTGCCGCCGGGTTCTGGGCAGCACATCCGACCAGGGCCAGCGCAAACAGTGTCACGAGCGTGAGCACAACGTACCGTAGGTTCATCATCGAGCAAGCTCCCTTTCTTCTTCTTTCCCGTGCGGGCAACATTATCCGCCGGGCAACCTTCCCTCACGCGCCCTATTATATACGATTGTATCGGGAGCTATGTTCGCCGGGCCTGGTAAAATGCGCAGATATTCCGAAGTGGGCAGCCGTCGTGGCGGTCCAGGTAGGACTCGCGCCCCTCCTGAATGCTGTAGACGCGGCGCGCCGGTGGCCCGTCACAGCGCGGATTTCGCGCCAGGCAGTAGCGGACACAGACTTCGTTGATCAGCGCGTGATAGTCGGCATACAGTCCGGTTTGATTTTGCGTTTCTGCATCTGCCGGGGCGACCGCCGCAGTTAGTTCCTGCTCGATCTGCTGTTGCATGATGTGATAGCGCGCACGCTCCCAGGTGAACCGGGCGGGTGGCGGAGTATGCAACGTCGGGTGTATCCGCCCGAAGAGCCGCCGGGTGTAGTCATCAACGACGAAAACCGGATGCTCCCCGGCATAGAGCAGCACAACGTCGGCGGTTTCGGGGCCGATACGCGGCAGGCTGAGCAGTTCCTGACGGAGGGGTGCGGTTGGTCGGGCCAGCATCGCCGCCGTGCTGCCCGCATAGTGGGTGCAGATATGTGCGCTGATGGCGATAAGGCCGGGGGCTTTCTGCGTATGAAAAGCGGCCGGCCGGAGCAGCGGCGCAACCTCCCCGGCATCCGCCTGGGCCAGCGCATGCACACGCAGCAACCCGGCATCGCGCAGCCGCAGAATCGCCTGCTCAACCGCTTCCCAGCGGGTCTGTTGCACCAGCACCGCGCCGAGCAGCATTTCAAAGGGCGCATCATCACCGAAGATCGGCCACCACGCCGGGTTGCTGCCAAAGTGCCGCTGCAGGATGCTATAGATCGCGGCGATTGTGTCAGACATAACCGTCCTGGTCTCTAAACGTCACTACCCGACCAGCGTACCCAGCGCGATCAGCATAATTACCCCACCACTGATGAGATAGGGCAGCGCGGGACCAATTGAGCGCAACGCCGGCAGTCCCGCTTCGCGCCGTGCGGGCAGTTCGATGCGCTGACCCCGCCAGTAGGTTTCGCGCTGTGCGGAGAAACGACTACCCCCACCCCGCCAGACCTGCCAGCCCTGGTAGAGCAGATAGGCTCCGCCCGCCAGCATAAGCAGCAGGAGGACGGGCGTAAGATAGAAGCCGCGTGCCAGCAAAATGACCAGAAGTAAAATAATCCAGGGTGCATAGGGATGCATCCGTTGCATATGTCCTCCTTATGTTACAGCAGTTACGCGGTGAATGTGCAAACCGGACGTTTCACCCGATGGAAGTCTGATGCGCCTGTGGCAGCATGGTACTCCTTTTTTCTTTTCACAAAAGAATGCACGTTGTGCATTTTTTGAAAGAAAGATCGGGTCTCTTCCACCCTGCCGGAGGCGATAGCTCCTGCCAAACACGGGATCGCCTGATCCGTGGCAGCAGTGGCCGTTTCGCGGGGTTCGCTCGTGTCGTAGTGTTCGTGGTCCAAACTCCCACCGCGTAACTCCTGTTATGTTACACTACCAGACGGCACCAGTATACCAAAACAGAATGAGAAGACAACGAATCCCGCATAAAAAGAAGATGAGTATCGCGCAAGCCGCCCACTGACCGGTTGCCGGCTTCGTCGGTTGCGTCTGAGAAAGAGAGGCGTATGTCCAACATCAGCTTTGAACCGGCTGACGACCCAGAGGTTGAACAACTGGCCGCCGCGATTGACCAGGCGCGCGACGGCAATCCGCTGCTCTTTGATGTGCTCCGGCTCAATCGGGACGATGCCGGGGATGCCGGGGAGCAACCGGACTATCCGGCCCTCCTGGATGCCTTTGTTGCCCTGTTTGACTACACCGGCCTGGCGGCACACTGGATTGAACTGCGGCGCGGTATCGCCCGCAAGCTGCTGATCCATGTGCTGCACGAAGGTCTGGCCTACCCGGAGGAGATGATGGACAAAGAGACGGCGGAGGCATGCGCCGAACGCTTCCTGGAGTTTTTCGCCCCCGGTACGCGCTACTTCACCAATGGCACCTGTAGCGGCGAGGCGGTAATCTACACGCTGGCGGGCCAGCAGGTGCTGGGTTGGCGGCCGATCAGCAGCGCCACGTTCGACAACGGTGTGATTGCGGTGAGTTCTGACCGTATCGGCATTGTCTGGGCCGAGGATGAGGATTGAAGATCCGGCACAGCTTGCCGGGGCGGGCGGTTTGCCTTTGCCGCCGGTTCATCTTATTATACGCAGCAGTAACGTACAGGAGTTACGCGGTTGAGATCCACGACATGCGCGAACACCGCGAAACGGCCACTGCTGACATGCAGCAGGCGATTCCGGGTTTGACGGGGGCTATCGCCTCCGGCAGGGCGGAAGATTCCATTCTTTTTCACAAAAATTTTGCACGAAGTGCAAAATTTTTGTGAAAAAGATCAAAAGTGTACCATGCTGCCGCAGGCGCATCGGGCTTTCATCGGATGAAACGTCCGGTTTGGACACGCACCGCGTAACTCGTGTCAATTAAAAGAAACGCGACCTTAGTTCTCAGTTCTCATAGTTCTCAGTTCTCTGTTCTTGCTTCAAGGAGCATCTCCAATGACCGACAGTAAACGGGTGGTTGTCACCGGCGCAACCGGATTGATCGGGCGGCATCTCTGTAAGCAACTCGCTGAACGCGGCTACCAGGTAGTAGTCTTTACGCGCAATCCGGAGAAGGCGCGTAGCAGCGTACCGGAGGCGAGCGAGTATGTGGCCTGGACGCCGCGCTATCTGGATGACTGGGCAAATGCGCTTAACGGAGCATATGGCCTGATCCATCTGGCCGGTGCGCCGATCTTCGGGCCGCGCTGGGATGATCAGTACAAGGCCGAGATCCGCGACAGCCGGGTTATCAGCACGCGGGTTTTGTTCGGGGCCATGACCGAGATCGCCCAACCGCCGCAGGTTTTTGTCTCTGGCTCGGCGGTGGGCTACTATGGCGATGCGGATGCGGCACTGCTGGACGAGAGCGCTCCCCCCGGCGAGTTGTTCCTATCGCAGGTAACAGTCGAGTTGGAGCGGGAAGCGCGGCGGGCCGAAGATCTGGGCGTGCGCACAGTGCTGATCCGCACTGGCATTGTGCTTGATGCCGACGAGGGTGCGCTGCCGCAACTGGTGTTGCCGTTCCGCTTCTATGTGGGCGGGCCAATCCTGCCGGGCACGCAGTATATCTCCTGGATTCATATCGAGGACGAGGTCGGGATCATTCTGCTGGCGCTGGAAAATGGACAGGCGCAAGGACCGATTAATGCAACTGCGCCCAACCCGGAAACCAACGCCGATTTCACCGGGATACTCGGCAAGGTGATGGGTACGCCCGCCTGGTTGCCGGTACCGGGTGTCGGCATTAAAGTTATCCTCGGGGAACTGGCGGATAACCTGGTCACCGGCCAGCGCGCGCTGCCGATAAAAGCCCGCGATCTTGGCTATGAATTCAAGCATCCCGACCTGGAGCCGGCACTGCGCGATCTGTTGAAGAAATAAAATCCACTTGTGATAGAGACCGGACAGGTCTTCGAAGACCTGTCCGGTCTGGCATCTATCCCTACAGTAATCCTACCGCGCCACCAGCGGCAGGTAGAGTCGCGCGGTCCTCTCGCCCAGCCGGAGCCCCACGATTACCGGGTCATGGTCCGAGGAGCGGTAGGGATTGGGTTGGTAGAGCGCAGCCTGGGCCTCCTCCTTGAAGGTGGTGTCATAGTCCAGGATGTCGGGATCGTCGGCGTTGATATGCCACTCGGTGGTACCCGTGACCTGGGGTAGCAGTGCCTGGTTTGCCAGGGCATAGTCGAGGTAGCCAAACTGCCCATCAAAGACAAACGAGTAGGCAAACTCGCCCTGGAACTGCTCAATCAGATCGGTGTAGTCATCCATTGTGCCGGCCATATCGTCAGCGCCGGCTTTCATCGCGTCAATCGGATCTTCCGCCCTGCCGGAGGCGATATCCCCCACCAGACCAGGGATTGCCTGATGCATGGCAGCATTGGCCGTTTCGCGGTGTTCGCTCATTTCGTGGTGTTCGTGATCCAAACTCCCACCGCATAAGTCCTGTTATCTGAACGCTATTGCTCCTACTGCAACCGTACGGCCAGGGCTGCGTAGGTCTGCCAGCCCGCGATCAGAATGAGCCCGGCAGCAACCCCGGTGCGCAGACGGGGCCACTGGTGTGCTAATTGCCGCCCGCCGAAGCGTGTGATCACGGCCAGCAGTAGCGTCAGAAATATCAGCGGGAGGGGCAGTAGCCAGGGTGACGCCTGCACCAGCGGCAACCAGGGCAGGTATGCCAGCAGGATGTGGCCCAGGCTCCGCAACTGCAATCCCCAGCGTAACGCTCCCGTCGCTGGAGTGGGTGTCGTTGCGCCGATCCCCAGTAGCGGCAGCAGTGCAATGCTCCAGCCGGCGATCCCGGCCAGACGCAGGGACCAGCCGGGGAGAAACATCAGATCAATCTCCCGCGTCAGGGCATCCAATCGAAATGATCCAGCCGCCTGCATAAACAGCAGGATTGCCAGGAGCAACAGGATGTAGCCCTCGATCAACCCCTGCCGGCGGGCGGTTGCCTCCGTAGGTGCCGCGCGCAGCATGCGTGCCAGCAGCAGCAGTTGCGGCCACTCCAGCAGCAGCAGCCCGACCAGCAGATCGGGCGTGTAGCCAAAGAAGCCGGAGCGGGGCAGCGGTAGCAGGCTGATCAACAGCAGCGGTGCGGCCACCGCACTGACCCCGATCAGCGATATTCCCTCGGACGAAGGAGTTGCAACCATGCGGCGTTGATCAGCCGTCGTCAGCGCGCGGTCGAGCAGCCATGCTGCGAGCAGCGCACTGAGTCCGCCGGGGTAGAGCAGCAGCCGGGACCAGGCCAGCCCCAGCGCGCCCAGCCACTCACCCATGGGCATCGTCCGTTGTCGGTCGGTTGGTTCGCAGGGCCGCGTTCAGCCGCACGAGCAACCAGGCCAGCGCACCCAGCACCAGCATCAGCGCCACAATCGTGGCCGATGGTAGCGCGGCCACTGTCCGGCGGGCCGAGTCGAGTGCCAGCAGACCGCCCCAGGGCCAGAATTCCAGATCGCCAAACGGAGTCATGCCGCCCTGCAGTTGCTGGACAATCGGGCGGATCACCAGGCTGATCACTCCGGGAGCCGCGCCCCCCAACGCCAGACTGACCCCCGCTGCCATGACAAGTCTCCGCCCGCGTACCGGAGGCTGCCGGCCGGCAAACTGCGCCAGCGTCAGTGTCGCCAGCAGTGTCGCCAACCAGAGGATGCCAGCCAGGAGAAACATCTGCGCCCCCGCCGCCGCCCCGATACCCATCCAGGCGGCCACAAAGGGAGCGGTGAAGGGCAACCCTGCCGACAGTAGCCAGAGAGACCAGCCACCGGCAGGCCATGCGCGGGCAGTCCCGGCTGCATCCGGCTCCGCCGCCAGGCCGAACAGCACGAGCGGCAGTGTCAGCAGCGCATAACAACCGGCGGCTAAACCGGCGCTGGTCCCCAGACCGATACCGGCCAGCGCCAGCCCTGCCTGGGCCGCCAGCAACCGGCGTACCTGTGCAGCATAGCCCGTTCCCGTGAGCGCCCGCCATGCCGCCCAGAGCGCCAGCGCGCCCCCCAGCAGCAGTGTGGCAAAATGCCAGCCGGAGTTCCAGGGGCCCAGGCTGTAGAGCCGCACCAGGGGATAGCACCAGGCCAGTGCCAGCAGCAGATCCGCTCCACGCTGCCGGGTGGTTGTCGGGTCGATTGCCATGACCCGCGCGCCGACACCAGTCAGCGCGGCCAGCAAGACAAACCAGAAGACAAAACTGGTCAGCCCGGCCCCGGCGGTCGGCAGGGTGTAGCGCCAGGTGCCGCTCTGGGTTTGTAGGGCCGCATAGCCCAGCCCCAGGCAGAGACAGGGCAGCAGCAACCAGGTAACTTCGGCCAGGAATAACGTACGCGGGCTGGTAACGCCCGATTGCAACGCTGCCGGGAGTGCGCGTAGTCGAGAAGACACCGCGCGGGGAGCAGTGCGCCAGAAGTGCCGGGAGAGACGCAACCGGCGCGACCCTGACCGGGTGCGTCTGGGCTGCGCTGCAGTAGATTTCGGGTTGTGCGCGCACCAGTCGGCATACCGCGCTGCGATCAGCAGACCTGTTGCCAGGAGATAACTCGCGGCAAGCAGCAGCAGGCTGGAGGTAGCGAATGCCGGCAGCAGTAGCAGGGTCATCCCAAAGAGCAGCAGGGGATGCGGCTCACGCAGCAGCAGTGTCACCAGGGCAACCAGCAGCGTCAGAAGCGCGAAGAACGCCCCCAGACTATCCACCCGAATAAGTTCCCACAGGATCGGAAGTTCTAACGGCTGGCTACGCACATGCCAGAGCAGGCGAAGCACCGCGCCGAGGAGTAGCAGATAGAGCAGATAACCCGTGTATCGTAGACCTTGAAACAGTACCGGCAATTGCCTTCGTTTCATACATTTGTTATGCATCAGGCAACATGCGATAGAAAACAGCTACCGCCGTCTGTCTGATGCCAGCTCCTGCTGCTTATATTTGCAGTGGTTACAGTAGGCCACCCGATATCCGGCAACCGTTGCCCGCCGCAGTGGCCGCCCACAGTGGGGACAGGTCAGTTGCAGCACATTCCCCGCCCCGGTAACGACCGGCTGATCGTGGGCCTCGGTGGTGTGTGTCTGGTTGGGCACAGCGGGTGCAGCATCAGCATCGGGCGGATGGGGTACCCGTGCATCGGGGGCCGGGGTTGGTGGATGTCCATTTTGCACGGGTGTCGCCGGTTGCTGCTGCACCGCCTCGATTGGCGATACCGCTCCCTCCGGGTTGAAGTCCCAGATCGTACTCAAACGCTCAACCAGTTGCGCATAGTCGAGCGCCCCCCGCGAACGGCGATCAAACTCATAGATCGTGCGCCCGGCGGCAGACGACTCCGAGAGGCGTACATTGACGCGGATCGGGGGCGCAACCAGCGAGCCATAGGTTGTCTGCAGTTGTTCCAGCAGCGCAGTTGACTGCTTTAGCCGGGGATCAAACAGCGTCGGCACAATAATGCGAATCGTGCCGACGCTGTTTTTTAAACCGGCGACCTGCTTGAACAGCTTCTCCATGCCCTTCATCGAGAGATGTTCAACCGTCGTCGGGACCATCACATCACTGGCGGCAATCAGTGCATTGACATTGAGCACCGTCATGGAGCCGCCGCAGTCCACAAAGATAAAGTCATAGTCGCGCTTGAGGGGCCGCAGCACCTGTTCCAGTGCGCGGCTCCAGTCGGGGCGGCGCGCCAGGGTCGGTTGCGCACTGAGGAGCGACTCATCGGCGGCCAGCAGATCCAGGTTGGGCCGGGCTGGGGTGACACAGTCGGCCGCACGCGCGCCATCCACCAGCGCCTCGTAGAGCGTCCGGCGCGGCGAGAGACCCAGCGCCAGGGCCAGGTTGCCCTGGGCATCAACATCCACCAGCAGCACCCGGGCTCCCTTGAGCGCCAGACCGGCACCTACGTTGACAACCGTCGTTGTCTTCCCAATACCGCCTTTGAGATTTGTGACCGCAACAATTCGTCCCATGCAAGCGCTCCTTACGGGCAGGTGGGAGCCATTATGTCAGTTGAACAGTGTAGTGCAATGCCCGGACGATGTCAAGGAAATTGGCAAAGATTTAACGCCTTAATCCCCCAGGCTTGTCCCGACACTCCGTGCGCTCTCCAGCCAGGGATGATCCAGCGGTACGTTCTTGCGCTTGCCGACAACCTGATCGAGCGGCACCGGCTCTGTGCCATCGCCCCGGGCGGCGACCATCACGCCGTAGGTGCCCTGATCGATCAGGGCGGCGCAGGCGGTACCCAGCCGGGTTGCCAGCAGCCGATCTGCCGCTGAGGGTGCGCCCCCGCGCTGCAGATGCCCCAGCATCGTTACGCGGGACTCCAGGCCGGTCAACTCCTTCAATCGGTGCGCCAGGTGCAGAATCCGCCCGGAGCGCTGCTCATCATGCTCCGTCAGTTCCACTTTGGCCTGCTTCTTCTCTTTCTTGTCCTGGGCGTTCTTTTTCTTCTCCTCCGCAGCGTACAGCACTCCTGCATCCTCGGTGGACATAGCGCCCTCGGCCACGGCGACAATACTGAAGTGCTTTCCGCTCCGACTGCGCCGCAGGATAGCCTCGGCGACCAGTTCGACATTGTAGGGGATCTCCGGGAGCAAAATGACATCGGCTCCCCCCGCGATGCCCGCACCCAGGGCCAGCCAGCCGGTTTTGTGGCCCATGATTTCGACCAGAATTATCCGATGGTGACTATGCGCGGTGCTATGCAGCCGGTCAATCGCCTCGGTTGCGATACTCAGAGCGGTATCAAAGCCGAAGGTGACATCGGTCATCACCACATCGTTGTCAATCGTCTTGGGCAGCGTGATAATATTCAGATCATGCTGCATCAGGCGGTAGGCATTCTTCTGCGTGCCGCCGCCACCCAGGCAAACCAGCACATCAAGATGGTGCCGGCGATAGTTATCAATAATCAGGTCGGTCATGTCGAGGGTATCACCGCCGACGGGCATCCGGTGGGGCTTATCCCGGCTGGTACCCAGGATTGTTCCCCCGACCGTCAAAATACCGGAGAGGCTGGTTTCATCCAGACGCATCGTTCGATTTTCCATCAGGCCACGGAAGCCATCGCGGAAGCCAATAACCTGCATGCCAAATGTACCCATCGCCGCCTTGCCCACACTGCGCAGTGCCGCATTCAGTCCGGGACTATCTCCACCGGCGGTCAGGACGCCTACATATTTCTTCATTGTTTCCATTTCCCTGGTTCAAGGCTCGGTCTACATATCGCTTCCCATGCTACACCCGTTTGCCCCTTCTGCGCCAGTTTTTTGGGCAAAATGAACCGCAGATGCTGCAGCAGAGGTCAGGGTGCCGGGTAATCCGTCCACATCGCACGATCTAGACTGCATGCTCTGCGGTTACAACTGGTCAGCAGCGCGTTATCACCAGACGCGCCGCTTCAGCGGGGGGAATGCATTCAACAGCGCCACAATCCCGAACAGGACCAGGATACCCGGCCACCAGAGATTATTGGCGGCAAGAAATGCCAGCCCCAGGAAGAAGACGGCGCTGCTGATCGCCTCCCGCAGGCGTCCCGCGACCGCGCTGCTAAACAGGCTGCTCATGCCCAGCACGATCAGAATGCCCGGCCACCAGAGATTATTGGCGGCAAGAAACACCAGTCCCAGCAGGAAGATCGCCGTCCCGATGCCTCCCCCCCAGATCCCCGGATGCCGGCGGCGTGCCGGCTGTCGGGGAGCCGTTGGTGCAACTGACGGCGCGGGTGCCACTTGCGGTTCCGGTGCGTTGGCTGCATGGGAGGGCCGGACGGGTTCTCCGGCGAAGGGTTGCCCGCAGCGGACGCAGAAGCGCGCATCGTGCGGACTGAATGCGTTACAGGTCATGCAGCGCGTCGGTGCCGGCTGCTGTTGGGGCATCGCCTGCCGCATGCCGGGCCGCCCCGGATATGCGCCGGCCGCTGCGGGTGCGTTCTGCATCCGTGGTGCATGCATGGCGGCTGGTGGGCTCTGCGGGAGCACAAATGGCGGTGTTGATTTGCGCTGCCGGGACGGTTCTGTCCGGGGCAGCTTTCGCATAGCGGGAGCGTTGACCGCCTGCGTGAGCAACTGGACCATCTCATCGACGCTGCCAAAGCGCTCGGACGGGTTGCGGGCCAGCGCGCGCATCACCACGTCCACCACGGCCGGCGGTAGATCACCCTGTGTCGTGCGCAGGGGCCGGGGCTCCTCCAGCAGACGAGCGGCCAGCATCGCCATCGGTGTATCGGCGTGGAAGGGTGTGGTGCCGCTGAGTAGCTCGTAGAGCACGGCCCCCAGCGCATAGATATCCGTGGCCGGGCCAATGTCGGCCAGTCCCTGCGCCTGCTCGGGCGACATGTACTCCGGGGTGCCCATCACCATGCCGGTCTGGGTCATGCCGGAAGAGCGACCATAGTCACGCGCCAGGCCAAAGTCGGCCAGATAGACCCAGCCGTCATTGCTGATCATGATGTTGTTGGGCTTGATGTCGCGGTGGATCAGGCCGCGCCGATGGGCGTAGCTCAACGCCTCCCCAATCGGCTGCAGGATCGCCAGTGCCTGATGTACACTCAGCGTACCCACTCCATCCAGCAAATCCTGGAGCGTCTGTCCGGCGACATACTTCATGGCGATGTAGTGCAACTCACCAGCCTGCCCAACATCGTAGACGGGCACGATATGCGGATGTTCCAGACCGGCGGCGTTGTGCGCCTCGTGCTGGAAGCGCTCGATAAATGTGTGATCGTGCGCCAGTGCCGGAGCGAGGACTTTGAGCGCCACCTCGCGGTTCAGGCCATCCTGTCGCGCCTTGTAGACCACGGACATACCGCCGCGGCCCAGTTCTTCCAGTATGGTAAATCGGCCCAGCGTTGTGCCGATCAGATTAAACTGTGTCATAGCTTTCTTCCGCTTATGAATAGGATGTACGCGGTCAACCCTTAAACCGAACGCTTGATCAGATAAGAGGCTGTCTTCGCCTGCGGCAGCGTGCGAATCAAGATGGTCACTTCCGCCCGGCTGGAGACGACATGCCCCCGCATGTGATACAAGTTACGCGGTTGGTTCCAAACCAGGCGTTTGCCTGGATGAACGGCCCGATTCGCCTGCGGCAGCATGGTACGTTTTGATCTTTTTCACAAAAAGTTGCACTTCATGCAACATTTTTGTGAAAAAGAATAGTTTCTTCCGCCCTGCCGGCGGCGCTATCCTCATAACGCGTGTCATGTGAAAGCACGTAACTGGTGTGATGAACCAGAGTCTGGGAATAGGACGAAGGATGGCGGAGATCGGTTGCAGGCAACAATGCACACCGGTCCACGCTATTCTACCATGCCACACTATTCAACCATACACGCCTCCGCGAACTGTTGCATGGCGGCGGCGGCCGCCTGCTGATCGATCTGTTCGCTCAGGAAGGCGGGCAGTTGCACATTGATGCCGCTCAGGGCGCAGCGCAGCGCCAGCGTTGGCGGCAGCCCGATGGCCTCCTCCGCCTGGGCTGCGGCGGCGGCCAGCACTGCATCACCACTGATGGCGGGTGCGGTCAGGCTGCTGCGTAGGGCAGGTAGCCGCTGCAGGTTGCCTGCTATTCGCAGTTGCACCTCCGGCTGAACCAGGAAGCGCGCAAAATCTTGTCCCTGCGTCAACTCCTCGCCATCAAGCGAACGATGGAACATCAGGTAGGTGCCACCGAGGGCGGGTGCGGCCAGCCGGTTGGTGGCCGGCACCCGGGGCATCGGCGCAACCGCAAAGTCAACGGCCGGTTGCAGGTTGCGGTAGTCGGGCAGCGCCCACGCGCCATCAATTGCCAGCGCCGCCTCACCTGCGCCAAAGCGGGCGTTGGCCTGGGCATAGTCCTGCTGATCCGCTGGGGCCGCCGCGCGCAGTTCGCGCACCAGGTTCAGGGCAGCGACCATGGCGGGGGTGTTGAGCGCCGGCCAGGAGCCATCAGGCGTTGTGGGTGTATCGCCAAAGCCGTTGATCCAGGGTAGCAGCCAGAGCGCCTCGTTCCAGGCGGCCACAATACCCGCCCGTCCCGGTGCCTGGATCGCGCGGGACTGTATGATCAACTGGTCGGTGGTACGCGGCGGCTCCGGGAGCAGTGCCCGGTTGTAGAAGAGCAAGAGAAAATCCTGGGCGGCAAGCGGCTGTCCCCAGATCTGCCCCTCGGCGGTGGCGCTGGTGATGGTTGCCGGCAGGTATGCCGCTGTGCCCTCCACCGGATCGAGCGGCTGCAACTGCCCATCGGCCAGCAGGCCCGCCAGGTCTTCTTCATCGCCCCAGATGAGATCGGGGGACGCCTCTGCGGCCAACTCAACGGCGATCAGATCGGCGCGCAGACCGGCCACGCTCTTGGGGATGACTTCGACCTGGGCCGCGCTGCCCGCGTCAAACTCGGCCGCCAGTTCCAGCAGCAGCGTCAGGGCCGCGTCGCGCTCGGTTGTCCAGATGGTCAGCGCCTCGGGCTCCGGGGTGGGCTCCGGCGTCAGTGGACCCTCCGGCATTGCCGTCGCCAACGTGGTCGGTGTCGCCGTCGGCGCAGGCAACGGGGAGGGTGTTGGCGTCGGCGCGGGGGTCAGGACGTTGCAGGCGGTGAGTAAGAATAACAGCGTGAAACGTAAAACGTGATACGTGATGCGTGATGCGTGATGCGTGATGCGTGATGCGTGATGTGCGGAGGTGTCATTTGCCTTCGGGTATTCATATGTTTAATAAGGTTGCTATGTTGATTTCTTTTAAAAGATGAATTTTGAAAATAGCCCGGATATGGAATGTCCGGGAGTCCCGGCTTTAGCCGGTGGGATACCTGCCAGGGCAGTGGCATCCCGCCGGGAAGGCCCGATCCGGCTGAAGCCGGGACTCCAGTCCAGTGATATCGGGCTTCTATATTCAACGTTCACTAGCCGGTGGGATACCTGCCAGGGCAGTGGCATCCCGCCGGAAAGGCCCGATCCGGCTGAAGCCGGGATTCCCGTCCAGTGATATCGGGCTTAAAAATTTAAACTTCATCAACCGGGACTCCGGTTTGTCGCATGTCCAGAGTTGATGTTCAAAGTTCATAAATGCGTATGGTTTACAGCAGCAGGATCGTTACTACATCATTACCCAGGTGAAGCAGAGTAAGCGGACGCGCTTCTGCGCGTCCCTACCGAAACGAATCCTATCCCCTGTGCCCTATCCCCTACCCGGTGTTTTTCAGGCCGGCGGCAATGCCGTTGATGCTAAGGAGGACGGCGGCTTCGATAGCGGCATGTTCGGGGCCGGTGGGCGCGGCGCGCAGGCGACGCATCAACTCCAGTTGGATGTAGTTGAGCGGGTCCACGTAAGGCGTGCGCTGGGCCATGGAGCGTTGCAACTCCGAGGTCGGATCGACCAGTTCGCAGAACCCGGCCACGTCACAGGTCAGGCGGTAGGTGCGCTCATACTCCTCGCGGATGTAGCGGTAGATCGCTTTGGCCAGCGTGCGGTCAGGAACCAGTTCAGCGTAGCAGCGCGCGATGCCCATATCCGTCCGCGAGAGCATCATCTGGGCGCTGTCGATCAGCGTGCGGAAGAAGGGCCAGCGCTGATACATCGTCTGCAGCAGTTCCAGCGCGGCCGATTGCGTGTCGCTCGATCCGTTCGTGCCACCTGTGCCATTGCCCGCTTCGGCGTCATCGCGGGTGATAAACCACTCCAGCGCCGTGCCCAGGCCATACCAACCGGGCAGCGTGTGGCGGCTCTGGTTCCAGCTAAATACCCAGGGGATCGCCCGCAGATCCTCGATGCGGTTGCTGTTGCCCCGGCTGGCAGGCCGCGAGCCGATGCGCAGACGGCTGATCTCGGCAATAGGCGTGGCATTGCGAAAGTAAGTGACAAAGCCGGGCGTCTCGAAGATGAGCGTGCGGTAGCACTGCCGCGCCACGTCCGCCATCTGCTCAACGGCCGTGGTCCAGGCGGGCTCCGGCGTAACCGAGACCTCCGGGAAGCCGGCGCGCAAAACGGCGTTGACCACCTGCTCCAGATGGCGATGGGCGGTGGTCGGGTCGAAATAGCTCTCCGAGATCACTTCGCCCTGCTCGGTCATCTTGATCTGCCCGCTGACCGTGCCCGGCGGTTGTGCCATGATCACCCGGTTGGCCGGGCCACCACCGCGCCCGACCGCGCCGCCGCGCCCGTGGGTCAGCGAGAGCGTAATTCCATGTTCCTCGGCAACGGCGGTCAGGTCCAGTTGCGCCCGGTAGAGCGCCCACTTCGCCGAGAGCAGGCCATTCTCCTTGTTGCTGTCGGAGTAGCCCAGCATCACCTCCTGCCGATCACCGCGCAGCCGCAGATGATCCCGATAGATCGGCAGCTTCAGGCAGAAGTCAAGGATCTCGCCTGCGCGCTTGAGGTCGTCGTCGCTCTCGAACAGCGGGACGATATTCAGGCGGCTGTAGCGCTCCGGCTGGTAGAGCCCGGCCTCCTTCGCAAACAGCAGCACTGTCAGGATGTCACTGACGCTGGATGCGCCGCTGATGATATAGGACTGGATGACTTCGGGATCGAGTTGCTCCAGGATGGCGGCAACGGTGCGGAAGGTCTGGATAATCTCAACCGTCTCCGGGCTGTAGACCAGCAGGCGCAGCGGGATCAGTGGACGCAGCAGGGTCAACTCCTCCACCAGCAGCGAGCGGCAGGCCAGTTCATCCAGATCGCGGTAGTTGTTGCACACCCCGGCAACTGCCATAATTTCGTGCAGTGCGCTGATGTGGCGGCGGCGATGCTGGCGAATGTCGAGCGTGGCGGCGTGCAGATGGAAGACTTCGATCTCGCGGATGGCGTTACCCAGCGCACCATCGGCCACCAGTCCGCCGCCGTTGGCGCGCAGGCTGCGCTCCATCACCCGCAGATCGTCGAGCAGTTCGCTGCTGTGGTAGTAGAAGGTGCCGGGCTGCGGCATCGGCGCATCCTGGCTCCACTGCGGCGTGTGGGACTGGGTGTAGTCGCGGGTGCGGCGCAACTTCTCGCGGATGTAAGCGCACTGCTGGCGGTAGGGCTCGCGTGGGCGGCGCTCGGCCAGGCGATTATTCAGTTCCGGGAAGTGCTCCGCATTCTGCTCCAGGCAGACCGCCAGTTCCGGGGCGATGCCCACCTGCTGCGACGACTGACTGAGCGCCAGGTGCAGATCGTCCAGCGTCTTCAGAAAGTTGTTGATCACGGTGACGCGCAGCATGCGCACGGTTTCAACCGTAACTTCGGGCGTGACAAAGGGATTGCCGTCGCGGTCGCCGCCCATCCAGATGCCCATCCGCAGCAGCGCGGGCACGCGCCAGGCATGCTCGGGGTAGTTCTCGCGCAGGGCGCGCTCCAGGTCGCGGTAGATGCGGGGCAGCGCCTCGGGCAACACCTCCTGGAAGTAGTAGAGCCCGTTGTTGACCTCGTCCAGCACGCCCGGCTTGACCACACGCACAATATCGCTCTGCCAGAGGCTGACAATCTGCTCCTCGATCTGGGTCTGCAGGTCGGCGCGCTCGGCGGGCAGCCAGACGCCACTATTTTCCACATCCACCGTAACCGGCCCCATCGCGGCCAGCGCATCGCTGATGCGGCGCAGCTTCGCCAGGGTGGTGCGGCGTTGCGACTCGGTCGGATGGGCGGTAAAGAGCGGCACAATCTGCGCCTGATCGAGCCACTGCTGCAACGCCTCGGCGGGGATGTTGTGTTCACGCAGTTCGGCGACGGCGGCAGCGACGCTGTCGCTCCGGGGGGCCGGGTAAGAGCGCCAGTCCTGATCGCGCAACAGCCGCAGCCGCTCCGTCCGATCGGCCAGGTTGTCCAGGCTGAAGTAGAGCGTGGCGGACTTGATCAGGCCATGCAGTTGCTCAATCGAGAGGCCGGCGATAAAGGCGCGCAGGGCGTGGGCATGGTCGGGCGATGGATCGGCGCGCATCTCGCGGGACATCTGGCGGACGCGTTCTTCCAGTTCCAGCGCCTCGGTGCCCAGTTGGTCGGCAATTACCCGGCTGAGGGCATCGCGCAGCCGGCGCATATGCTCCGACAGCAGATCGCCCGACGCGGCCGTGGCCCGGGTCATCTCAGTTTGTGACGATTCCATATGACTCCTGTTTTCTGTCGTCCGTAATCCGTAGTCTGTATCCCGTAATCCGTAGTCCGTAGTCCGTAAGCTGTAGTCCGTAGTCTGTAGTCCGTAGTCCGCTGCACGTTTCACGCCACACGTTTCACGCCGCACGTTTCACGCCTGCTTGCCGGCAAAACAGCAATGAGCCGGAATGGGGGCACGAAGCGCAGGGCAGCACACGCCAGTTCAACATCTCTGCGTTCTCTGTGTCCTCTGTGGCTATAACAACAAATCGGTATTACTCGCCGCCCTCAACCACCAGTCCCTCCAGGTGGGCGGCGTCGTTGAGGCGTACCAGCCGCCAGCCGTGCCGGCCATAGACCAGTTCGCTGAGTGAGCCGTTGTCGAGCCACATGCGCCCAAAGTTGACCAGTTCCAGCCCGATCACATGGCAGAGGATGGCACGAATCGTGCCGCCGTGCGTCACTGCGATGACCGTGCCGTGGGGCGCGTGGGTATCGTAGATCTGTTGGAGGGCGACCAGCGCGCGCTGCTGCAACTGCGCGTAGGACTCGCCACCCTGCCGGACGGTGCGGGCCGGGTCGCGCTCATACTCCTGCATATGCTGCGGGAAGCGCCGGTAGAGTTCTTCGGGGGTCAGCCCTTCCCACTCGCCAACATCGATCTCGCGCAGGGCGGGCATGGCTTGCGGCTCCAGCCCCAGCCCGCTCCCGATAATCTCGGCGGTCTCCCAGGCGCGCACAACATCGCTGGCATAGATCGTCTCGGCTCCGAGGCGGCGCAGTCGCTCCACTGCCAGCCGCGCCTGTTCGCGCCCGCGCTCGTTCAGCGGGACGCGGGCCTGCCCCTGGTATTGCAGCGTTACATTCCAGTTGGTTTCGCCATGACGGACAAAGATTACTCGCATATGGTCCTATTCCGATTACATGCGAACCGAGAAGCGCGCGACGGGCGTAGTTCCCCCCGGCAGGTTGTTCTCGGTTCCGGCTACAGGTTCCTGACCCGGCAACGGACACGTTGTGGAGTACGCAAGCCATGCCCATGCTTGCGCCATCGCCCGGGTGATACGGTGGGCACACACGCGGTCGCTGTCGGAATGGTGCGCGGACGGAAGTTCTGACTTATTATATTCCTTCTGCTGGATGGGGGCAAGGGCGGTTAGGGGTGAACGGGTGAACGGGTGAACGGGTGAGGCGGGGAGGCGGGGAGGCGAGGGGTAGGGGCGCAGTATGGTGGACCCCTTTGTCAAGACACCAAATTGGTCACTTTTTCCTCCACTTTGTTCCGTGCTGGCGGGCATCTGCCCCCGATACATGCCTGCCGTGAGCTGTCCACAGCCCCACCGCACGGCTGATCGCTCGCGGCACCTACCGGAGTGGACCGCCAGTTTGCTGTGGGCAGGTCATGGCAGGCCGCCGGAGGCGTGCGCCATCCCTACGGGCACGGCTCACGCAGGAGATGCAGTCCCAGAACTGAAATCGATGGCCGCCGGCGTCGC
>DAOTVB010000258.1:0-21569 GCA_034436755.1 Chloroflexaceae bacterium | reverse complement strand
TAGTAAAAATTGTTACCTTCCCGTTACGTTCTCATTACTCAACATTGCTCTGCTGTCTGCTATGATGCGGAGACGGATTTTTACTAACCGAAAGGGGCACTGGTTTCAGTAATGTTTGTAAAGGGGCTATAGCTATGCACAGACGTGACTTTCTTACGACGGCCGCGAAAATGTCCTCAGTTATGGCAATCATGACCATGTTCCCCCGGGTCGGACAGGCCCACGAACGCTTGCATCAGTTTAAAGGCACCAGCCAGGGTCAGACTCTGGAGTCGCCCAATGGCGGCCGGAGCCGGCAGATGAACCTCAATTTGGGACCGGAATGCCGGGTGTTGTCTGTTCCAGGGCCACCCGGTGACCGGTAGTTGCTCCACCAGCCACTATACCACAGGACTTACGCGGTCGGCTCCAAACCAGGCATCTGCCTGGATAACCGACCTGATTCGCCTCCGGCAGGGCGGAAGAACCCTTGCTTTTTCACGAACATGTTGCACGTTGTGCAACATGTTCGTGAAAAAGAAAAACAAGTACCATGCTGCCGCAGGCGAGTCGGGCTTGCAACGGGGAAAACGCCCGGTTTGCACATTCACCGCGCAACTGCTGTATATCAAAGCAACCATTGTAGTAGAAAGCTGATGCTCAATGAAGTCTACACATCTGCACCCGATTCGCACCAGCCAATCACTCCTGCGCGTGGGAGCCTTCCTGCTGATTGGATTGCTGGCATGCCTGGCGCTGCTCCACCCGGCACGCCCCGTGCTGGCCGCGCCCCTGGCAGTCGGTGATATCGCGGTGATTGGCGTCAATATCGACCAGGACGGCTCAGGGTATAGTGACTTCACGATTGTGACGCTGGCGGACATCGACGGTGGCGAAGTTGTGAAGATTACCGATGAGGGCTGGAACGGGAGCGCTTTTGTCCCCTTTGCCAATAGCGAGGGCACCATTACCTGGATGATCCCCGCCGGGGGTATTTCTGCTGGAACGGTGATCCAGTTCTCCATTCGTAGCGGGTCACCTCCAGATGTCATCATGACGCCCAGTCTAGGGAGTGTTACTGTTTCGGGTTGGGAACTTGCCAGTATAGCCGTTCCTTTCAGCGGAACTGGTGATCAAATCCTTATTTATCAGAATACCAGCGATTTTATTTATGGTTTTACTAATACCAATGATAATTCTATCGCGGCTTACGGCAACTGGTCCGACGCGGGTTCCGTTGGTACGTTCACCCAGCGCTCAGAACTGCCTCCCGGTCTGACCAATAGTACCGGCAGCAATGTTGCCACGGCGCATGCCCTGACCGGCCGAGGGTTTACTGATCAGGGGCCACTACACAAAGATAACAACGTCTACACCGGCCCCACCACTGGCGATAAGAATTTTCTGCTGACCGAGATTGGCAAGGATAGCAACTGGACCGGGAGCGATGCTACGCCGCAAAATATTGCCCCCGGTGGAACGTATTTCTCCGGCACCAATCCTATTTTTACGGTCAGCGCCCCCAATGCTGCGCCGACGGCTACCGGCGTCACCATCAGTGGTACGCCCCGCTATGGTGAAACCCTGACTGGTAACTATACCTACAACGATGCTGAGGGTGATGCTGAAAGCGGGACTGTCCTGGCCTGGTACCGTGCCGACGATGCAGCCTGCAGTGTGAACCGGACGGCTACCGGCGCAACTGGGAGCAGTTACACGCTGGTCACTGCCGATGTGGGCAAATATATCTGTTTTGAGGTGACTCCCGATGCTGCAACCGGAACCTCTCCCGGCTCCACGGCACAACTCATGACTGGGGCACCGGTTGAGTCTACTCTCGTCATTAACGAGATCGATTATGACCAGCCCGGCACAGATGCCGCCGAGTTTGTCGAGATCAAAAACACCGGCAGCACTGCCGTCAATCTGGATTCGTACAATCTTTTACTCGTTGGCGGTCCCAGTGGGCCTGCATATGTTACGGTTAACCTGCCGAATATGAGCCTGGCGGCCGGGGATTATTATGTGGTCTGCGGGGACGCGGCAAATGTACCCGACTGTGACCTGGATAGCAGCCCCGATACCAACTTTATTCAAAACGGTGCGCCCGATGCGGTTGCCCTGCAGGTGAACGGGACCGTGGTAGAGGCCGTGAGCTATGAAGGCAACACCATCGCACCTTACACCGAAGGAACCGGCACCAGTGCGGCAGATGATAATGTCACACCGGGTATTGGTCTTTCCCGCCTGCCCGATGGTACGGACACCGACGATAATGACGCGGATTTTAGCCTGCGCTGTATCACTCCCGGCGCAACCAATACCTCGGCCAATTCGGGCTGTGTGAATGCGCCGCCAACCGCCGACGCGGGTGGTCCCTACACCGTCGCTGAGGGGAGCACGGTGGCGCTGGATGCTTCAGACTCCAGTGACAGTGACGGCACGATTGCCACCTACGCATGGGATCTGGATGGCGATGGGAACTTTGGCGAAACGGGTGCCGCCGCCAGTCGGGGTGACGAGACCGGCGTAAACCCCACCTTTAATGCCGCCGGGTTAGCTGGTCCGGCGAGCTTCCCCATTGCCCTGCGCGTAACGGATGATGGCGGCGCGACGGATACCGACACCAGCGTCAGCATTAGCATCACCAACGTGGCACCAACGGCGGATGCCGGCGGCCCCTACACCGTCCTGGAAGGCGGGACGGTTGCGCTCGCCGGTAGCGGCAGCGACCCGGTAGACGCGCTCACCTACACCTGGGATCTGGATGGTGATGGGAACTTTGGCGAGACCGGAGCCGCCGCCGCCCGGGGTGACGAGACCGGGCAAACACCGACCTTTGACGCCGGTCGTCTTCGTGTGTCGGAACAGCCCGCGCCTGAGGTGACGAGACCGGGCAAACACCGACCTTTGACGCCGGGACGCTGACCGCTCCTGCCGACATTACGGTTAACCTGCGTGTGGATGATGGCACCACCACAGTAGATGACACAACAACCATTACGGTCGAAGACAACGACATCGACCACAGCATCAGCGCGGTTGCCGCTGACATTACCGAGGGCAATAGCGGTACCACTACTGCTGCGGCCTTTCTTATTGAACGCACCGGACGTACCGACCAGCCGAGTAGTGTAGATTTTGCGGTTACGGGTGGCACTGCCGACAATGGCACCGATTATACCAACATCGCCGCCGGCGGTACGGGTGTCTCACAGACGGGCAATACCATTACTTTCGCCGCCGGTGCAACTCAGGCGACCATCAGCATAGATGTTATCGGCGACACGCTGGACGAAGGCGCAAGCGAAGATATCGAGTTGACCATTTCCGGGGCCGGCACAACGGCTCCCGGCTTCCAGGCTGCTGTCTCCACGAATACGGCAACCAAGGCGATTATCGACGATGATGACCCGCCGACGGTTACGCTTAGCCTGACGGGTAGCCCCCTGGATGAGAATGGCGGCACAGCAACCGTCACCGCTGAACTCTCTGCCCCATCCGGCCTGGATGTGACGGTCAACCTGAACTTTAGCGGTACGGCTGTCGGCAGCGGCACCGATTACACCGCTTCTGCCGGCACTATCACCATTTCTGCCGGCGATCCGGACGGCAGTATCACCCTGACTGGTGATGATGATGGGCTGGTTGAGGGTAGCGAAACGATTATCGTGGCGATCAGCACGGTGACGAATGGCACCGAAGACGGTACGCAAAGCGTTACTGCCGGCATCACCGATGACGACGCGCCCCCACAGGTGGTTTCAAGCGTGCGCGCCGGCGCTGATCCGACGAATGCCGCCAGTGTCGATTTTACTGTTACCTTTAGTAAAGCTGTTCTGGGTGTGGATTCAGGTGATTTCTCCCTGTCAAACACGGGCGTTACCGGCGCGTCGGTGACAAGTGTCACCGGCAGCGGTAGCAGTCGCACTGTAACGGTCAACACCGGCAGTGGTGATGGTACCATTCGCCTGGACATTCTGGACGACGACACGATTACGGATACCGCCGGCAATCCGCTGGGGGGAACCGGAACCGGCAATGGCGGTTTCACCAGCGGCGAGGCATATACCATTGATAAGACCGCGCCGACCGTCACACTGACGAGTAGTGCCGGCGAGCCGACCAGAAGTTCGCCGTTTGCGGTAACGGTCGAGTTTAGCGAGGCGGTGAGCGGCTTTGCCCTGGGCGATATCAGTGTCACGAACGGTACGGCAGGCAATCTGGTGGCGACCACACCGGGGCAGGTCTGGACCGTGGATATCACCCCCACCGCCGATGGTCTGGTGTCCGTGGATGTGGCCGGCGGCGTGGCGCAGGACGCGGCGGGCAATCCAAACGCGGCCGCACCGACCCTCAGCCGCACCTTTGATGGTACTGCGCCGGGCGTTACGCTGACGAGTAGTGCCGGCGAGCCGACCAGTAGTTCGCCGTTTGCGGTAACGGTGGAGTTTAGCGAGGCGGTGAGTGGCTTTGCCCTGGAGGATATCAGCGTCACCAATGGTACGGCAAGCAACCTGGTGGCGACCACGCCGGGACAGGTCTGGACCGTGGATATCACCCCCACCGCCGATGGTCTGGTGTCCGTGGATGTGGCCGGCGGCGTGGCGCAGGACGCGGCGGGCAATCCGAACACGGCCGCACCGACCCTCAGCCGAACCTTTGATGGTACTGCGCCGACCGTCAGCATCGGCACGCCGTCAGTTAGTCTGACGAACAGCGGTCCGGTGACATTTGAGATTACCTACACGGATGCCGACAGCATTTCACTGGCGGCCACAGATGTGACGCTGAACACAACCGGCACGGCCACCGGCAGCATCAGCGTGAGCGGGAGCGGGAACACCCGCACCGTCACCATTGACAGCATCAGTGGTGATGGCACGCTGGGCATTAGTCTGGGGATGGCAACGGCCAGCGACGCGGCAGGTAATCTGGCAGCGGCGGCGGGCCCGTCAACCACATTCGATGTGGACAATACTGCCCCAACTGTGACCGCCATCACGCGGGTTGATCCCAACCCGACCAGCAGCGCGACCGTCAGCTTCACCGTCACCCTGAGCGAAGCGGTCACGGGCCTGGATGCCGGCGATTTTGTCCTCACCCCCAGCGGTGGCATTACGGGTGCAGCGGTAACGGATGTCAGTGGCAGTGATACAACCTGGACTGTCACCGTTGACACCGGCAGCGATGATGGCACCCTGCGTCTGGATCTGGCCGATGACAACTCGGTGCGCGATGCCGCCGACAACCCGCTCGGTGGGTCCGGTGTGGGTGATGGCGACTTCACCACAGGTGAGAGCTACACGGTTGACAAGACCCACCCGACGGTGACGATTGAGCAGGCGACGGCGCAGGCCGATCCGACCAGTGCCGCGCCGATCAACTTCACGGTCGAATTTAGCGAGCCGGTGGATGCTTTTGCGGCGGAGGATATCACCCTGAGCGGGACGGCTCCGGGGACGCTCAGTGCGGCGGTGACGGGTGGCCCCACCAGTTATACCGTTGCCGTGAGCGGGATGACCGGCACCGGCACCGTTATCGCAACCGTTGACGCGGATGTCGCAACCGACGCAGCCGGCAACGGCAACATGGCCGCGATCAGCAGCGATAACGAAGTGACCTTTGACCCGGCCTTCCCAATTGTCACCGGCATTGTGCGCGCCGATGCCGACCCGACCAGTGCCGATAGTGTCACCTTCACCGTCACATTTGCCAAGAATGTCACCGGCGTTGATGCCACCGACTTCACCCTGACCAGCGATGGTACGCTCACGGGGGTATCCGTGGAAACCGTTACGGGTAGCGACACCACCTGGACTGTGACGGTCAACACGGGCAGTGGCAGCGGTACCCTGCGGCTGGATGTGTTGGACGATGACACGATTGTGGATGCAGCCGGCAATCCGCTGGGTGATGTCGGGACCGGGAATGGTGATTTCACCTCCGGCGAAGCCTACACCCTTGATCGCACCGCGCCGACGGCCGCGCTGACCGCCGCCGATGTTACGCCGGCGTCCGACAGCAGCTACACCTTTACTGTCACCTACAGCGATAACCTGGCGCTGCTGGTCAGCCAACTGGATGACAACGACATCCGGGTGACCGGGCCGAATGGCTTTGACCAGCCCGCAACCTTCGTCAGCGTGGATGCAACCGACAATGGTACGCCCCGCACGGCAACCTACCAGATCAGCGCGCCGGGTGGCACCTGGGATGCTGCCGATAATGGGGACTACACAGTGGCGATTGCGGCGGACCAGGTAGCCGATACGGTGGGGAATAGCATGGCAGCGGGGACGCTCGGTAGCTTCCGCGTGGTGATCACCACGCCGGGGACGACCCTCTATCTGCCGCTGATCGTCTCCACGCCGGTGACAGAACCGGCAGAACCGGATCTGGTGGTCACCAGTGTGCGCCTCGATCCGGACAAGACCAGCTTTACCACGGGTGAGCCGGTGACGGTTGTCGCCGTGATTGAGAATCGCGGCACTGCGGATGCCGGGGCATTCTGGGTAGACCTCTCGCTCAACCCGGACACGCCGCCGGTGGATGCCGGCCATATCTGGAACTGGCACTGCGCGCTGAGTCCATGCTATGGGGTTGCCTGGTACGTGGACGCTGGTCTGGCGGCGGGCGAGCAGATCACGCTGACCTCGACGGAGGATAGCTTTGCGCCGGTCTACACACGCTGGCCGGGCTATTTTGCGCCGGGGACAACCGACCTGTATGTCTATGTCGATAGCTGGCATCCCGACAACCAGGCCGGGGCGGTGCTGGAACGCGACGAAACCAACAACCGCGCGGAACTGCACGGGCTGAGCGTCACCGGCGATCTGCCGCCGGGGGCTGCCCAGCAAGCGCCGGAGCTACCGCAACGCCCGGCGCAGCCCTGACCGCTGGAGGCACTGACCGAACATAAACCCCTTCCCACAGATGTTCTTTAGATTGAACATCTGTGGGAAGGGGTACTTTTAATGAGACGCGTTATGCGGTGGGAGTGTGGACCACGAACACCACGACATGAGCGAACATCGCGAACCTGCCACTGCTGCCATGCATCAGGCGCTCCTGCGTTTGGTGACTCTCAGATGTAGGCTTTTTGTCGTAGGGGCGCGCTTCTGCGCGTCCGCAGCCCGTCCTGATGCGGGACATGGTTTCTGGAGCAACGGTCTCTGCCGGTCTCACCAACCGCATTCCAATGCGCTCTGGTGAAAAAGTCTACACTTGAGAGGGATTTGATGGGAGATATCGCCTTCGGCAGGGCGGAAGAAACCCGATCTTTTTCACAAAAAAATTCACAACGTGATTTTTTTGTGAAAAAGGATAAAAAGTACCATGCTGCCGCAGGCGAATCTGACCTCGATCTGGTGAAGCACCCGTTTGCACGCTCATCGCGTAATTTCTGTCAATGAGACGAATTACGCGGCTCCTGACCCGAAAAGGGAATTGCGCCGCTACTGCGCAACGTGAGAACGCAGGCGTGCCAGCGGCCAGGTATTGGCAACTCGGTCAGCGGTGGCCCACCCGCGGCGCGCGGTCAACACACCGTAGCGCAGCCAGTCGAGGTCATCGGGATTGTGCGCATCGCTGTTGATCACGATGCCGGCACCCAGTTCCAGCGCACGCCGCACATGCAGCGCATCGAGATCCAGCCGGTCCGGGCCGCTGTTGATCTCCAGCAGCGTGTTATGCGCCACTGCCGTCTGCAGGATGGCTTCCATGTCGAGGTCGGCCCCCGCGCGCCGCTCCAGAATGCGCCCGGTGGGATGCGCAATGATATCTACATGCGGGTTGGCAATCGCACGCAGCAACCGCGCCGTAATCTGCTCCTGAGGCTGGCGCAGACTCACATGCAGCGAGGCGACAACAATGTCGAGGGCGGCCAGTGCCGCATCGGGCAGCGCCAGTTCCCCGTCGGGCAGAATGTCTACCTCAACCCCGTGCAGCACGCGGAACGCTTCACCCTGATCGGCATATGCGGCATTAATCTGTGCAATCTCGGCGGCCTGTTCGCGCAGTCGCTCCGCATCCACGCCGCCGGTAACGCCCAGGTAGGCGCTGTGGTCGGTAATGGCGATATAGTCCAGGCCACAGGCGCGCGCAGCTTCGGCCATCTGCGCGATTGTGGCGCGGCCGTCGCTCCAGGTGCTGTGCATATGCAGGTCGCCGCACATATCCGCCAGATCAATCAGGTGGGGCAACGTCCCGGCGCGAGCGGCGGCAAACTCGCCCCGATCCTCGCGCAACTCCGGCGGAATCCAGGCCAGATCGAGGGTGGCGTAGACTGCGGCCTCATCCGCGCAGGTCAGCAGGCTGCCGTCGGCCTGCCGGAAGCCGCGCTCGCTAAAACTCAGACCACGCTCCAGCGCCAGTTCCCGGAAGCGAATATTATGTGCCTGGCTGCCGGTAAAATGTTGCAGCGCACTACCCCACTGGGCCGGCGGAACCACCAGCAGATCGGCCTGGACACCGCTATGCAGCACCACCGAGGCTTTGGCCTCCCCCGCCGAAATAACCCGTGCCACCTCGGACAGGCGGGTAAATGCACGCACCACCGGGCCGGTATCCGCAGCGGCGACCAGCAGATCCAGGTCGCCGATGGTTGGGCGGGCGCGGCGCAGGCTGCCCGCGTAGCTCACCTTCTCAAGGTCAGGCAGGGCCGCGCGCAGGGCCGCAATTAATCCCTCGGCGGCAACCAGTGCGGTGGACATCAGCGTGCGCTGTTCGTGCTGGGCCAGTGCATCCAGCCCCTGCCGGATGCGCTGCTCGGTTTTTGCGCCAAACCCCTTCAGCCCGCGCAGCGCTCCCGACTCGACCGCCGCCCGCAGTTCATCCAGACCGGCAATGCCCAACTCATCGTGGAGGCGCTTCGCACTGCGCGGGCCAATATCGGGCACCCGCAGCAGATCGAGCACCCCGGTGGGCACCTGCCCCTTGAGCCGCTCGTGCAGCGGCAGGGAACCGGTATCCAGCATTACTCCAATCTTCTCGGCAATCGTCTTGCCGATACCGGGCACCTCTTCGAGGTTCTGCTGCGCGCGATATTCGGCCAGCGGCTTCGGCAGGTTCACAATCGCATCACTGGCGCGGCGGTAGGCCAGAATGCGGAAGCGGTCCTCGCCCAGGATTTCCATACTGTCGGCAATCTCCTGGAAGATCCGGGCAATGTCATGGTTAGAGAGGGTCATAGGCAGGGTTTCGATCCGCTTGCTCGGGTTACGGTTTGACAATCGCTGCAAGGCACGCGTCTGGACTGGTGCGGTGGAGGATAGTGTTGGGGAATATTATAGCATGGCATGGCGCAGATCTGGGTGTGGCACCAGCCGCGCCGACGGTCCTATGCGGAGACGCCCATCCTGAACAGTGACCCAAATGCACCACAGGGGGTGGTTGGGGGGATCAGGGCTGGCGGCCCTTCATAGCGCGATAATTTCCCCGGCAGGCTCGAACGTCGATCGCCTGACAGATCCGCGCCGCTGCCTGCCGCGCTCCGGTGATGTTACGCGCTACCGGGCCGATCTCCAACTCAGCCAGCGGGCCAAGCGTGTAGAGTCCCTCCGCCCAGCAGAGTACCGGGTCCACGATGGGGTAGCCACAGGGCGCAATCGGCAATCCCAGATTGGCAATAGCAGCATCCAGCCATGCACCGCCGGGCCGGGCCGGGTCGAAACCCGTTGCCAGAATGACGCAATCACTGGTGAGCGTACCCACTCCGCCGGTCAGTCTCAGTTGCACCTGCCCGTCAGCCGTCAGGGTTGCGTCGGCAACCTCGGCATTGAGCAACCGCAACGTCTCGGCCTTGACTGCGCGGCGCACATGCACGGCGACATCGGGCGGCACGGAGCCGCGATGCCGCGCCTGCCGGATGACTGCGCGCCGCCGGGTGTAATCCCGCAGTTGCTGAAACCCGGCCTGATATTTTGGTCCGGTCCAGCCAGGGTCGCTATCGAGCTGCTGAACACGCAACGGATGGCGCGCCAGCAGGGTTACGCTGCCGGGTTGCCGTTCAACCAGAGCCAGCGCGGTCTGTGCCGCCGAGATACCCCCACCGACAACCAGCGCATGCTTCCAGGGTGGCAGATGCGCACGGCAGAAGTCGGGCGCGAAGATATGCTGCACCGGTGCGCCGGCATTGCGTAGTTGCCGTGCCCACTCCGGCCAGTGGAGGTGTTCCGCACTGCCGATTGCCAGCGCCACCCGGCGCGCTGCGATACTGCCGGCGCTGGTTTCCACCCGCCAGCCATCTGTACAACGTGTCAGGCCATGCGCCCGCGCGACGATCTGGAGTGCCGGCAGATCATACTGGTTGCTCAGATGCGCGGCATGCGCGTTGAACAGGGCCAGCCCCGGACGGCGGTAGGGTTCGGTGAAGCGGCGATGCGGCTGACCGGCCGGTGTGGTTGCAAAGCGAGTCAGCGCCTCGGGATGCAGGTCAATATGATGCACCGCACCGGAGCGCAGAAACTGCATCCCGGTATTGGCGGTGCAGGCATGCCAGCGCGCCAGCAGCGCCGGGTGGGGATCAAGCAGCCGTAGCCGTTCCCGGTCAACCCCTGCCCGCTGGGTCAGCACCAGCACCAGGTGGGTGCCATGGATACCGCCGCCAATTATTAGCCAATCGAGCATGTTGTCCTCCACTGCCGTCCCCGTCCGGGTCGTTGTTTACTGATCAGAATGCCCTGCTTCGAGAAGTGATTGATCCGCCGCGCTTGTGCCTGCTTGTCATCGCCGGCAATCACCTGAAACGCCTCGTCCGCGTGCGGAACCACCTGCTCCGCAGTCGCACGCACGAAGCGTACCGTCGGATAACGCAGCAGTTGGGTGCGCGCGTCGGTCAGCAAATCGAGGGGCGGGCGTCCGTCGTGACCCAGCACCCCGTGGGCATGCCGGGTGAAGCGATTGCGCGGTGCGCCGCTATCCATCACCGCCACCTGGCGGCGCGCGCGGGCCAGGTAGAGGGCGGCGGCGATCCCGGCAAAGCTGCCGCCAATAATATCGTGCCTATGCAGGCATCGTGTCATTGTCCATAATCGGTTCATATGACCATGCGCCAAACGGGTCGGGCAGCGCGGCCCAGGCTGCCGGCCCCTGCGCCAGTTCATCGTCGGTCAGCAGGCAGGCATTCATGCGCCGCTCAAACTTTGCCTGGTCAACATCGATCCCAATAATGACCAGTTCTTGCCGCCGATCCCCATACGGTTCTTGCCAGACAGCAGCAATTGCGGCGCAGATGTCCGGGTCGTCCGGCCATTCCGCCGATGCACTGCCGGCCCACCAGAAGCCGCCTGGCTCACTGCGGCAGACCCCGCCGGCCTGCGACCAGATGCCGATCCAGTCCGGGCGTGAGGCCAGCCAGAACAGCCCCTTTGAGCGAATTACGCCCGTCCATTCGTCGTTAATAAAATCCCAAAACCGTTGCGGGTGCAGCGGTCGCCGCGCACGATAGACAAAGCTGCTGATGCCATACTCCTCCGTTTCGGGAATGTGCTGCCCCTGCAACTCTTTGGCCCAGCCGGGGGCCTGCTGCGCGGCGTCCAGATCGAACCGGCCTGTGTGCAGCACCGTCTCCAGGGGCACCCGTCCGTGGTTTGCATGCACAATGTGGGCATCGGGGTTGAGATGGCGGATCATGGCTTCCAACCCGGCAAGCTGTTCCGCGTCCACCAGATCAATCTTGTTCAGCACAATGACATTCGCAAACTCGACCTGATCGACGAGCAGATCGACGATGGAGCGGTCGTCGTCCGCGCTCATGCCCATCTGCCGATCCTGCAGGTCATCGGTGGAGCCAAAGTCGAGCAGAAAGCGGTTCGCATCCACGACCGTCACCATCGTATCCAGGTCGGCCACCTCGCCCAGGCAGCGGCCCGCTTCATCGGCAAAGGTAAAGGTAACGGCAATCGGCAGGGGTTCGGCGATGCCGGTGGCTTCAATCAGCAGATAGTCGAAGCGGCCCGCCTGCGCCAGCCGCGCCACCTCCTGGAGCAGGTCGTCACGCAGCGTGCAACAGATGCAACCATTGCTCAGTTCGACCAGTGTTTCATCGGTGCGGCTGAGCTGTGCGCCACCGTCGCGCACAAGGGCGGCATCGATGTTGACTTCGCTCATGTCGTTGACAATGACGGCCACGCGCCGCCCTTCGCGGTTGTGCAGGATGTGATTGAGCAGGGTGGTCTTGCCTGCGCCGAGAAAGCCGGACAAGACCGTCACGGGAAGTTTGTTCATACGGTGTGATCCTTTCGTGTGTGTGCATGGGGCGCGGTCTGGCAGATGGAGAATTGACAATGGAAAATTGACAATGAAACATCAGGTATGCGCATGTATCTCATTCTGCATTATCCATTGTCAATTCCCCATTATTGGGCGGCGTACCGCCAGCCAGCCACCGCGCAACACGCCATGCTGCTGGATGGCTTCCAGCGCATACTGTGAACAGGTCGGTGTATAGATACAACTTGGCGGCAGCCAGGGCGAGATGGCGACCTGGTACAGCCGGATGAGCTTCAGACAGAGCCAGCGCATCATGCCTCCTGCACTGACCGCAGAAAGTTGAGCGGCTCCGCTGTGCGCTCTCCTGGTACTGCATCGACCAGGCACGCATCCAGGCGCTGCGTCAGGTCGTCCGGGTTGACCGCCTCCGGCAAACCGATGCCGATCAGTTGCGATTGCGGCGGCGTGTCGCCCCACGGCTCACCAAACGTGAGCTGTACCCGGCTGCCCACCAGGTGCAGCAGTGCCCGCCGCTCCGGTGTTTCGGCGATCCAGAGCACCCCTTTGGCGCGGAAGATGCCCGTCGGGAGGGTCTTGAGCAGATCGCGGACGGCGTTGCGGGCAAACGGGCGCGTGGCCGCGTAGCTCCAGGTCTGGAACTGCGTGCCGTGGTCGTGGTCGTGGTGATGCGCGTGATCATGGTCGTGGTGATGCTGATGCAGCACCGCATCACTCCCCAGGAGCAGTTCCAGCGGCACATCGGCATGCACGGCTTCCAGGATGCGGGCATTGGGCACAATGCGGCGCACCCACTCGTGCAGCGCAACACGGGTGGCAACATCCACCAGGTCATTCTTGTTCAGGATCACCATATCGGCCACCGCGACCTGGTTCACGATCAAGGCCGAGTAGGCGGGTTTGAGCGCAAATTCTTGATACACCTGTTCGGCATCCACCACGGCAATGATCGTGTCGAGCCGCGTATGTGAACGTATCTCTGGCAGCAGAAAGGTTTCCGCCACGGCCCAGGGGTCAGAAATGCCGCTGGCCTCGATCACCAGACGCTCCGGTGGGTCGGGCTGCTGCACAATACTGAGCGCGGTGGTCAGCAGGTCGTCGCGGATGGTGCAGCAGATACAGCCGTTGGTCAGGCTGACGGCATCCTCGGCCACGCCCACCACCAGTTGACTATCAATGTTGATACTGCCAAAGTCGTTGACCAGCACGGCGATGCGCTGCCCCGGGCTGCCGTGCAGGATGCGGTTGAGTAGCGTGGTTTTCCCGGCACCCAGGAACCCTGTCAAGATAGTGAGTGGGATCGGCGGCGTGACCGGTTCTGACGTATCCATAGGGTCTCCTCCTCGTTCAGCGTTTCGGGCGGCAGCAGGCACAGTCGGGGCCGTGAGCCGCTGGCGGGCGTGCCGCTGCCGGGTCGAGCGTGCGGATCAACTCGGTCATGCGCGGGTCTGCTCCATTGCTGCGGGATCGGACGCTGAACAGGCTGATGGTTCGTGTACACACCCCGTGACAGAGCGGGCATTCGACCGGCGGCCAGTCGGCCTGCGCTGCCGCCCGCCGCTCCTCCAGTTCAATCTCGCACTCCTGACAGGCATAGACATACAACGGCATGGCACACCTTAATGATACATTATCTCAATAATGAACGTGAGTGTAGCAGGTGGTGTGGATGTTGTCAAGCCTGCATCATCGACGATTGACAAAATGCGCATGCCACTTTATGATACTACGTATCGATAATATTGAAACAGTACGTGCTTGATGGAACGAAAGGAGCCACCATCCGATGTACCAATCGGTCCCGATGTCCAGATACTCGCTGCTGTACGTCTGCACCGCGCTCCTGCTGGTGCTTGCGCTGACCGCGTGTGGCGGCACTACGACCGCCCCGGCTGCCGAAGATACTGCCCCGGCAGCAGATGAACCAGTTGCCGAGGAAGCTGCTACGCCTGAAGATACGCACACGGAAGGTGACCCACTCCAGATCACGGTGAGCATTCTGCCACAGCAATATTTTGTGGAACGGGTCGGCGGCGAGCATGTCGTCGTCAATGTGATGGTGCCGCCGGGTGAATTTCCCGGCACTTATGAACCCAAACCTGAGCAAGTGACGGCGCTGAGTGCTGCGGATGCTTATATCAGTATTGATGTGCCATTTGAGCGCGGCTGGTTGGAGCGGTTTCAGCAGGCCAACCCGGACATGCGCATGGTGGATACCACCCAGGGAATTGAGCGGCGTGGTGACGCTGCGCGCCCCGACCCGCACATCTGGCTGTCACCCCGGTTGGTCAAAGAGCAAGCCCGCACCATAGCTGACGTGCTGATCGACCTTGACCCCGACCACGAGGCGGACTACACCGCCAACCTGGAAACGTTTCTCGCCGATCTTGACATGCTCGCTAACGAAACTGCCGCGACCCTGGAAACGCTGGAAACTCGCAAATTCATCGTCTTTCATCCCGCATGGGGCTATTTTGCGCAGGATTATGACCTGGAGATGATTCCCATTGAAGTGGGAGGGCAGGAGCCGAGTGCGGCTGAACTGGCTACGGTGATCGAACGTGCGCAGGACGAAAACATCAGCGTCGTCTTTGCCCAGCCCCAGTTCAACCCGGATTCGGCGCAGCGCATTGCTGAAGAGATTGGCGGCGAGGTGGTGTTGATTAATCCGCTGGCCCCCGACTGGCTGGCAAACCAGTATCGTGTCGCCACTACATTTGCGCGGGTTCTGGGAAGTACTGGAGAGGAACCCGACCAACCATGAGTCACACCGCTGCCGGCCAGATGCCGCACGAGGTGATTACGATCCGTCATTTGTGGGCGGGGTACACCCATGAGGCGGTTCTCCAAGACATCACCCTCTCCGTCAACCATCTGGACTTCATCGGCCTGATCGGCCCCAACGGCGGTGGCAAGTCAACGCTCCTCAAGGTGCTGCTGGGCTTGCTGCCGCCCATGGCGGGTGACGTACGCATTCTGGGGCAACCGGTCCACGCAGGGCGGCGCTGGATCGGCTATGTCCCGCAGTCCGTCGAATTTGACCACAATTTCCCGATCACGGTCGAAGAAGTCGTCCAGATGGGATGTCTGGGGAGACGCGGACTGCTCAAACGACTCACCGCGCTGGATTATGCACGAGTCGCAGATGCGCTCCAGAAGGTTGGGATGCACGATCTGCGCCAACAGCCCATTGGTGCGCTCTCGGGCGGACAACGCCAGCGGGTCTACATTGCACGCGCCCTGGCAGCAGACCCGCACATCCTGCTGCTTGATGAGCCAACCGCCAGTGTTGACCCGCAGGCACGCAGCAGTATCTATGACCTGCTGCGTGAGTTGAACACCCGGATAACCATCGTGCTCATTTCCCACGATATCGGCGCACTGGCCTCCGCGGTCAAGACCGTGGGCTGTCTCAATCGCACCTTGATCTACCACAACGAAAAATTGCTCACGTCCGAGATGCTCGAGGCAACCTACCAGTGTCCTATCGATCTGATTGCCCACGGGGTGCCCCACCGGGTCTTTCCCGAACACCCACAGTAACCAGGAGGCAGGATGGAATTTTTCGAAGCCTTACAATTTGGGTTTCTCCGCAATGCGCTGCTGGCCGGTATCCTGGTAAGCATCGCCTGCGGCATTATCGGAACCTTTGTGGTCATTAACCGGATGGTGTTTATCAGCGGCGGTATTGCCCACGCAGCCTATGGCGGCATCGGCCTGGGCTATTTCTTCGGCTTCAATCCGGTGCTCGGTGCCGTGCTCTTTAGCATGGTCTCTGCGCTCGTCATGGGCAGCGTCCAGCGGGCCACACACCAGCGTACTGATACCATGATCGGGGTCTTGTGGGCGCTGGGCATGGCATGTGGCATTCTCTTGATCGACCTGACACCGGGTTATAAAACCGACCTGATGAGCTACCTGTTTGGCTCTATTCTCACGGTGCCCACGGCTGACCTGTGGATCATGCTGGTGCTTAATCTGGTCATTGTGACGCTGATCGTGCTGTTTTACAAAGAACTGGTTGCCCTCTCGTTCGATGAAACCTTTGCCACGGCGGTGGACGTGCCCGTGCAGACCATCTCGCTGATCTTGCTGGTATTGATTGCGTTTACGGTGGTCATGATGATGCAGGTGGTCGGGCTGATCTTGGTGATCGCCCTGCTCACGATGCCCGCCGCCACGAGCGCCCTCTTCGTCAGAAATATGCGCCTGATGATGGCACTGGCAAGTGGCCTGGGGATCATCTTCACCAGTGTCGGTATCTGGCTCTCCTATGTCTTTAACCTGACATCCGGCGCAACGATTATTCTGGTCGCAGGCGGGGTGTATGGTGGCGGTTTGTTCCTCACCAGATGGGCGCGGCGGTTTCGTTCGACAGGCATCCCACAATCGGAGACGCAGCGGCAGCCGGCCCTGGAGGAAGGATAGCCGCTTGTTGCGCGGTATCCGCCTATCCCGAACGCAGATGAAATGGGGGGCACGATGAGCACCGAACAATCGCAGCAGCGTACCACGCGCCAGACCGTTGCCGCAATCTTCGACCAGGCCGCCGCGACCTACGACCAGGTCGGGCCGCCCTTCTTCACCCACTTCGGTCGTCGGCTGGTGGAGTTGGCGCGCCTTACGCCGGGCGAGCGCGTGCTGGACATCGCCACCGGGCGGGGTGCGGCGCTTTTTCCGGCCGGCGCGGCCGTTGGCCCCTCCGGTCGGGTCACGGGCATCGACCTTGCCCCGGCGATGGTGGCCGCAACTCAGGCCGAGGTCACCGCGCGGGGCAGCGCCAACATCACGCTCGATTCCATGGATGCCGCCGCCCTGTCCTTTGACGATGCGACCTTTGACGCCGTGTTATGTGGATTTGCGCTCTTCTTGCTGCCAGACCCGTTTGCGGCGTTGCAGGAATGGCAGCGCGTGCTGAAGCCCGGCGGGCGACTGGTGCTCTCAACCTGGATCAACCCATTCGGCCCGGAGTTTCACTGGTTCGAACCGCTCCAACGCACCGTGCTACTACCGCTTACCGCGCCCGCGTGCAGCGGCGCTGAGCCGCCTGTCTTCGACACCCCCGAAGGTCTGACCGCACTCCTTGCGCGTGCCGGCTTTACCACGATCACCGTGAACGTCGAGACGGCACGTTTCGTCTACGCCGACGAGGAAACCTGGTGGGCCTCGCTCTGGTCGCACGGCATCCGCGGCTGGCTGGAGACCGTCGAGCGTGAGCGGGGAGCGGAGGCGCTGCAACGTTTTAAAGAGGCCGCGTTTGCACAGCTTCGGGAGGGACGTCAGCCCGATGGCTTCCGGCAAACCTCGTCGGCGCTGCTTGGGCGGGCAACACGCGCACCTGCGGAAGAACAGATCCCCCAGGACGAAGTGAGTTAGCGATAGTTCCCCTTCTGCCGTGGCGACCAATTTTGCAGCTCGTTCCCGCTGACGAGCTGGTCGCCAGGGCAGCGGGGGGAGCAGCAACTGCGTTCGCTACACTCGTTGCGATTATAAAAGCAGGTTCGTAGTAAACGATGAAGAGTTGCCGCGCAATGGGTTGCCGGCATTATCCCTCTCGGAGCCACTGCTGTTCCGCCGGCAGGTCCGCGGCGGCCGGTGCAGCTTGCAGGCAGGCATCAAATTGCCGGGTGAGCGTGGCAGCATCAATTCCGCCAGGCGTGCCAATCATGACCAGTTCGCTGTACGGTGGCGTATCATCCCACGTTGCGCCGATGGTCAACATTACGCGGTTGCCGACTATCTGGAGCACTGCGCGACGTCCAGGTGACTCAGCCACCCACAGAATCCCCTTGGCGCGAAAGATACTCATCGGAAGATCCCTGAGAACTTTCCGGAGCGCCTTCAGGCCAAAGGGACGATCCGCCCGGTAACTCCAGGTGCTAAACTCTGCACTATGATCATGCGCATGTGCTGCATGGCTATGTCCAGCATGTGCGTCTGTCTGCGCATCTGCCGAACTGTGGGGCGTGCCATGCGGCGCACTCCCGGCGGACAGCTCCAGCGGAATGCGATAGCGCCCGGTGCCCAGGATGAATTGCAGCGGCACGTTGCCATGCACTGCCTCCAGCATGCGTGCGCGTGGCACAATGGTACGCACCCACGCTTTGATGCCTGCCAATTCGGCGGCGCTGACCAGATCAACCTTGTTGAGCACCACGATATCAGCAGCCGCCAGTTGATCCACAATCAGCGTTGCATAGTCGTGGCATCGTTGTGCTTGCTCCGCATCAACCACAGTGATCACTCCATCGAGTTGAAAGAGCGGACGTAGATCCGGCAGTAAAAAGGTTTCGGCCACGGCCCACGGGTCCGACACACCGCTGGCCTCGATAAGCAGATACTCCGGCGGTTCAGGATTGCTGATCAGGCGCATGGCAGCGATCAGGAGATCCTCACGCATTGTGCAGCAGATACAGCCATTCGCCAGGTTGATTGTTTCGCCTTCGATATTGACGACAAGCCGCGTATCGATATTGATGCTGCCAAAGTCATTGATCAGTACCGCAACACGCCGGCCATGGTCGGCCTGCAAAATGCGGTTGAGCAGTGTTGTCTTGCCCGCACCCAGAAAGCCCGTCAAAATTGTCAGCGGTACTGGTGCATCAGAGAGACGGATCGGCGGTTGGGAAGCCGTTGGCGCTGTGTCACTATGCATAGACCTACCCTTTCTCAATTAATCCAGTTATCGGTCACGGTAGCGCAAGCCTGGCGCGTGCATAGATGAACCATAGCATCGGCATGACCACAAACGTACTATTCCAGGCCGCAAAATTATTGAGATACTGTATCAGTAATATTCTGGCCTGTCAAGCAGATGAAGTAGACGACCGGGGCAGTCCAACCCGCTACATCCTGGACCATCGCCGGGGTTCCCGGTTGCCCCGAATCCTTGTATACTAAGAGAACACGCTACATTTGCCTGAACCAGCGTCTTGAGAGATATGCTGTGCCGGAGAGGATACCAGCCGATGCGTAATCCACCACCACCTTTATCCGTTACCGGAGATCAGAGCGAGCTTGACCGCCTTTGCCGGCGCGTGGCCGAACTTGAAGAAATGGTTGCGTCACTATCTGAGACGTTACACCAGGAACGGCTGCGGCTCGAGCGCGGGCCGGTGGTTGCCGTTAGTTGGGATGAGCGGGCCGGTTGGCCGGTTTCATATGTTTCCTCCAACATTGATCAGTTTGGCTACACTGCCGACGATTTTACCAGCAACCGCATCGCTTACCTGGATTTTATCCATCCTGATGACCGGGAGCGGGTCATTGCCGAGATTGCCCATCTGCGTGCCGGCCAGGCGCCGCCGCTGACGCGCATAGAATACCGTGTGGTCTGTGCTGATGGAACGGTACGCTGTGTGGCGGATTTTAGCCGCCTCGTGTACGATGCCACCGGGAAGATTGTGCGGGTTGATGGTTATCTTTTAGATGTGACCCGGCAGAAGGATACAGAAAAAGCCCTCCGCGAAAGTGCCACCCTCCTGCAGCGCGTCATTGATCACTCTTCCTCAACCGTTTACGTTAAGGATATCCAGGGGCGCTATATCCAGGTGAGCCAGCAAGTGATCAACTATCTGCGGCGCACCCGTGAGCAGATTCTCGGCAAAACTGATGACGACCTGTTTCCGCCCGAAGTGAGTGCCGGATGGGCGACAACTGACCAGCAGATCGTCACCACCGGCAACCCGCTTGAATTTGAGGTGGAAATCCCGTTGTATGACGGCATACGTACCTTTATTGCAGTCAAATTTCCCATCTTCAATGAGCAGGGCGATATCTATGCCATCGGCGGTATTGCCACCGATATCACTGAGCACATACAGGTCGAAGCAGCGCTGCGTGCGAGTGAGGCGAAATTCCGCAGCATCGTTGAGCAGTCATCCGATGGCATATCGCTCACGGATGAACATGGTCTACTTATCGAGTGGAGCCCCGGTATGGAACAGATCACCGGGCTGTCCCGGTCTGCCGTCATTGGTCAACCAGTGTGGGAGATCCAGTACCGTATGCTGCCAGCGGATCAGCAAACTCCCGCTATCTATGCACAGTTGCAAGCCAGTGTGCAGATGGCGGTGAAAACCGGTGCGGCTTCCTGGTTAAACCGCCTGGTGGAACAGTACCTCCAGCGTCCTGATGGTCGGCGCTGGTGTGCGCAACAACACGCATTTCCGATCCAGTTCAATGGAGGATTTCTGATCTGTGCAATTGTCCGGGATATCATCGAGCGCAAGCAGATGGAACAGCAACTGCAACTGGCAAATGCGCATCTCCAGCAGCAGGCCATCCGCGACGCGCTGACCGGGTTACACAACCGGCGCTACCTGGACGAAGCACTGCCGCGTGAGGTGCAGCGTGCCGCACGTCACCAGCAACTGGTGAGTGTAATTATGCTGGATATTGACCATTTTAAACGCTTCAACGACACCTATGGGCATGATGCGGGTGACACACTGCTGCGGGCCGTCGGGAGTTTTTTACAAGCCCACACGCGCGGCGAAGATATCACCTGCCGCTATGGAGGTGAGGAGTTTACGCTGGTACTGCCGGGAGCCGCGCTGGATCATGCGCGACAACGGGCGGAACAGGTCCGGGTTGGTGTACAAAACCTGAGCGTATTCCATTGTGGAAACCCCCTGGAATCGGTAACGGTTTCCCTGGGGATCGCCGTCTTTCCGGAGCATGGCACCACAGCCGATGTGCTGATGCAGGCTGCCGATCGTGCGCTCTACCAGGCCAAACAGTCCGGGCGCAACTGTGTGGTCGAGGCACAAGGAGAAGTGAATTCAAGTTCGTGTTAAATATTCGCGGCTTTTTTAGACAGCCTCCCCACCCATTTACCCTCCCGATTTACTGCCCTCTGGTAATGGCTTTAAGCGCTTAGGCCTAACAACTCTACACCTACCACGCGTTGCAGATACTGGCTGGTGGGGAGGTTCGGACCACGAATATCACGAAAGACCACGAAAGACCCGAAAATCGGTGCGGCGAGCCAGTTAGCACCAGCGGTGGCGTGACTTTCGTCCATTTCGCGCTCTCGTGATCCAAATCCTCGCCGCGTACTATGTGAATGGTAATCCACCCCACTACCCACTACCCACTACCCACTACCCACTACCCACTACCCACTGCCCACCACCCCCTACCCCCTTGAAAGGGGGGGGGTGTGACGCTTTATTGCTGATTAGGACGGGCAATGGATATGGATCGCCCAACTGTCAAGCGTTTTCGGCCATGGCTCCGGACGCAACCAGAGCCGCACCCAGGTGCGCCCGCGGGCCAGCAACCAGCGCAGCTTCTGCGTCCCCTGTTGGATCAGGCTGATCATCCGGCGGGCCGTGCCACTCCGGCGCGTGCGGCGC
>DAOTVB010000257.1:0-7261 GCA_034436755.1 Chloroflexaceae bacterium | reverse complement strand
CTTTGATCTGGGTATTGCCAGCAATTATAAAGAGTTCGATACCCACTATGACGCCAGTCTTCTGTTGCCTGCATACACTGCGCCAGAATTACTAGATACCAAGAATCTTTCTGTGAGTTATGCCACGGATGTGTATGGCCTTGGTTTAATCTTGTATGAGTTGCTTGTGGGCGAACCGACATTTCCCTTCAAACTGCGGAGTGATGCCGAGGTTTATACCCTGGTCCAAAAGACTCACCGGGTCACGATGAACCGGATCGAAGATGTAAAAAACGTCGCTGATATGGCCATCCGGGCCGTAAGCCAGGAGGCAGCGGCACGTCCCCAAAACGCCGCAGATCTGGCCGAACAACTCCAGCAGCAATTTGGTCAGGTGCCGGAAAAAAAGACCGGCAGGCGGTTAAAGCTAAAGACCAGCCTGATAGTTATTGCCACGCTCCTGGCTATAGCATTTCTGATAACCCTGGCGGTGACAGTTGACGAACTGTTCGGTCTCCTGTCATAACCCGCCAGGTCTGGCAGTTACCACTAACAACGGCGCGGCACTAATAAAATCGTGTCGCGCCGAGTTGATCACCGCGCTCATAGGCCGTGACCGATGCATCCAGATCGGTATTCAGTTCCGCACACTTTTCGGCCATATCTTCGATATGCGGTTTGATCATTTCAAGAAACTGGGCCAGCGCGTATCCGCCAACCAATCCGATAAAAGCTGTAGCTTTCAATGTCATGGACAGTGCTTCCAGCGCTTTGCTGACTGCATGCAAGATATCGCTGATTGTTCCGAAGGTTTTTGCCATATCACGTACCGCCGGAACATCCATATAAACTTCATCTACGCTCATAGGGGTTACTCCGTTATTTGAAAATAGAGTGAGTATCAGGCGTGTACATCAGCTTAATAGAAGCGGAACGCATCCGTCAATCGGGAAGTCACCAGGCGATTCACTTCATCGTCAGCGCGATCGATCACATCGACAGCATGTTGAACATTGCTCGTGGTCTGCGAGATCTGGTCCATGACCCGACCAACGCCTGGTATCATCAAGTTCGAGACCTCATCAACAAACGCATTTGCCCCCTCACCCCGCCAGATACCGCCGGTAACCGCCTGAATCATTGCGCGCATCGGGTTGAATGTCTGTTCTTCGACGATATTCAACTGTTTTGTCATTTGTGAGATGACATTTTGCACGACAGACCGGGCCAGGCGGATTAACATTGATCGTATTGACATCGCTTATATCCCTTCCTACTGTTAACCGGTAAACATACCGCGCGAGGCTGCATCGGCTTCCTGCATGGCCTTGATTGCAGCCTGGACATCCTTGCCCATTTCCTCAATCTTTTCCAGGAACTGGCTGAGTGATGGGCACAGATTGCTCCGGATTGCATCGGTAAAAGCCATACCACCACGCCCCAGCAGTGCGCCTTCTTCCAGCACATTGGCGATGCTTTGCATCTCCTGCATCGTGTCTTGCAGTTGCTCATAGCTATCCTGGAAGGTGCGGATCATCTCTTCCGCCAACTCATAATTGAGCTTAATCTCATCGTGCGACATCGTAATCTCCTCATTAATTCCATATGATCGATACTGATAACCGGCAGCATTATAACGATGTACGGAACGGCGAACTGGCCTCTTCATCCGCCTGCTGAACTGTCTGGACAATGGCTTTGGTCACCTGACTGGCCTCCTCCAATGCATTTTGCAACCGCTGGATGGCGGGTAAGATTGTGCTCTGCATTTCCGCAAAGAACGCATCTGAGCCACGCCCAATCCAACCGTCTTCCAGATTCTGCATGCTGTTCCGAATGTTCTGATGAGTTTCATGAACCACGTTCGCCTGCTGTGAAAAGCGACTTGCGACCTGTTCCAGTTGTTCGTAGTCGGCCTTGATTTCATCAGCCATGCCTGCATCCTCCTTGTTGTGCTTATCCTTAGTATCGGGACAGAGAGAAAGAAATCATTGAGAATAGATAAAGAGAAATCAACTACCAATCAGCTTTGCCAACATGCCTTCGTGAGCAGAGCAGAATAGTTACTCTGCATAATTGAGATTTCAGTCCGACCATTGATAGTAATGTTTATCATATCAAGAATGGGAGTAGAACAATGTATGCCTAAATGTAGTATATTTGAGATACGACGTAACCTGGACGGAACAACTCAAGATACCTGATTGCATGGTTGCATAATATCAAACACCAAATACACATATTGCACATCTAGCGCAATACGTAGATCTCAGGCAGGTCAGGAATCCCAGGGAAGTATCAGCTTGAATGTAGGGAAGGAGTTTACTCACCGAGGTAGGGGGCTTCGGCTGAACTTTGTTCCAGACTATACGGCTCATTACTGTGTGCATTAAGGTACTATTCCTTATATCAAAGTTTTAATACTCTCTATTGGTAGAGTCCAGGGCGCTTGCCCCTGATGCTACCAAAGAGTCTTGTCAAAGCAGTGACAAAAGATGCCTGGATGTTCATACATCCCGAGACAGGCAGGTGTACAAAGTTATGTGCTTAAACCCTGGAACAATGGTTTTTCAAAACCAAACCTACTTTACACTATTCCTGAAAAAAAAGAAAGTAAACCAGGGTACTATAATGTAATAGTACTGAATCACAATAGCAAAGCACATGAGCTATCAGTCAACATAAACAAACCTTATTTTAATAATCTCACAACATAGTATGCATAATGTGCGTTACAAGAGCCATTCTGGAACCTGGCAGGTTGCTGCACTTCAAGACATTCAGTGTCGTTCAAAAGATTTACTGGTTGCTATGAAGGCATCGTTAAAGATGGGTAATAAGCGCTTGACAGTTCGTAGTGCTCGATCAGGGTGCATTTCTGTTCAACCGAAACGATTAACTTTTTTAGCCACTCCAGTTCCATCGGGAGCCAGCCAATCTGCTCAAAGAGTTCAGCTTCGTGGGCGGTGTGCGTTTGCTGGTTGCACATACTGCCAGCCAAACAGCTCACTAACAAAATTCGAAATCGGCACTGCAGCGCTGTTGCTTTTTTGCCATGAACTCCTTCACATGCTGTGTCTTAATCCTGGTAGACCTTTTCTTCGCATGTAGTCCAGTTTCTGGGACCAATTATATATCTTAGGCTTAAAGGCGGAAGCGGCAGAGATGTACTGCCGGCACACTCTTTGCTATACGCATATCGACCTGAGCATTTCAGGTTCGGGCGTCCTGTGAAGCGTTTCATTGACCAGAACGGGGAGGCAGGTGACGTTGTGGCAGCGCCCGTTCAGTTCGAGGAGGAAGATCATGCAACAGCGTATGATTCAATGTCCCAACTGCGGGACCGAGTTTGCACCGGCACCTTTTGGGAATGGCTCTAACGGCCCGTCAACCATGTATGAGTGCCCGGTGTGTCATTTTCATGTTTCGGCTGCGCCCCAGGCGGAAAAGCCGGCCCGGTTATCCCTTGACGAGTGGGAAACCCGGCTCAGTACGCTGGCAGCAGAAGCCTTGAATAATGGCCTGCGGCTTGAGGATCTCGTCGATGTGCTACGGAGCGAACTGGCCTTCGCGGCCGAGATGGCCCATCCCGGACGGCGGCTCTCGATTCAGATTATCGATCTCGGCCCGGAAGAGACCGAAATCGTGCAGCGTCCCGTCCACGATCCAAAGGCAACCCAACAGAGTCGCAGCCTGGGACAATAACAATGGTTCAGCGTAGCGCGCGCCAACGCGCGTATACGCTGACAGCACAGCATGTGACGGCACTGTACCTCCAGTGGGCATACCGATGAACCGGACAGCTTCTTGCCTGCTTCCCTGCTCTGCTTATACCAATCTGTTGTCATAGCCACAGAACACACCGAGGACGCAGCGGTGATGCACGGGAACGTGCTGCCCCTGCGCCCATTGCCCATGGTTCGGTAGATTGCTGGTTTGATGGCGAACCGGCATTCAACCTGAATACAGCCGGTTGACGCTCATTCCACCAGTGATGAGCGCATTATCAAGATGGGGTTAGACGTTCTTGTGCTATCGGGCCGGCCCAGACCGCACAGCCCGTGTGGAGGATGTTCATGGTCATTTCAATGGCAGTCAAGGTTGCACACTCACTTCGTCGGACAACTGTACCATTCATCAGGCAGCGTCACATTCCTTTTAAGCAGACACGCGAGGAATCTTTAACTGCCGGCCCCGTGCGTGGCGAAATCTTCAACACGGAGCAACTGGAACAGTATGCGCAGGCCATTGCCGCCGAACATGCGGTGGTCGAGCAGGCCGGGAACCTGCGGCCACTCCAGCGCACCATTGATGAGAGTGAGCGCATCTTGCGGCAGGCCCACCAGGCGCTTGCCGGCGATGGGCCTGGGCAGACCACGGTGACACCGGCGGCGGAGTGGCTGCTCGATAACTTTCATATCGTTACCGATCAGATTCGAGAGATCCGCGAAGATCTGCCCCGAGGCTACTACCAGGAACTCCCCAAGCTCAAAGATGGTCCGCTGAAAGGTCTACCCCGCGTCTATGCGCTGACGCAGGAACTGATCAAACATACCGACAGCCGGATTGACATTGAGCAGTTGCTGCGCTTTGTGCTGGCCTATCAAACGGTCGCTCCGCTGACCATGGGTGAGATCTGGGCCGTGGCAATTATGCTACGGGTTGGCCTGGTCGAGAATCTCGGGCGACTGGCCCACACGCTGCTCGAAACCCGGCGTCTCCGCGATGAAGCCGACTACTGGGGCGAGCACCTGCCGGCACAACGTAAACGCATGGATTCTGCCGGTAATCCGGTTGTGCGTGAGCTAACCCGGCGCTATCCCCAGATTCCCGCGCCACTTGCCGTGCAGCTCTTGCGCCGCATCAGTCGTGATAGTGTAGACGAAACCCAGCCGGTTATCGAGTGGTTGGAAGCCCAGATTGCCGATCAGTATGGCGCGGTTGAAACTATCATCCATATTGAACATCAACGTCAGGCAACGCAGCAGACGACAGTTGCCCATATTATCACCAGTATGCGCACCCTGAGCGCGGTTGACTGGGCCGACTGGTTTGAACAGGTCAGCCTGGTAGAGCAGGTGTTGCACCAGGATCCCGCGGGTGCGTATGCTCGGAGCACTTTTGAAACGCGTGACCGCTATCGTCATGCGGTTGAGCGCCTGGCCCGGCGCACCGCGCGCAGCGAAGATGAGGTTGCCCGCCAGGTCATTGCCCTGACCCGGGTTGTGCCCCAGGCAGCCGAACCCCGCCGGCGGCATATCGGTTACTACCTGGTGGGGCCGGGACGCACGCAGTTCGAGGCTATGCTGGGCTATCGCGCAACCCTGACGGAGAAGGTTCAGCGCATCTTGTACGAACATCCAACGGCGGTCTACCTGGGAGCGCTGGCCGGAGGAACGGCGGCGGCAGTCGCAGCCGGATTGCACGAGATGCACCGGGAACGGAACGGGGCCGGCGCACCTGCCCCGCATCCGCTGGTCAACGCCCTGGCAACCGGCCTGCTGGTCTTTCCGGCAAGTGCGCTGGCGAAAGGGCTGGTCAACCGGGTAATCACGCAGACGCTGCCACCCCGCGTGTTGCCGCGCCTCGATCTCGGTGAAGGTATCCCGGAGGATCTACGCACCATCGTGGTCATTCCCATGCTGCTGCTTACGACCGAAAGCGTATGCAAACAAATTGACGCGCTCGAGGTGCTTTACCTTGCCAATCAAGACCCCAACCTGCACTTCGCCCTCTTAAGCGACTTCTCCGATGCGCCCGCCGCCACGATGCCCGACGATGACGCGCTGCTGGCGGCGGCGGCGGCACGGGTTGAAGAACTCAACGCCTATTATGGCGCGGAGCGTTTCTTCTTCCTCCATCGGCGGCGCATCTGGAATGAGAAACAGTCCTGTTTCATGGGTTGGGAGCGCAAGCGCGGCAAACTGGAGGAGTTTAACCATCTCTTGCGGGGCGCTCAGGATACCACATTCGACGTACAGATCGGCACGCTGCCGCTGCTGCGCCAGATCCGCTATGTGATTACCCTCGATGCCGACACGCAGTTGCCCCGCGACGCGGCCCAGGCATTGATCGGCACCCTGGCCCATCCGCTCAACCAGGCCACGGTTGACCCCGACAGCCGCATTGTCGTTGAGGGATACGGCATTTTACAGCCGCGCGTGGGGATCGATCTGCCGAGTGCCCACCAGAGCCGCTTTGCCCGCATCTTCGCCGGAAATGTCGGAATTGACCCCTACACCACCGCTGTCTCGGATGTTTACATGGATCTGTTTGCCGAGGGGATTTATGCCGGGAAGGGGATTTATGATCCCGATGCGCTGCTCCAGGTGCCGGCAAACCGCTTCCCGGACAACACCCTGCTCAGTCATGATTTGATCGAGGGAAACTATGCCCGCGCCGGGTTGCTCTCGGATGTGGAACTGCTCGATAGTTACCCGCGCAGCTATGCGGCCTATGCTGCCCGCCAGCATCGCTGGGTGCGGGGCGACTGGCAGATCATGGGCCGGCTGTGGCCCTGGGTGCCGCGCGCCAATGGTGGATACACCCGCAACCAGTTGCCGCTGATTGCGCGCTACAAGATCTTCGATAACCTGCGCCGTAGCCTGGTACCTGCCGCCACCACCACATTTCTCGGCATAAGCTGGCTCCAGTTGCGGGGACGGCCGCTGGTCTGGAGCGCGCTGGCCCTGGGACACCTGGCACTGCCGCCACTGTTTGATCTGCTAACGCTGCTGAGTAGCCTGCTGCATGGAAAGGTGCGCCGCACCACGCTGGGGCCGCAGATCCGGGCGCTCCGCCAGAGTCTGCTGCACACGACGCTGAATCTCGCCCTTATGCCGGACCAGGCTTCGCTCAACCTGGATGCCATCGGGCGCACCCTGGCGCGGGTGCTGCTCACCCGGCGCAACTTGCTGGAGTGGGAAACGGCGGCCCAGAGCCAGACTCGCCTGCAGCGCTCCTACGCGCATCTGCTCCGGCGAACTTCACCACTGGCGCTCCTGGCCGCACTGCTGGCCCGCTCCGGCCTGCCGCGACTGCGGGCCGAGTGGCCGGCGATTGCGCCGGTCCTGGCCGACTGGCTGGCGGCTCCTTTTATCGTCAACTGGCTGGATCAGCCCCTGGAGCGCCCACCACGACCCATCAAACCCGCAGATAGCGAGCTACTGCGCCACATCGCGCGGGCAACCTGGACCTACTTCGAGCAGTTTGTCACCGAGGAGGGCAACTATCTCGCGCCCGACAACTACCAGGAGACACCCCGGCCGGTGATTGCCTACCG
>DAOTVB010000256.1:0-27389 GCA_034436755.1 Chloroflexaceae bacterium | reverse complement strand
AGTACCGGCGGGATTTCCCCGTGGCCCTGGTCAGGGGGAACGAGCAGCATCTCTTTGGTGTAGATTGAGGTTTCGCGGTCGTAGAATGACAACTCGTACTGATGCTCCAGCACAATTGCGTTGGTCGGGCAGGCATCCTCGCAGTAGCCGCAGAAGATGCAGCGTAGCATATTGATCTCGTAGGTGGCGGCGTAACGCTCACCCGGCGAGGTCGGCTGGTCAGGATTATTCTCGGCGGGCACAACCAGGATCGCGTCAGCGGGGCATGCCGCCGAGCAGAGCGAACAGCCGATGCAGCGCTCCTGTCCATTGGCAAAGCGCTTAAGTTCGTGGCGTCCCCGGAAGCGCTCCCGCACCGGTCGCTTAACATCCGGGTATTGCACTGTTACCGGCTGCTCAAACATATAACGCAGGGTTGTGCGCAACCCCTTAAACAACTCTCCGATCATAAATACTCCTCACTTAACACGCGTTACGCGGTCACGAATCCAGAAGGAAATCTCGCCTCCGGCAGGAACGTACCTTCCGGGTCAGGACCGCGTAAGTCGTGTCACTTATCTTACCCTATACCGACTTACTCTCAGACTGGGATACCGCCGGGGGCTCAAACCGGGCAAAATCGACCGGCGAAGTTGGTATTGACGGTCCACCCAGGCGCGAGACACCATACAACATGCCAAGTCCCAGCACAAACAGCAGAACACCCTCAACCCAGCGGCTATCACCCGGAACAACCACAATCACAATCGCCGTCAGGATCACATTCGCCAGGCCGAGCGGCAGCAGCCACTTCCAACCCAGGTCCATCAGCTTATCATAGCGAATCCGCGGCCAGGAGGCGCGAATCCAGACGGACATAAACAGGAACAGTGCCACCTTACCCAGGAACGAGAGCACCGAGAGAATCCCGATCAGGAAGGTTGCCAGCCCGGTACCTGCCGCTTCCTCGATCATTCCGCCCAGCGTCAACAGGCCGGGGAAGCGCCAGCCGCCAAAGAAGAGCGTCACGGCAATTGCACTGACCGCAATCAACTTGATATACTCAGCCATAAAGAAGAGCGCAAACTTCATCGAGCCATACTCGACATTGTAGCCGCCGGCCAGTTCCTGCTCGGCCTCCACCAGGTCAAAGGGCGCGCGCACCACCTCGGCGGTAGCACTGATCATAAAGACCACCCAGGCCAGGAACTGCGGCAGAATCGCCCAGAGCCCACCCTGAAAATAGACAATCTCGCGCATGCTAAACGTACCGGCCCACATCACCGCGCTCAGCACCGCCAGGCCCAGCGCCAGTTCATACGAAATCAGTTGGGCCGATGAGCGAATACCGCCCAGCATTGAATACTTGTTGTTGCTGGACCAGCCCGCCAGGGTAATGCCATAAACACCGATCGAGGTCACGGCCAGCAGATAGAGCACACCGACATTCGTATCGGCGATCTGAAAGAAATTGCTCAGGTTATCGCCGGGATTCGCCACAAAACAGGCCTCGTAGCTACCCGCGATATTCCAGCAACCCAGCGGGATCACCGCCCAGATAATAATCGCCGGTACCATCGCCAGCGCCGGGGCCAGCAGGTAAACGCGCTTATCAGCGGCAACCGGCGTAAAATCTTCTTTAAAAAAGAGCTTGATCGCGTCCGCAATCGGCTGCATCAAACCCGCCGGGCCGGCCCGGTTAGGTCCAACCCGGTTTTGCAGCCGCGCCAGCACCCGCCGCTCAAACCAGGTCAGGTAGGCGAAACCAGTTGTTACGGCAAGCGCTACCACAACACACTGGACGATCAAAATCAGGAATTGCAGAATGCCCATAGTTCACCCATCATCAACAAGCAAGGAGAACCGCGCAGGCAAGTCCACAGAAGCAGAAAGGTTACTACTCGCTGTTTTGTGGGCCTGCCTGCCGTTCTTAAACTTATACCTTACTAACCGCCACATGTGTGCGTGGCCCGGTCTGCAACGCCGCGAGCGGTGCTTCCGGCAGGTGCGCCGGGATCACCACACTGCCCTCCGGCAGATCGCCCACCACCCGGGCCGGCAGTTCCAGCATTCCGGCGGACGATGCAACCTGCACCCGCTCCCCAGCAGTGATGCCCAGGCGTTTAGCATCGTTGCTGTTGATGGCAACATATGCCGCCGGAACATGCGTTTGCAGCAGTGAGTTCTGCATCAGCCGATCACCATCGTAGAGCAACTGCTGGATCATCAGCACGAAGGGGTAGCGCTCATCGGCCATGATCGCCTCAACCGGCTGGGGTTTCAGCGAGAAACCGGCCTGCGGCTGCTCGATCATCGCCGGGTACTGCAACCCGATTCCCTCGGTATTCTCATAGTTGGTGCCGTCGTAGTAGATCGCCTCGTTCGTCTGCCGTCCCCAGACGCCGACCCGGCCCGTCTTCGCCAGACTGCCGTGGGTAATCCCGGCATAGCCCGGGACATACTCGGCAATATCCATTGCCACATCGCCGACGGTAAAGTAGTTCCAGGCAAACCCGCGCGTCTGCGTACTCACCGTAGCCAGCGCCTGCGCCACACCCTGAACAATCATCCAGTCGGCGCGGCACTCACCCGGAGCCGGACGCGCCTGCCGGGCGCGCTGCACCCGCCGCTCGGCATTCACATAGGTGCCGTCGCGCTCGGCAAAAGAGGCTGCCGGCAGCACCACATCGGCCACCTGCGCCGTCGCCGTCATAAACATATCCTGCACCACCAGGAAATCGAGCGCCTCCAGCGCCGTCCGGCTGGCGGGATAGTCGGTGGCGGGATCAAGCCCCATCACATACATTCCGCGCACACGACCTTCAGAAGCCGCGCCCCAGAGTTCTCGGGCACTCAGCCCCGGCTCGGACAAGGGCGCGTAGCCGGGTCCATAGTCCGGACGTACTCCCATATCGAGCGCGCCGCGTGAGTTGCCGTAGGGCAGCAGCGCAATCAGGCCATTATTCGCCCGCCCGATCTTCCCGGCCAGCGCCGCCAGATTGCCCAGATCCTGCGTGAGGGCCGGGCCAACCATCAGCGCCGCCGCACCATAGACGATAATCCCGTTCTCAGCCTCGACAAAGCTCTGCGCAATCGCGCGGATCTCCGCTTCGGCAACACCCGCAGCCTCGGCCATCTGACCGACCGTGACCCCGTGCAGCGCAGACTGCAGTTCGCCAAACTCCGTCACCTGCGCCGACTTCGGCTGGTCGTCAATCAGATCCAGAACCGCACGTAGCAGCCCCTGCGCCACATGCCGCTCATTGTCGGGGCGGTACCGCAAGCGGCGCGTGGCAAAGCGGTCCAGTTTGGTAGGCCGCGCATTCGCCACAACCAGATCCCCCCCGCGTTCGGCGATACCACGCAGCCGCAGCAGAGCGACCGGCGCTTCCTCTTCCGGGTCCGCGCCGAAGACCAGCACCGTGGTGCCCGCGCCCAACTCCAGCAGATTGGTGCCCACGCCCACACCCAGTTCCGCCCCAATATTATCGTCGGGCGGCTCGCCGGGCGCGCCGACGCGATGGTCCAGGTTATTGCTCTGCAGTACTTCACGGAACAGCCGCTGGAAGACATACAGATCTTCATTTGACAGACGCTCACCGGCCAGACCGGCCAGCGCTTCACCTCCAGCTTCCTGCTGAATGGCGGTAAACTTCTCCGCCACCACCCGCAGCGCCTCGTCCCAGCCGACCGGCACCAACTGGTCGCCCATACGGATCAGCGGCGTCGTCAGGCGCTCCTGGCTTTCGATAAAGTGCTGCGCAAAGCGGCCCTTGTCACAGATCCAGATATCGTTGACCGCACCATTCTCACGCGGCATGACGCGCATGATTTTATCATGGCGCATATCCAACGAGATATTACAGCCGACCGGGCAGTGCGTACAGATCGACGGCATGGACTGAACTTCCCAGGCGCGCGCCTTGAAGCGAAAGTCCGCCGTCGTCAGCGCCCCAACCGGACAGATATCGGTGGTGTTCCCGCTAAACTTGCTGTCGAAGGGCGGATCACTCTTGCTGATAATATGCCAGCTCCGGCCCCGACTGGAGTAGCCCAGCACCGGATCACCGGCAATCTCATCCTGGTAGCGTACACAGCGTCCGCACAGAATGCAGCGCTCGCGGTCCAGCAGGATCAGGTCGCCCAGTGGAACTGGTTTCTCAAAGTGGATTTTATCCTCGTAGTCGAAGCGACTGTTGCCCGGCCCCCAGTTCATCGTCAGATTCTGTAGCGGGCACTCACCACCCTTGTCACACACCGGGCAGTCCAGCGGGTGGGAGGTCAGCAGGAACTCCAGCACACCGCGCTGGGCATACTGCACCTCTTCGGTAGTGGTCAGAACAACCATACCCTCGCTGACCGGCGTCGTGCAGCCCGTCATCAGCTTGGGCATCATCGCAATCACTGGCTGACCCGCTTCGTCCTTCTCGATCTCCCCGGTTGCCCGGTCTTTCTTAGGCGTACCGACCGCCACCAGGCACATGCGACACATGCCGACCGCCTTCATGCGAGGATGATAGCAGAAGACCGGAATCGCCACCCCGGCCTCGCGGGCGGCATCGACAACGTTTGTCCCAGGCGGGACAGCGATAGGGATGCCGTCGATTGTCAGGTTGATTTTATCCGTCATTATCTCCCTCTCTAGAGATAATCTTGCCAGACTTCGCAGGCGCTTACACCCCGGTCAACTCAATCTTGTGCTTACTGCCGTTTGATCGGACCAGCGTCTCAAACTCCTCCGGGAAGAGCGCCATCGCGCTCTTGATCGGCATCACGGCACTCTCGCCGAGCAGACAGAGACAGTTACCGGCGATCTGCTTGTAGATATCGTGCAGGACAGGAATATCGTCCGGCTGCGGCTGGCCCTGCTCGATCATGCGGTCGAGCACATGCACCAGCCAGTAGGTACCCTCCCGGCAGGGCGTACACTTGCCGCAGCTCTCATGCTTGAAGAACTCATCAAACTTGTAGGCCACATGTGGCGCGCTCACCGTATCATTCAGCACAATCACCCCGCCGGAGCCAAGCATGGTCCCGGCGGCAGCCAGCGACTCATAGTCCAGCGGCACATCCAGTTGATCGCCCGTCATCCAGGGAGCCGAGGCACCGCCGGGCACAACAATCTTGACCGGACGGTCTTCGCGCATCCCGCCGCCGTATGCGGGGTTGTAGATCAACTCGCGCAGCGTCACGCCAAACGGCAATTCATAGTTGCCCGGCTTGTTCACATGCCCGCACAGCGAGAATGCCTTGGTGCCGGGACTCTTCTCGGTGCCGAAGCTACGGTACCAGTCCACACCCTTCTCGACAATGGGCGGCACATTCATCAGCGTCTCAACATTGTTGATAATCGTTGGTTTGGCGTAGAAGCCCTCAACCGCCGGGAAGGGCGGCTTGAGGCGCGGCTGACCGATCTTGCCCTCCAGCGACTCCATCAGCGCCGTCTCTTCACCACAGATGTAGGCACCCGCCCCGCGATGCACATAAATATCCAGGTCAAAGCCGCTACCCAGGATATTCTTACCCAGGAAGCCGGATGCGTACGCCTGGGCTACCGCATGCTCCAGCGTGCGCGATGCCGTTGCAAACTCGCCCCGGGCATAGATATACGCGGTATGGCACTCAATCGCGTAGGACGAGATAATAATTCCCTCGATCAACTGGTGCGGATTACGATCAATAATCTGATGGTTATTGAATGTCCCCGGCTCACTCTCATCGCAGTTGCAGAGCAGGTAGCGCGGGTAGACACCCTTGGGCAGAAAGCCCCACTTCACGCCGGTGGGGAACCCTGCACCGCCGCGCCCACGCAAACCAGCGTCCCGCACCATCGTCGTGACATCCGCCGGCGACTTCTCCTTGAGCGCCATGCGTAGCGCCTGGTAGCCGCCATGCTGCTGATAGACCTCAAAGTCGGCAATATTCGGTATTTCCACATCCCGCAGGACAATATGTTCTTTCAAAAGCGACATAGCTTCTATCCGTTTCTAGTCTGGAACCACCCACAAGCGCTTACGGGCATATTTCGTTGGATTCGCCGGGGCGGGGTGCCTGCGACCCCTCCGCCGATTAATTCTCCGTCGCCCCAGCCGCTTCGTCTTTTGGCGGCTCCTGCTGAGGAGCCTGTGCCGGAACCGCGCCCGCATCCTTCTCCGGATCGGGATGCGTGCTGGCCGATGTGCGATCAAGTGAAGATTCAACCGGCGACTCCTGCTCGGCCTGCGCTTCGGCCCGGGCCTTCGCGGATGCGGCCGGTGCGCCGGCGGACTGCTCGGCGGTCTTCTGCGCTTCCGACGGTGCAGTACCCGGCGGCGAGGACGGCTGCCCTGGAATCGCTCCCAGATGGCGCTCCAGCAAGTGCAGCATCCCATCGGCGGTAAACTCGTAATCTTCCGCCGTATGTCCGGCAATACTGAGCCGTTCGCCGCGCTCGGTGCGCGCCCGCAGTTCATTCAGCAGCGCATCTACGCGCTCCGGCGTCACATTGTAAACATACTCGAGATTGGCCTGCAAGAGCGGGGCTTTATCGCAGGCGGCCAGACACTTGACCCGTTGCAGCGTAAACATGCCATCCTGGGTTGTGCCTTCCTCGCGGATGTTCAGCTTCTGCTTGAGCGCCGCGATCAACTCTTCCGCGCCCAGGTAGCAGCAGGGCACATCATCACACACCTGCAACATCCACTTCCCGACCGGCCGATCATAGAACAGCGTATAAAACCCGACGATTTCAAACACATCGGTATAGGGCATGTGCAGAATCTCGGCAACCTCGCGGATCGCATCCCGACTCAGGTAACCGTATGACTCCTGCGCGATATACAGGAGCGGCAGCACGGCGCTGGTCGGACTGGGATAGCGGGCGACAATCGCTTCGATCTCGGCTGCATGTGTTTCTTTTATCATAAACTTAAGAACCGAAAACCGAGAACCGAAAACTAAGAACCACTCCCTGGTTCTAAATTCTCGGTTCTCAGTTCTCCCTAACGATCGACTTCACCCAGCACCGGGTCTACGCTTGCAATCAGCGCCACCAGATCGGCAACCATGTGACCACGGGCCATATGCGGCAGGGATTGCAAGTTGATAAAGGAAGGCGGACGGAAATGGACGCGATAGGGTTTGGGACCGCCATCACTCACGATGTAGGTACCCAGGATACCACGCGGCGACTCAATCGCGGCGTAGGCATCACCCTGAGGCACCTTAAAGCCCTCCGTCCAGAGCTTGAAGTGATGGATCAGTGACTCCATGCTGTGGGTAATCTCACTCTTGGGCGGCGGCGCAACCTTGCGGTCACTGGTCATATACGGCCCCGGCCCCATCTCACTCAGGCGCTGATGGGCCTGCTGCGCAATTCGCAGGCTCTGGCGCATCTCGGCCATCCGCACGCGGTAGCGATCATAGTTATCGCCATTGTACCCCACCGGAACTTCAAAGTCGTATGTTTCATAGCCACAGTAGGGCATCGTCTTGCGCAGATCCCAGGACACGCCGGACGCACGCAGATTGCCGCCGGTCAACCCCAGGGCAATCGCCTCATCGGCCGTAATCTTGCCGATACCCACAGAACGATCCAGCCAGAGCGGATTTTTCGTCAGTAGATCTTCATACTCATCAATCCGGCTGGACATACTGTTGATAAACTGCTGCACCGTCGGCAGAAACTCGGAGGGGAGATCATAGGCCAGACCGCCAACGCGGAAGTAGCTGGTCATCATGCGCGCGCCACTGACCAGTTCAAAAATATCGAGAATCTGCTCCCGCTCCCGGAACGCATAGAGGAACACGCTCATCGCAGCCAGATCCAGCGCATGCGTGCCCAACCAGACGAGGTGCGAGTTGATACGGGTCAACTCGGCCAGCAGCACGCGCGCCGTCTGCACCCGCACCGGAATTTCGCAGTCGAGCAGCTTTTCGACAGCCATGACATAGCTCAGGTTATTGGAGAGCGGTGCCAGATAGTCCGTCCGGTCAGTCAGAACGACCGCCTTCTGGTAGGTCTTGCTCTCCATATTTTTCTCGATACCGGTATGCAGATAGCCCACATCGGGCGCCACATTCACCACAATCTCGCCATCAAGTTCCACAACCAGGCGCAGCACGCCGTGGGTGCTGGGGTGATGCGGCCCCATGTTGAGCACCATCGTCTCCCTGGTGCCGGTACGAGCGGGCCCGGTAATTTCACTCGGGGAAGGTACAGTTACTGTCGTCATGCACGATTCTCCATCGAATGACCGACGACACGCGAACAAGCAAGATGGATGGATGCGAGGAGATAAATCAGGCACCGGACTGAGCAACATTCGCAAGATGTTCCGGCAAGCGCCTCACGCCTCCATCACTCCCAACTCCTCGCTGTCGCAGGTGGGCCGGTCATTCTTTCACAAAATGCTTCTGCGCGTAGATCTGTTCCTGATTAAACGTAAAGGCGACCTCTTCATACCCCAGCGGTACATCCTTACGTTGCGGATGCCCTTCCCAATCATCGGGCATCAGAATGCGCTGCAGTGCGGGATGCCCACTAAAGACAATCCCAAACATATCATAGGTTTCCCGCTCCTGCCAGTTCGCCGTGGGCCACAACCCGGTGAGCGAGGGCACCGTTGGATCATCCTCCGGGGCACCGACCTTCAGGCAGACCCGGTGCTGATGCTCAAACGAGAGCAGATGATAGACCACCTCAAAGCGCGGCTCGCGCCCCAGGTAATCCACACCACACAGATTCTCCAGAAAGATATAGTGCAACTCCGGCGTATCCCGCAGGAACCGGGCGACCTCAATCAACTGCTCACGCGGAACTTCGACCCGCAGGGTTCCCCGAAACTCATTCGTCTGGATCTGCGGAAAGGCCGCTTGCAGATGTTGTCCTACCGTTGCATTGTCCATAAGAATCATTCAGGGCAAAAGGACCGATGTCAGACCGCAGTGCTCCTGCAACTCAGACGGGTCAGCTTTTGCCCCACTCCTCTTCCAGTCAAACGACTGATACGCTCCTTATGCCACGACCAACGTACCTCTGCCGAACACCGCCAGACTAGGACTTCTTGTCCGGCATGTTCACCTGAACCAGATTCTGACTCGTAACCTGGATCGGCTTGCCCCGCTCCTCGGTACCGATGACCTTCTCGCGCTTCACCTTCTCGTGCAGCATCATAATGCCGTCGATCAGCGCTTCGGGGCGCGGTGGACAGCCGGCGACATAGACATCGACCGGGATAATCTCATCAACCCCCTGCACAATTGCATAGTTGTTATAGACACCACCACAGGAAGCGCAGTCGCCCATCGCAATCACCCACTTGGGATCGGTCATCTGGTCGTAGAGATGCCGCACCACCGGCGCCATCTTACGCGACACGCGCCCGGCGACGATCATCAAGTCGGACTGGCGCGGTGACGGGCGATTCAACTCCATACCAAAGCGGGAGAGATCATAATTACTGGCCTGGGCGCTCATCATCTCAATTGCGCAGCAGGCCAATCCAAACAGGAGCGGCCACATGGCGTTGGTACGGCCCCAGTTGACCGCCGTCTCCAGATTCGTCGTCACAACACCCAGATCCGCGGCTTTCTGTTCTATTCCCATCGCAAAGCACCTCGCTTCCACTCGTAAATAAATCCGATAAGCAGCACCAGCAGAAAGACCCCCATCACGCCGAGACCGTACAGCCCCAGATCGCGGAAGACCAGGGCGTACGGAAAGAGAAAGATTACCTCAATGTCAAAAATAATAAACAGCATCGCAACGATATAAAACTTGACACCGAAGCGGCGCTGCGCCTGACCGATCGGGTCCATCCCCGACTCATAGGGCATCATCTTCCGCTCTGACGGCTTACTCGGCCCCAGGAGCGAAGAGAACACAATCACGAAGGCGGCGATAGCAACAGCGATCAGGAAGAGGACTAGTATCGGCAAATAGTCCACAAGCATGATGGGCATCCCCCAGATTCATTTGCTAATGATAATCTGTCTAAATTATACCGAGATCGGCATTTGTGTCAAAGTATGGCACATTGTAGCGCTGTGTTTCACGCCGTGGTTTGCCGCACCCCAACGCGGCATCGCCGGGGCAGCCTGTGGGTTGCCCCGCCAGGTAGCGTGCATCCGATACACCAGAGCAGCATTGCCCACATCAGTACGGGCAGCGGACACGCAGAAGCGCGTCCCTACCACCACATTGGTGCGTAGAACGCACCCTACCACTACCACCACATTGGTGCGTAGAACGCACCCTACCACTACCACCACATTGGTGCGTAGAACGCACCCTACCACTACCACCACATTGGTGCGTAGAACGCACCCTACGGCTACTACCACCACATTGGTGCGTAGAACGCACCCTACGGCTACCACTACCACCACATTGGTGCGTAGAACGCACCCTACGGCTACCACTACCACCACATTGGTGCGTAGAACTGGTGCGTAGAACGCACCCTACGGCTACCACCACTACGGCTACCACCACATTGGTGCGTAGAACGCACCCTACCACTACCACCACATTGGTGCGTAGAACGCACCCTACCACTACCACCACATTGGTGCGTAGAACGCACCCTACGGCTACTGAGCGCTACGGATTACGAACTACGGACTACGGATTACACACACCAGCCGTGTTGCGCGGGATTCTTGCGCATGGTACAATCACGGTAGCAACTATCATTATTCGCGTACCCTGGCCCGGCGCGGTCAGGGTCTTTCGTGTGAGCATAATGCAACGAACAGATATCCGAAATATTGCGATTATCGCCCATGTTGACCATGGGAAGACCACGCTGGTGGACGCGATGCTCAAGCAGAGCCGCATCTTCCGCGAGAATCAGGCAGTAGAAGAGCGCGTGATGGACAGCAATGCGCTCGAGCGCGAGCGCGGGATCACTATTCTGTCGAAGAATACCGCCGTCAACTATCACGACATCAAGATCAATATCGTCGATACCCCCGGCCATGCTGACTTTGGCGGCGAGGTTGAGCGGATCATGAATATGGTTGATGGCGTGCTCCTGCTGGTTGACGCGGTGGAGGGGCCCATGCCGCAGACCCGCTTTGTCCTGCGCAAGGCGCTCCAGGCCGGGCACCGCGCCATCGTCGTCGTCAACAAGATCGACCGGCCCCAGTCCCGCCCCAACTTTGTCGTCAATGCCACGTTTGACCTGTTTGTGGACCTGGGCGCCAGCGATGAGCAGGCCGAGTTTGCCGTGATCTACACGAATGCGCTCAAGGGGCAGGCCGGTTTCTCGCCACTCGAAATGCAGGAGTCACTCGAGCCGCTCTTTGAGACCATCCTGGAGCGGATTGCGCCGCCGGTCGCCGACCCGGATGCACCCGCCCAGATGCTGGTGACCACCAGCGGCTATGATGAGTACAAGGGCAAGATTCTTACCGGGCGGCTGCGGCGGGGACGGCTTCAGCGCAACCAGACCGTGGCGCATATTGCGCGTGACGGCAGCATCACCCCGGCGAAGCTCTCGCAGCTCTTTGTCTACAACGGCCTGCAGCGCCAGGAGGTGGAAGAAGCCGACGCGGGGGATATTGTGGCAATCGCCGGTATTCCCGAAGCGACAATTGGCGCAACCATTGCCGACCCGGACGCGCCCGAGGCATTGCCAACGATTAATGTGGAGGAGCCAACGGTGCGGATGACCTTCGGCGTCAACACCAGCCCTTTCGCCGGACGGGAGGGCACCTATGTCACCAGCCGCAAGCTGCGTGAGCGGCTCTACAACGAACTGGAGCGCGATGTCGCCCTGAGCGTCGCCGACACCGATAGCGCTGATGCCTTCCTGGTCAGTGGGCGGGGAGAGCTACATCTGGGGATTTTGATCGAAAATATGCGGCGCGAAGGCTACGAGTTCCAGGTCAGCAAGCCGGAGGTGATCTTCCACGAAGAGAACGGCACCACCCTGGAGCCAATGGAACTGGTTGAGATCGAGGTCGGCGAGGATTACCAGGGCGTGGTGGTTGAGATGCTGGGCAAGCGACGTGGGCAGATGCGCGACATGCACTTCCGCGATGACGGTAGCGTGCATTATGTCTACTACGTCCCGACCCGCGGGTTGCTCGGCTTTCGCCAGCAGTTCCTCACCGCCACGCGCGGCCAGGGCATTATGAACACGCTCTTCGCCGGGTATGAGCCCTTCCTGGGTGAGATCGAGACCCGCGAAACCGGCTCGCTGATCGCCTTTGAGAGCGGGACGGTGACAACCTACGCGATCAACAGTGTGCAGGATCGCGGCACCTTCTTTATCACCCCCGGTCAGGAGGTCTACGCCGGCCAGATTGTCGGGCAGCATATCCGTGACACCGACCTGGAGGTCAATGTCTGCAAGGAGAAACATCTGACCAATATGCGCAACAACCGGGGCGCGGAGACGGTGCGCCTGGATGCGTCGCGCCAGCTCTCCCTCGACGACGCCATCGAGTATATCAGCGACGATGAGCTGGTTGAGGTGACGCCCAAGGGCTGGCGGCTGCGCAAAAAGCTGCTCTCCCTGGAGGATCGGCGCAAGCAGCAGAAGCGCCGCGATATGGCCCTCAGTTGATCCGGCCCTCTCATCCTCCTTTAATCTTCTCCTAACTTTATCTTTAAACCCCTCAGGCATACTAAGGTTGCGTAATTAGCACTTACGCAACCTTTTTGTATCACACCAGATATCCTCGATGAGGTGTACATATGACAGCTACCGCTACGGCGACGGAGCCGACGTATGACTCAATTGTCACCTACCTGAACGAAATCGGCAGTGAACCGCTGTTAACCTTTGACCAGGAGCAGCAGTTGGCCCATAATCTGGTGGCCGGCCGGGTCGCCGCACAACGCCTGGCCGCCACCGACCCCGGCAACCCGGCGGAACGGCAGCAGTTAAGCGAGCAGATCGCCGCCGGCCAGTCCGCCCGCGCAAAGCTGATCAGCGCCAACCTACGGCTGGTTGTGAGCATTGCCCGCCGCTACCAGGGACACGGCCTGAGCCTGCTGGACCTGATCCAGGAGGGGAGCCTGGGACTGATGCGCGCCGTCGATAAGTTTGACCCCAGTCGCGGCCTGAAGTTTTCTACCTACGCCACCTACTGGATCCGCCAGAGCGTTGGGCGGGCCATCGCCGACCAGAGCCGGACGATCCGCCTGCCGGTGCATCTGGGGGAGCGGGTGAGTCGCCTGAACCGCGTGCGCCAGGAGTTGACCCATCAACTGGACCGTGACCCCACCACCGACGAAATCGCGCAGGAAATCGGGCTGACCAGCGAGCAGGTGGTTCGCACCGAGCAGGCCGCGCTGATTCCCTGCTCCCTGGAGGAGCCGCACAGCGATGAGAACGGCGGTGCCCTGGGAGATATGCTCTCCGACCCGGCACAACCCACGCCACTCGAGCAGGTGGCGCAACATCTGCTGCGGAATGACCTGAACGAGGCGATGACCCATCTGACCTCCCGCGAGCGCCATATTCTCGAACTGCGCTACGGGCTGGCCGGCGACCAGCCGTTGACCCTGGAGAAGATCGGGCATCGGCTGGACCTGACCCGCGAGCGTGTGCGGCAACTGGAGAGCGAAGCCCTCAAGAAGTTGCGCGACCCGCTGCTGGGCCGCCGCCTCTATGGCTACCTGGAGGGGAATTGATCTGCGCGGATTCTGCGGAGAGACCAGACAGGTCTCCGCAGACCTGTCTGGTCTGACACCTGACCAGTTGAATGTTTCAACTTTCTTGTAGCCACACAGAGCCGGGACGGTGCATGCGCCGTCCCGGCTCACTGTCTGGTAATGCGCTGGTAATAGCCGCTCTCCGCTGTTCCTACATCTAGTGTGCTATCCACAGTCTGTCCCCAAAATGTGGATAACCCCCCTGCACTACTACATCTGGTGTGATACACTCCCAATATCTAGTAGCCTGTCCACAACTTATCAACAAAATGGGGATAAGCTGCTCAGGTATGCTCCCGTAAGAACTGTCTTATCACCTCCGTAACCTGGTCAGGCGCGTCTTCCATCAGGAAGTGGCCGGCATGGGGCACTATCGTCAGGTTTGCTGTCGGAATATCCTGTTGCAGGCGGTGGGCATACTGCACTGGCTGCCATTCATCCGCCGCACCCCAGATGATCTGCACCGGCATTGTCAGCCCCGGCAACTCAGGCGTAATAGCCTCGGTGTAGCGGGAGTCATAGTGCTGCACCTGATGCAGAAAAAAGGACTGTTTCCCCAAATCGGAAAGGAGGGGCGCAAGGGAGGCCTCCAGCACGGTCCCGCTCATTAGCTCCTTATGAAAGACCGTCATCCGCAACTGGCGCTCCATCATCGCCCGAAACTCCGCTATCGGCATTGCCGCATAGTCCTGCAGGTGGTTTTCAATGATCGTTCGCCAGGTCGCCGAAGGCCAGGAGTCATAACTCACCGTGTCAATCAGGGTAAGGGTTGACACGCGCTCTGGATGGGTTGTCGCCAGGATGAGCGCCACCGCCCCGCCAATATCATGTCCAACGATATTCGCATCTGCCAGGTGCCAGGCATCCAGCAGTTGGTCAAGCAAGACTGCCTGCGCCGCCACGGAGGTATCCTGGTCCAGCGGGCGCTCCGACTGCCCATAGCCGAGCATATCAAAGGCCAGCACGCGATAGCCGGCTTTCACCAGCGCGGGCAGCACCGCGCGCCAGAGGAAGGCATGCGAGGGCGTCCCGTGGATGAGTACCACCGGCGGACCCACGCCGACATCCGTATACGCAATGCGCACCCCATCCACCAGAAGATGCCGGTCAAGAATTGACTGCATAGAAACATGCTCCTTACTCAAAATTTAAAACTCACAACTCAACCTTTACAACTACCCCCGGCGAGAAACCCCAACAACAAACCCCGGAATGCGCGCGGCGCTTCAATATGCGGGAAGTGACCACAGTCGGGGATGGTCACCAGGCGGGCGTTCGGGATCTCCTGCTGCGCAATTACGCCGTATGTCGGGGCGAAGACGCGGTCGGCAGCGCCCCAGATCAGCAGCGTCGGGCAGCGCAGTTCATTCAATCGGGCCCGCAACCCCGTGCGGCGCAGGTCGGTCGCATCGTAGTGGCGGCTGATGGCCCGCAGTGCGCGGCGGCTATCGGGAGCGCCCAGCGCCGCGCTGAAGCGGTTCACCCGTTCCGGAGTAACATGCGTTTCCGGGTGGGCAAAGGCGGTGTTCAACAGCGCGCGCACACTGAACGGCTGCGCCGAGAGCCGGAGTAGCGCCGGGCCAAGCAGCGGCCATGCGCCGGCCTGGGTTAAGGGTGACGGCACGATAAAGCCGTCACTGTCCACCAGTACGAGCCGCGTCACCCGGTCGGGATGCAGCAGGCTGGTTGCCAGCGCCAGTTTGCCCCCCAGCGAATGCCCAACCAGCGTTGCCTGCTCCAACCCCAGTATATCCAGCAGCCCGGCATAGAGATCGGCATAGAGTTTGAGGGAGTAGGGCGCATCGCCGGGCTTGTCCGAACGCCCAAAGCCGAGCGCATCCACGGCAATCGCCCGATAGCCCTGTCCGGCCAGAAACTGCAGCGTTGGCCGCCACTCCTCCGCATCACCGGCAAAGCCATGCAGCAGCAGGACCGGCGGCCCCGCGCCGGAATCGAGCGCATGGATCGGATACCCCTGAACACTGACAAAAGTTTCCAATACTACCCTCCTACGTGCTGCCGGTTGCATACACTGCCTGTGCTACAATAGTCGATAGCATAAAGTTCACAAGTTCGTGGCAAAGAATGGCCGAGCGTTCACTAACCGAAATAGTTCAGATTATGGCACGCCAGCGCGGACGCGGCGGGCAGAGTCCGCTGCTGCTGCTGCGTACGCTGGAAGCCCGGGCCGGTGGGCGGATCAGCCACCTGCCGATTAATCAGCGCCTGGAGCAGGCCTGGGTCGCGCTGAAGGGTGAGCCGTTTCGCCCACACCAGTCGCTGGCGCTCTCGTCGTTGCGGCGCGGGGAGCCGTTTGCTCTGGTGGGTGGTGGCCCCGCGGCTCGCCAGACATTATACCTTTTACTGCAAGATACGCTCCGGGATACCAGTCACTCGCGGGCGCTACTGCTGCTGCCCGATGATGCGACGGCGGCGCTCTGCCAGGCAGAACTGGAGCATCTGAATAGCGCCCTGGGAACTGCCCTGACCTTTGCCCAGATTACCAGCGGCTCCCTACCCCGTCAGGCTTCCCTGGCGCGCGTGCTGTTTGCCACCCCGGAAACGCTGCATAGCCGGCTGCTGCGCTACCATGACCGCGCCTGGCAGCGTTGCTGGGCCAACCTGCATTTGATCGGGCTGATTGATGTTGACCGCTACAGCGGTGTGGCCGCCGACCATCTGGGGGGGCTGCTGCTGCGTAGTGCCCGCCTGACTGCGCCCACCGCGCCGCTCTTCCTGGCCGCGACCCTGGCGGAAGCCACAAACGCCGATATGGTGCTGGCGCAGATGACCGGCCATCCCTGGCGCATTATCACGGTTGACGATACGCCGCTGGCACCGCGAACGCTAGGCATCTGGCATGCGGATACCAACCGGCTGCGTGATGCCGTGGCGCTGGCGCAGGCTTACCGGCGCGAGGACTATACCGTGCATATCACCTGCAGCCCGCTGGAAATCCCCTTGATGTGGCAGTTGCTGGGCCGCAGTGGGCATGGCATCAGCGTGGGCGCGGGACTGCAGCCGGCGCAGGTACAGATTATGGCAGGCTTTCCCGGTTCGCATGCGCTGTTCCGCAAGGCGCTCAACAGCGATGCGCAACTGATTCTGCTGCTGCTGGGCAACTGGCCCGCCGAACGCACGCTGGCCCGCCTGACCCGCGACAGCGCCGGCAGTTCGCCCCTGCTCGACGATCCGCCCACCGACTGGGCTGTCCCCATGTCCAACGCCTATGTCGCGGCGCAACATCTACTCTGCGCCGCGAGCGAACACCCCCTGACCGCCACCGAAGTCGATGCATGGCAGGCCGATGACCTGATTGCGCGACTGGAGCGGCAGGAGCAACTGGTCGCGCTCCCCGATACCGAGATCGCCTGGCAACCCCTGCCGGGTGGCGATGATCCCTACGATGGGTTTAGCCTTGCGGCTGCGGGTGTGCCTACCAGTTCCCTTGTCGATGAGCAGGGACAGCAGTTAGCGCTGTTTGATCCGTCCGCGTTTGACCGCTGGGGTTTCGTTGGCGCAGCGCTCCCACCGGGACGGGGCATCTTCCGCGTTCTGGAGCGAGATGACGAGACCGGCGAGCTGACGCTGAAAGCCGAACCGGGAGAGCGCGTCACCTTCCCGCTGCGTCGCTGTAGCGTGAATCTGCGGGACGAGCGCAAGCAACGCACGGTGCGCAACCGCGCAGTGGGTTGGGGGCGAGTCGTGGTCGAGGAAGAGATCTATGGCTACCGCGAGGTGAAGGTGGGCAATCCGCCCGCCGAGTGGGTATTGCCGGCACCGATTCAGACACGCTGGGCCGCGCCGGCCGTCTGGATCGATCTGCCCGTGAACCTGCCGGCGGAGGGGCAACTGGTGGGCTGGTCGCTGGCGGCAGCCCTGCCGCTGCGGGTGCTGTGTGATCAGATCGACAGCATCCCGGCCTATGATCCCGCACTGCGCCGGATCTACCTGATTGATGCGCAGCCGGGGGGCAACGGTCTGGCGGCCTGGCTGTACGAACATCTGGAGGCGCTGCTGCCGCTGGCCTACGATATCGCCCTGGACTGCCGCAACGATCCGCTGTGGGAACCAGTGGCGCGTGCCGATATGGACTGGATGCTGACGCTGCTCGGTGGTGAAGTGGCCCTGCCGGAACTGCGGTCGGGACGGCGGACGGCCGCGCCCGTGCTCGGTACGGGCGAGTGGAGCCTGGAGATTGACGAGGTGCGGGGTGCGCCGCGCAACGCATGGCCCGACCCACCCGCCGGCCCACCCGACGAGCTACCGGCCTACGACGAAGAACCGCCTGTGCCACCGGCCCGCCCGCGCCCAACCACACCTCCCGCCGTAGAGCCTCCGGCAGCTTCCACCCCCCGGCGCAACACTGACGCCGAACCGGAGCCACGGGAAGAAAAATCACGCCGCCGCACGGCCGACGCCGAAAGCAAGCCGAAAACGCGCGGACGATCCACGGCACAGAAGCAAAATCAGGCGGAGAAGCAACCGCGCAAGCCGCGCCAGTCGCGGGCAAAAAAGCCGGCACAACCGCCCGATGCGGCGTCCCCACCACCCGCGCCACCGGCCGGGCAGCCCGCCCCGCCACCGGAGCCCCCACCGGAGCCCCCACCCGACGCGGCGGCAATGATTGCGCGTATGCGGCGACTGCGCGAACAGCGGGAAGCCGCCGCGCAGGCCGAACGCCCGGCGACCGCACCACAGCCACCGGCGCCGACCGGGAAGCCGGTGGAGCCACGCTTCCAGGTGGGCGACCAGATCTTCTGTCTGCCCTACGGCTATGGCACTGTGAAAGCAAGCCGCATCGAGGCAGGCAAGGAACTGCTGGACATCGACTTTCCCGACTATGACATGCTCACGCTGGACCCGGCGGTCAGCCATGTGCGCCGGGTTGAGCCGCCGGCCGGTGATGAGGAGGATGTACTCTGAGCAAGGGGTTAACGGTTAAGGGGTTAACGGTCAGGGATTGCAACCGGAGGATTATATCCTGAAACCGGCGTAACATTTTGACATTCGGGGGGGCATCGTGTATACTTTACGCGTAATGACCTCGTAGCTCAATTGGATAGAGCGTCGGCCTCCGGAGCCGAAGGTTGTGGGTTCAAGCCCCGCCGAGGTCGCCACTGTTTATTGATAGCCCGCAGCAATTGCTGCGGGCTATCAATCGTCGCCTCGTGCCACATTACGCCGTGTCAAACGGCATGCGGGTACTGAGCCACTGCTCCAGGTCGGCTATACTGCGAAAGTCCAGCAGTGCTTCCGCCAATTCGAGTAAACGAACCGCATCAAGCTGCTGTACCCGGGCCGTTGTGGCGGCATCCAGCGGACCACAACGCCAGGACAGCAGCCGTAGCACCAGTTCAAGCTGTCCCTCTTCGCGTCCCTCCGTCCGACCTTCTTCCCGACCTTCTTCCCGGCCTTCTTCCCGGCCTTCTTTCCGGCCTTCTTTCCGGCCTTCTTCCCGGCCTTCTTCCCGACCCTCCGCGCGTCCCTGCTCACGCAGTTTGCGCATCATTGGGGTTTCGGGCAAGCCATAGTCCCGGGTAATAATCTGTTCGGCCATCGCTGCGATCTCCTTATCGGTACATAACAGGAGCAATTCCGCCAGTAGATTTTCGCGCTGTTCGCCAGTTGTTCCCTGCACCACCTGCGCAATCGCCTGGGGAATCGTCTGCTCCGGTTGCCGGATGCGCGTCTGCCCAATCAGCGCCAGCAGTGCGGGGCGATTAAGCGCCAGCAATGCCTCAGACTCCAGTTGCCAGAGTCGGATAACATCATACCGCCAGGACATTCGCACCTGTCCGTCCGGGTCATACAGGGCATGCTCGCCGGTGTCACGCGCACCCGCGCCACCGAGATACAGCACTACGCTGCGCATCGGGATATCCCGATACATCAGCGCCAGACGGGTGCCATACTCCAACAGGCGTAGCGACATTGGTTTATCGCTTCCCGGCCCCTGAAACTCGATATGCAGGATAACCTCGCGCCCGTCCGCCAGGGTCACAAAGAGCACCTGGTCGGTGTCAATCGGGTCGGGTATGGCGGTCAACTCGCCCTGCCGGGTAGTTACGCTCCGTACCGGCTGACCGAGCAGCCAGGCGGCAAAGTCGGTCGCCGCCAGCATCATCAGCCGCTTGAGCGGGTGATCGGTTTCCGCCATCGTTTTATCCCCCTGAAACTACACTGGACATCTGTTTGTGGCGTTATGTATAGTATAACACATGGGGAGAATGCGTAACAGGCCGGCACGCCCGTCTATGTGGCGGTGCGCCGGCCGGGAATGGTGGTAGTGAACGCATGCCGCCGCAGGCTTGTCCGCCTTAACGCATCGGCGCACTATCTGCGCTGGCCTGTTCATCCGTAAACGTGTTCACGGGTGGCTCCAGCTCAACCCAGTCGCCCGACTGGGCGCTCGAGTGGCGGATCGCTTCAATCACCTGCTGAATGCGCAGGCCATCCGCGAAGGTTGCTGCGGGCGTAAGCGCTGCCGGGTCGCCTTCCAGCCCGGCGCGCAGGGCATGCCCCATGTAAACGGTCGCCTCCGCAAAGCAGGCAAAACTGCTATGGCTGATCCCCGCCAGCGCATCCGGGAAGGTTATCGTATGCGCCGGCGTAATATCCCGCAGATCTTCATCATACCGGGCGTGCAGCAACTGCCCATCAAGAAACACCAGTGTGCCCTCGTCACCATGCAGGGTGATGCTCTGCGGCTCTTCCATGCGCGCAACCATGCTGGCGATGACCACCGCCACCCCGCCCCGTGCAAAGCGCAGGTGGAACGTGGCGAAGTCGTCGGCGGTCACGGAACGCACGTTGGTCGAAGTAAACTGGCCGGATTTGTCCTGCGGTCGCTCGGTAATAAATGTGGTGAGGAAACCCTGCGCCGAGGTGATTTCATCGTCCAGGATATAGCGCAGAATATCGGTCTGGTGCGTGCCAATGGTGCCCAGCACGCCGCCCCCCTGCGCAGCATCACTCCACCAGTTCCAGGGATGCCGCAGGTTGGCCCGCACGCTGGCAATCGCGCGCACCTCTGCCCGGCGGAACTGGCCGATGCCCCCGGCGACGACCAGTTGCCGCGCCGCACGCAACGCCGGCAAAAAGCGCAGTTCATGATCAATCAGGGTGAACTGCTCCGGACGGGAGCGGGCGACTTCCAGCATATGCCGCGACTCGGAGAGTTGCAGCGCCATCGGCTTCTCGCACAGGACATGTTTGCCCGCCGTCAACGCGGCCAGGCACATCGCGCAGTGCAGACCGGGCGGGGTGACGATGCTCACCAGGTCCACATCATCCCGGGCAATCAGCGCCTGCCAGTCAGTCGTGGCAAAGGGAACATCCAGTTGATCGGCAATCCGCCGGGTTTTCTTCTCCTGGCGGCCGGCAATTGCCACCACATCCAGTCCAGCCGCGCGAAAGGCCGGGAGTTGTACCTGCACCCCCCAGTTCGTGCCGATAATGCCAATGCCCCGTCGACTCATACTTCCGCAGTGGTTGGATCAATCGTTGTTGCCACCCGCGCAACGGAATTTGCCGGGAAGCCGCCCCGGGCGGCATGTTCACACACACTGGCCTCGTCTGGCGCGATATAGACGCAGTAGATCTTATCATTCGTAACATAGCTCTCAAGCCACTGAACCTGCGGTCCCAACTCGGTCAATACATTGCAGGATGTCTGAGAAATGGACTGCAACTCCTGGCGGGAGAGATTGCCGGCTCCCGGAATCTCACGCTCGATGATATACTTCGGCATTGTGGGCCTCCTCTAGCACCTTCAACTGTTCCAACTGCACCAGTGCATTGACAAACACTTCGCGGGCATTGGCGGGCAGCGCGCGCGTCGCCAGAAATGCATCCAACGTCGCTCCCAGCGGACATGCGCCATCAATGCTGCACACAAAATCGACCAGGTCACGCGAGTAGAGAAAATAGAGGCGGCGATTGTCATAGCGATAGACCAGCCCGCCAAAACGTTCGGGCCGTACCGCCGCATCACGCGAGACCACGTAGTGGGCATCGAGATTCATACTTTTTACCTTGTGTCAACCTGAACCAGAGTCGTCGTAGGTCATGCTTCATGAACGTTGAATTTTTAATCCGGACATCGCTGCACGGGAGTCCCGGCTTCAGCCGGATCAGGCTTCCCCAGCAGCACTGGCAGTTTCGCTCATTTCGCGGTCCAAACCCGTACCGGCTACTTCAGCAGCATCCCGGCATCGACCTTCAACTCCTGCCCGGTGATATGGCTGGCTTCATCGGAGACCAGCCAGAGCGCGGCATTGGCAATCTCCTGCGGCTCAACCAGGCGCACCGGGAGCAGATTATTGGCATAGAGGTGATCAACCAGCGCCTCCCGGGTCATACCGGCTGCGGTCGCCATGCCATCGATCAGCGCGGTGTTGACGCCGGTCGGGTGGATTGTGTTGACGGTAATTCCAAACTGGGCCACCTCCAGCGCCAGCGACTTCGCCAGACCAACCACACCCCACTTGGCCGCGCAGTAGTGCCCCAGGCCCGGCATCCCGCGCAGCCCGGCCACCGACGAGGTCATCACAATGCGCCCGCCCATCCGCCGCTCGATCATCGTGGGAACAACATACTTTACCGCCAGCCAGTAGCCCTTGAGGTTGACATCCAGCATGGTGTCCCACCACTCCTCGGTGACGTCCCAGGTCAGCGACATATCGGCAACCCCGGCGTTGCAGACTAGAATATCAATCTGCCCAAACTCGCGGATGGCCTGCTGCACGGCCGCTTCCATCGCGCCGGCACTGCGTACATCAGCTACCAGCCCCAATGCCCGGCAGTCATGGGCCTGCACCTGGCGCACGGTCTCGTCCAGATCGCTGCGCTGTGCCAGGGCATAGCGCGGGTAGGGCAGGTCGGCACAGATATCCAGCGCAACGATACTGGCCCCCTCCCGCGCCATCGTCACGGCATGAGCGCGTCCCTGCCCCCGCGCAGCACCAGTAATGAAAGCAACTTTTCCGTCTAATTTTCCCATAAATCTATGCAACCATTCACCATGTCGGAGGTCTGGTTAACCCGGTTGATACCGATTTGTTGTCATAGCCACAGAGGACACCGAGCACACCGAGATGGTACACGGGCATGTGCTGCGCTGCGTGCCCCCATTCCGGCGCATTGTTGGTTTGCCGGCAACCTGGTATCAGCTTTCCCGCCGGCGTGCCCAAACGACCCATCGGTCAGCAGTTAGCGCTGCGCCACAGGTGCGGGTGTCGGCACCCACACCTGCGTCGTAAACCAGATCAGTAGACGCCACACATGCCGTCGATACTGACCTCCTCAATGACCAGTTCGGCGAGAATCCGCGGCGTATCGTTCTGACTCGCGCGGTTCTCCGTACCATGGGTCTCGGTCGTTGGATATGCGTACGTTTCCGGGGGTGTGGTCACGACTTCCGCGGCGGTGGCATCGTGTTGACGATCCATAATGAAGTCTCTCCTTAGTTCAAGGCGCGAAACCTTCATCCAGCCGGCCGCATAGATTGGCTGTGCTATACATTGTGAATGATAGCACAGACACCGTACCAGACAAGATACGATGCTGTCGGTCAAACGGCGCTAAAAGCTGGATGCTTCCCATCATAACATTCTCACCCCAGGCTTGTAACTCACTTCTCGGATAATTGCAGGTTGACCGCCAGGGCAGTAAGCCTGCTAACCAACTGGACAGTTTGCCTGGCCTCCGTAGCGAACCATTTGACGTAGTGCGTGCTGGTCGGTATAATGCAAAAAATAGTTAAACAGCCCGTTTACGACTCTAATTATGTGCAACCTGCGCCCGGCGCAGTGCAACCGGTTCACCGTATCCGGAATCTGTGTTACCTGTTAGGACAATCAGAGAAACCCGAGACACGGGAGGTCTTCGGAGAATACGCAGAGAGGCGTCTGGCAGTCTTCCCCTATACACCAGGTATCACATCATACACTCAGAGTCCACGACATACGCGCAGTTCATCTGCCGTAGCGCCTTCCTGCAAACCTGGCTCACTCCCTTACCCACACCGCCGAATGAGATCTTGCAGTACGCTGCAAGCGTAGTATCAGAAAAGTAGCTACTTCCAAATGTAGCATCCAGCAAAATAACGATCATGCAGTTCTGCAAGTTTGTTGTGCCTGAAGTCATCTTTGGGGCCGGTTCACTCGCACAGGTGGGGAAGGCCGTACGGCGTCTGGGAGCCACCCGGGTGCTGCTGGTCACCGATCCCGGCGTAATCGCGGCCGGTTGGCTCGAAACGCTGCTTCCGCATATCGAAGCCGAAGTAGACTATGTGATCTGGTCCGAGGTGACGCCCAATCCCAAGGATTATGAGGTCGAAGCCGGTGTTATCTGCTATCACGAAAGAAAGTGTGATGCACTGGTTGCGCTCGGTGGGGGGAGTTGCATCGATGCCGCCAAGGGGATTGCGGTCCTGAGCACCAATGGCGGCCGGATTCAGGCGTACGAGGGTGTCGATAAGATCCAGCGCCCCCTGCCGCCCATGGTGATGGTGCCAACGACCGGCGGCAGCGGTGCCGATGTCTCGCAGTTTGCGATTATTAGCGATACCGTACGGCGTATCAAGATGACGCTGATCAGTAAGTCGCTCATTCCGGACATTTCGATTACTGATCCGCTGCTCCTGACAACCAAGGACGCCTATCTGACGGCGACGATTGGGATGGATGCCTTGACGCATAGCATCGAGGCGTATGTTTCCCTGGCGGCGACGTTTTTGACCGATGTGCATGCGCTGCGTTCGATTGAGCTTATTTTCGCACATTTACCCTTGTCGGTTACCGGCAGTAGTGACCTGTGCGCCAAAGCAGCTATGGCGCGCGGCAGTCTGCACGCGGGCCTGGCCTTCTCGAACGCGATCCTGGGTGCCACCCATGCGATTGCCCATCAGATTGGGGGTCTGCTCGACTCGCACCACAGCGCGTTGAGCACCCTGCTGCTGCCGTATGTGATGGAGTTCAACCTGGAAGCCTGTCCGGAACGCTATGCCGCTATCGCCCGGGCTATGGGTATCGATACCGCCGCCATGACGCTCCCTGAAGCAGGCACAGCCGCTATTGCTGCCATCCGCAACCTGGCCCACCGCATTGACCTGACGGAGCGACTGGCGACCATCGGGATGACTGCGGAGTTGCTGCCCATGGTGTGCGAACATGCGCTGCGCGATGCATGTATGGCGACCAATCCACGCGAGATGACTGCTGCCACGATCGCCGCAGTGCTCCATAAAGCAATGTAATCATACGGTTAGAAAGATGCTGTTATGGAAACAACGCGCGAACACCTGCTTGAACATCTCACCGGGCTCAAGTCGTCCAAGCGCACCTACTACCCGGAGTATCGTGAGAAAGAACGCCGCCTGGATCGGGCGATTGCTTCGATTGCCAATATCTCGGCGGCCCTCTGCAATACCACCAGCGGCGTGCCCTTCCTGGCGCAGGCGGTGGTCCGGGTTGCCGCCCAGCATTTTGAAGCCGATTGGGCCGTTATTGCCCTGAATGATGCCGACCGCCGGCGCTGGATTGCCGGCTATAACGGGCATGAAGCGGCTATTCAGACGAACCCCGACATGCCGCCGGCCCTGGATAGTGTGATCGACCAGGTTATCGCGCAGCGCCGCCTGATTGTAGCGATTACGCCCGGACTGCCCGGCATCCTGGGGGAACCGATGTTCCTGCGCCAGCAACTTCTCGGTGCCCTGGTAGTTATGCCAGGGCATCAGTTTGTGCTGGATGAGCGGGAGCTTTCGGTGTTGCAGACGCTGGCAAACCAGGCGGCGGTGGCCTTTGAGAATGCCCGGCTCTATGAGGAGAGCGAGCGCCTGCGGGCCGAGGCAACCGCCCACTACGAGGAGACCTACCGGCAAAAAACGCAACTGGAAGAGCAGAATCGTCAACTGGAGCGCGCCCGACGGCGGTTGATCCGCGCCCGCCAGAATGAGACGGTCAACAAAGAGCGCAACCGCATCGCGCGCGAACTGCACGATAATGTCGCCCAGCATCTGATCAGTATCGGTATGCATCTGGAGTGGTGTCGCGCGCAGTTGCCCGCACAGACGCCCGTGTATGAGCGTATCTGCAGCACCAAGGAGATGGCCCGTGGCGCGATTACCCGCGTCCGCGAGGCTATTTTTGAGCTTTCCACGATCAAAACCAGCCAGGTCAGCCTGATTGAGGCCCTGCACGATCTGGCGACCGACTTCACCCGCCGCACCCATCTGCAGGTGCAGATCCAGGTAGCGGATGCGCCGGGAACGCTTCCCGCCGAACTGGAGTATGCCTGCTACCATATTGTGCAGGAAGCGCTCTTCAATGCCTATAAACATGCGCAGGCCGGCAACGCCTGGATCGTGGTTCAGTTTGAGGCGGAACTGGTGCAGATTACCGTGACCGACGATGGCATCGGCATCCCGGAAGCCTATCTGCGCCGGGAGCAGGAGCTGCCCGCCGGCCGGCCGGCCGGCCACTTCGGGCTCTGCAGCATGCACGAGCGGGCGCAGGAGATCGGCGGCGATCTGACGATTACCCGCCGGCTGTCGGGAGGCACGGAGGTCTGTATCATCGTACCGCTCCGGATGATCAGCAGGAGTAACCAGTGTGAACACGCCTATTCGGTTAATGATTGTTGATGATCACAGTATCGTCCGCCACGGGCTGCGCTCAATCCTGGAGTTGGAACAGGGCATCGAAGTGGTCGGCGAGGCCGATAGCGGGCGGGTTGCCCTGGGCATGCTGGACAGTGTTATGCCCGATATTGTGCTGCTTGACCTGAGCCTGGGCGAGCGGGGCACCGCCGAGGGTATTGATGTCTGCCAGATGATCACGACCGGCTACCCGCAGACCGGGGTGATTGTGCTGACGACCTTCCTGGAGGAGCGCCTGGTGCTGCAGGCGATCCGCAGCGGGGCACGCGGCTATGTGCTCAAGGATGTGGACGCAATTGATTTGGTCAAGATTGTCCGTGCCGTAAACCGGGGCGAGTCGGCGCTGGACACTCGCAGCGCAGCCCTGGTGATGCGCAATGTTCTGAGTGGCGAGAACGTGGGGCAACCCGCGCTGGAGTTTACCGAGCGCGAGATGGAGATCATGCATCTGCTGCGGCAGGGGTACTCCAACCGCCAGATCGGCGACCATATCGCCATCAGCGCGAGCACGGTCAAGTTTCACATCCGCAAGATCATGCGCAAACTCGATGTTAACCACCGGACGGAAATTGTCTACACGGCCGGGAAGCTCGGCCTGATCTAGCCAACCACCGACCGCTGACCACAGAAAGCTGACGGCTGATCACCGACCACTGACCACTGACCACGGAAAGCTGACGGCTGACGGCTCGACAAATTGCGAGCGGCAAAGCATGGGGTAAAATCCCGGGAGTCGCTCGCAACTGCTCAATTGGGCAGTAGCATGCGGCAGAAAGTATGTTATAATAGGGACAGCAGGTCAGACATGGGGGCAAACCATGGCACGCGGATCGAGGCTCTCGCAAAAGGTCGTTTTTACCGCATTCCAATCACCTCCACAACGGCGGGCTTTTGAAAACCCATGCATCCTCATCGGAGAGCTTTGCACAAATGGGGGATCAGGGTGGCTGGCGCGGGCCGTCCACCAGGGTGGCGCACCGTGCCAGGCGGATGGCACGACCAGCATGGGGTGGCTGGTGATGAGCACGCCGGGGGTATGCGGTGGGACGCGCGCCGGAGCGGGGGCTGTGGGCCATACCGGGCGGCCCGCGCGCAGGC
>DAOTVB010000255.1:0-19229 GCA_034436755.1 Chloroflexaceae bacterium | reverse complement strand
AGGAGCAGTTTGACGGCCGGCACGCCATTCCGCGCCTCTATGAGACCTGGCGCGACAGCGACCCATGTTTTCTGGCGCAGGAACTGGTGCCGGGCAGGTCACTGGAGACCTGGCTTGGTCAGCCGCCCTACTATCTGGAAGAGCCGGTGGCACTGCAGATCACGGCCCAGGTGGCGCGTGTGCTGCATCTGCTGCATACAAAGCTGAAACGCAGCTACACTGAGTTCCAACTCAAGAATATCTATTTTGACGAGAGCACCGGACAGGTGCAGATAATTGACTGGAACCATGTAAGTGCGCCGGGTCAGGGTACCCCTGATGTAGACCTGACCCTGCTGGGCGTCTCTCTCTACCAGATGCTGACCGGGAAGCCGGCATCTGAGGATGGGCAGACCGAGAGCGATCTGGAACGACGCGCGGGAGAACATTGGCAGGCCTTGAGCCTGGGAAGTCGGCAGATTGTGGTAAAGGCACTGCACCCCAACCCGCAGCAACGTTTTGCCGGCGCAGCCACCATGCGTGACGCGCTGGCCTGGCTGGAGACCCGGTGGTCACAGACAGGGGTAGCCCTGGCTTTGGAAACGCATACCTATCTGGAGAGCGACCTGGAACGTGCAGAAGTACTCCTGGATCTGGCCCGGCGTAGTGGCGGTGTGCCGGAGGATGCCCTCGACCAGATTGAACAGAAGATTGCGCAACATAAGCAGGCGCAATCTTCCCCCGCAAACCAGACACCCGATCCAACGGCGCCGCCAGATGCGCCCACCCTGGACCCGGATCCAGCGGCAGCGCATGCGCGACCGGCACAAAAAACGATTCTCCTGCCGGAAACGTCTGAACAATCGCGTGACCCGGACCAGACCACTGATCCAGCAGCGCTGCCGGATGCAACTACCCCGGACCCGGACCCGCCGGCAGCGCATGCAGGGTCGGCACAAAAAACGACTCTCTTGCCGGAAACGTCTGCAACTATCCCGGCCTCGGATCCAGCGGCAGTACCTACAACAGCAGGGCCGGCGGTTACCACCCGCCTGGATCAGCCAGAAACGCTCCCGCAGGACCGAACAGAACCACTCCAGCCGGCGTCCCAACAGCCGGCAGCCGCGCAACCGGCACAACGCCCACCGCGCCGGACGGCCTGCCTGTTGATCATTGTTGTTGTCGTCATTATGGTTGGAGTCGTGATATGGACTGGTGGATGGTTCCAAAACATGGGCATAATCCCGGGAGCATCAAGTAATCAGACAGGTGCCGCAATCACGGCGTCCCGGTTGACGGCCATAGCTGAAGCGGCAGCGGAGCAAACCGCCACCATGGCAGTCAAGGAAACCAGCAGCGCCCGGGCAGACGCCACCGCAGTTGCGCAGACGGCAACGGTCGTCCGGGCCACGGTTATGGTTCAACAGACCGAGGTCGCCGTGGCCACAACAATCGCAACCATGGCCATAACAGACACCACAGAACCGGGTATCGTCTCTATTGACCAGGAAGCATTTGAGCAAACCCTTTTCGACCTGCCGCTCCGGGTAAGTGGGCAATCGCTGCCGGGCACAGAGGTTCAACTTACGATCAATCGTTCGGGGGGAACCCTATCATCGGTGAGTATCGCAACCCAGGATGACGGAGTCTGGGTCTGGCGTCCGGTACCGGAGGAGCCGGCCCTCCCCTCCGGCGCATATACGCTTACGGCCAGTATTATTAATCCACTGACGCGGGAAACCGTTCTGGCGACACCCCTGGCGTTTCGAATAGAAGCAGCACCCAGTGTCGTTGTGCGTGTCGCCAGCCCTTTTTATACACAATCAGGTACGAACGTGGCCTTTTATAGCCAGGTTGCCGCCGGCACAACCCTTTAAGTTGTGGGATGGAGCAGCGTCGGCAGTGACGAGTGGTACTATGTTCGTACCCCCACGAGTCGCCGGTTAGGCTGGCTACAAGCCAGTCGGGCAGAACAGCCGCTGAGTGCTGCCGTCAGACAGCAACTGCCGCAGCAGCCATAAAGCCTGACAGTGCCCGCACCATCGTGGTCTGATAAGGATAGAGGTAGATCGAGCAGATGAGGATAACCCAATGAACCAGGAGCAGATTGCACAGTGGATTGAAGACCTTAAACAGCAGGCACAACAGGCAATGCTGGATAGAAATGTCGAGCGTAGTTTTGCTCTGCTGGACATTGTCACCAATGTTGAGCGCTGGCTCAAGGACGGAATGCAGGGCGATCTACCGGTCAATGCCGCAGAACTCCACCAGTTGAATATCGCACTGCCGGGCATGCCGGCAGTTGCGGCGGCGGCGCCCGTACCGCCGGACACTGCCGCTACGACTGATACGGAACTCCAGGCACGTCTGATTCAGACTCCGGTATCATTCGATGCCGACAGCGAACTGTCGGCACAACTTCAGGCAGGGGTGGCGGCGCTTGAACATAACGATCTGACGTATGCCAGACAGATACTCAGAACGGTAGTGAGCCAGGCCGAGGGAGCATTACATGACCAGGCACAACTGCATTTGCAAGAAGCGCAGCGCCGACAGCAACAGCGCGAAGAGGAGTTAGTTGCCGCAGCCCAGACCGTCGATCGCCAGACCCCCACTGATCTGGAGGAGCGGCGGAAAGCCTGGCGTGAGGTCCGTGCCACGGCCGATAGTGACGGCGAAGCCTATCGTCAGGCCGAACAGGCCTTAAAAGTCATCGAGCAAACCCAGCAGCGCACCGGCGAAGAGCGCGAAGTGCAGACCGCCCTGGATAACCTACGGAACGGTATTCGCGTTGCTGAGTCCAACAAGCGCCTTAGCCTGCTGCAAGACTATGTCAGCCAGCTTGAAGAACTCCGCACCCGCGCAAGTTCGACCGACCTGTCCGAGAAAGTAATCAACCTGCTGGTTGAAACCAATACAACCCTGAATGCGCTAAAAGAAGAAACCGGCCAGGTACGAACCCTGCTTGTCAGTGGGGATCGTGAAGCAGCCTATAAGCGCATTCTGAAACTCAGCGATCAGGGGCTAACGGAAGTATGGGATCCCCGGTACGGAACCCACCGACCTGCATCCGATATGATGAATGAAACAGCCAGCAATCTTATTGAGTTTCGCAAAGAAAAAGCGCTTGATCGCCAGCAGCAGGCACAACGTGCCTTAACCAACGGCATGCCGCAGCAGGCGGTCAGGCTCTATCAGGAGGCCATTAACTTTCTGACCAACCTGACCCTGCGCACAGAAACGCGCGATGGAATTGAATATGTCGTTGGTGGTGATGGTGATCTCCCGAAGATCCAGGGTGAGGATCTGGTTGCAGCGCAGCGTGCTGACCTGCAACTTGAACTTGAGGATACTCAGGCGCTACTTGATCGCTGGAATAGCGGACGTGATCTGTTTCAAGCCGCTGAACGGGAGGCGAACGCGCAAAAGGTGCTGGGATTGTTACGTGCCGCCCGGTCCATCTTTAACCAGGAGCCCCCGCTGGCCTTTACCGGCCTGGAGGAAGCCATCCAGCGGCGGGAGGAAGACCTGTCGGCTACCCTGGCTGTCCAGGTTGAAAATGCATGTATTGAGGCAGAAGCAGCCTTGAGCCGCAATGACTTTGCGACTGCGCGCGATAATTTGAGTAGTGCGCGGGCAAAATCAATTGAGGTGCAGAATCCCTCCGCGCGGCTCAAACAGGCTATAACCCGGATGGAGCAGTTGACGGTTAAGGTCAGTCAGACGGAAAAGCGATTTACGCAGGTCGGGAATATCTTGCAGGCAGCCCAGGCCGCCATTGATGCGGACCCCCCCGATCCGGTTCAGGCAGATGAACTGCTCAATGAACTTGATGAAGCGGAACGCAAACATCCCCAGGCGATAACCCTCAAGCGGCGGATTGCCACCATGCAGAACGCCGACAAGAATTGGACTGAGGTACAACAGGCATATCGTGAAGCAAACTGGCAGGTCGTTATTGATACATGCGAGTTGCTGGTGCAGCCCGCCAGTCCGTATCAGCAGCAGGCGATCCTGTTCCATGGGCGGGCGCGCGCAATGCTACAGGTTATAACTGCCCAGAAACAGATGACGGCTGTGCCACCTGAGTTTGCCGGGGCACGCCAGGCCTATACGGAAGTGATCACCCTGCTTGAACAGCATGGTACCGACACACAGACCCAGGCCGCCCTGACCGATGCCCGGCAGCAGGTGACCAATATTGATGCACTTATCGCGCATGATACGCAGATTGCGCCTGAACTGGAACGGGTCAAAAAGCTGATAGAAGACACCCGACAGACGGTAGAGCAGGATCTGGCCCAGTCTCCTGTTAGCCTGGCGCTGCGCCCGGAGTGGCGGCAGGCCAACGAAACTCTCACGGCTCTGCTGTCACAGGACTCGATCCGCACAGCGGAAATCAAGCAACTGCAGGCCACGTTATTTGAAGCCTGGCGGACCGACTATATTGAGCGCATCCGCAAGAGTGTTCCTATTACCGCGCAACTCAGCTTTGGGTACCAGATGGTTCAAGAGCTTCAGACCGCACGATTGCTTTACGACCCGGCTGATCGCCGTCTGGCACGCGAGATCGAACTGGACTATTTGATCGAACAGACCACAATGCTGAAGGCGCAGCCACATCCGGATTGGCAGAAAATCGCGGAGTATGAGCAGCGTACATTTGATCTCATTCAGATGGGCTACCGTTCTACCCAGGATGCAACCCTGAGTGACATTGAAATGCAGCAGCGGCTCTATAGTGCCAAGGTTAATCAGTTACGGAGCGAAATACAGAGCCTGCTGGTCACCAATGCAACCGAAGCGGCCGCACAACGGCTGGAGCAGGCACTGACCGGCACGGAGTTTCACAATGATGTTGATCTCACCATTGAGTTAATGAAACTGTACCTGAAACTCGGCAACTTCGCGGCTGCTTATCAGTCATCTCAGGGGTTACGTTATGCCAATATTCGTGATGCAACGGCAATCAGTGGTATGTGGTACGAGTTGACCCGCGCCGAAGAGCTCTTTAGCCAGGGTGCATATGGCGACGCCATTATTCAGATGGAATATGTCAAAGAAACCTTCCCGGCAGGACGCGATCAGGTGCAGCAGTGGCTGGAAGACAATATCGACACCACCGTCAGCGAGCTTATCCGGCAGGCGATTGATCACCGTAATAACCGGGCCATCCTTGATGCCGTGCAGAACTATGCCCAGGCCCAGCAACTCCTGAATATGATACAACGCACCGATCGGCGGGTCACGCAAGGTCTGGCGGATCTGAGCAGTGCCGTAGCCCGGGATATAAAACTGGCTTGCCAGAGTGCTGAGGATCTTAAGATGACTGAGCGTGATCCGGATACAGTCGTCAATGAGGCAACACGCCTGCTTAACCGATTAAAAGCCATTCAACAAGTCTATGATCAACTCAACCTGGATCGGAACATACAGGACCAGCTTGATCGAACGCTCGATGATGTCGAAGCCCGTGTGGAAAAGTGGCAACAGGGTTTGCGCAAGCTACGCGAGGCCCACGAACTATGTAACCAGGCCCGCCGTCAAACCTGGGACTTTCGTGAAGCCAGACGTTTAGCGCAGGAGGTTAGACGGGAAGAAGACTTTCAAATGCCGGCAAAAGATCTGCTCCAGAACATAGAGATTTACGAGAAGTGGGTAAAAGACATCAACCCGTTAATTGACCAGATCGATCGTGCCATTCAGAATGAAGCGTTTAGTGAAACCATCCAGATATGTAATCAACTGGAGACACTATGGAGCCAGATGCACCGTGCGCTTGATATTCCCCTTGATGAAGAGGGTTTTAAACAACAGAAAAAACTGCAGCATTTCTATGGTTTCACCCTCCAGCAACGCATAGATGACTGGCAAGAACATCGCCGCATTGCCTTCGATCTCCAGACGAACTATGAGCACTGGCATAGCTATGCCGCAACCCTGCTGCGACTCGAGGGGCAGGCTAGAAGTCGCTTCATTCAGGCTGAAAAGGCATTAAATGACAAAACCCAATCTTTACGTGAACTGGCGGCCAACTTTAGAGCGTGTCAGACAGACTATACCACGCTGCAACAGCGGCTGGCGGAAATGGAGACTATGGCTCCACCACAGAGTACGCTGGCGCTCAAAGAGCAGCAGAGCATCAAGGATCGTCTGCAGCGCGCTGATCTCGAACAGAAAGCCTCGCAGTCAGATACCTATGCCCAATCGTGCAATGACCATATCGCGCAGCTTGAACCACTGCTTAATGACATTGAAAAAGATATGCGTAATCCCAAATTTGGTAACCATCCGCCCAATAACACCATGCTCGAGACGAAGATCCGGAATGCTGAAGATATCGATCCTCTTGATATGCGGGTTCAGGCAGCCTGGGAGGAGTTGGCACGACGACGTGAGCAGGAAAAAAAGCCACCCCGGGGGGGGCGTTTCAAGATATGAGGTTACCACATGCGTTATGCAATTATCTCTGATATTCACGCAAATGGGTGTGCGCTTGACGCAGTGCGGGCAGATGCAGACAAATGCAATATTGATAGCTACTGGTGTCTCGGGGATATAGTCGGGTATGGTCCCGAACCGGATCAGTGTATCCGTTTTCTGCATGAACAGATTGACCCGCAACGCTGGGTACTGGGCAATCATGATGCAGCACTCACCGGACTGATACCAGTTGATGAATTTAATACTGAAGCGCGCGATGTGATCTATAAACATCGCACGCTGCTCCAGCATGCAGATAATCAACTCCTCTGGCACTGGTGTGAGGAACAGATGATCGATACCCGTATGCTACCAAAAGTAGAGGCACACGGCGATATGCTGTATGTCTTTGTGCATGCATGCCTGGTACCAAATCAGTACATTCTGTGCTATCTCTATCCCTGGAAGACGACTCTTATCCGTTGGAATGGCCTGGATCCACTGCGGCGGGTATACCTCCAGGATGGTATGCGTGCCTGTCTGCTCTTTGGTCACACCCATATTCCTACTTTTTGTGAAATGGTCGATCCGCCGGGTAAACGCCCAGAGAACCGACTGCGTTCTATTATTTACAATCAGCCGGTCCCCCTTGATGGCAGGCTTATGGCCCTTAATCCTGGGAGTGTTGGTCAACCGCGTGATGGTGATCGCCGTGCAGCCTATGCCATTATTGATACGGAACAGCATACCGTGGAATTTCGGCGGGTCACGTACCCATTTGATCTGGTACAGGCCCATATGCAGCAGGAGGGTTACCCTGCATCACTGCGTGAACATCTCTCAAAAGCCGGTAATCCATTGGATGAAGATGATCTGGTCCAGGTCTATCAACGCACCGTGTATGGGTTAGAAGTGATTGTATAGCCGATGCAATTGGTGGTGCTCGTTTAACCGCAGTAGCACATTCTGGAGGCAGCTTGTGTTCGACGAATATGAAGAAGGTCTTCTGGTTAACCGCCGGTTAACTCTGCCCTTCTGGTTTCAGAGAGGGCTTATTGTTCGTAGCCCCACAATCATTGGGACTATTCTGATTGTGATCAGTTTTATCTTTCTGCCATGGATACGATTTGTACCTACAGAGTACCTAGACAACGCATGGCTTCAGGTATTGGGTGATTTCGCGCCTGGGATACTCGCTCAATGGCTTGAGTGGACCGGGAGAAGTGAAGTATCGCGAATATTAAATCATTTATTAGGTATAGGTAGTATTCCAGCCTGGGTTCTGTTTGTTTTTTTTGTTAACAGTAGTTTCTGGGTCTGGGGGGCATTCCTGGCAGTCGCATGCACGGGAGTGTTAGGCATTATCACATTGGGGCTCTCATTCCTGCGCCCGACATGCTGTCTCCGCGCATTGACAAATTGGTTACAGGCTGGCTTCGCGCTGCTCACAGCCATCTGGTTACTTACCCAGATGCCGACCATTGATGCCCTGGGAAACGGTACCGATCTGGGGTTTCGCCTGCTGCTCACACTGGCGGGTGCGCGCCTGGGTGAGGGGATATGGCTGGCCTGGCTTGGCCTGATCTTGCTGGTACCAGGTGGACTAATGATGCAGTTACATCCCGCCGACACTGTATCTGACTCGGAATATCGAGATCTTTACGACTGAGGAAGCGCTATGACATCCAGGCCTCTGCTGATGATAATCGGTCTGGCCGCACTCGGATCACTGGTGAGTCTATTTCTTACCTGGGTCTGGTTTGCCGATATCCAGACTGCTCCGCAACAGATCGCTGCCTGGCATAGACAGCCGGCTATTCAATCGCTGCTCGCCAGTTATCCCGATATACCGGAGCGGATTGGGATAAACCTGCCAGACACAGCCGCCGAAGAGGTAAGTATTGAGCAGATTTTCCGCGATCCAGTGGCACGTGAGCTTGCTGTTCTGGCCCGGCAGCAGCCGCAGTTGTCTGGGTGGGCCATCTGGTTTGCAGTGCCAAAGGCAGGTATTCTGCTACGCATGGGTCTATTGCTGACCCTGTTCACTGCCGGTGCAAGCCTGGGATGTATCCTTATTCCCGGCTATAGACGGCGTGCCAGAACCTGGTGGGTTTGCGGTACAAGCGCAACATTGACCATTTTGGTACTAATTAGTCAGGTGCCAATAGTTGATACCTTTGGAATACAGAATGACCTGCGGGTAGCTCTAGTCTGTATTATGAGCGACGCTCGCGGCAGTATGGGTATCTGGGTAGCGTTGACCTGTCTGCTTGTGATTAGCATGAGTAGCTTTGTGACCGCTTATCTGACACCTGCTGCCACAATGACCATCGACTTTGAGGAAGTTTAATGCAGAGTCGTCAAGAAGTAAGCGCAGAATATAGGCCATGGTCACTGCGCTATGTACGCTGGAAGTACTGGTTCACGCTGGTACTGGTATGTTTGAGTCTAACCGTATGGACGGTTATCACGGTCCATGCGCAATCAACACCCAATACCGCGCCCAATCTCGATGTTATCCTGCTCATAGATAACTCGGGCAGCATGCAGACCAGTGACCCGGAACAGTTGCGCATTCGTGCCACCCAGTTTTTGTTGGACTATCTGAGCGCTAACACAACGTCACAGCCGGCCAATTATCGGGCCGGCCTGGCAAACTTTGGTGGGGAAATCGGGGATACCTTTACCCTGCGCCTGCTTCCGGATGATACCCTGCGCAATAATCTTCGCGCCGAACGGATTGAAGGTACCGAGTTTACCGCCCCACTGAGATTTGCAATCAATGAATTTCGGCTGAAATCAGATCCGGCGACCCGCAAGGTCATTCTCCTGGTTACCGATGGACAACCGGGGCCTGAAGGCGAGGCGCTGGCCGGTGTCGAACTGCAGGATTACTTCGATGATCAACTGGCACCGATGGTAGGTGAACTGCAAAATTTAAATGTCGAACTCTTTGTGCTGGCAATTGGTGATGCGCAACAAGATCGCGACAAGTGGCGCAACCTGATCGGCGATAACTATATTCCCATTGAAGCAACAACCGACCTGAATAATATTTTCTACAATCTGGTAGGTCAACTTATGGGACTGGCGGTGCTTCCCGGTCAGCTTTTACCTACCGATCTAACCGTTCAGGTTGAGCCACTGCTTGAACATCTCACCTTCTCGTTTGTTAAAAGTGATCCAACTGCTGCGATTTCCCTTACCGATCCGGACGGTAACGTGCTTACACCAACAATTCAGAGTGATACGGATACATACCATCAGATTTACAGTATCGTAAATCCACCTGCGGGCAACTGGCAAATCCAGCGGCGTGGTGCGGGGACCGTCGAATACTGGATTGATCGGCGCTACCCGGCAGTCGTCGTCGATCTGAATACTCCCTTCCCCTACAGCGGACAGCCGGTTACCATTACGGCACAGTTACTGCGAAATGGTACCGTTGTAACCCGGACCGACGATCTGCGTCTGGAAGCTGAAATCATCACACCGGACGGAGACTCAGCCACCTTTGCCTTTGAACCGGGGAACGCGGAAGGCACATATACACAGATATTCACCGCTACCCGGTCCAGTGGAACTTACACCGTCACGGCACGCGCGCGCCTGAACGGTGACCGCCTGACAACGCGAACCATTCCCGCCAGTATTGCCTTGATGCCGGCCCCACTACCACCAACGGCGGCCAGTGGATCGCCGGTAGCTGCAACCACAACCGCTCCCACTGTCATTGTACCAACCGCAACCCCGTCATCACTACTCGATGGCGAGGTTACCTTGCCCCTGTGGTGGTTTCTAGTTATTCTTATGTTTCCTATCGCCATTGCCACTATTGGCGTACGATACTTTATCGTGTCAGTTCGTCGTAAAAAGACACAAGAAGAAGAAGAAATCAGTGATTCCATTAAAGAAATGGAAGCCAGTGCAAACCGGGCCAGAAATGCATTTGCAGCGAACAACTTTAGTGAAGCAGCGCGCATCGCCAGCCAGGGGCTTGAAAGCGCATTAAAGACGGTCAGGGATTTTTTTGGAAAAATAGCACCTCCGCTCCAAGACATGATTGATGTATTATCCGATACAGGCGAAAAACTATTTGGTGGTGATGCCTGGCCGGATAGTCTATCTGATGATGCTGCAAGTATAACTGCCTTAAAAGTCTGGATTGCACGACAGACCAACGCAAACAAGATAATTGAAGTTATAGACAAATGCTTACGATCAACACTTGAACAAAATAGCCTGAGGACAACCCTTCACTGCCTGGCTACCCATAAAGTAAACTGGCTTACGGCTGACCAGCAGGAAATTGCACTTAGCGATCTCAATAATCGTTTCAAAGTAAACTACTCCTCGGTTGAGGCATTTGAAGACATTTGCAATTCACTATATGAATTATTAAATGACTCTACTGAGATTGCCCTATCTACGCGCTTAGAGGATGTTGCAAAGGCGTATGATGACGCAGGCATGGAAGCACATTTAGCAAATGATAAGCGGGGAGGGTTCTACCGATACCTGGCAAAGCTGATCAATTTCCCATTGTACCCGGTCGAGTTTCGTGAGATACCTGCAGAACAGTCAAAGCTCTGGCAAGAGCTTCGGGTATCACCCGTTCCAGAGCAGCAGCAGCATCTGGGCCAGTTATTGCAAGCGGCTTTTACACTCGATTGCCCAATCAATGAACACAGAGAAGCCATGGCACATAATATCGCACAGTTAAAACAAATCATCTCTGGCTTGCGTCAACCGGAGCAGTTTGTCCTAAAATGTATTCTCGACAAGTGGCAGGAAAAACTGAATAAAGTGGGGAGTGCGCAGCATCCTCCCTATGATAAAGTACAGTTTTCGCTGGCACCTGAACTATCGCTAGAGGATACGACCGACGGTACCGAGCGGTCAATTACTTTTCTGATTGAAAATATTGGAACAGAACCAATCTGGAATATACGTTTGCATATCAAAGCTGATCCTGGCAAAATTAGCTTTAATGAGAATACTAAGTATGTTGTAAGACAGCATCATCGTGGTAATTTCGAAATAACTCCTTTATCGAGAGATGATAGTATACGTCTGAAGCAGTCTCACGAGCCATTTCTTTATCCCGCTAATTCATATAGTTTCCAAGTCAAGGTGTATACACGATCCGAAGTAACAGTCGAAGCTAAAGTAGAGTACAATAGCTATGGTGGACATAAGGAAAAGATAGTTGATATTGGGGCATTTAAAATGGTTGTCAATTCTATTGATAGAACTGTACAAAAAACTACCATATCAGAGCAGAAATATGATATACCTTTTGCATCTGATGGTCTGATTGACAAAAAATACATTAAAAAATTCCAACATGTTCCCAGTCGGAATGACATTCTAGATAATATAATCACCCATTTAAAAGAAGAGCCTGATAAAATACAAAGTCTCTGTGTTAATATCTATGGTTTGATTCGTACCGGTAAAACCACACTTTTATATCAACTGAAAGATCGTTTACACAATGATACAGTGTATCTCCCAGTATATGTTGACTATTCTGACTTGAAACCATTGAGGGAATCCAGCAAAAATGTCCATCAATGGATGATAACTGGGCTTACTCAATTAGTGTGTGACGAAGCAGAAATTTTCTTGACATCGGACGACATGGAAGGTAAAAGCCCTTTTGAAGTTCTAGTGGAAGCTATACGTTTGATTGTCCAACAAAGACACTTGGTTTTGATGATTGATAATATAGATCGATTGGTGAACGTCCTTCCAGATGAAACGAATGAGTTAATAGATGATTTATTTGCAGTATTGGATCAAATAAATTCAAGGTTTACATTAGTACTTACAACGCAGTCAAAGATTAATACGATTAAACCATTAAATAAATTTCCAATAAATATTTCTTATTGCCACCTGAAATTTTTTAGTAAAATCGACTTTGTCTATGTTGTTAATTTATCCACTCCATTGAAATTCAGTGGTCAGGCTATTGAATACCTTTACCGTATCACCGGAGGCTCACCTTATCTTAGTCAAATATTACTTAGTTATATTTGTTTATTTCGCCTGGAAACCCAGCAAAATTTAATGATTAATGAACCAGTTACACGCCAATTAATTTATGAGTTTATGTACGCACATGAAAATAGAAGGTTTTTACGCGCATTAGAGCCAAATTTTGAAGACAACGAACGAAAGTTGATAAGTTTGTTCGATATCGACCCAATTTCTTTGGTTATCAATATCAATAGTGAAAACCTCAAAGACTATTACTCAATCCTAGATTCACTCTGCACCAAAGAGTTTATTGATAAACACGGAGAAAAACCATTCGTTTTCTATAAACTTCGTATAGGTTATACAAGACTGGTTGATGACGCAATAAAAACACCTTATAAACAAGCAACTGATTAATGAGTTAGTTTACTAAAGTCTAGATACACACTTAACACCAGGTAGCACCAATGAAAAACATGTTTAAACCATCCAATAAGTTAGATAATTCAACAGATAAATGTAAACCTTTTTTTTGGGAAGAACCTATCGATGAGCAGAAAAATCAAGGAATTTTTTATCCTGATAACCCAGCTTTTATTCATGGTTTGAGACAATTAAAAAGTATAATTTTTCAACATATCGAGCAACAACCAGAACCTGAAAAATGTATTGTCTGTGGGCCACATAAATCCGGAAAAACATCGCTTATTATTAAAGCTGTAAACGTGACAAACAAAACAAGACTATCTGAAGGTAAACCGCGAATTGAGTATATCTTTATTGATTTCAGTACAATACATTTCAGCATGCTGGATGATACCGACATTTTAAAGAGGTTTATCAGTATGATTTATAAAGCTGTGTATCAACAAGTTGATATCCCTCGAATCAATAACAAACAAAAGGCAGAAGAAAAACAGCACTATCTGTCTAAAGCCTATCATTCTGATAATGAGAGTGTGATCCGTCGCAATCTGAAGAAGTGGTTTTGTGAAGAAACACAACTTAAAAAAACTCTTTTTATTTTCCATCTCCATTGTTTAGCGGATGTTGAGAACCCAGCCCTCGATTTTATTGAAAAAGAAGTCAGAAATGAAAAAATACCTTTCATCAAAGAGGTCATCGGTATGCCTGAAGATGATAAAAAACACGTACTTGTTGAGGTTCGCTCTCTTCCATATGAAACTGCAAAGTATTGTCTTATTGGTGAGCATTCACTTCTAAAACCACCAGACAGTCGTTACCGCAAACCATTTACGCAAAAAAACTCTAACAACTCAAGAATATGGAATTCTAATTTGATAGACGATCTTATCAATAAAAAGAGATGTCAAAAAATTATAAATCATACTGGTACATTGGCAGGGATTTTACAAATGGTTGCTGATGAATGGGAGGCTAAATGGTATTCAGGCGAAAATGCCCGGCAGACTATTCGAGTTGATTGGGAAGCCAAACCACGTTGGAATGAAGATTTCGAAAGATGGTGGCATACTTTGCCGGATGATGTCCGAAATCATGCCCAAGATCTGATTACAGGTAAAAAACGAATAAGTGATATAGAGGATAAAGAGAAGAAAAGACTTACAGATTACGGAGTGCTAGTTCGTGAAGGATATAAAAGAAAATGGCAAGTTCCTAAATTAATAAAGCAATGGCATGAGGATGTACTTCATAGTCATAATACATCACGATTATCTTCTATAAGTTATCACCTTCAGACTGCGATGAGTGTTCTGTGCGGGATAGCAGGTCTCTTGTTAATGCTTCTTGCGCTGGGGGTTTTATCATTACAAGAAAATAAAATAGACTTTTCTGGTGATTCAATAGTATTAGTAACGCTTCTACTGAGCATATTTCTTTTGATGAGTAGTCATATAATTTGGATGGCTCGATCTTTAAAGCATCGCCATCTTTTTAAATGGGGCACTAGTGGTGCTGTGTTGTGCCTATCTTTGCCCTTTTTTCTTGGTCATATGCTTTGTGTTTTTGATGGTGGTTTTAAGTTCAGCTTCCTTGCAATTTTCACAAAAGATAAAATGAGCCATGAGCTTTTTTATTCACAACTTGTTGGTTCAGTTATTGTTTCTTTAGTTATAACTTGGATTTTATTTCATATAACATACTACAGGAAATGGGCAAAAAAAAGGTCTCTTTCGGTTAAGTTCAGGCGCATTGGGAGTAGTGTTAGTATTCTTTGTGCGGTAGCAACTGGTTTGTTTCTCAATATCGCAACCGGGGTTGATGATTTCTCATCATGGACCATAGATAGTCGCTGGTTTTTAGCGGCATTTAGTTTTTTTCTAGTAGTCAGTTTGTTTTTATCAAATCTGATGATTGGCCCTGAAAATACCCCCAAGGAGTGAGAAGATGCACCTATTGAAATGTGCTATATGGTTGATGAGTGCAATGCTTGTGCTGACCGGGTGTGGCGTGCTGCCATTTGCCCAGTCGCCGACGCCAACCCCGACGGTGATACCTACATCCTCCCCGGTCTCTATCACCACCGCCACGGTTGCACCTACACCGGAGCCACCGACCCCAACGGTGACACCAGAACCGACCGCTACGGCCTTTGCTTCGTCCAGTGCCGGTGGTTTGCTATCACGCGTGCGCGCGCGTGGCAGGTTGTTATGTGGCGTCAATGCAGATCTGCCCGGCTTCAGTGCGCCGGATGCAACCGGGCAAACCTATGTCGGTTTCGATGCCGACTTCTGCCGGGTTGTGGCTACAGCTATCTTTGGTAATCCCGGCGCAGTCGAATTTGTACCGTTGTCGGCTGCGGAACGGTTTCGCGCAGTCGCTCAGGGTGATGTCGATGTCCTTATCCGAAATACAACCTGGACCGCTGTGCGTGACACGGGGATGGATGATCCGCAGTTAGCCAGAATTCGGCTTGATTTTGGGCCAACCACTTTCCACGATGGACAGCGATTTATGGTACCGCAGGGATTGAAAATTACGGGTACCGACCTCGATGCCTCTACCCTTAACCATTTGATGGGTAAACGCATCTGTGTGATTGGAAATACAACCACCCAATTGAACCTGGAAGACCAGTTTGGTGCGCGGGGCATCCAGTATACTCCCGTCGTCGGCAGTGATGCCCAGGAGACCTTCGTGGCCTATGAACAGGGCGAATGCGATGCGGTCTCGAGCGACACTTCGCAACTGGTTTCGCGGCGGGCCAACTTTCAGAACCCTGATGCGCATACCATCCTGGAGGAACCGATCTCACGCGAGCCACTGAGCCCTGTTTTTATTGAGAATGACAGCGAGTGGCGTGATGTCGTAAGCTGGGCAATCTTTGCAACAATTTATGCTGAAGAGTTAGGCGTTGACTCCACCAACGCGGGACAGCTTATCTCGGCTGCTAATCCTGATATCAGGCGACTGCTCGGGAGTGAGGGCAATATTGGCATAAATCTAGGCCTATCAAACGATTTTGCTTTACGTATCATTCAAGAAGTTGGCAACTATGAAGAGATCTATAATCGCAACCTTGGCCCAGACACGCCCTACAATTATGATCGTGGGCCAAATAAAGCCTGGAATAAGGGTCGTGGTGGAGTGCTAAGTTCACCACCATTCAGGTAGTATAGAGGAGCGCTACTATAGAACAAGCATCGACAGCGATACTCAGCGGTTAGACCAGGCGGTGCATACGCACTATAGGAGGCGGAAAACACGATGCATTGGCTGTTGAAGGTAATCTGCCACGAGGATGCGAGCCACCTGCGGATTGGAAAAGGCACAGAAAATATAGCGATCCTGTGCCGTGCGCTTGGTCAGATGAAAGGTTACGTATCTGTAACAGCATGCTTGCCGCATGGTTTTACTCGTCAGGAAAACGTTTGTACCCGTTCACCAGATCACGTGCGTGCGAGTAATCGCAGGTTTTTCGATACACACATGCCACTGTACGGCGTTCTCTGCGCTTCTGGTTGGCGTTCCAATGCCGTATCCCGGATGGATGGGGAGCACTCGGTGCCCTGGTAGCTGTGGTTGTCGCACGACCACGCTCCTGCGGAGAAGGCTCCCTGCTGGCTCGTGGCTCAGATGACGGACAGGATGCCACCAGGAAGCGATAGAGAAATTCTGTTACAACGACGTAACCTGTCATGTGGCCAAGCGCAGACCGGTGGGTGGCGTTGAACCTCTTGTACCAAGCGCAGTCAAGGAAGCGAAGTATGAAGCGCAAGCGACTGTGAGCAGGCTGGGATGCAGACGAACTGCTTAAAGTGCGCGTGGGATAATATGCAATTACCCGGCTACGGTCATACATTCATCGTTAACTCCGCCCCCAGGTCTCCGAAAATCCCCCTCACCTCGTTCGTCTGGAGCAACCCGAAGACCGAAAAACGTCATATGTAACAAGAGATGGTTGCACAGCGGCAAATATAGACCATACAGTGTGTGATTAGGTATAACAAATACAAGCAGCACCGGGAGCACCGCATGGCTGATAACTACAACAAACCAGGTTTTGACCAGCAACAACAAGAGGTAAAGCGTTCGCAATACAATGCCGGGCGTGATATCAACATTAAGCAGCTTGGTATTGGCGCAGCGCTGCTGCTGGTCATTGGCATACTGATTGCATCAGTCATCTTTAATATCGGCCCACTTAGTCCTATTGTTCGCGACGTGTGGCAGCAGATTTCTCGGCCGTTTCCTCCCGCTCAAGCGGACGAGTCTCTTATTATTGTGGCTGATTTTCGCGGTGAGAACGATGATCAATACGAGAATGACAACCCGGCCAATTTTCTCTATCACGTACTCACCGATCGTATTGAGCGCGACGGCCTGAATATTCGTGTGGAGCGGCTCTACCGGGTGCTGGATGCTAACACAGTACACCAGGTCGGTAAAACCTACAACGCCACACTGGTGCTGTGGGGCGAATACAATCGCAGGGCAATTATCCCTGCGTTGGAACGCATCCGCCTCCCGACACAACGCATCACTGATGAGGAAGGGAAAATCTTGAGGATTGCTGACCCGGAGCACCTTCAATTCAGTGACAGGAATCTATCAACACTGGGCAGCTATATCGCGCTAGTTACACTAGGTGCCGACCGCTACGCTGCAAAAGACTACGCCGCCGCACGAGATTATCTGACCAGTGCTATCGCTGCTATGCCTGCCGATGAAGATATGACAGCACAGCCAGATGAAGCCTACTTCCTGCTCGGCAATGTGTACCTTCAGTTCCAACAGAACTACCGGAAAGCAATACATAATTATGAAGCGGTGCTTGAACTGAATCCTAAAGATGCCAGTGCCCTAACCAATCTGGGCGTTGCTATGGAGCGCCTGGACGAATACGCGCAGGCAATCGCTTATTACGAACAGGCGCTTGATCGCTTTCGGAATCTGGAAGATCGTCAGGGCGAAGCCTATGTGTTGACCAATCTGGGCGTTGCCATGGAACGCCTGGGCGAGTATGCACAGGCGCGCAAATACCATGAGCAAGCAATCGGGCTCTTTCGGGATCTACGGGATTATCAGGGCAACGCTGCCGCATTGACTAACCGCGGCAGCGTTGCCTATCGCATGGGTAAGTATGCGCAGGCGGTCACCTACCACGAGGAAGCACTAACACTCTTTCAGAATATGGGTGACCGTCAGGGCGAAGTCTATGTATTGATTAACTTGGGCAACGTTGCCTATCACTTGGGGGAATACACTCAGGCCCGTGCATATTATGAGCAGGCCCGTGCTATTACGGACAATCTTGGAAACCGTCAGAGCAAAGCGTATGCACTGAATGGACTAGGCGTCGTTGCCAACCGTCTGAAGGAGTATCCGCGTGCTCGTAACTATCATGAGCAGGCGCTCGATCTCTTTCAGGATCTGGATAATCGTCAGGGTGAAGCTTATACGCTAACCCATTGGGCTAGCGTGGCCGTACATCAGGCAGAGTACATAGAGGCCATTGAGCACTATACGCAAGCACTTACGCTTTTTCGGGAACTGGGGGATCGTCAAGGCGAGGCCTATGCACTGAATGGATTGGGAAGTGTCTCAAAGAACCTGGATGATTACGCGCGGGCTCACACGTACTATGAGCAGGCCCTTGTCATCAGAAGTAATCTGGACGATGCTGCCGGGATTGCCGAAACAAGCTTTAACTTAGGTATGATCTATGCAGCACAGGGCAACCTGGAACGTGCTGAGAAACTCATGCAGTTAGCTGCTGAATTCTACACCACAATCAGCCACACGCAGTATACTGAGATAGTAACAACAGAATTGGAGCGAGTGCAGCAGGAGTTGGTTAAACAAGATGAGTAGAATACTGCTGAAATATCACACTACAATATAGCAATTCTAAACTGTTGTAAGCTTCTTAATATTTTTAGGACTTTCGCTTGAGCTACACATGTGGTAGCCTATGGCTATGATTACGAAACAACAATATGTCGAATATTTGCTGGCAACGCCCGTAAACGACACCTGTGTCAATCTGGCGGAACATCTGGACGATGTCAGTCACGATGCGATCAGCGACTACCTGCGCCGCGAGCGCCACACCGCGCGCACGCTGTGGGAACTGGCCCGCCCGCTGATCACCGACTCGCCGGATGCCTATCTGATCCTGGATGATAGCGTGCAGGATAAACGCTATTCCCGCAAGATGGATCTGGTGAAGCGGCAGTACCGTGGGGCCGAACGTGGCCTGGTGCGGGGCATTGGCGTGGTCAATCTCGTGCATAGCACGGGTACCGAGGACGATTTCTATCCTGTCGATTATCGCATCTATGCGCCTGATGCCGATGGCAAAACCAAAAATGACCATTTCCGGGAGATGCTGATCGCCGCTGTTGCCGACAAGCAAT
>DAOTVB010000254.1:0-4988 GCA_034436755.1 Chloroflexaceae bacterium | reverse complement strand
GAGTTGACATAACTAACGGATGGATGTAACCATCAACAACCTGCGCATGCATGTCCATCTGGCGGGGAGCGGACCGCCGCTACTGCTGCTGCATGGCTTTACCGGCAGTGGGGCCACCTGGGAGCCGCTGCTGCCCCATGTCACACCCCGGCGGCGGGTTATCGCGCCCGACTTGATCGGGCATGGCGGCTCCGACGCGCCGGCCGATCCCGCGCGCTATCGCATGGAGCGCTGCGTCGCCGACCTGCCGGCGCTGCTCGATGCGCTGGAGGTTGCGCAGGTTGATCTGCTGGGCTACTCGCTGGGCGGGCGGGTCGCGCTGCATCTGGCGCTGGCGGCTCCGCAGCGTGTCCGGCAGTTGCTGCTGGAGAGCGCGTCACCCGGCCTGGCCGATCCGGCCGAACGCGCCGCACGGGTCCAGTCTGATAATGAACTGGCCGCTGCGATTGAGCGTGACGGCATCGCGGCGTTTGTCGCACAGTGGGAGCGCCTGCCGCTCTTCGCCGGCCAGGAAACCCTGCCGCCCGCCGTGCGGGAGAAGCAGCGCGCACAGCGGCTGCGGAACCGCCCGATAGGGCTGGCAAACAGCCTGCGCGGGATGGGCACCGGGCAGCAGGCGTCTTTGTGGGAGCGCCTGCCGGAACTGACGCTGCCGGTGCGGCTGCTGGTGGGTGCGCAGGACCGCAAATATTGTGATATTGCCCGGCGGATGGAACAACTGCTGCCCAATGCCCAGGTGTCGGTTGTGGCGGAGGCCGGGCACACAATTCACCTGGAGCAGCCCGACCGCTTTGCGCACTTGGTGGAGGATTTTACGGCAACAATTTGACCAACCACGAAGACCACGGAGACCACGAAGGAACACGAACGGCTGGATAGTGGGGACGATCGCGTGTATAGGGTGTGACGTATGTTCTTGCACAACGCCACGCATCTTTAGGCAGAAACGGTGGCTCCAAGCCGCCGCTCCAAACCACGCGCAACGGAGCGGCGGCTTAGAGCCGCCGAATGCAGGCAGGAGCACATCCATTGGCGGCACATTGGTATGAGAACCGCGAACTGCAAACCAAGAACTAAGGATCGAGAAGCTATGACAACAGATACTCCATCGGCGCATCCGGGAAAGCTGCGGGCCTGGCTGCTGGCAATGCGGGTACCGACCCTGCCGGCGGCGGTGGTGCCGGTGCTGGTTGGAACGGCGACGGCGGTGGCGCTGGGGGCCTTCCGGCTGCTGCCCTTTCTGGCGGCAATGGCGGCCGCACTGCTGATCCAGATCGGTACCAACCTGGCGAATGACTACTTCGACTATGTGAAGGGGGCGGACACGGTTCACCGGCTGGGGCCGACCCGCGTTACCCAGAGCGGCCTGATTGCGCCGCCCGCTGTCCGGCGGGGGATGCTGATTACCTTTGGCCTGGCGGTGCTGCTCGGCATCTACCTGGTCGTGGTGGGTGGCTGGCCGATCCTGCTGATCGGGCTGTTCTCGATTGTGGCGGGGATTGTCTACACGGGCGGACCCTGGCCGATTGGCTACAACGGCCTGGGCGATCTCTTTGTCTATATCTTCTTCGGGCTGATTGCCGTAACCGGCACGACCTACCTGCACACCGGCGCATTCAATCTGGAGGCGCTGATTAATGCGCTACCGATTGCAAATCTGGCAACGGCCATCCTGGTGGTGAACAACCTGCGTGATATTGCTACCGACCGCGAGGCGGGGAAGCGCACCCTGGCGGTGTTGCTGGGGCGGCGCGGCACCCAGATTGAGTATCTGCTGCTGGTGGGGGGCGCGTATCCGCTGCTGCTGCTCGTCTGGGTGATTGGGGCGGCATCGGTCTGGTTCTGGCTGCCGGTGCTGACGCTGCCCATGGCGGTCGGGCTGATCCGAATCGTCTGGACGCAGGCGGGGGCACCGCTGAATGCGGCGCTCAAGGGAACGGCGCGGCTGCATATGCTCTTTGGGGCGCTGTTTACGGTGGGGTTGCTGCTGTAGCCGGTGGCCTCACCCCTCCGACCGCACTACCCCATCGCTGCTACCGTTTTCGCGCATCTGTCGGCTTTCATCTCGGCTTTCCTCGGCACTGCAGACGCGGTTGCGCCCGCACTCCTTGGCCTGGTACAGCGCATGATCGGCACGCACCAGCAGGGAACGGGTGATATCCTCCGGGGGTTGGAAGCGCGCCACACCAATACTGACGGTGATCCGGATCTGCTGGTCCGGGTCAATGACAAAGGGCGTCGCTTCAATCTCCTGGCGCACCCGCTCGGCGACGGCGACGGCATTTGCCAGATCGGTATTGGGCAGCACTGCGAGAAACTCCTCGCCGCCCTGTCGCCCGATGCAGTCAACTTTGCGCATTGACTTGGAGAGGACACCGGCAATCTGGCGGAGCACCGTATCGCCGGCCAGATGCCCAAACTGATCGTTGATCTGCTTGAAATGGTCAATGTCCAGCAGAAAAACCGATACCACCGGCTGCGTGGGTCCACCCCGCCGGATCGTCTCTTCGAGGAAGGCCAGCGCGCGTCGCCGGTTTGGCAGGCCGGTCAACTCATCGGTGCGTGAAATCTGTTCAAGCTTGGCCAGCGCCTCCTCCAGTGCAGTCTGTTTCTGCACCAACGCGTGGCGGGCTTTCTGCAATTCACGCGTCTTGGCCGCCAGTTCATTGTTAATGCGGAAGTACTCCTGGGCCGATTTGTGATCGAGCGGTGGGATTAACTCGGCATAGAGCAGGAGTTGCCGGTTGGGGAGCGGCAGAAACCAGCAGTTGTACGAGGCCGGGAGATCCGTTTCGCTGAGCACAAAACTCAACTGCCCGTGGATGATCGCCTGATTCTGGAGCGCGTCGTGCAGCAGCGTCTGGAGGCGCGGCTGGCTGCTAAACACGAGGAGTTGCCGCAGATTCGCCGGTTCTTCGTGGGCTTTCCATAACTGTGCCAGGCTCTTATTCCAGGCCAGCAGGCTACCCGACCGATCCAGGAGTGCAATCAGGTTCTGGCTCTGTTCGAGGAGGAGTGCGGCACCATAGGTTGCCAGTAACTGAATAAGTTCGGCCATTGCCTTTATCTCACTGGTAATAGTCTTGCAGGTAGCGTACCAGGTCGGTGGCGCTGGCGGCAAACCCGTCCGCGCCGATCCACTTCCAGAGATTGGGTTCGTGCAGGTAAGCCTGCCCACCCACGATAATATGTACCGCCGGATCGAGCTGTGCCGCGCGAATAGCAGCAATCAGCGCACCGGTGCGCCGCAGACTGGAGGCCAGCGTGGTCGAGATACAGATGAAGCGGACCGGGTACTGCTGGAGCAACTCCAATAGACTCGCTTCAGGAGTATCCGCCCCGGTGTAGTAGACATCCCAGCCATGCATTTCCAGAATGTCCGCCACCATCCGCGCCCCGATTTCGTGGAGTTCGTCGGGGGAGGCAGTTACAAGCACCATGCCCTGGTTGCGGGGCAGTTCCAGGATCATCGGGTAGTACATTGACATAATGCGTTGAGTGATTGCCGTGGCGATATGCTCCTGCCCGACCGCAATCTCCCCTTCGGACCAGAGACGCCCAATTTCATACATAGACGGGAGAATGATCTGTTCGTACCAGACCGGAATATCCCAGACGGACTGGATAAACTCCTCGGCTATCCGGACTGCCCCGGTAATGTCTGGCACCAGCAGCGCCTGCAGATACCGCTGGAAGAGTTCCTGGAAAGCGGTGTCGGTCTGGCAGCAAGGCTGCACCAGTTGGGCAAGCTGGAACATATCCGGGTAGACATCAAGCATAAGCTGGTAGACCGGGCCGATCACCCCGGCGCTGTGGGCATCCAGGTGCTGCCGGACGGCGTCCATCCAGGCGTTCAGGGCGGTGGGAAAGTAGTCGGCGGCAAACCCGCGCTTGACGTAGCTATGAAAAACCCAGATCAAAGTTTCGTGAAGCGTTCCGGCACTCTTGAGACGAAACTGCGTCAGCATAAACTCGGCGTGATTGGTATGGTTATCATACATTACCTCGAGCGCATTGGGACCAAGCATCTGGCCGATGAGGGGATGTTGGCGCATCCTTCGGTTTACATAATCAATCAAGAGCGGCGCATGCAGGGCATAGGCTTCTGCCGCTGCCGCATCAACAGCGGCAAGGGTCCGGGCAAACTGCTCAGTTAACAGGGTTGTTTCCATCGTCGCGCTTCCCTGTCCGGCGCAAAATGCATAACGTACAGTATACACGATGCGGGTATTCTGTCCAGATCGCCCGGTTTGTATGTGCAACATATCAAATCATATGTTGCACATGTGTATTTGTACGGAGTCCCGGCTTCAGCCGGATCAGGTGTTCCCGTCAGTATGTTGCTATCCCGGCAGGCATTCAACCGGCTGAAGCCGGGACTCCCGGATGGCATATCCGGATTATTTTCTAAAAGTTCATAAGGCGGCACGATGGCAATTACGGTTGCCAAAAGTTCATCACTCAAGTTGTATTCTCGCGCAAGAAAGCATGTACCCGCGCGCGAACCTCGGCATGGTGCCCCAGCAACAGGTGCCCGCCGGTCTCCAAAGGCATGAATTGAGCCCCCGGGATGTGCTGGGCCGTGTACTCACCAAAGGTGAACGGGTTTATCTGGTCATCTTTTGCATGAATGACCAGAGTAGGAACCGTAATCTCTTCCAACCGGTAACGCGCAGCGGGATCAATCGCGGCTCCCTCGTTCTGCATCCCGTCACTACGCGCCGTGACCGGCTGGAATGCATCAACCATGCCGGCAATGAAGGGCTGCTCCTCCGGTGGTGCTGCGGCACGTAGGGCGGGGGTGATGTCAAACATCGGTTCCAGGCTGGAGCGTGAAACCTGCTGCAACAACCAGTAAGGAAAATTCGAGCTAAAGAGCGCCTCATAGATCCAGATGGGAAGCGGGAATTTCTGCTCATCTGCGGTGAGGGGGGTATACGGTGCCGACGAGAGCAGCGCGAGTGCGCTGGTTCGTTCCGGGTAGCGCT
>DAOTVB010000253.1:0-16113 GCA_034436755.1 Chloroflexaceae bacterium | reverse complement strand
TGTAACAGGAAGAGAGCAAGAAGATGACCCAGGCTGAGAAGACTGCCCAGGAACAGCAGTATGTCCGCTGGTTTGAAGACCTTACCTCTGATGATGTTTCTCTAGTCGGCGGCAAAAATGCTTCCCTCGGCGAGATGCGGCGAGCCCTGAAAGACCAGGGTATACGTGTCCCGGACGGCTTTGCGACTACCGCCGCCGGCTATCGCGCCTTTCTGGAAGCTAACGAACTTGAAGAGCACATCCGCCGGCATCTGGAGGAGATGCAGCGGGGCGAAGCCACGCTCCAGCAGGCCGGCAAAGCAATCCGCCGCCTCTTTCACTCCGCCACGTTCCCCGAAAACCTGGCCGACGATATTCGCTAGGCCTACCACCAGTTGAGCCGGCGTTATGATACGGACGAAGTTGATGTAGCGGCCCGCAGCAGTGCCACCGCCGAAGATCTGCCCGAAGCCAGCTTTGCCGGTCAGCAGGAGACCTTCCTCAATGTGACCGGCGAAGCGGAACTGCTGGATGCCTGCCGCAAATGCTATGCTTCGCTCTTTACCGACCGGGCCATTAGCTACCGCGAAGAGCAGGGCTTTGATCATATGCAGGTAGCCCTCTCGGTCGGAGTGCAGAAGATGGTGCGCGCGGATAAGGCCGGCGCGGGGGTGATGTTTACCATTGACACCGAGACCGGCTTCCCCGGTCTGGTGGTGATCGATGCCGCCTGGGGTCTGGGCGAAAATGTGGTGCAGGGGAATGTCCGCCCCGATGAGTACAAGGTTTTTAAGCCACTACTCAAGCATGAAAAGTTTACACCGATTATCGACAAACAGCCTGGTGAGAAAGCGCACATGATGACCTACGCCTCCGGTGGCAGCGCGGCGACCAGAAATGTCGAGACGCCGCAGCAAAAACGCCGGACATTCGTTTTGAATGATGCTGAGATTCTGCAACTGGCGCGCTGGGCAGTTGCGATTGAAGATTACTACGACCGACCGATGGATATCGAGTGGGCCAAAGATGGACAGCGCAATGAACTCTTCATCGTTCAGGCCCGTCCGGAGACGGTGCAGTCGCAGAAGCAGCAGGGTGCGCTCAAAACCTACACCCTGAAAGAAAAGGGTGAGCAGTTGCTCAGTGGTCTGGCAATCGGTGAAGCGATTGCGGCGGGCAAAGCCTGTGTGATCCGTGATGCCGACGAGATGGAGCGTTTTGAAGACGGCGCGATTCTGGTGACGGGCATGACCGACCCGGACTGGGTACCGGTGATGCAACGTGCGGCGGGCATTATCACCGACTACGGCGGGCGCACTTCGCATGCCGCTATCGTCAGCCGTGAGCTGAATGTCCCCGCAGTTGTCGGCACGGGCGAAGGCACCGATCAGCTTGAGGATGGGCAGGAGCTTACCCTCTCCTGTGCCGAGGGTGACCAGGGCTATGTCTACCAGGGCATCCTGGACTTCGAGTCGCGCGAACTTGATCTAAGCGCCGTGCCGGACACCCGCACGCAAATCATGATGAACATTGCCGGCCCAGATGCAGCCTTCCGCTGGTGGCAGTTGCCCTGTGAAGGTATTGGTCTGGCGCGGATGGAGTTTATTATCAACAATGTAATCAAGATCCATCCCATGGCACTGATCCGGTTCGATGATCTGGAAGATGGTGACGCGCGCCGACAGATCCAGGAGTTGACACGCCGCTACCAGGACAAAACCGACTATTTTGTCGAACACCTGGCGCGGGGGATTGCCCGCATCGCTACCTCGCAGTATCCCGACCCGGTGGTTGTGCGGATGAGCGACTTCAAGACTAACGAGTATGCCGACCTGATCGGCGGCCGGCAGTTTGAGCCGGAAGAGGCCAACCCGATGCTGGGCTGGCGCGGTGCTTCGCGCTACGCCGACGACGACTACCGCGCGGGCTTTGCCCTGGAGTGCCGGGCGATCAAGCGGGTGCGCGAGGAGATTGGTCTGGATAATGTGATCGTGATGGTGCCCTTCTGCCGGACGCTGGCGGAGGCTGACCGGGTACTGGAGGTGCTGGCCGAACATGGTCTCAGGCGTGGCGACAACGGGCTCCAGGTCTATGTGATGGCCGAGATTCCCTCCAATATCGTGCTGGCCGACCAGTTTGCGCAGCGCTTTGACGGCTTCTCCATCGGCAGTAATGACCTGACGCAACTGACACTGGGGGTAGACCGCGACTCGCAGAAGCTGTCGGCGGTGTTTGATGAGCGGGACGACGCGGTGAAATGGATGTGCCGCCACCTGATCCGGACGGCCCACGACGCCGGGGCCAAAGTGGGCATCTGTGGGCAAGCTCCCAGCGACTACCCGGAGTTTGCCGCGTTCCTGGTCCGGCAGGGGATCGACTCGATCTCACTCAACCCGGATAGCGTGATCGATGTCAAAGAGCGGGTGGCCGAAGTTGAGCAAGCGCAGAAGTGAGGGAGTGTAGTATGTTTCTTGCCGGTGATGTTGGTGGCACGACAACCACGTTGGCGGTCTATGATCCTGCGACAGGCCCACGCGCGCCGCATGCCCAGGCAGATTTTCGCAGCGCCGACTATCCCGACCTGCCGACCATGGTGCGCGCGTTTTGCTCAGGGCGGAACCTGCCGATCGAGCGGGCCATCTTTGCCGTCGCCGGCCCGGTTATTGAGGGCCGGGTCGAGATGACCAACCTGCACTGGGTATTGGCAGAAGATGACCTGCAGGAAGCGTTACACCTGGATGCGGTGGAGATTATGAATGATCTGGAGGCGCTGGCCTGCGCTGTGCCCTACCTTGAAGCAGAAGAAGTCGAAACGCTACACCCCGGTGAGCCGGCACCGACCGGGCCGATTGGCGTGATCGCGCCGGGCACCGGGCTGGGGCAGGCGTTCCTCGTCTGGGATGGCGAACGCCACCAGCCTTATCCTTCCGAGGGCGGGCATGCCGACTTTGCGCCCCGGAATGAGTGGGAGCGTCGATTGTTGCACTACCTCGAAGGACGCTTTGACCATGTCAGCTATGAGCGCGTCTGCTCCGGGATGGGCCTGCCCAACATCTATGATTATCTCAAAGTGAGCGATTTCGCCGATGAACCCGACTGGCTGACGGCGCAACTGGCCGAGGCCCGCGATCCCACCCCCGTGATCGTCAACGCTGCGCTGGACACCACCCGCGCCTGCACGCTCTGCACCGCGACACTCAACGTCTTTGTCTCGATCCTCGGCGCGGAGGCGGGCAATCTGGCCCTGAAGATCTTTGCGACGGGGGGCGTTTACCTGGGGGGTGGCATGCCGCCCAAAATGCTACCTGTGCTGCGGCAGAAGCAATTTTTGCAGGCGTTCCAGGACAAGGGCCGTTTGTCCGGTTTTATGGATCGGATACCGGTGCGCGTTATTCTGCATCCGGCAGCCGCCTTCCTGGGGATGGCATGCCGCGGACTGGGACTGTAGCGCAGGTGTAGTGCGCACCTGCCTTTAGCTGCAGTGATGCAGGGTTGGGGTTGCACGAACAAACGTACAGCGGAAGATACCACTCTTTTTCATAAAAACTTTGTACTATGCGCAAAGTTTTTGTAAAAAAGGGTAAAAAGATACAACGCTGCCGCAGGCGAGGCCCGGCTTCCATCGGGTCAAACGCCCGGATTGAACGCCCACCGCATAACTTGTGTACATGACACGACTTACGCGGTCACGAACCCGAAAGGGAATTCCGCCTCCGGCAGGGCGGAAGAAACCATCTTTGTTCACAAAAAATTTGCACTTTGTGCAAATTTTTTGTGAACAAAGATAAAAATGTACCATGCTGCCGGAGGCGAGGCCCGGCTTCCATCGGGTCAAACGCCCGGATTGAACGCCCACCGCATAACTTGTGTACATGAGAAGGAGGAGATCATGAGAAAGCGTGTTGCAATTAATGGGTTTGGGCGGATTGGTCGCATGACCTTTCGCCAGATGATGGAGGCCGGCGATCTGGAGGTCGTCGCCGTCAATGATATTGCCCCGCTGGATAACCTGGTCTATCTTCTGCGTCACGACTCGGCTTATAACCCGCCTGATGCCACTGTCGCAGCAGACGATAATCTGCTGCGCTGGAATGATCGTGAGATCCGCTATATGAGCGTGCGCAACCCGGGCGAGTTGCCATGGAAAGACATACAGGTAGATATCGCAATCGAGGCCACCGGTCTGTTTACAAAGTATGATGATGCCGCTAAACATCTGGACGCGGGAGCCGGCCATGTGATTATCACGGCTCCGGCGAAGGGCCAGGGCGCCGACCTGACCATCTGCATGGGCGTGAATGAAGACCAGTTCAACCCGGAGCAGCATAAAGTGCTCTCCAGCGCCTCGTGTACCACCAACTGCCTGGCTCCGGTCGCCAAAGTGCTGGACGACGGCTTTGGCATCGTTACCGGGTTTTTGACCACGGTGCATGCCTACACCAGCACCCAGGGTCTTGTGGATACGCCGAGCAAGAAGTGGCGACGGGGGCGCGCGGCGGCGGTCTCGATTGTCCCGACAACCACCGGCGCGGCAACAGCAACGACCGAAGTTATTCCGCATCTCAAGGGCAAACTGGACGGGATGGCAATGCGGGTGCCCACACTGACCGGCTCGATCATTGATTTTGTGGCACAGACGGAACGGCCCGTGAGTGTCGAACATGTCAACGACGCCTTTGCCCGCATGTCACAGGATAAACGTATGCGTGGCATCCTGGGTGTCACCAATGAAGAGTTGGTGTCGATGGACATCGTGGGCAGCACCTACTCGGCCCTGGTTGATCTTCAGTCCACGATGACGCTGGGCGACCACACAGTGAAAGTGCTGGCCTGGTACGATAACGAGTGGGGCTATGCGCGCCGCGTGGTCGATCTGGCCGAGTATGTCGGTCGGAATGCCTGAGGTTCGGATTGGTGGTAGCTGATCGTGTTGGAAAATCAGTGATGGGGGTCGGTCCCCGTGCCGGCCCAGGGAAGAATTCCCCGCATCAGGGAGGCACGCGGACGCGCAGAAGCGGTCCCTACCGGAACAACCTATCTCTCCATTCCTGGGGAAAGTGCAAGGAAACCTGCGAGGTGGCATAGAAAATGCAACAACTATATGGTGACATCTTTTTTAAACGCAGGACCACGCTGCCGCAGGCACAGCCGGCTTTCGGGTCTGGCAGCAGGCCGGAACAGGCTGCACCGCGTAAGTCCTGTTTCACAACCAAATGAGAAGGAGGAACTTTTATGGAGAAGCACTATCCTGAATATTACCAGACCATGCGTGATCTGATGAGTAAACTTGGTCAGGCCGCCCCCGGTACCATGTCCGGCTTTCAGCAGTTGCACCAGCAGGCCACCGCCGAGGGTGCGCTCAGCACACGGGTAAAAGAACTGATCGCCCTGGCAATTGCTATTTCTGTGCGTTGCGATGGTTGTATTGCCTACCATGTGCATGATGCGCTTGAGGCCGGAGCAACCCACCCGGAGATTGCCGAGACAATCGGTGTTGCCGTGCTGATGGGTGGCGGGCCGGCGGTAATGTACGGCGCAGAGGCACTCGCGGCACTGGATCAGTTTAAGGCAGTGGCGCAAAAGTAGGACCGGAGAGACCGTGTGGCGACGCATAATCATAATGCCGGCAGCGGAACCGTCGTCGCGGTGCGGGGCAGCGTGGTTGATGCGCGCTTCCCCCACCATCTACCGGGACGGTTTAACCTGCTCCGTGCCGGCGAAGATCAGGAAATTGCCGTCGAAGTCCTGACCTATCTCGATAACCGAACGATCCGCGGGATCGCGCTGACTTCAACGCAGGGCCTGGGGCGGGGCACAACGATCAGCGACACGGGGCAACCACTCCAGGTGCCGGTGGGTGAGCGGGTGCTGGGGCGCGTCTTCAATGTCTTTGGTACGACTATTGACCGTGAAGACCCGTTAACCGGGGGGGAATGGCGCGCAATTTACCAGGAGCCGGTGCCCATTACCCGGCGCTCCACCACATCGGACATTTTTGCCACCGGCATCAAAGCGATCGATCTGCTTGCGCCGCTGGAACAGGGCGGCAAGGCGGGGCTGTTTGGTGGAGCCGGTGTGGGCAAGACAGTGTTGATTATGGAGTTGATCAACAACGTTGCCCAGCAGTACGCGGGGATTAGCATCTTCTGCGGCATCGGGGAGCGCTCCCGCGAGGGTGAGGAGATGTACCGCGAAGTGCAGGAGACCGGCGTGCTGAAGAATGCAGTACTGGTCTTTGGCCAGATGAACGAGCCCCCCGGCGCGCGCTTCCGCGTGGGGCATGCCGCTCTGACTATGGCCGAGTATTTCCGCGATGATGCCCGGCGCGATGTGCTGCTGCTGATCGACAATGTCTTTCGCTTTATTCAGGCCGGCTCGGAAGTCTCCGGTTTGATGGGCCAGTTGCCGTCACGACTGGGCTACCAGCCTACGCTGGGCACCGAACTATCCGCCCTGGAAGAGCGCATCAGCAACACCGCCACCGGATCGATTACCTCGATCCAGGCTGTGTATGTGCCGGCCGACGACTTCACCGATCCGGCCGCCGTGCATATTTTCGGCCACCTCTCAGCCTCGATTGTGCTCTCGCGCAAGCGTGCCGGCGAGGGGCTCTATCCGGCGATTGATCCGCTCCGCTCCAACTCCAAGATGCTGGTGCCGCATGTCGTGGGTGAACGCCACTATCAGGTCGCGCAGGAGGTGCGCCGCACGCTGGCAAACTATGAAGACCTCAAAGATATCATCGCCATGCTGGGGTTGGAAGAACTCTCACAGGATGATCGCCGCACTGTGAATCGCGCACGCCGGATCGAGCGTTTCCTGACGCAGCCCTTCGCCACCACCGAGCAGTTTACCGGCATGCAGGGACGTATCGTTGATCGAGAAGCCACGCTGGACGGGTGTGAGCGCATTCTCAACGATGAGTTCCATGACTCCTCGGAGCAAGATCTCTACATGATTGGCACAATTGATGAAGTCGAAACAAAGGCAGCCGAAGAAGCAGCCGAAAAAGAAGAAGTTGAAGAAGAATGAGAGTAAAAATTATTACCCCCACTGCGATTCCAGTTGACAAAGCGGTCAGCAAAATCACTGCCGAGGCCACCAACGGCAGCTTTAGCCTGCTGCCGCGCCATATTGACTTTGTAGCAGCCCTGGTGCCGGGCATCCTCGCATTGACCGATGACACCGGCGATGAGCAGTTCCTGGCAATTGACGAAGGTCTACTGGTCAAGCGCGGGGACGAGGTGCGTATCTCGGTCAGCCGCGCCGTGCGTGGCCCCACGCTGGAAGAATTACAGCAGGTCGTCGAAGCCGAGTTCCAGCAGCGTGACGAGCAGGAGCGGATGGCCCGCACCGCCATTTCCCGGCTCGAAGCCGGGTTTATCCGCCGGATGCTTGAGGAGCGGGGGCAGGCATGAGCCGCAAGGAGCAAGAACTTAGCGAGCGCATCGGCCAGAAAGCCGCGCGCAAACGCCGCGCCCGCCGCACGGGTGATGAGCGTGTCTGGTTTGGCCTGGGGCTGTTTGGCCTGGTGGGCTGGTCGGTGGCCGTACCGACTCTGCTGGGGCTGGCGCTGGGCATCTGGATCGATACCCGCTGGCCGGGGCAGATCTCCTGGACGCTGACGCTGATGATCACCGGGTTGATCCTGGGTTGCCTCAATGCCTGGTTCTGGGTAGAACAGGAACGGCGTGAGATTATCCAGCGCCGTACACGCGAGGATGAAGATGAAGATGAAGATAAAGATGAATGAACTGTTGACCTTACTGCCGGCAGGTCTGGCCGGTATGGGTCTGGGCCTGTTTTTCTTTGGCGGCCTCTGGTACACCATCCGCCGGCTGGCAACCAGCCGCCGGCCGGCACTTCTCCTGCTCGGCAGCTTTGTCCTGCGGACCGGCCTGACCCTGCTGGGCTTCTACCTGGTGATGGGCGGCATGGCGGGGGCATGGCAACGGCTGCCGGCGGCAGCGCTGGGCTTTTTCCTGGCCCGACTGCTGCTTACGCGGCACCTTGGCAGCACACCCGCAGCAGAAAGAGGTGAACCATGAATATTACCCCGGATCAATGGATATTCTGGCAGAGTGGCTTTGTCAAACTGAATGCGACGATTGTTTTTACCTGGCTGATCATGGCCCTGCTGGTAGTCGGTTCCTGGCTGGTTACACGGCGTCTCTCAACCGGCACCCGCCTGCCGCGCCGGCAGAACATGCTCGAGGCCGTTGTCGAACTGATCGATGAGCAGATCCGCGAGGTCAGTCGGCAGACCCCCGAGCGCTACCTGCCCTTTATCGGCACACTCTTCCTCTTTATTTTTGTCTCAAATGTGCTGACGATTGTGCCGGGCTACGAGCCACCCACCGGCTCGCTCTCGACCACGGCAGCGCTGGCAATCTGCGTCTTTGTGGCCGTGCCGATCTATGGGATTGCCCAGCGGGGGCTGGTTGGCTATCTCAAGCACTACATTCGTCCAACCCCACTGATGCTGCCTTTCAACATCATTGGGGAGTTTTCGCGCACGCTGGCGCTGGCGGTACGTCTCTTCGGCAATATTATGAGCGGTACCGTGCTGGTCGCCATTATTGTTTCGATCGTCCCGCTCTTCTTTCCAATCCTGCTCACGCTGCTCGGCCTGATCACCGGCGTCATCCAGGCATATATTTTTGCAATTCTGGCGATGATCTATATTGCCTCAGCTACGCGCGTGCAGCAGTTGCAGGAGTAGGTTACAGGGGACAGGTTACAGGGGACAGTCGCCTCTGTTTGTGGACTGAATGGGCGAAAGTTAGAAACCTGAGAAGGAGAAGAATATGGACAACGCAGGCATTGTGGCAATCGTCTCGGTGATCACCGCCGGTCTCACCATTGCTATCGGATCAATCGGGCCGGCCCTGGGTGAGGGGCGTGCGGTGGCGCAGGCGCTCAACTCAATCGCGCAGCAGCCGGACGAGTCGAACACTATCTCGCGCACGCTGTTTGTGGGTCTGGCGTTGATCGAGTCGACCGCCATCTACTGTTTTGTGGTGTCGATGATCTTGATCTTTGCCAACCCCTTCTGGAACCGGTTTGCCGGTGGCGGATAGGGCGGATAGTAAGGATAGGAGGAGCGATTGTGCTCATCGACTGGTTTACAGTTATTGCCCAGATTATCAACTTCCTGATCCTGCTCTTCCTGCTCCGGCGCTTTCTGTATGGGCCGATTATCAACGCCATGCATGCGCGGGAAGAACGCGTTGTTGCACGCCTGGAAGATGCCCATCGACAGCAGGAAGAAGCTGAACAGGAAGCCGCCGACTACCGTCGGCAGCAGCGCGAGCTTGAGCAGCAGCGCGCAGCCCGGCTGCAGGAGGCTGAGGAATCTGCCCACGCGCGCCGTGAAGAGCTGATCGCGGAGGCGCGCGCCGAGACTGACCGCCTCCGTGCTAACTGGCATGCCGCACTGGAGCAGAGCAAGGAGTCTTTTCTGCGTGATCTGCGGCAACGGACGGGGGAGCAGGTCACGGCGATTGCGCGGCGGGTGCTGAATGACCTGGCCACTGCCGACCTGGAGCAGCAGATTATCCGGGCGTTTTTGCAGCGCCTCCGCAGTCTGGATCAGGCAACCCAGGCGACCATCGCACAGGCGACGGCAGATGCGCAGCCGAACGTGCTTATTCGCAGTGCGTTTGATCTATCACATGATCAGCGCCGGCAGATCGAACATGCGGTACAGGCGCAGTTCGGGGAAGAGGTTGAACTTTCCTTTGAAACCGCACCGGAGCTGATCGCAGGCATTGCGCTGACAACCGGCAGCCACGAACTGGCCTGGAACCTGGAGAGCTACCTGGAGACGCTGGAAGAGGAGATTGACCGGATCTTTGCTGAGGAGACACAGGCCGGGCAGGCCGCGCCGGAGGCGCAGCCGGATAGCGAAGGGGTGAAAGCCGAACGCGAGTTGGTAGAGGAGCATAACCCATGAGCACAACCCGTGATCTGGACACCGCGCCCGACCTGATGGCCGTTCTCGACGATACCTTTGACACGCTGGAACAGGCCGTTGCAGAACAACATCCTACCCTGGAGGCTCACGATATCGGGACGACCAGTTTTGTCGGCCAGGGGATCGCCCGTATCCATGGGTTGCCGGGGGTGCGCTCCGAGGAGCTTATCCGTTTTCCGGGGGGGGTGCTCGGCATGGCCTACAATATCGACCCGGATGAGATTGGCGTAATCCTGCTTGACGCGAGCGCCAACCTGACAACCGGGCTCCGGGTGCGCCGGACGGGGCGCGTGCTGGATGTGCCGGTCGGCGAAGCACTGATCGGGCGGGTGGTGGATGCCGTGGGCCGTCCGCTGGACAATCGCGGGGCCGTGCGCACTGCGCAGCGCTTCCCGATTGAGCGCGATGCTCCCGCAATCATGGACCGCGCGCCGGTTGAGGTGCCACTGCAGACCGGGCTCAAAGTGGTGGATGCCCTCATCCCGGTGGGGCGCGGCCAGCGCGAGTTGATCCTGGGGGACCGGCAGACCGGCAAGACCGCGATTGCGCTAGATACGATCATGAACCAGCACGACAAAGATGTAATCTGCATCTACTGCGCCATCGGACAGCGCACCGCCGCCGTTGCTCAGGTGATCAACGATCTGCGCGAGCGGAGCGCGCTAGACTACAGCATCGTCGTGGTTGCCACGGGCGATGATCCGCCGGGGTTGCAGTTTGTCGCCCCCTATGCCGCCACCAGTATGGGCGAGTATTTTATGCAGCAGGGCCGCGATGTGCTGATCGTCTACGATGATCTGACGCGCCATGCCCGCGCCTACCGCGAACTCTCGCTCTTGCTGCGGCGACCGCCCGGGCGGGAAGCCTTTCCCGGCGATATTTTCTATATCCACTCACGCATGCTGGAGCGCTCCACCCATTTGCGCGACGATCTGAACGGCGGCTCGCTCACGGCGCTGCCGATTGTCGAAACCGAGGCGCAAAACATCTCGGCCTACATTCCAACCAATCTGATTTCGATCACCGATGGGCAAATCTACCTGACGCCCGATCTCTTCCAGAAGGGTATCCTGCCGCCGGTCGAGGTAGGGCGTTCGGTTTCACGCGTGGGCGGCAAAACGCAACTGTCGGCCTACCGCGCGGTAGCGGGCGACCTGCGCCTGTCATACTCACAGTTTGAGGAACTGGAGTCATTTGCGCGCTTCGGTACCCGGCTGGATGAGCAGACCCGCCGGCAACTGGAGCGCGGGCGGCGCGTCCGCGAGATCCTCAAGCAGCCGCAATACGCGCCCATCCCGGTCCCGGAGCAGATCGCCGTCCTGCTGGCGACAATTGAGGGCGTCCTGGATCATCTGTCCCTGGAGCGCATCGCTCAGGCCGAGCGGGCCATCCGTGCCGCTGTCGGTGAGGAACTGCCGGAGGTCTGCCGGCGCATCTACGCGGGGGAGCAACTGCGCGACGAAGACCGGGAAGCTATGCGCAAGCTGGCCCGGCGGGTTGTGGGCGAAATGGACGAAAAACACGCCGAGGATACCCCGGCGCGCGATCAGCAGGAAGAGGCAACCGCTGATGACAACCCTTGAGGGCATGCGCCGCCGGATCAACAGCACCGAGGATCTGCAGTCCGTCGTCAAAACCATGAAAGCGCTGGCGGTCGTCAGCATTCACCAATATGAACAGGCGGTAGCGGCCCTGGCGGAGTACAACCAGACGATTGAACTGGGGCTGCAGGTGCTCCTGCGCGACCGGCCCGGCGCGGTCAAGACCGGCACCGCAACCTCCGGCACCCACCTGGGCGCAATCGTCTTTGGCTCAGACCAGGGCATGGTCGGGCAGTTCAACGAGCAGATTGTGCGCCACACCCGCGATGTGTTGAACGAGCTGCAGGTGCCGCCGTCCGACCGCCACATCATGGCCGTGGGCGAGCGCGTCGCCGTGCAGTTGGAAGACACCCAGGCCGCGCCGGAGGCGACCTTCCCGGTGCCCAGTTCAGTGGTGGGGATTACGCCGCTGGTGCAGGAATTGCTGGTGCGGATCGATACCTGGCGCAGCGAGAACGAACTCAACCGACTGTTTCTGTTCTACAATGTCACACGTTCCCGGGCCGGGTATGCCCCTACCCACCTGCGCCTGCTGCCGGTTGACACGGCGTGGCTGGGGGAACTGGCACAGCGGCCCTGGGAGTCGCGGCGGCTGCCGACCTACAGCATGGCGTGGGAAGACCTGCTGGCGGCACTGATCCGGCAGTATTTCTTTGTAGCAATCTACCGCGCCTGCGCTGAGTCGCTTGCCGGCGAACATGCCGGCCGCCTGGCGGCAATGCAGGGAGCCGAAAGCAATATCGAGGAGCGCCTGGAGGAGTTGACGCGGCAGTTTCACCACCAGCGCCAGACCGCCATCACGGAAGAACTGCTCGATATTGTTGCCGGTGTCACCGCACTCGAGGAAGAAGAGGCTTGAGCAGAAGAGGTTATCAATGCGTGTTGGATTGGTAGGTCTGGGGAACATTGGCACGGCGATAGCGAACCTGGTTGCGACCAATGGCTATCCGGTCGTTGGCTGGGAATATCACGACCAGGTGGTTGAGGAAATTAACAACAACCATACGAATTCGCGGTTTCTGCCGGGGGTAGAACTGAGCCCGAACCTGACGGCGACCACGCAGGTGGCGCAGGTCTTGCAGCAGAGCGAGGTGCTGTTTATCGGGCTGCCGGCCCGGTTTATCGAGCAGACCCTGACGCCTGCGCGGGATCGGCTGCACGACCGGGCCATTCTGGTCAACCTGGCGAAGGGCTTTGAGCAGGAGACCGGCCGCACACCGCTGCGCATCCTGGAGGGCATGTTTCCGCAGCACCGCCGGCTGATGCTGGCGGGTCCGATCATTGCCAACGAGTTTGTGCGCGGCATGCCCACCGTCGCAATGCTGGCCGGGCAGAACAGCAGCGACCTGCTGACCGTGGCGCGCCTGGTTGAAACCGACGCCTTCCGCACCCGCTTCACAGATGATGATCTGGGCGTCGAACTGGGCGGCATCCTGAAGAATGTCTACACCATTGGCCTGGGCATGTTCGACGGCCTGCAGATCAGCAGCATGAACTTCCGCGCGGCCTACCTCACCACCACCCTGCGCGAAATCACCCGGATGGGCGTCAGTCTGGGGGGCCAGGCGGAGACGTTTGCCTACCTTGCAGGCATGGGCGATCTGCTGGCGACGGCGCTGAGTGAGCATAGCCACAACCGCAAAATGGGTGAACTGCTGGCGCAGGGCAAAACGCTGGCGCAGGTCGAAGCGGAGATGGGCGTGCTGCCGGAGGGCTACAACTCGCTGCGCTTTGTCCTGGCGCTGGCCGAGAAGTTGCAGATCTCGCTGGGGTTGGCGCGGGGCCTCTGGGAAGTCATTCATGGGCAGATTGATATGGACCGCTTTATCACGTCGGCTGTCCACGATTTTATGGGACAGGACGTGCGAAAGGCAGAATAATGGCAACGATTGTCACGCTGACAATGAATCCTGCGCTGGACACCAGTACCGATGTTGACCGGGTTGCCCCGGATCACAAGCTGCGCTGCGGGCCGCCGCGCTTTGCGCCGGGCGGTGGCGGGATCAATGTTGCCCGTGCGATCATGCACCTGGGCGGCAGGGCGAAACCGATCTACACCTGCGGCGGGCCGTTTGGCCGGATGCTCCAGCAACTGCTGGATGCAGAGGGGTTGGAGCACCAGCCGGTTACAATCGCCGGTCAGACGCGCGCGAGCTTTACCGCCGGCGAAGAGACCTCCGATCAGCAGTATCGCTTCACCATGCCCGGCCCGCAGATCCAGGCGGCAGAGTGGCAGCACTGCCTGGCGATCCTGTCCAACCTGGACCCGCGTCCCGACTACCTGGTCGCCGGCGGCAGTCTGCCCCCCGGCGTCCCGGACGACTTCTATGCGCAGGTGGCACAGATTACCGCCGAAACCGGCACCCGCCTGATCGTGGATACATCGGGTGAGGCGCTGCACTCGGCAGTCTACCGGGGGTCGGGCATCTATGCGATCAAGCCTAACCTGCGCGAGTTACGCACGCTGGCCCGCGACGAACTGGCCGACGAGCGCCAACAGGAAAAGCTGGCCCGCTCCCTGATTGAGCAGGGGCGCTGCGAAGTGGTCATCCTCTCGCTGGGCGCGGCGGGGGTGCTGCTGGTAACGGCCGAAGGCAGCGAGCGCCTGCGCGCACCGACCGTGCCGATCCGCAGCAAGATCGGCGCGGGCGACAGCACAGTGGCCGGCTTTACGCTGGCCCTGGCCCGCGCCATGACCCTGTGCGACGCGGTGCGCTTCGGGGTGGCGGCGGGCGCCGCCGCCGTGATGACCCCCGGCACCGCCCTCTGCCGCCGCGACGATACCGAACGGCTCTACGAGCAGATCGCGGTTGAGACAGGGTGATGCCCTGCGTTCCAGAGCGCAGCGCACGTCACTGCGCTACCACCGTGCCATCCCACGGCGCAGCGCACCACAGCGAAAACCCATGTCATGCTGACGAAAGAGCCTGTCCCCTCGGCAAGCTCTGAACGGAGTGAAGGAAGGCATCTCGCCGTGGCACCGCGAAAGACCATGCCATGCCGGCTTCCGCTGCGCACGCTGCGTCTCGGCGGTGCCACCGCTGCGCGGACACTGCGGGTATGGTATCATGCCCGGCAACATCCGCACAGCGCACAAAAAGAGGAAGTGAAAGATGCCGTCACCCTTTCCCGGTATGGACCCCTACCTGGAGCCACCCGGCCTCTGGCCCAATGTGCATACCAGCCTGATGATTGCGTTGCGGGATGAACTGGCCCCGCAACTGCGACCACGCTACTATGTTGCGGTGGAAGAGCGCACGGTGCAGCTTAGTTCCGACGACCTGCTGTTTGCCACCCGCCCGGATCTTACCGTGGTGGCGGCCCCCACGGCGGCAGAACCGCCGCTTCACGCCCCTTCCATCCCGGCGACTGAAGAAGTGACAGTGGAAGTGCCCCTTCCGGATGTGATCCGCGAGGTCTATCTCGAAATCCGCGCTGTCGATACCGATCAGGTCATAACCGTTATTGAATTGCGCTCACCGACCAATAAGCTTGTGGGTGAAGGCCGCCGCCAGTATGAACGCAAGCGCCTGGAACTCCTGTGTACGCTGACGCATCTGGTGGAAGTGGATCTCTTGCGGGCCGGGCAACCCATGCCATTCCGGGGCGCACCGCAAGGGGCCGCTTATCGTATCCTGATCAGTCGCGCCCCGCAGCGCCCCAGCGCGCAGGTGTTCCTCTGCGGTATCCGGCAGCCCATCCCCTCGTTTCAGCTTCCGCTGCAACCCGGCGATGCTGAACCGGTCGTAGCGCTGAACCAACTGCTGCATTCGCTGTATGACCGCGCCGGCTATGATCTGCGCATTGACTATACGCCGCCGCCGCCGCCACCAGACCTCGCCCCGGACGAGCACGCCTGGCTGGATGCGCGGTTGCGGGAGGTGGAATTGCGGTGAGGGAGAAACTTCGCCTGCATGGGAGCGTTGCGCCGTGTTCCACCTGGATCGGAGTCCCGGCTTCAGCCGGATCAGGCGTTCCCGGCAGTATGCTCCTGTCCCGGCCGGCATGCCACCGGCTAAAGCCGGGACTCCCGGTCAGGTTGCACCCGGTAGTGCCGCCTTCAGGCGGTGGTGCTGGCCGGGAACCGCCTGATGAACAGTATGGTGTGCGGCAAGCACGGTGCATCGAATGCACCCTACGGCTGGATGCGCGGTTGCGGGAGGTGGGGTTGCGGTGAGGTCGGGCTACGGCTGGATGCGCGGTTGCGGGAGGTGGGGTTGCGGTGAGGGAGAAACTTCGCCTGCATGGGAGCGTTGCGCCGTGTTCCACCTGGATCGGAGTCCCGGCTTCAGCCGGATCAGGCGTTCCCGGCAGTATGCTCCTGTCCCGGCCGGCATGCCACCGGCTAAAGCCGGGACTCCCGGTCATTTCATATCCGGGCTCTGTTTTCAACGTTCAGCAGGCGGCCGGCCTGTTCCCATGCAGTATCTCGGTGTTCTCTGTGTGCTCGGTGGCTATGACAACACATCAGTATCAGCTATGCACGCGTTCCAGCAAAACAAAAAAACGCGCTTCGCGCAGAGCGCGGTGGGGAAGGGGAAACGTCCCCTTCCCCAC
>DAOTVB010000252.1:0-11100 GCA_034436755.1 Chloroflexaceae bacterium | reverse complement strand
ATGACCGTGCGCGAGTTAGCGCAGGCCCTCGGGTACAACGCCCACAGCTATGTCGGTGATGTTGAGCATAACAAGCGCCGACCAACGGCTGATTTTGTGCTCAAAGTGGCCCTTTTCTTCAATGTCTCCACGGATCAGCTTATGCGGGATGATCGGGAGTTGGACGGGGAAGGGTGATGGGTGGTTTTGGCGTGTGGTGGCCGTGCTGTCGGGTGCGGGGTGTGGTGCCGTCCACGAATGGAACCACGAATGCACGAATGGGGTGGTGTCTGACCGGCGCGGTTGTGGGTGTGGAGTATCTGGCGACCAGTGGGTACAAACAGGGTTGCGCTGTGGTTACGCGAGAACCGTATAATGCTGGTTGTAGTGTAGACAGTAAATATTGTCACAGCGAGTGTAAGGGAAATCTATGCTTGCCCCTAACACCTTAATTCATAATCGCTATCGAATTGTGCGCTATATCGCGGGCGGTGGTATGGGCAGTGTGTATGAGGCAACCGACGAGCGGTTAGGTCACACGGTGGCGCTCAAGCAACTGGCGCTGCCCGATGTAGCTGCCCGGCAAGCCTTCGAGCGAGAAGCAAAGACTCTCGCCCCGCTACAACACCCGAATCTCCCCAATGTCTCCGACTACTTTAGTGACCCGGCAGGTTTGTTTCTGGTAATGTCATATATTCCCGGCGATGATCTGGGAGAACAGCTTGCCCAACGAGGACAACCCTTCCCGGTGGAGCAGCTATTGGAATGGACTGACCAGTTGCTCCAGGTGCTGGAATATCTGCACAAAAAGGGTATCATCCACCGGGATATTAAGCCGCAGAACCTGAAGTTGACGGACGAGGGTAGAATTATACTGCTTGATTTTGGTATTGCCAAAAGTTCGACGAAGAGTAGCGTCATGGCGGCAACACCCGACTTTGCACCGCTGGAACAGATGCAGGGTCAGGGTACCGATGTGCGGAGTGACCTGTATGCGCTGGCAGCGACCATGTATTGCCTGCTGATAGGCAAACATCCGAAAAATAGTATCGCCCGGTTAACTGCGGAATCGCTACAGCAGCCTGATCCAGTAAGCCCGCTGCACACAATCAACCCGCAGGTGTCGCCAGCAGTAAGTGACGTACTGATGCGGGCCATGGCACTTCATGCTGATGACCGACCTGACAGTGCAGCAGCAATGCGGCAAATGCTCCAGGCTGCACGAGTACCGCAACCTCAAACTCCATCTCTGACCCCAACTGTCCCGGTGTCTCCACTCTCTCCCGCACCTTCCCCGGTACAACCACAAACAGTACCTGTTCAACCATTTCCAGGTAAGGGCAGAACGACACGACTCTTCCAGGTTATTGGTGTGGTGCTGCTGTTTCTGACGGCATTACTGATTGTCCCTGGATTGTTTAGCCCGGACGATACTGTTTCGCTGACTGCGCCATCTGTTACAGCAACAGTTGAAGCAGAGACTGCCCGGCCGATTGTGCCTGCTATGACAACTGAACCTCTACCCATTCCAACCACGGCACCTCTACCGCCACCAACCGCAACGCCTCTGCCTGCCTGGGTACCTACAGTGGTCGAGATTCCTGCCGGTCCTTTTCTGATGGGTAGTAGCTATAGTGAAACGCTGGCCGATAATGATGAAAAGCCGCAGCATGAGTTAACCCTGAACACCTACTGGATTGGTAGAACTGAAGTCACCAATGCCCAGTTTCGCTTCTTTGTGGAAGGTGATGGTTATACCAATCCGGATTATTGGACCAATGCTGGCTGGGAGTGGCGGCAGGCAGAGGGTATTGACAAACCCTGTCGTTGGAACGATGCCGAGTGGAATAGTGCTGAACAGCCGGTGGTTTGCGTAAGTTGGTATGAGGCGGTCGCCTACACCAGCTGGTTGAGCGAGCAGACCGGCCATCCGTTCCGCCTGCCCACCGAGGCGGAGTGGGAGAAGGCCGCGCGCGGCCCGGAGGGGTTGATCTGGCCCTGGGGCAACGAGTGGTTGGCGGGACATGCCAATGGCGAGGCAGCGGGTATTGGCAAAACTATGCCGGTAGGTAGTTATCCTGATGGAGCCAGCCATTATGGTGTCCTGGATATGGTTGGTAATGTTTGGGAGTGGACCACGACGAAGTGGATGAAAGATTATCCATATGTGCTGGAGGATGAGTGGACCACGGCCTATCTGGAGGGTGATGCTGAACGGGCAATTCGTAGCTGTTCATTCAAATGTTCATGGGAATTCGTCCGTGGAGCGGATCGCCACAGCAATGGCTCCCCACACCTCCGCCGTGATAGTGGTGGCTTGCGTGTTGCCAGCGACTCTCCGCCGCCAGGTAGTGAGGAGTGATACGTGCGGCATTGTCTGCGAATGGATTGCGAACGCAACCCCTCCCTATGCGACAATAGTTCTTATCGATATAGTCACACGTACGAAACGAGGATATGCTGATGAGTGATTGGGGTCAATTCAACGTGGTGGAACATCATCCCGATGTTATCAGCGGCGCGTGGATCTTTCGTGGGACGCGCAGCCCGGTTGCGGCCATGTTCGAGAACCGCGCGACGGCGCAACGATTGACCAGTTTCCCAGCTTCACCCGCGCGCAGGCAGAAGCGTTAATCACCGGATCACAAACCTCCTGCAACAGCGCGAACCCCAGGATTACGAATTCCACGAAAGCTCACGAATAACCCGAAAGTAACGGCAGTTACATAGGTATGCATTTCGCGCGCGTTTCGCGCCATTTCGCGCATTCGTGGTCCAAACCCGTTCGCGCACGCGTAGCCCACTGTTCTCGCCCGGCAGGGCGCAGCAGGGGCCCACCATCCGCCCACCTTTCCTGCCACCAGCGTTTATCGCCTAAACCAGCGGGATGCGCATCCCCGCCGCCCCTGCTGCGCCCCTACGCCGCCCGTGCTGCTGATGTTGCCCCGTGCGCCCTCGCCGGATGCGTGCATTCGTGGCCCTCTTCGAGGACGGTTGCGCACCCGGCACGCCCGGCAGGGCGCAGCAGTGCCCCACCATCCACCCAGCCTTTCCTGCCACCAGCATTCGTCGCCTAAACCGGCGCGATACGCATCCCCGCCGCCCCTGCTGCGCCCCTACGCCGACAATGATGCCCCATCACCCCATCACCCCATCACCCCATCACCCCATCACCCCATCACCCCATCACCCCATCACCCGCATCACCCCTTCACTCCGTCACTGCACCTGCACCACCTGCGTCGCCACCACCGGCAGACCCTCCGGTGTGACCACCCGCAGACGCAACGTATACTCGCCCGGCGCGAAGGTATCCGCCTGCCAGACCCCCAGCAGCCGCGCTCCCTTCCCGCCGATGCCCCGGCTTACCGGCTGCCATGCCTGCGGATCACTGCCCGCGCCGACCTCCAGCGTAAAGGCGAAGCGCGCCGTCCCGTTGACGAACACCTGCTGTCGGGGGACCGTGCCGTTCTCGCTCACCGGGGCCAGCGCTGCCACCGCTGCGTCGGACGAGGGTTGCGGCGGTGGGCAGGGCTGCGTGGGCGGTTGCGGAATGCCGTTGCGCTGCGCCCAATCCTGAAAGCGCGGCGGATAGACCGCAAAGGTCACTTCGCGCACCTGGCCCGGCGGCGTGTAGGAGGCCGCCAGGCAGCCGCCGTCACCGCCGACCCGCACCGAGCGGTAGACCACATCGGTGTCGTGGGGTTCGCTGCCCGCCACAAACAACTCCGTGATCGGGCGGGGACAGGCGTCGCTGGCCACGCCGCCCGTATCGGCGCAGACTGTCTGCTCTACCACACCCGGCGGGCGCGGGAAAGGTTGATGCGGCCGGTCCTGATGGTAGGTCAGCATCAGATCTTGCCAGATCTCCCCCGCGCCATTTGCGCCGGCGATCTCCTGCATCGGTGCGTTGTCATTATTGCCCACCCAGACGCCAATCGTTACATCGGGCGTATAGCCCAGCGCCCAGGAGTCGCGCCAGTCGTTGCTGGTGCCGGTCTTGGCGGCGGCGGGCCGACCGTCGGGCAGTTCCATCACATTGCCCCGCCCGAACATGTACCAGCGCACCTGGTTATCGCTCAGAATATTCGTAATCAGGAAAGCAATCTGTTCGCCCCGGTCGCCCAGCACCTGGCGGCCCGGTCCCGGCGTCCAGCGCTCCAGCATCTCGCCCCGGCTGTTCGTCACCTGGAGAATGGTCGTCGGCGGCTGGTAGCGCCCACCGTTGCGCAGCGTGTTGTAGGCCGCGCTCAGGTCCAGCAGGCGTACCTCGTTGCTGCCCAGCGCCATCGCCAGGCCATGGCGGGAGGGATCATCAAAGGTGGTGATGCCCATACTGGTTGCCAGATCCACAAACGGCTCAACGCCCACAAACTCCAGCGCCTTGACCGCCGGGATATTGAGCGAGTTTGCCAGCGCCATCCGCACCCGCTGCGGTCCATGCCAGCTATTGTCATAGTTCATGGGCGTATACTCGGTGTCATTCCCCTGACGAAAGCTGGTCGGCTCATCCCAGATCACCGTTGCGGGGGTCCAGCCGCGCTGTAGGGCGGCCGCGTAGACAATCGGCTTGAGCGCGGAGCCGGGCTGGCGCGGCGCCAGCGCCACATTCACCTCCCCGTCGATCTCGGGGCTGTTGTAGTCGATGCTGCCCACCAGCGCCAGCACCTGTCCATCGGGCGCCAGCATGACCACGGCGGCGTTGTGTGCGTTGCGGGTACGCAGCGGCGAACTGCCGTTCACGCCCTCGGCGATATGCTGCCGCGCGATCCGCTGCGCCTCGGCCTGCCAGTGCAGATCGATACTCGTAGTCACGCGCAGCCCGCCCCGGTAGAGCAGATCCGGCCCGTAGCGCTCCTCCAGCATATCGCGCACATAAAAGACAAAATGCGGTGCAACAATATCGGTCAGCGGCGACACCAGCGCAACCGGCTCGGCAAAGATCGTCTCGGCGCGTTGCGGCGTCAGATAGCCATACTTGACCATCAGATCAAGCGTGATCCGCTGGCGCTGCTTCGCCCCCTCCAGATTGGTGAAGGGGTTGATCCTGGTCGGCGACTGGGGCAGGCCCGCCAGCAGCGTCGCCTCGGCATCGGTCAACTCCCAGACATCCTTGCCGAAATATTGCCGGGCCGCCGCGCCCACGCCGTACGCCTGCGCGCCATAGTAAACTTCATTCAGGTAGATGCTCAGGATCTGGTCCTTGCTATACTCCTGGCTCACCTGGTAGGCCAGGATCGCCTCGCGTAGCTTGCGCTCATAGCTGACCGCAGTGCGCTCCGTCGGGGAGAGCAGGATGTTGCGCACCAGTTGCTGCGTGATCGTGCTGCCACCGCTGACGATCTCCTGGTGCCGGTAGTTCAGCCAGACCGCGCGCACAATCCCGCGCAGATCGACGCCGGGATTTTCATAAAAGCCGGCATCCTCAACCGCAATCGTGGCCTCCTTGAGCATCCGCGGGATGCGGTCAAAGCCGACCACCGTGCGATGCCCGGCCTGCGGGTCCACCAGTTCATACAGCAGCGTCTGCCCATCGCGGGCATAGAGCCGCGTGGTCTCAAACGAGCGGTGCTGCCCGATCTGCTGCGGGTCGGGCAGATTCTGGGCATACTCGCGGTAGATTAATAAACCCGCCAGCACTAGCAGCAGGAAGGCCAGCAGGGTTAGCTTGACAAAAGCCAGGAATAACCGCCAGAGAAACAGCAGCGGGGCGAAACGGCGTCGGCGGCGCTCGGGTTTGCGCACAGGGGACATAACACTCTCATCATCAGGTTGTTGCTACATTCCATAAGTTACGCGGTGTCGTCTCTTCGGGTCTGATGCCGGATCTGAACGCCGACTGTGCCTGTGGTAGCCGGGTAGTTTGTGGCTCTGTTCAGCACTGGCTCTTTCGCGTTGTTCACGCATTTCGTGTTGTTCGTGGTTCGGATTCCCACCGCATAATTTATGTGAATTATAGCACGCCAGGTTGAAGATAGCAGTCGATTCATGTATCATGGGTTGTCATACGACTTTCATATACACTATGCGAAGGCCGTCTAAAATGCGCAGTTCCGGCAGACCGCCACGTCTGCGGGGGAGACTCACGGGAGTCCCGGCTGATGACGTTTGAGAACTAGCCCGGATATACAACTCACGGGAGTCCCGGCTTTAGCCGGTGAATGCCTGCCGGGACAGCGGCATCCTGCCGGGAACGCCTGATCCGGCTTATGACGTTTGAGCAAATAGCCCGGATATACAACTCACGGGAGTCCCGGCTTCAGCCGGTGGCATGCCTGCCGGGATAGCGGCATCCTGCCGGGAACGTCTGATCCGGCTGATGACGTTTGAGAACTAGCCCGGATATGAATGTCCGGGAGTCCCGGCTTTCGCCGGTTGAATACCTGCCGGGACAGCCGCATCCTGTCGGGAATGCCTGATCCGGCTGAAGCCGGGACGCCTGAGCGGTGATGTCTGGATGAAACATTCAACGTTCATCAGTTCATCAGCCGTGACGCCTGAAGATGATTAATTTGCATAGAATTGCTATAGTCACAGCAATGGAGGAATAATGGGCAAGAAGAAGAAAAAGCAAAAGTCACGTTCAAAGCAGTCACCTGGTTCCGCTATTACCGCGCTGGTCAAGGGGTTGCAGCGGGCCGAGCAACTGATGAATCAGGCCGACTGGGATCAGGCGCAGGAAACGCTGCTGCATCTCAATCAGCGGCACCCCAACCAGTTTGATGTTTTATATCTGCTTATGGCAGTCGCCTATGAACGGCAAGATATGCAGCAGTACCAGCAGTGGGGCGAGCAACTCCACCGGCTGGACCCCGACAACCCGGAAACCACCTTCATAACGATGCCTGAAAAAATAGTCCAGGTATGGTGTATGGCAGCAGAACAGTGCATCGAATGCACCCTACTGCTGCTTACTGAGGCAATGCTGAACCGCAACTACTGCCCCGGATTTCCCAAAATACCGTATAATCCAGAGAACATCAAAGGTACAACACCACGCCAGGAACCGGCAAGCTCACACTGACCAGGGAATTGTCATCCGCTGCTAATGTTCTGGTTGCGCCCGGACGGTATACTGCCTGAGAGAAATGTCACGCTGGCCGGGTGCCGCTTTCAGGGAACGTTTATCCGCTCCGGCCAACCTAACACAGGACAGTCGCATGTGCTTACGTCCGCCCGATCCGGCCCGCCGTTCAGTCCGGTCGTCCCTGTATTCGTAACCTGATATCATGCAAGGTGCCCATGATGCCACGACGCTGTTTTCCCGTTTTCCTGATCCTGGTTGTCCTGCTGGTCGCCTCCAATCTGATTACGGAGCCGCTGCCTATTCCAACCGCCTACAGCGCCGGACCCGTTGGTGCCCCCTCATTCGGGCTCAACACCCATCTGGCAACCCGTTATCCCGATCCGACCTCAATGGATATTCCCGCCGAACTTGTGTCCGACCTGGGTGTGCCCTGGGTGCGGGAAGATTTTCACTGGCACCGCGTGCAGCCCGCCCCCGATGTCTGGGACTGGACATTTACCGACGCGGCCATGCGCGCCCTGCTGCGGCGCGATATTGAGGTGCTGGGGGTGCTGGGGCCGTCAGTCGGCTGGGCCACCGATAATCCGGATGATACGCCCAACGATGTCTCCTACTACGCGCCCGATCCGGACCATTTTGAGGAGTATGTGCGTGCGGTGGTTACACGCTACCGGCGCTACATTCACCACTGGGAAATCTGGAACGAGCCGGATAACAGCCTCTTCTGGCAGCCGCAGCCCGACCCGCAAGCCTACGCCGAGTTGCTGATGCGGGCCGGTGCGGTTATCAAAGAGATCGACCCGCAGGCGCAGGTGCTGATCGGTGGGTTTAATCCTTTCGATGTCACCTTTGCCCGCGCCGTTGCTGCCGAAGGTGCCTGGAACAGCTTTGACATTATCGCCATCCATCCCTATGTCGATCCCTACAGCCCCGAAGACGGCAATATTGCCGCCTCCGCCGGGATGGCGCGCGCCCTGGGCAACCAGTTTGGTCCCAAGCCGATCTGGGTGACGGAGCTGGGCTGGTCCAGTGGCCCCGGCGACCGCGACCGCGAAGGGCTCACCGATGAAGAACAGCAGGCCAACTACCTGGTGCGGGCAATGCTGCTGCTCTGGGAAGCGGGCGTCGAGCGTTCCTTCTGGTATATGCTCAAGGATGATAGCCATAACCCCTACGGCCTGATCCGCGCCGGGCGGGGGCGTGAGGACTACCGCGAAAGCCGGCAGAAACCGGCCTACGCTGCGCTGCGCACGCTGAACCGGGAACTGGCCGGTGCCGGCTTTGTCGAACGGCAAGACCTCTTCGAGAAGACCACCATCTTTGACTTTGAAGAGTTGGGCGAGTGGCGGCGCGTCAGCCAGCCAAATGGCCGGTTGGAGTTTACCAGTGTGGAGACCCACGCCGGGGTTGGCAGCGCGCAGATTGTCTACAATTTCAGCACCGACAACAACGACTATGTCGTGTTTGAACGGCCCCAGCCGATCCCGCTTGCCGGTGAGCCCTACGCGCTCGGTGTGTGGGTCTATGGCGACGGCAGCGGGCATGGCGTCCGGGCCTGGCTGCGCGATGCCGAGGGGGAAGTGCTGCAGTTTGCGTTGGGCAGTGTGGGCGCGCCGGAGTGGCATTTTATCTCGACCCCCATCGGCGTTGAGGTTGACCCGGGCAACCGGATCAGTGGCAGCGGCAACGGGCGGGTTGATTTTCCCGCCAGCCTGGTGGCCCTGGTGCTTGATGATGTGACTGACGAGTCACGCGGGCGCGGTACGGTCTACCTGGATAACCTGACCACCGTCAGTGGTCGGGAAGTCTATGACATGCGTCTCCGCCGGGGCGACGCGGCCCTGGATATCCTCTGGTCGCCGCCAACCACCCGCGTGGGCTTCAGTACCACGGCGACCGGCGGTCAACTGGTTGAGCGCGACGGCGTGGTCTCCGATATCGGGGCAATCGACGGGCGCTTCTCGCTGACGATTGGCCCCGCGCCGGTTTATCTGTGGCACACGCGGGAGTAAACCAGTTTGGTTTATTTGTATCGTAGAGACATGTATGGACAATTTTGCAATTCGCACAGAGAATCTTTCTCGTGATTTCCCAGCAGTGCGGGCGGTAGACGCATTGACCATGACGGTTCCGACTGGAGTAATTTTCGGGTTTTTAGGCCCGAATGGTGCAGGTAAGACCACGACGATTCATCTTCTGCTGGGTCTATTGCAACCAACCAGTGGGCAAGCCGAGGTGTTAGGCTTCGATGTCTGGACCAGGGCTGATGCTATTCGCCAGCACACGGGGGTATTACTGGAACATACAGGTCTCTACGAACGTTTAAATGCCGAGGATAACCTCGAATTCTATGGCCGGATCTGGCGCATGTCTTCACAAGAACGTAAGACACGTATCAAAGAGTTGCTTTCCTCGCTTGATCTGTGGGAGCGGCGCCACGATATCGTTGGTAGTTGGAGTCGGGGTATGAAACAAAAACTGGCGGTTGCCCGGACAATGCTCCACCATCCTTCGTTGATCTTTCTCGATGAACCAACCGCCGGGCTTGACCCGATTGCCGCAGCGCAACTGCGTGACACCCTCACAACTCTGGCGACCCGTGAGGGTGTCACCATTTTCTTAACCACGCATAACTTAGCCGAGGCAGAGGTTATCTGCGATCAGGTTGCTGTTATCCGTCAGGGAAAATTAGCTGCCGTTGGCACACCCGATGAGTTACGAACGCGAAGCAGTTCACATCAGGTTATAATTGTCGGGCGTGGGTTTCACGATAATGTGCTTAATGTGATTCGCAATCAACCAGTGGTGCAGGCAGCCCTTATTCAGAATGGAGTGCTGCAGATACAACTTCATAATAAAGAAGCGGTTGCCTCTCTGATCCAGATGATTATTGATCTGGGGGGAGAAGTAGAGGAAGTTAACAAGCCGAAAGATAGTCTCGAAGAGGTATTCTTCACCTTAATGGAGCAGGAGCAGTGATAGCTGATATACGAACAATTGTATGGAAGGAATGGCGTGAATTACTAGTTCAACGGGGGAACACGCGGGGGAGCCTGATAACCCTTTTGATTGTCATTGGCTTCTTCAGCACCATTCTGCCGCTCCAGATTGGGCGTGACTGGATTGCTTCGCCGTTTGTTATCGTGATTACGGCATGGGTGCCCATTTTTCTGGTGACCAGTGTGATTGCCGACTCATTTGCGGGGGAGCGCGAACGCCATACCCTTGAGACGTTACTGGCGAGTCGGCTCTCTGACCGGGCTATTCTTTTGGGAAAGATTGCTGCCGGTGTGAGTTATGGCTGGGGGCTCACCCTGATCATTTTGTTTGCGCAACTGGTTACGATTAATATTTTTTCTGGTGAAGGGCAACTGCTGTTCTATCAGGGAATTATCGGGCCGGGTAGTGTGGTCATAAGCCTCTTGTCTGCCGGTCTGGCCGCAAATGTTGGTGTGCTCGTGTCCCTGCGGGCGCCCGGAACGCGCCAGGCGCAGCAGACATTGAGCGTGGTAGCGATGGCCCTGCTTGCTCTGCCGGTTGTGCTTGTGCGGGCAGTACCGTCGGCATGGCGGGAGAATCTATCGCAGATGATCCTGACCTCTCAGGCATATCAATTTATGCTGGTGATCCTCTGTGTGCTCCTCCTGCTCAACATCGGCTTGTTAATGATAACATTCGCGCGTTTTCAACGCACCCGGTTAATCCTCGCGGAGTAGAAGCAGGCGGCAGCCCGGCTGCCGCCCGCCACAAGTGGCCCGACCACGACGTACACGGTATGGCCTGTTCCGGTTGTCAGCAGCGGCCGTTTCGGACTTTCGTTTCATTCGCGTTGTTCGTGGTCCAGACTCCACCGCGTAACGTCTGTAATGAAATGCTGTTCCCCTACTCCGGCGCATTCAGGCGATAGCCAATCCCGCGCACGTTCTCGATACAGCCCATCTCACCCGTCTCGTAGCCCAGTTTGCGCCGTAGCGAACGGACCAGCGGGCGCAGCAGCGACCCGGCTTCGGCATGGTCGGTATCCAGATCATGCGTCACCCGGATCAACTCTTGCAGCGACACCAGCCGGTTGACGCGCCGGGCCAGATACTCCA
>DAOTVB010000251.1:0-14147 GCA_034436755.1 Chloroflexaceae bacterium | reverse complement strand
TTGCTCCAGGCCGAAGGTGGCAATGCCCAGGCGGCCGGTGGTCTCGTGATTAACAATGATGAACCGCTCACAACATCGCAGAATGTCAATATCAACCTTGATCTGCAGAGTGGCGGGCCAAACGAGTACCAACTGAGCAGTGACGGCGTTAACTTTACCCCATACGCACCCATCCCCGATGGAAATGTGGTACCCTGGGATCTGGGCGCCGCACCAGACAATGCATGTGTTGGGCATACTGTGTTTGGTCGTATCCGTAATTCAGAACGCCCCGATCTGGCGTCAGGCGTGCTGCAGGACTCAATTGTGTTTGACCCTGGCATTAATGTTACGGGGACGATTCGCAATCCCTATCTTACCAGCAACCCGGCGGTGTTTAGCGAGGGTGCGGCGCTGATGGATAATGGCGCTGATGGTGCACGTGACGGTGACCCGCGCTATACCCGTGAGAAAGCCTACTTCCTGGAAGTGCAGAGCCTGCCTGGCGAGTGTAGTAATCTAACAACATTACAGGTTGGTGATGAGTCACCAGTCAGTGTTGTCAATAACTACTATGGTGCCGTACGTGCATTGCCGGTGATTGATACACCTGCGGAAAATCGTATTCGGGCGACTGTAACGGATGGCGCCGGGTATCAGCGGACGTTCGAGCAGACCATCTACTATGACTCTCAGCCGCCGCTAGTGACGCCATCGGGAACGCCGGAAGTCGTTGATGCCTCGGGCCAGGCAATTACCGAGACGAACTCGGTTGTCGTAACACTGAGTTTCGAGGATATGACGATTGCCGACAATCTTTATGGCAAGAACGGCGAGGATAAGCCGTTCTGGGGGGTCTGGATTGCAAATAGCACGACAGAGCTTGATCCAGATAATCCTGAGGATGAAGCGGCGATCAATGCGCTGAACTGGGTTCCCGTTTCAATTAATAGCGTTACTGTTAATGATGACAACACCTACACGTTCACTGTTCCCTGGAGTCTCTTTAGCGGTCTTCCTAAGGATCAGTGGCAGGGTGGCGTTCCATACTACACCTATGCACGTGTCCTGGACGGGGCCGGGAATAGTTCGGAAACGACATTAAGGTACCAGGTCTCGTTGAGCGCGGAGTTCCAGTTGCCGGAGATCAACCTGCCCTTGGTCGCAAACTAGGTTTCGCGTCACGGGTACAACCTATCGTGTAGCTTTATCTGCCTCCCCATGCCTGCCGGTGCAGCGTGGGGAGGCCCGGTTTTAGATTGTTTACCTGATAGGAGTTACACGATGGACGTTCAAACTGGACGTTTCATCTGATGGAAGCCCGATTCGCCTGCGGCAGCATGGTACTTCTTTTTTCTTTTTCACAAAAAAATTCACGTTGTGAATTTTTTTGTGAAAAAGATCGAGAATCTTCCGCCGTGTCGGAGGCGAAATTCTCTTTCGGGTCAGTGACCGCGTAACTCATGTTACCTGATATGAGCGTTTTTGCTGCAACCTGCCAGTAGGAGGAAATATGACAACCGTTCCAGCAGTGGCACAGCGTGTCCTGTTGCTCCGCCGATCTGACCCCGGACTGCTTGTCCTGCTGTTGGTTTTCCTGGTACTGCTGCCCCTCAGTACTCCCCGCATCTATGCTACTGATGAGGTGCAGTATTATGCCTATCTGCGTTCGTTCTATTTTGACCGCGACCTGGATTTTCAGAATGAGTACCGGCATTTTGCGGAGATTGGGCAGCGCAACAACGACCCCGCCGTCTTTAATGCCCTCCTGCGTGATAATCCCGCCGATCCGCCCCGCAATCCGCAGACCGGGAAACTACGTAATGTTGCCCCGGTCGGCTCGGCGCTCATGTGGTCTCCCGGCTTTATCCTGGCAGATCTGGGAGTGCGGACTGCCAACCTGTTTGGCGCGAATATTCCGGCCGATGGCTACTCCGCGCCCTATATCTGGGCGGTCTGCTTTATGTCGGCGCTCTATGCACTGCTGGGGCTGATCCTGACCTACCACCTGGCCCGGCGGTTTGCCTCGGTTTTTGCCGCAGCTCTGGCAACCGTGACCGTCTGGCTGGCGTCACCGCTGCTGTTTTATACCTACATTGCCATGCCCTGGTCCCATGCGACCGCTTTCTTTCTCTTTGCGCTCTTTTTAACGCTGTGGCTCCATGGCTGGGAGCGACCATTGGTTGAGCGGATGGCCCGCCGTCCCCTGCGACAGTGGCTGCTACTCGGTCTGGTGGGTGGGTTGATGACGATCACGCGCGAGCAACTCGGTCTGCTGCTGATTATTCCGGCAGTCGAGGGCGTCGTTGCCTATGTACGGCTGGCAGGTCGGCGACACTGGGGCGCGATTGGGCAGGTGCTGGCGCATCACGGTGCTTTTCTGGTCGCCCTGCTGATCGGGCTGTTGCCCCAGTTTGCCGCCTATCAGGTGCTGAATGGGCGTCCTGGTCCCTCCTCAACCGTCGGCAACAAACTCGATTTCACCAGTCCTAACTTCTTCAACACGCTGCTCGATCCGGCCCATGGTGCGTTTCTCTGGAGTCCGGTGCTGGTGATCGGGTTGGTCGGGCTGTTCTGGTTGGCCCGGCAGGATCGTCTGCTGGCGGCATTGCTGGGTCTGGGCTTTCTTGCGCAGACCTACATTAATGGTTCGTTTGGCACGACCTGGCACCTCTCCGGTGCATTTGGCTTCCGCCGCCTGATCGAGTGTACGCCTATTTTTGTGCTGGGGTTGGCAGTGCTGCTGGACTGGCTCCGGCTACGGGTGGGCTATGGGCCACTGGTTGCGCTGGCGCTGCTGCTGGTCTACTGGAATGTCGGGTTGATTGCGCAGTGGGCCTTTGTGCGTGTGGATGCCGGGTTTCGTAAGGGGCTGATCTGGGAGGATATGTTCTACTACCAGTTTGTGGAGGTGCCACGGCAGGTGCTGGCGAAAGCGTATTACCTGTTCGCGGATCGATGCCGGTTTGTACAGAATTGTTAGCGCAATTACTTCCCGCTCTCAGTCGGTTCTTCGCCTTCTAACTCGCGCACTTTGCTGCGGCGCTTGCCCCGGCGGGAAGGTTCGGTGCCGGCAAGCTGCTTGAGGGCCGCGTCGATCTCAGCATTTTCTTGCTCGATCTCAGCAGCATAGGCTTCAAGTTCACGGCTGCGCCGCTGGCGGAGTGCCAGTGGCGCAATGCGTTGGATGTCCTCAACACTGACCTCGCTACGAAAGTCGGCGGCGGCGCGGGCGCGGGCGCCCTCCAGCAGCGCGATCTCGGCCCGGTGCGAGGGGATCTGCAATGCCTGGATCAGCGTCATCGCCGCCGTCTCGGCCGCAGGTGGCAGGCTGACATGCGGCAGGATCTCGCGGGCAGCGACGATTTCACTATGCAGCGCGGCCGTCTGTTCGGCATACAACGCGCGAAATGCCTGCGGATCAAGCCGAAATGCCTGGGTCCGGCGATAGACTTCCAGGCGTTGTTGGGCTTCAGTCAGCGGCGCGATCCAGACCCGCAGGCCAAAACGGTCCATAATTTGCGGGCGCAGCAGGCCCTCTTCCGGATTCATCGAGCCAATCAGGACAAACTGGGAGGGAAAGAGGCGCGTCATCGGCCCCCGCCGCACCAGGGTGCGTCCCTGGGCAGCGGCATCGAGGATGGCATCAACCACGCGGGGGTCAAGCAGGTTAATTTCGTCCACATAGAGCAGGTTGCGGTGCGCTTTTGCCAGTACGCCCTCTTCGAGCAGGATCTTTTGCTGCTCCAGCGCTACCCGCTCATTAATTCCGCCGACCACATCTTCCATGCGCGCATTCAGCGGTAGTTCAATCAAGCGCATTGGTGCGCGCACCACCCGCCGCTGCCCTTCGGCATCCCGTTCTTCATGTTCGGTCAGCGGGAGCACATCAAGCAACCCGCGCACTGCCGTTGTCTTGCCGACGCCGTACGGTCCACTCACTAACACTCCGCCGATCTGCGGATTGACAAGCGTCAGGATCAACGCCGTCTTTAACTCCGGTTGACCAACAAGGGCAAGCAGCGGGAAAGGTAAGATATCGTCCATGAGTAGTGGTTAGGGTCTATGGGTTAGAGGTTAACGGTTAGGGGTTAGGGGTTATGAGTCAGGGTTTCGCGGTCAGTAGTATGGATTTACTAACCGTTAATCCCTAACCCCTAACCCCTAACCCCTAACCATTACTAAAGCATTTCAATTTCGTAACTGACCAGTGGTGCGTCGGGACGCCGGTCCTCGATAAAGCGGACCACCGCCTCAAGTTGACCGTGGGCGTAGCGCTGCGACGTAGAAACGCATGAGACACCCAGCACGGCTTCCTGCCAGATATCCTGGGAGTCGACTTCGGCAATCGAGACGTTAAACTCGTTGCGTATCCGGGCAATCACGGACTTGACGACGCGGCGTTTATCCTTCAACGAGAAGGCCATTGGCAGATGAAGGGTGATCGTGCAGACTCCAATTATCACGGTAGTGATGCAGGTGTTAGACGTCAGATGGTATCCAATCTTGCGTGGCTGACCAATGACATCTAAGCGCTAATTCCAGGAACCCAGTCCACTCCACTCGCCGGAGACACCACGATCCCCGGAGCCGGAGCGCGGCAGCAGCAGCATCTCCGTGCGGAGCGCTGTCGCAATCTCGTGCATGCGTGTGGCAACATCGGTTTCCAGCCAGCGCTGCTTGCGTTCATTGGAAACCTGCAGGCGATGCGCCAGTTGATAGGTCATCTCGACTACATCCTCCGAAAGCTGTTCAGGCTGGTTCTGAAAGCCGGTGGCCGCTGTCACCGCCTGCCAGTAGCGATCATAGGTTTTATGCAACTCCTGGGCAACAGTAGCCATCGCCGCCCCACTCTCTTCCGGCAGCATTGACACCGAGGCAACCATGTAGGGCATCTTCTGAAAGGTATACTGAATGCGGAAGCGCCGTTGACCGACGGCTGCCAGATAGTAGCGTCCATCCTCAAGCCGCACATGCTTGGTAATCTGGGCCACTGTGCCAATCTCATGTGGCACCGCCGGCTGACCTACCTCTTCGCCCTCGCGGATCAGCACGACACCAAACGACGTCTCTTGCTCCAGGCAGCGTGCAATCATCAACCGATAGCGCTCCTCAAAGATGTGCAGGGTGAGGGGCGCACCGGGAAACAGAACACTATTCAGTGGAAAAAGCGGCAGTTTCTGCTGGGTCATATTTACTCACTATGCCAGGTACATGTCCATACGATGGCGGCGCTTGAACCAAGGTGTAAATCAATAACCAGTTCAATCTCCGGCCCGGAGAAAAGCTGAAGCGCAGCATTATAATCAAACGCAACCGCGCTACCCTCCAGCAGCATCAACAGGTTGCTAACGCGCAGTTCGAGCAATTCGGGGCGCAGTTCGGCACCGCTGGCCCCAACTGCGGCCAGCAGTGCGCCCCAGTCAGGTTTCCCTTGCATACAGGAACGCCGTACGTTCATTGAGCGGGCGACGGCCTGCGCCACCTGCCGCGCATTGGCTTCGCTAGAGGCACCCCGCGCCACGACCTGAATAATCTTACCGTTCCCAGCGGCATCGCGCACAACCTGCTGGGCCAGATCAGCGGTCAGGGCGTCAAGTGCCTCCTGCCATGCGCCATACTCCCACGAACTGGCATCGACAATCGGTGCGCCCTCGGCTGCGCCATTCGCCATCAGCAGAATAGTATCGTTCGGTGCGGTATCGCCATCAATAGTCAACCGGCTAAACGAGCCGGCAATACTCTGCTGGAGCGAGCGATTGAGCAGGCGCTGGTCAATTGCCAGATCAGTAGTCATCAGGCAGAGCAGGGTCGCCAACTGGGGATGTACCATACGGGTGCCCTTGGCCATACCCGCCAGCGTTACACTATGCCCATCGCGCAGTTGAATGCGGTACACCCGCTCTTTGGGACGCGAGTCGGTGGTTAGCATAGCTAAAGCTGCCCGCCGGCCACCGCCGCTGTCAAGCTCGGAAACCGCGCGCTTGATGCCGTCGATCATATTGTCCATCGGCAGTTGTACCCCGATAATCCCCGTGGACATCAGCAGCACACTATCGCGGGGTACTTCAAGTTCATCAGCAACAATCTTGGCGCACTCGACCGCATTTTCCAGACCGGTCTGCCCGGTACCGGCATTTGCATGCCCGGCATTGATCAGTACTGCCCGGATATGATCCCGATGACGCGCCAGGATCGCCTGATCAAAAAAGACCGATGCCCCGATAGTTGCGCTGGTCGTAAACATCGCGGCGACATTGCAGGCTTGCTGGGAGTAGACCAGCGCCAGATCGCGCGCCTTCCTTACCTCCTTGAGCCCACACGAGACCCCCGTAGAGCGGTACCCGGTCGGACTGGAGATATGACCATCTTCAAAAATTGTGTAGCTCATAGTGACGAACGCCAAACCACAAAGACGAACACCAGGCCATTACCCGAAACGGATGCAGACTGGTTATTCGCAAGGCTACCACACACGACAGAGCAATCCCTTGAGATATTCGCCTTCGGGGAAGGTCAGCAACACCGGATGGTCGGCTGCCTGCGTGAACCGTTCCAGCACCTGGACATCGCGGCGGGCATCGAGGGCGGCCCCGAAGATGACTTTTTGAAACAGATCGGACGAGATTACTCCCGAACAACTAAACGTCGCCAGAATACCGCCGGGGCGCAGCAACTGGAGTGCCAGCAGATTGATATCTTTGTACCCCCGGGTGGCCCGGTCAACCTGGGCCTGGCTATGCGCAAACTTGGGAGGATCGAGGATTACGACATCAAACTGGCGTCCCTCGTTGCGATACTGGCGCAGCAGATGGAAAACATCGCCGGCAACTGGTGTAACGGGGGTTTCCACCTGGTTCAACTGCAGATGTTCTTGCAAGAGTGCCAGTGCTGCGGCACTGCTGTCAACGGCGGTGATAGAACGGGCCCCGGCCAGGGCTGCATAGAGTGTAAAGCCACCGCTATAGCAGAAGCCGTCCAGGACATCTTTCCCGGCACAATAGTTTGCCACCCGCTGCCGATTCGCGGCCTGATCAAGATAGAACCCGGTCTTCTGCCCGGCACGTAGATCGACGGTGAAGCGGGGGGCCGGCAGCAGCGTTGCCCCGCGTCCGTGAAAAACCAGGTGCGCCGGCGGCTCCGCTCCCCAGAGCAGTCCTTCCTGGGGCGGCAATCCCTCTTTTTCGCGTACTTCGGCGTCACTACGTTCATAGATGCCCTGGGGCCGCATCTGCTCTGCCAGTAGTTCAACCAGGCAATCGGCATGCGCTACCATACCCTGCGTCAACAGTTGAACAACCAGATATGCACCGTAGCGATCCACGATCAGGCCCGGCAGTCCATCCGACTCAGCATACACCAGCCGGTAGGTGGCCTGTTCTGTTTCCCCAGGATCATCGTCTGCGGTATACCCCGGTAGCGTTGTGCGGTTAAACGCAGCCCGCTTCAGACGGTGCCGTAGCAGGTTCACGTCCAGCGTCTCGGCCTGATCCCAGGTAAAGAGCCGCACTCGAATCTGCGAACGACTGCTCCAGGTACCCCGGGCCAGCCATGCGCCACTGGCGGCATAGATATCGACGACATCGCCACTGCCGGGAGATCCCTGGAGTGTGGCAATTGCCCCCGAGAAAACCCAGGGATGCCGCTGTAGGACAGGCCGTTCACGACCGGGACGTAAGATGACTGCGTGCATACGTACGATCCTCACTCATCCCGTTAAATGTAACACAGCGTTGTGCTGCGGTCAAGCGTGAATGGCGGGAATTTCGCCGGGGACGTTAGCCGGGTAACTGGACGTTGTCGCCGCGCAACGCGACTAACCCATCCCGGGCCAGTCCTGCCAGCAGTTCGCGCAGCCAGGGCAGATGTTCCGAGGTGTAGTCATCGCGGAGCCGGGGCCCCAGTTGCTCCAGCGTGAGGGTGGTGCCGGGTTCGATCTCACGCAGTGCGGCGATGACCCGTCCGCGATAGTAGCGATTTGAACCCACAAATGGCGCTTCACGCCGCTCGGCCACCCGCCGGACGGGGCGGCGCGCCGGGGGATATGGTGTGTCCGCCGCTGGTGTGGTGGCGAAGACCTGCTCATCGGCACTACGCCAGGCAGCATAGGCGCGACAATCGGTGCGCAGCGGACAGCGCCGGCAGGTAGGGGACTTGGCGGTACAGATCAGCGCACCCAACTCCATAATAGCCTGGTTCCAGGTCCAGCCCTGACCAGATGGGATCACCGCCTGTCCTAGAGTCAGCAGTTCTCGATCCGGTGTGGTCGGCGGCTGATCCTCGGGTCCGACCAGGCAGCGCCGCAACACCCGGCGGATGTTGGTATCCATAAAGGCCACATCCTGCTCAAAGGCAAAGCAGGCGACCGCACCGGCGGTGTAGGGACCGATGCCGGGCAGTTGGCGCAGTTCGGCCACACTGCGGGGAAACGTGCCGCTATGCTCCTCCAGGACGGCCCGGGCTGTTCGCTGCAGATTGACGGCGCGGCGGTTGTAACCCAGCCCGGCCCACATACGAATAACCTCGGCAGTGGGAGCACCGGCAAGATCTTCCAGGGTGGGAAATGCTTCCAGGAAGGCGGCATATTTGGGCCGCACCCGCTCGACCTGTGTCTGCTGGAGCATAATCTCGGCAACCAGAACCTGGTAGGGGTCGCGCGTCTTCCGCCAGGGCAGATCGCGCGCAGCGTTAGCAAACCAGGCCAGCAGATGCTGCTGGAGGGTTGCCGGTTCGGTTGCTACGGGCGGGCAAATTGTTGCGTTGGGATCCATGCGCTATGCCGTGGCTGGAACGCTTCCCTGGCTCTCACGGCGGGCTTCAATGACATTGGGAATGCGGTTAATTTTGTCGAGCAGCAGTGTCAGTTGATCCAGGCTCTGAATCGTAATCTGGATAACCAGCATCGTACGGCCCTGCTTGCGTACCGGTACCTGGTGGACCTCTTCAATGTTGACTTCGGCATCGGCGATAATGCTGGAGATATCCCGCCACAACCCGACCCGGTCCCAGGACTCAATCCGAATGGGGACAGGATAACCCCGGGGACTCTCATCACCCCAGGAGACATCGATCAGGCGCTCTTTGTTGCGCTCATTCACCACCGTGCGACAGTCGGCGCGATGGATCGTAATGCCTTTGCCACGCGTGACATATCCCACAATCGGCTCACCCGCAACCGGATTACAACAGCGGGCCAGTCGGGTCAGCACGCCACCTGCGCCGCGCACTTTGATGCCGTTTTCATCGGTGCGGGGCGGAGCAGATGGGGTAAAGTTGGGGATCAACGCCAGTTCATCGTCGTGGGGTTCGGTCTGCTGGGCCAACACTTTCTGGACCACCTGGCGCGCGGTCGTCTCGCCGCCACCGATCAGGGCAAACAGATCCTCGGTGCTGCGTGCGCCCCAGATCGAGACAATCTCGTCGAAGGCCATTGTTGCCAGACCCAGCCGCTTGAGTTCCTTCTCCAGCAGATCGCGCCCGGCGGCGATATTCTCGTCGCGCTCCTGGCGGCGGAAGTAGCGCCGAATATGGTTGCGGGCACTGCTCGTCTCCACAAAGTTGAGCCAGTCCCGACTGGGGCCACGCGGCGCTTTGCTGGTCATAATCTGGATAATCTCGCCGTTGCGTAACTGGTGGTCGAGGGATACCAGGCGGCCATTGATTTTAGCCCCAACGCAACGATGCCCAACTTCGCTGTGGATGCGGTAGGCAAAATCCACCGGCGTGCTGCCGACGGGCAGGTCAATAATCTTGCCCTTGGGGGTAAAGACATAGACCTGATCCTGGAAGACATCGCTCTTGAGGCTCTCGACAAACTCGCGCGCGTCGGTCATCTCGCGCCGCCACTCGATCAGGCCGCGCAGCCAGGTCAGCTTCGTCTCAAAATTCGTATCGTTCCGGCCGAAGCCCTCTTTGTAGCGCCAGTGCGCCGCAATGCCGTGATCGGCGACCTCGTGCATCTCCTCCGTCCGGATCTGCACTTCACAGGGTGTCCCGCCGGGGATCAGCACCGTTGTATGCAGCGAACGGTACATACTCTCCTTGGGCACGGCAATATAGTCGTCAAACTCCGAGAGGATCGGTTTCCAGATATTATGCACAATCCCCAGCACCCGGTAGCACTCGCTGACCTCGTTGACGATCACGCGTACCGCCAGTAGATCAAAGATCTGGTCAAGATTAACGCCTTTGCGCTCCATCTTGCGATAGATTGAATAGATATGCTTGGGGCGACCACTGATAGAGGCCGTAATACATTCTTTGTCCAGAGTCTGCCTGAGCCGAGCCATCACCCGCTGCACAATCCGCTCGCGCGCTTCGCGGCGCAGCATCAGTTGCTGGGCAATCTCGCGGTACTTCTCCGGCTGGAGGGTTTTGAAGGAGAGGTCTTCCAGTTCGGACTTGATCTGCCAGATACCCAGGCGATGCGCCAGCGGCGCGTAGATCTCCAGCGTCTCGCGGGCCACCCGGCCCTGCTGCTCCTGCGATGTCGCGCCGAGGGTGCGCATATTGTGCAGCCGGTCGGCCAGTTTGATCAGCACCACGCGGGGGTCATCGGCCATGGCGATAAACATTTTGCGGTAGGTACCGGCCTGAGCTTCCTCTTTGCTGCGTGCCTCCAGCACCGACAGCTTGGTAACGCCATCAACCAGGTGGGCGATTTCCGCACCGAAGAGTTGCTCCAGTTGCGCCAGCGATACGCCGGTATCCTCAACAACATCGTGCAGCAGGGCCGCGGCAATGGAGCCGGCATCGACCTGCAGATCGAGCAGAATACTGGCAACAGCCACCGGGTGATCGATGTAAGGATCACCGCTCCGCCGCTTCTGCCCTTCGTGCGCAATAAAGGCAACCGCGTATGCCTGGCGGACAATTTGTTCATCGGCATCGGGATAGTAGGAGTGCAGGTGACCAATCAGGGCATTAACTGTGGGGCTGTGTAAAATATCTGGTGAGAGGAGTTCATCGAGTGGGGCGGTGGTGAGTTGGTCTGGTGTAATTCCATTCCGCGTGGACGTGTCGGGCACACTACTCGCAGACCCTGGGTAACGGGTGTCGGTGGTGGCATCAGCACGACCAACCGGAGATATGTAGGTAGAGTCCATTGGCGGCCATCCTTCCACTGCTCTGGCTGACACAATACCCAGGTTGCGGCCCAACGTACCGGGCGTGATAGCGTAACCTGGACAGGGACACTCCCTGAGAATAAGATGAGCTTGAGATGGCCTGACCTGCTGCCTTACCGTAACGGTCGGTTGCAGCCCTGCCACCTAAGCTCACAAAGAGTCGGGCAGTGCTACACTCCAATTGCTCTATTTCCGGCCGGTTCCGGTCTGACTGGCACTACCCGTTAGCAATCTCCCTTGATCGCGTGAAAAATCTTTCAAGTATTACCTGGAAGAATAGCACGGCGCTACAGCATTGTCAAGGCAAATGCCCGGCTGATGTTTGGGGATCCGGTCTTATGCAGGGGTGTTCCCCTCACGCTTTGAGTTGCACCAGAAGGCTACGATATGGTACCATCATAGTCCATACAACAGACAGATTATGGTGGGAGCAGGCAGACGTAGGACAAAGAACAAACACAGTGTTTGTTAGCCATGCATCAGACACGCTTTGTTCTATGTTTCTTTGTTTTGTGTTCTCTATAACACAGGCTATTATGAAATATCGCTATCGTGTTTACCTATGTGGCGGGCCCCGCTGTTCTGCCCAGGGCAGCGCTACGCTGCAGCAACAACTGGACTTCGCCGTCTGGGAGCAGGAACTGGACACGACGGTGGAGATTATTGTCAGTGGGTGCCAGGATCGCTGCGACCAGGGGCCAAATATGACTGTCTGGCCGGGGCCGCACCGCTATGCCGGGTTAACCCGCCCGGCAATCACCCGGATCGTTGCGCAGCATCTGCGCGACGGTACGCCCGTGGAGAGTCTGCTCATTAAGAACCAGGAACTAAGAACTAAGAACCGCGAGTGACACATCGCCGCTCCAGGTTCTCGGGTTCTTCAGTTCCCGGTCCCGTAGATCATGCTTCCAGTGTGATGTACGACTGCTCCGAGTTCTGGGTTCTGGGTTCTGGGTTCTGGGTTCTGGGTTCTGGGTTCTGGGTTCTGGGTTCTCAGTTCTCTACCACTACTTTCGATAGACACTTCTTTTGAAAGCATGGTATACTGGCAGTAGTTAGCAGAGAACATTGAACAGAGCAGTCCCGAATAAGTGGTATGATTGAAAATATCTTATGAAGTTGCAGTGGAGATAAACTTATGAGTCTCTTTTCACGCGGAGAGAGTCCGGTTAGTGAGCAGCAGGTGCTGGGTGCGCTGAGTACGGTGCAGGAGCCCGAACTTGGTGGTGATCTGGTTTCGCGCAAGATGATCAAAGATGTGAAGGTGGATGGAGGCGCGGTCGCCTTCACCGTGGAGTTGACGACCCCGGCCTGCCCACTGAAGGATCAGATCCGCGCTGAAGCTGAGACCGCCGTCCGGGCTATTCCCGGCGTAACCAGCGTTGAGGTTGAGTTTACCGCCGTGGTGCGCCCGCAGAGCGGTATCCCGGATCAGGCGGCGATTCCCGGTGTGGCAAATGTGCTGGCCGTCGCTGCCGGCAAGGGTGGTGTCGGCAAGTCTACCGTGGCGGTAAATCTGGCGGTGGCGCTGGCGCAAGAGGGCGCGCAGGTCGGTCTGCTGGATGCCGATGTGTTTGGCCCCTCAACCCCGCTGATGCTGGGGGCCAGCGGCCAGCCCGAAGCCTTTGAGGATGCGCGCGGGCAGGCGATGATGGTTCCGCTTGAGGCGCATGGGATCAAGCTGATCTCTATCGGCTTCTTGATTGACGAGAGCCAGCCGGTGATCTGGCGCGGACCGATGGTGACGCAACTGCTGCGCCAGTTTCTCTACAATGTCGCCTGGGCCCCCCTGGACTATCTGGTGATTGATATGCCGCCGGGTACGGGTGATGTGGCGCTGACGCTGGCACAGTCACTCCCGCTGACCGGGGCAGTGATCGTGACCACGCCGCAGATGGTTGCCACGATTGATGTCGTCAAGGCCATGCAGATGTTCCACAAGGTCAACGTGCCGCTGCTGGGTCTGGTTGAGAATATGTCCTATTTTGTTGCGCCCGACACCGGGAAGCGCTACGATATCTTTGGCACAGGTGGGGCCGAGCGGCTGGCACAAGAGCAGAATTTGCCGCTGCTGGGGCAGATTCCCCTGGGAACCAGTGTCCGCGAGGGTGGTGATCAGGGTAGACCCGCTGTGATTAACGATATGCCGGATGCCTACGCTGAGGTCTTTCGGGAAGTTGCCCGGCAACTCGCCGCCCGCATCAGTGTGCTGGCGTACGCCTGATTTGACGGAGTGAACCACAAACAGCACGCGTAGCGCTGCACAACAAACCAGGTTGCACAACAAACCAGGTGGTTAAAAACGCGTGCTGTTTGTGGTTGTACCGGCGTAAACTGCCGACAAGCTCTCATTTCGGACAAACTTCTGCCATGATTCCACTAACCTTTTTCGATCCACAGGAACGACCCGCCTATCCCACAGACATACCCGCACTTGATAACTATGGGCGGCGGATCGATTACCTGCGCGTCTCGCTAACCGACCGCTGCAATATGCGCTGTGTCTACTGCATGCCGGCTGAGGGGATGCAGTTTACGCCCCACCCGGAACTGCTGACCAATGCCGAGTTGCTGCAGGTAATCGGTGCGGCGGCGGCGGCGGGCTTCCAGAAGATCCGACTGACCGGTGGGGAGCCAACCCTGCGTCACGGTCTGGTGGAACTGGTGCGCGCGATCAAGGCCACACCGGGGATCGAGCATATTGCGATGACCACGAATGCGTTACGGCTGCGGCATCTGGCCCAACCGCTCAAAGCGGCTGGGGTGGACCGGGTGAATATCAGTATTGACAGTCTGGACCCGCAGAAGTTCCGTGAGGTGACGCGCGGCGGGAAGCTGAAGGATGTCTGGGCGGGACTGGCAGCGGCGACGGAGGCCGGGCTTGCTCCCATCAAGCTCAATGCCGTGATTGTGCGCGGCATGAATGACGACGAGGTAGTCCAAATGGCCCGCCTGACTACCCGCTATCCCTGGGAGTTGCGCTTTATCGAAGTCATGCCGCTGACCGGGGTGGCCGGGCTGGCGCAGTGGGGCGTGATCAGC
>DAOTVB010000250.1:0-16972 GCA_034436755.1 Chloroflexaceae bacterium | reverse complement strand
CGAGGTGGGGGATTTAGGAGTGATCAGACCTGGGTGCGAAATGCATGTCGAACTAATGATAATCCATATAATCGCTACAACAATCGAGGGCTACGGCTCGCCAGCGATGATTCTCCGCCAGGTAGCGCGGAGTGATTTGTGAAACTGACCGACACTACAGGTAGCCACAACTGCAATCGAGAGTGGAGCGCACAGGGCGGTTTGTGGCTCTGGAGCGAGGAGGGCAGGCGCGGTGCATAGAATGCACCCTCCTCCTGGAGCGAGGAGGGCAGGCGCGGTGCATAGAATGCACCCTCCTCCTGGAGCGAGGAGGGCAGGCGCGGTGCATAGAATGCACCCTCCTCCTACTACTCCTGCTGCTGTGCCATAGGGTGCATTATGAACGTTGAGAAAATAACCCGGAATGCCATCCGGGAGTCCCGGCTTCAGCCGGTGGCATGCCTGCCAGGGCAGCCGCATCCTGCCGGGAACGCCTGCTCCGGCTAAAGCCGGGACTCCGCTCCCCCAACGTCCGGATTAAAAATTCATTACTGCCCACTGCCCACTGAAACCTGAAAGCTGAACAGATCTTCAGCCATCTGCTCTTGTCCCCAATGCCGGCTGATGCTATAATCTCAACTGCTTTGCGTAGCGTATCATCGTAGCAGGAAACGATATACCCTGGTACGTACTGCTAACAGGAACTGGTGTAACGAGGCATTCATGCGCGTTTTGATGCTGACCTGGGAATATCCGCCCCATCTCATCGGCGGCCTGGGAAAACATATTGCTGACCTGCTGCCCGTCCTGGCGGCCGAAGGGGTTGAGGTGATAGTCCTCACGCCCCGGCTGCGGGGCGGTGCTGAACACGAAATCGTTGCTCCCGGCGCACAGATTTTCCGGGCCCGTCCGCCCTACGTCAATGGTCACGGCTTTATCTCACAGGTGGAGCAGACCAATCGGGAGCTGGAGCAGGCCGGCCGGGCGCTGTACGAGCAGTTTGGTGGGTTTGATCTGATCCACAACCACGACTGGCTGACCACCCGCGCCGCCATTACCCTCAAGCAGGAGTGGCGCATTCCGATGGTGGCAACGGTTCACTCCACCGAGCGCGGCCGCCGTCAGGGAATGCTCAGCGATGATCATGCGCGGCGCGTCCACGACATTGAGTGGCAACTGACCTACGAGGCCTGGCGGGTGATTGTCTGTTCCCACTTTATGGCGGCGCAGATGACCGAGTATTTTCACACACCGCCCGACAAGATCGACGCGGTGCCGAATGGCGTCTATGTTCCGCCCGATCCCTTTCGCAATGTGGAGGAGCGATTGGCCTTTCGCCGGCGCTATGTTACCGATGAGCAGCGGTTGGCCTTCTACGTCGGGCGCATCGTCTATGAGAAGGGGTTGCAGGTGCTGTTGGATGCCTGGCATCAGGTGCTGGCACAGGTACCCACGCGCCTGGTGATTGCCGGTACCGGCCCCTACCTGAACTCACTGCGCACACAGGCCGAGCGGCTCGGGTTGCAGGAGCATGTCCTCTTTCCGGGCTTTGTCTCCGATGAAGAGCGGGATTGTCTCTACCATGTCGCCGATGTCGCGGCCTTTCCCTCGCTCTACGAGCCCTTCGGCATTGTTGCGCTGGAAGCCTTTGCCGCCGAGTGCCCGGTGGTGGTTTCCCAGACCGGCGGATTGATGGAGGTCGTACGCCACCACGAGACCGGCATTATCGTCTATCCGGGCAGCGCCGGTTCGCTGGCCTGGGGCATCCTGCACACGCTACAACATCCCGACTGGTCGCAGGCGCGGGTGGTGAACGCGCTCAACGAGGTGCGGGATAACTACAACTGGCGACACATTGCCCGCAGTACGATTGCGGTGTACAATCAGGTGTACGAAGAGTGGCTGGTAAGTAGTTGGCGCAAAGCCGGTATCACGCGATAGGATCAGCAATCATGGCCGATACAAACAATCTATTGCGACAGGGCATTGCCGCCGCTAAAGCGGGAAAGCGCGAAGAGTCGCGCCAGCTTTTGATGCAGGTCATTGAGATGCAAGAACGCAACGAGATGGCCTGGTTGTGGCTTGCCAGTGTGGTTGACGATCCGTCCGACCAGCGTGTTTGCCTGGAAAATGTGCTGGATCTGAATCCCAACAACCAGAATGCACAAAAAGGGTTGGCCTGGCTGGATGCGAAGCATCCCCAGTCGGCAGCCGAGGTACCCGCCGCACCGGAAACGCACAGCAGCGCACCTCAGGAGCCGGAGACGCCGGCAACGGGTGCCACCCGCCAGTTGAGCTACGACGGCTCTACACCGCTGGCAATACGCCCCAAAGACCCCGTCCCGGAACCGGAACCGACCCCCGCGTCGTCCGTGCCACCGGAGTTGCCCTGCCCCTACTGTGGCGCGGCAACCGAACTGCACCACGAACGTTGCCCCAAATGCCGGAACAACCTGATGGCCCGGAGCGCGACAAACGAGCGACGTTCAATCGCCACAACTATTCTCGCAATACTCTGGTTCATCTCCGGGATACCCAGCGTCCTGGGGGGGCTCTTCTACATTGGGTTTACGATATACCTCTCGGTGGCTATCCGTTCCGACGCGGCCAGAGAAACTTTTGCCGCCGATCCGGAAATGGCCGGAGCCTTGGGGCTACTTGATCTCGGAGCGACGATTGGTGTCGTTTTCGGTTTGGTAATTCTGTTGCTGGGTGTGTTCTATATTTTTATTGGCCGCGGATTTTTGAAACGCCGACCCTGGGCTTATGTTGTGCATTGCGTCCTGCTGGTTCTCAGCCTGCTCACTGCGGTACCAGTGCTTGGGTTTAGCCTCCTGGGTACAGGTGTGGCCGCAGTAGGGGTAGCCTCGGAAGACCCCGGGGTGGTGGGCTCAATGATCGGGCTCATTGTCGGCATTCTGGTGTGTGGCGTTATCCCGCTGGCGCTCTATATTTTCCTTACATTCAAGAGTTACCGGGATTTCTATGGCCCAAAGGTGCGGCTGATCCCGGAAATCGAAGCAAATGAGGATGCCGATCTCTATAATGCCGGGGTCGCCTTTAAGAATCGAGGCATGTGGTACATGGCGATGAAGGCCTGGGAGGGGGCGGCACGGTTGCGCCCCCGCGATACCAACTATCGCCACGCCCTCGGGCTGGCCTATGCGCAACTCAATCAGTTTGACCAGGCCATTGCGACCCTGCGCGAGGCACTCGCCATTACGCCAAATGATATCAGGATCCAGGAGAGCCTGTCACTGGTTGAGAAACAGGCCGCCCGCAAACAGTAGTTTCAGGGGATAGGGGACAGGCGACAGGGGACAGGGGATAGGGAACCTCGCAGGTGTAGGCTTTTTTCGTAGGGGCAGGCCCCTGTGCCTGCCGATGGCGTTCTGACGCAGAAAACGCTATCCACTTGAGGGGACAGGCGACAGGGGACAGGGGATTTCGCAGGTGTAGGCTTTTTGTGGTAGGGACGCGCTTCTGCGCGTCCGCAGTCCGTTGCAGGGGACAGGGTAAATGCATCAGCGTCCAGGAGAGTAGCGCAATCCATGCCGGGAAATAGTTTTGGTCACACATTCCGCCTGACGACCTGGGGCGAGTCGCACGGGCCAGGCGTAGGCTGCACCGTTGATGGCTGCCCCGCCGGTCTGCCGGTCAGCGTAGAAGATATCCAGCACGAACTGGACCGGCGGCGCGTCGGACAGAGCCGCGTTACCTCCGCGCGCAAAGAGCGCGACCAGGTGCAGATCCTCTCCGGGCTGTTTGAGGGACGCACAACCGGCACGCCGATTAGTATGCTGGTCTTTAACACCGATGCCAAGCCGGGACACTATGAGGCAATTAAGGATCGCTACCGCCCCGGCCACGCCGATTACACCTGGGATGCCAAGTATGGCTTCCGCGACTGGCGCGGTGGTGGGCGCAGCAGCGCGCGCGAGACCATCGGGCGAGTTGCCGGGGGCGCGATTGCCAAATTGTTGCTGGCAACGGTCGGCGTGCGCATTTTCGCCTACACGCTGGCGCTGGGCGATCTGCGCGCCCAGGTCATTGACGAGGACGAGATCGAGCGGAACATTATGCGCTGCCCCGATGCAGCCGTTGCCGCGCAGATGGTTGAGCGGGTCGAGGCTGCCCGCCGGGCGCGCGACTCGCTCGGCGGCATTGTCGAGGTGCGGGCCCGGAACGTGCCGCCGGGGTTGGGTGAGCCGGTCTTTGATAAGCTCCAGGCCGATATCGGCAAGGCGATGTTTAGCATCCCGGCGATCAAGGGCGTTGAGATGGGCGAGGGCTTCGGTGTGGCGCAGATGCAGGGCTCGCAGAATAACGATCCCTTTGTGCCGCATCCCGATGGGCGCATCGGCACCAGCAGCAACCACCATGGCGGTATTCTGGGCGGGATCAGCACCGGCGAGGAGATTATTGTACGCCTGGCCGCCAAACCACCCGCGTCAATCGCCCAGGAGCAGCAGACCGTGGACCAGCAGGGCAACCCGACCTCAATTGAGATCCATGGCCGCCACGATCCGACGGTGCTGCCCCGGTTGGTGCCGGTCGCCGAGGCGATGCTGGCGCTGGTGTTGGCCGATCATCTGCTGCGCCAGCGGGTGGCCCGGCTCAACCTTGCAGAGTGAGGAGTGCCGTGAATAGCAGTCGCTTACGCGAGTGGAGCGATACCCACTCGTCAATTACGCAGCGGGTGACGCTCAGTACCAGCCTGGCACTGATGGCGGGCCTCTGCTGGGCCGGCGCACTTACGCTGCTCTTCCTGGCCGACCTGCGTGCCGAGGTCAGTCCACTGGCCCCGCAACGCCTGCTCTTCTACACGCTGGTGCTGGCGGCCGGGTTGCTGACCTTTGTGCCGATTCAGCGGCATATGCGATTATCCCGCCTCGCGCTAGAGGGTGTCGGCGGCACCGCACTGCTGCTCTACACGCTGGCATTTGTGCCGCCGCCCACCGGCTGGCTGCTCTCCCTGCCCGATCTGCCGGTCTATGTTCTGCTTATCCTGGCGCTCTTCTGGAGTAGCGCCGCACTGATCCGGCCCTTCCTCTACGCACTGGGACAACGGATCTTCCGGCAGCGCGCCCGCCGGATGGATGTGCGCCGGTCGCGCCGTCAGTCGTATGAGATTGGCCTCTTCTGTGCCTGCATAGCGATCCTGGGGGGGCTGCGGGTGATGACCTGGGTCAGCATCCTGCTGGTGACGTTGATCCTGATTACCGCTGAGATCTTCTTCCTCTCGCGGGTTGAGGAGGAAGAAGGCGCGGTCTATCTGGGTGGTGACTGAGGAGAACGGGAAGCACATGATCCGGATTGCGATAATCGGCATGGGGTTGATCGGAACATCGCTGGGCATGGCGCTGCGGACGGCCGATGCGCAAACCTCTGCCCTGGGTCCGGTGCAGATCGTCGGCTATGACCAGGAGCAGTCAGCCACGCGCGCGGCGCGTGGGCGACTGGCAATCGACCAGGCAGCCCGCAGCCTGGCGGAGGCGCTCCAGGGCACGCAACTGGTAGTTATCGCCACCCCGGTGCAGGCAGTGCGCGCGATCCTGACTCAGCTTGCGCCGCTGCTCCCGGCAAATGCCATCGTCACCGATACCGCCAGCACCAAGGCCGAGGTTTGCGCCTGGGCCGCCGAACTGCTGCCGGCGTCAGTTCACTTTGTGGGCGGGCATCCCATGGCCGGGAAGGAGCAGACCGGCCCGCAAGCCGCCGACCCCGATCTCTTCCGCAGTGCGATCTACTGCCTCACGCCCGCCACCGACGTGCCGCAGACGGCCATCGATGCGGTTGAGGCGCTGGTGACGACCGTCGGAGCCAAACCCTACTACATCGACCCCGCCGAGCATGACGCCTATGTCGCCGGGATCTCCCATCTGCCCTTCCTGCTGGCGACCGCCCTGGTTGAGACGACGAGTCAGAGCCCGGCCTGGCGCGAGATGGCCCCGCTGGCCGCCGGCGGCTTCCGCGATACCTCCCGCCTGGCCTCGGGCGATCCGACCATGTACCGGGATATCTGCCTGACCAATCGCGCCGCGCTGACCCGCTGGATCAACGAGACTATCAGCTTCCTGCTCGAAATGCGCGATCATCTGGAAGCGGCGGAGGCCGAACAACTCGCAGCCCGCTTCATCCACGCCCGCCAGACACGCGACGCCTGGCTCAATCAGCAGCCCGGTCAGCGTCCCGGTGAGGCCGCCTTCGATACCCCACCGCACCAGGTTGAGCGCTCGGGCTGGTTTGGGCGGCGCAAACCGCCGGAACGCGGACAGCGTTCATAATGCAACAGACCGAAATAGGTTACACCGCGTACGTCGTGTCATAATGCACGTGCCGCATGTCGCTGCCTGAACCCGATTATCTTCCAGGAGAGAACCTATTCCCCTATCTGGTTGTAAAATGCATTTTCATAACCTCTCAGGTATCAATCCTCGATGATTGCTTCACAACAGCAATGGTATCCGCACAAAATAACACATCTTCAACTTCTTTCTTGCCAAAAGCTTGACAGTTTGACTACTAAAGTGCTACACTTCACAAAATGGGGTATTGTGAATTACATTACTTAACTTACCGCACCAGAGATGCTATGTTGAGCCCATAGTGTCTCGAATGTTCACTCACACTGAGGAGGAGGCAGTTGTGGAACGACCAGAGATATTGCCACCCGACGTCGTTATTCGTCGGCTACCGCTGTATGCCCGCAGTTTGCGCTACCTTTTGCAGGAGGGAATCCACTCCGTTTCCTCACAAGAGTTAGGCGAGCGGATCAATGTTACAGCGGCCCAGATCCGCAAGGATCTCTCGTATTTTGGCGAATTTGGCAAACAGGGTATCGGGTACGATGTAGAGAAGCTCCTCAATCATATCGAAAACATCCTCGGATTGACCCATGAATGGCCGGTTGCACTGGTAGGTGTTGGGCACCTGGGGCAGGCCATCGCGCGCTACGAGGGATTTCGCAGCAAGGGGATCTATATCGTCGCACTGTTTGATAATGATTTGGAGAAGGTGGGGGAGGAGGTCGCCGGGCTGACTATTCAGAGTGATGAGCATATTCCCGCCGTTGTGCGCGAACATGGCATCCGGCTGGCAATTGTGGCCGTCCCGGCCGCCCGCGCGCAGCAGGTGACGGATATGCTTGTCGCGGCGGGTGTGCGCGCTATCCTGAACTATGCGCCGATTATTCTGCATGTGCCCGAGGGGGTGTGGGTCCGCAGTATCGACCCGGTTGCGGTGCTGCACAGTATGACCTACTATCTGGGGCGCGAGGAGCAGGAGCCGCTGCATGTTGGGCAGCCACATGCCGACAACAAGCAGCTTGATGCGCTCCGACGGCTGGAGAATATGATCGAAGCCGGGGATGCCCTGGCCTAATCACGCACAACTTTAACCAGCACGCGCCGGGTACGCGGTCCATCAAACTCGGCCAGGTAGAGCGTCTGCCAGCGTCCCAGTACCAATTCTCCCCGCTCCACAAAGACAAAGTGGGAGAAGCCCATCATGCTGGCCTGCAGATGTGAGGCCGAGTTATCCTCAATATGCCGATACTGCGGATCATTGCGGGGCACAATCCGGCGCAGCACCATCAGCATATCGTGCTGCACGCCCGGGTCGGCGTTTTCCTGGATGGTAATGCCGCAGGTGGTATGGGGCACATACAGAAACACCATCCCCGACGCAACCTGCTGCTGCCGCACAACCTGCGCAACCTGGTCAGTTATTTCAACCAGGCACTCCTGGTTCGGCGTCCGTACCGACAACTCTTCAAGCATGGTTCCCTCCTGAACATATAGCAATGCTACATTGATTGTGAACTGGTTCTTTGGGATTCGTTCCCAACCGCCTGAAGGCGGCACTACGACAAATGTAGGGTTGCTATACTCGTAAATGCAGCCGAGACCCCAGAGCGATCTTCCAGGGTCTCGGGGGCAAACGTTGTGCTGCATAGCGGGATTGGCATCCCAATTACCACATAAAGACACACGTTCCGACGATAAACGCAAACGCGAGCAGACCACCAAGACCAATCAGCGCAAGCACCTGCTTCGCGCCGGGGCGATTGAGGCGTTCGAGTTCCATGCGAGACTCCTACGCTATAGACTTCTTACATCCATGGAGTTACGCGCGGCTCTCCGAACAGGCATATTTCGCCTCCGGCAGGGTGAAAAAGGAAAACACGTACCATGCTGCCGCAGGCGCGTCTGTTTTCTGTTCAATCAAATATCCAGTTTGAATACCTGACGCGTAAATCCTGTTACATATTATACCATTATTGTGAAGTGGCATGAAGCGGCAATGCTAGGTTTTGGCAATCTCGCGGCTGATCACCAGCCGCTGGATCTCGCTGGTCCCCTCGTAGATCTCGGTAATCTTGGCATCGCGGAAGAAGCGCTCGGCCGGATACTCCTTGCTGTAGCCGTTGGAGCCATGCACCTGCACCCCTTTGGTCGCCACCCACATCGCCGTCTCGGAGGCAAAGAGCTTCGCCATGGCCGCATCTTTGATATAATCGTGCCCCTGGTCCTTGCGCCATGCCGCCGCGTAGGTCAGCAGCCGTGCCGCCTTGATCCGGGTCGCCATATCCGCCAGGGTAAACCCGACGCCTTCAAACGCGATGATCGGCTGGCCGAACTGCTCGCGCACCCGGGCATAGTTGAGCGCCGCCTCGTATGCGCCCTGGGCAATCCCGACCGCCTGCGCCGCGATGCCGATCCGCCCGGCATTGAGGATGGTCATCGCAATCTTGAAGCCCTGGCCTTCCTCGCCCAACCGCCGCCAGGCCGGCAGCCGGTAGTTGTCGTAGGCCATCTGGCAACTGTGCGCACTGCGAATGCCCAGCTTATTCTCCACCTTGACCACACTCACGCCGGGTGCGTGCGTATCCACCAGGAACGCCGAGATGCCCCGGTGGCCCTTGCTGGGGTCGGTCATCGCCATCAGGATAATCGTATCGGCATGGTCGCCATTCGTGACCCAGTTCTTGACGCCGTTGATCACATAGCTATCGCCCTCGCGCACGGCGGTAGTCTTCTGGGAAGCGGCATCGCTCCCGGCTCCCGGCTCGCTGAGCGAGAAAGCGCCCAGTGCCCGCCCGCTCGCCAGCGGTACCAGGATCTCGCGCTGCTGCTCCTCGGTGCCAAACTCTTCCAGCCCGAAGCAGACCAGCGAGTTGTTGACGGAGGCAATCACGCCGAGCGCGGCATCCACGCGGCTCAACTCCTCGATCACAATCGCGTAGGAGACATAGTCCATGCCGGCCCCGCCAAACTCCTCGCCGACCGCCACACTCAGCAGGCCCAGTTCCGCCATCTGGCGTACCAGATCGGTCGGCCACTCCATCTGCTCATCACGCGCGGACGCACTGGTGGCGGCTTCCTGCTCAACAAACTGCCGAACGGTATCCCGCAGTAGTTGCTGGTCTTCGGTTAACTGAAAATCCACGGATTACCTCCTCGTACCTGCGCGCCAGGCAACCGGATAGGGCGCGGGGCTGCGGTGGGGCGACTCAGCGCCTATTCTATGCGAGAACGTCCCCGGCTGCAACTGACCGGCGCACGGCCAGATTTGTACTTTTTGTACAATGCTTATACCAGATCACTTGTTGAAATTGTACAAAATACATGGTATCATAACAGTAACAACAGTTGCAACGGTGCAACTGGACGCTCCGGTAGTCAACAATGACTGTCACCTGTGTCTATCGCTGGAGCGTAGCGGACACAATTGAAGTGATTGCACACGAGGAGATTATCATGCGTAACTACGGTTATGAAGGAAAGAGAGTCGATCAGGTTGCTGCCCGTGTTCCCGGTGCCGGACAGGTTCTTCGCAAATATGGCATCGATCCCACCAACCGCCTGACCATGGCCCAGGCCGCCGCCGCTACTTCGACACCGGTTGATGAAGTTATGGCAGTGATGGAATATAAGGCCCGCCGCGCCGCCCGCCGGGCGCAGGCCGCTCCCGCCGAGGTCGCCGAGGTCGCTACGGCTGCCGATGTGCAGCGCAACATTCTGCACGAGGAGATCGAAGAGGGCGAACTGGTCGCATAAGAACGAACGTCTTTCAACAACAACGTCTCTCAATAACATTATATGCATGTTGTTTGCGCCGGAGGTGATTCACCTCCGGCGCGTTGTGTTGGCCAACTTCTGCGTGACAGGAGTGACGCGGTGAGGGTTTAGAGACTGTCTAAAAAGTGTGTTCGCGTCGGTCACACGGCATGCTGGTTGCGCTGATACACCAGACAGCGCCCCAGGAGTCCCGGCTTCAGCCGGTTCCAGCCACACACCGGCTGAAGCCGGGACTCCCGCGCCGGGGCCGTATCCCCATGACAAACCCTTTTCAGGCAGTCTCTTAGACCACGAAAGCCGCGAAATGAGCGAAAACATGAAACGCCTGGTTTGATCTTCCACCGCGCAATGCGTGTGCGTGAAACCTGTGCCCCGGCCAACCGTATCATGGTTATGACCATATGGTATGATGTCCTATCGTAGACCGCTGTGAAAACACCCGGTTTTATCGTACAACAACGTTAAACAAGGAACTACCACATGACCAGCGACATTACTCTCCAGCAGGCTATCACGGCATTTGAACAGGGCGAGAAAAGGCAGGCGCAGAGACTGCTGCAGCAGATACTACGGCAAGACCCGCACAATCAGGCGGCCTGGCTCTGGCTGGCTGCCACCCTGCCTGAACATGAACGACAGCGAGAATGTCTGGAATTCGCTAGAGACATTGATCCCACCAGCGATATCGGACAGCATGCCGGACGGGCGCTGGCATCCCCCGGTGTCGTACTCACAACCGCGAACCTATCGCCATCCCTACCGGCCACAACCAGTGAGACCGCACCTGCCGCTATTGACTTACCCACCGATCAACCCGCCGATGATACCACCGAGCCCGCATCATCGGCACGACCATCAGCACCAGTCGAAGCCGAACCGGACAACCCGACGCCAGTCGTTATCCCAACGCTACCGGATACACCTACACCAGGGCCGGCAGGATGGTTTAACCTGCTCAACGCAAAACCGCTGTCGATGAAGACCCTACTCCCACTGCTGGGGAGCCTGGTAGTTGCGCTGTTTGGGTTTCTCCTGGTAGGAATCGCAATCCCGGTCAGTCAGACCAATGCCCGGGTTGCATCACTTCCGGTGATAAACAGCACAGCGTTAGCGACGGGCACACCCGGTCAGAGGGTGATTGTCGAGGGGTGGATCGGCCAGCAAAATGAACAGTTTTTCGGGTCATTTTTTGCATGTGAATTGCGCGAGCGCAAACTCGTCCGCGTGGAGTCCAAGCGTGACCGGGACAGGGTTAGCGTGCATGACACTCTGAGTGGTATAACCTGAATTATATGCCACATACCAGCACCCGGGGTGATCAGAGAATTTCTGGGTTTCAGCCGGGCGATACCGTGATGGTGCTGGGTACAATTCAATCAGGTGAAGGTGGCATGCTGTTGGCAGCCGAGACCTTGCATGGTGGAACAAAAGCCACATTTATTGACGCGCAGCACACAAATGCAAACGTTCTCTTTGGGATGGGCGTTGTGGTTGTGCTGGGTGCAGTTGGTTTCGCTTCCTGGAAACTGCTGTCGTAATCTTACCGCCCCAGTCCAGCCGTTGTTTCGTAGGGACGCGCTTCTGCGCGTCCGCCACCCCTCCCGATGGCAGATCCCCATGATCCTGTTATAATATGGACCACAAGCAGGATCACCATATTGCCCTCCGCTGTAGGTAAAACATGCACGACAACAACCGGGTACGCCCATGACATCTGATGCTGCACCTTACACTGCGCTGTCACAACAGTTTCGCCGATTTGCGGTAACGCAGTGCGCGGAGACCTCCCCGCTCTACTGGCACCTCGCAACCGCCATCGCCGACGACCCTGAAATGCTGGCCCTGGCCGCCCGGTGCCGCCCGGAACAACCGGCTCCGAATCTGCTGTTTGGAGCTGTGCATTTTTTGCTGTTGCAGGGCCAGGCCGCTCCACTTGCCCGATTCTACCCCGGTCTGACCGCTACCCCCGACCCGCCCGACCGAGCCTATCCGCACTTTCGCGCCTTCTGCCGGCTCCATCAGCCGGCTATTCAAGACATTATCGCGTGGCGGCGGGTGCAGACCAATGAGATCAACCGCTGCAGCTACCTGCTGCCGGCCTTCTGCCTGGTAGCAGAACGCGCCCGCCGCCCGCTCGCGCTGCTGGAGATTGGCACAAGCGCCGGACTGAACCTGCTCTGGGATCGCTACCGCTACCGCTACCGGCATGCCGGTACCACCCTGAAAACCGGCCCGGACACTGCGCCCGTGGTGCTGGAAACGGAGCTGCGTGGCCCATATCGACCGCCGCTCCCGGCCAGCCTGCCCCCAGTAGGCTACCGTGCCGGCATCGACCTGAACAGCATCGACACCCGCGACCCGACCGAGGCATGCTGGCTGCGCGCGCTGATCTGGCCCGAACACCGCGACCGGATGGCCCGGTTGCAAGCCGCAATCGCGCTGCGCCAACAGACCACGCTCATGCTGGATTCGGGCGATGCGCTGCACCTGCTGCCCGACCGCCTGGCCCAGGTGCCTGCGGAGTATGCGCTGGTCGTTTTTCATACCCACGTTCTCAACCAGTTCTCGCCCCTTCAGCGCCGGCAACTGGATACGCTACTGCATGCGGCAGCGACCCACCGCAGCATCTTTCGCCTGGGCAATGATATGGGCGACGGCGGTGCGAAGCAGTATGCTCTCAAGCTGCTGGAAATGCACAACGGCACGACAACCGGGCAGCATATCGCCAACTGCGACGGCCATGGCCGCTGGCTTGAGTGGCTGGTTGAAACCGGTGCGGAAGCAACCCCTGGAACACCAGAGACACCCGGAGGAAGCTATGACCCACGCTGAACTTGAAACCCTGGCAGTGCGACTACGGCAACTGATGGACGAGTGGGGGCCGGAGGCCGCCCGGGCCGCCTTTGCAACACAGACGGCTACGCTGGACCCGCAGGCACGCGACTGGCTGGAGACGCGGGTGTTTGGCGTTGTGGGCGATAGCATCACCGGCGACAAGATCGGTGGCGACAAAGTTGGCGGTGACAAGATCGTCGATCCCCAGGGGACGCTCAACGTTGGCGATAACGCCCGCATCTCCGGCCCGACGGTCGGCCTCAACCTGGGCACGATCATCTACGGGCGTACTCCCGACGAGGACGAGCGCCGTCGGCTGGTCTGGTACCTGTCGCGCCTGGCGAACCGCCTCAACCAGCTCCCGCTGCAAGGGCTCGAAACCCGGCTCGACCAACAGGGCGCGGGCATGGCGCTGTCCAGTGTCTATGTGATGCTGGCGACGCATAGCGATGTAGAGGTTGCGCGGGGACAGTGGGATGCTCTTCAGCGCTACTTTCGTGACGACGATCCCGAAAAGCCATTGAAACCGGAGTATAACCCGGATCACGCCCTGCCGGATCAGGCGATTGTGCGCCGGGGAGCGCTGCTCATCGCGCGGGACGATCGCTCAGATACGGCGCAAGCTCCACCGCGTATGCTACTCAACGCGGCGCGGCAACGTGGCGCGGCGCTGCTGCTCTTTGATGGCCTCGATGAGGTGCCGCTGCAGGGCGAGCCGGGTACACGGGTGGACCGGCAGACCACGCTCCAGGCGGTGCGCGAGTTCGCCCGCCTGCATCCCACCACGCCGCTGCTCGTGACCTGCCGGGTGCGTGCGTTTGCCGACGATCTGCGCGATTGCCTGGGCTGGCCGGTGGAGACGCTCGCGCCCTTTAAGCTGGGTCAGGTGCGCCACTTTGTCCCCGCCTGGTATGCCGAACTGGTCGCCAACGATCAGCTCTCCGCGGATGCCGCCGCCCGGCTGACGCCCATCCTGGTGGAGCGCATCGCGGCGCATCGCCAGTTGCGCGAAATGGCGCAGACGCCGCTGCTGCTCACGATGATGGCGCTGGTGCTCTACAACAAGGGCGAACTGCCCCGCGACCGCCCACAGCTCTACGAGGCCATCCTGGAGTTGCTGCTGGGACGGTGGGATACCGTGCAGGATCGTGGCGGGCAGCCGCTCACGGCCGTGATTGGCAAGCCCGACTGGACCAGTAAGCAGATCCAGCCGCTGCTCGACCAGCTCTCCTACACGGCGCATCAGACCGGCTCATCGGCGGATGGGCGCGGGCGGCTGGCGCGGCGGGATGTGCGCGACACGCTGATTGCCTTTTTTCAGCAGGCAGGCATGCCCGAGGCCGAGGCCTTCGCGGCCGCCGGGCGTTTTCTGGAGTACATTGATCATCGCAGCGGGTTGCTCACGCCAGATACCGACGAGACCTATGTCTTTGCGCATCTGACCTTGCAGGAGCACTGCGCCGGGCGGTATATTGTGCTGGGCAGCGAAGACCCGATTGCCCTGGCAATGCAGCATCGCGCCGATGACCGCTGGCGCGAGCCGCTCTTCCTGGGGATGGGCCTGGCCCCACCCGCCGACCTGAATGATCTGCTGGCAGCACTGCTAGAGCGCGAGGAGGAGGAGCAGCCGAAGCCGCTGGTACGCTGGTACCGCGACCTGATCCTGGCGGCTGAACTGGGCGCGGATCGGGACTGGGCCTACCTGCGTACGCTGCCGCGCATCAAGATTGACCGCCTGCAGCGTGACCTCCGCACCGGCCTGGTGGCACTGCTTGCCGACCGCAATCAGCCGCTGCCGGTAGCCGAGCGCGTACGCGCGGGCTTTTTGCTGGGCGACCTGGGCGACCCGCGTGTGCCGGTGACGTTGGAGGAGTGGCGGCGGGAGTTGGAACGGGCACAGGCCGGGGACACCACCAGCTACTTCTGCCGGGTACCCGCCGGTACCTACTTTATCGGGAGCACCGATGATGATCTGGAGGCGCAGGAAGAGGAAAAACCGCAGCATCAGGTCGAGATCTCAGAGCCCTTCCTGGTCGTGCGCTTCGCAGTTACGAATGCGCAGTGGCAGGCGTGGGTAACGGTGGGTGGGAAGCCATCATCGTATACCGATGATGACTACTTCAACCATCCAAACCAGCCCGTGGTCGGCGTAAATTGGCACATGTGCAACGACTTTTGCGCCTGGTTAAGCGACCAGCTTGGCATCACCATTCGCCTGCCGACTGAGTATGAGTGGGAGGCAGCCGCACGCGGCGGAGACGCGCGGCACTATCCTTGGGGCGATGACTGGCAGGAGGATCGCGCCGCCATCAGGGAAGACCGGGAACTGCGCGGCTGGCCCTGGAGCGTGCCAGTTGGCTGCTACCCGGCCGGCGCAGCACCATGCGGCGCACGGGACATGGCTGGGAATGTATGGGAATGGACGGCCGACGTGTTGCGGTCATATCCAAGAGCGGTAGAACCTTTTACAGATGAAGATCTTCGTGTGCTACGCGGGGGATACCATGGCAGTCATAGAACCCATGTTCTCTGTAGGACACGGAACTGGATCCATCCTGACGACGTCTTCGATGGCGGATTTCGCGTAGTTGTGCCCCCTCGGCTCGCACATTAGTGAGACCAGACAGGTCTCCGAAGACCTGTCTGGTCTTATGCAAAGCGAGCCGTAAAACCTGTAAGGTACAACACATATGAACATATTAATTCTCGGCGGCACCCAGTTCATCGGTAAGCAGATTGTGCAGGAGTTGCCGGCAGCCGGGCACCGGGTGAGTATCCTGAATCGCGGCCAATCGCCGGACGACCTGCCACCGCATGTGGAGCGCCTGCGGGGGGACCGCGATGCCGGCAGCGCCGGTCTGGACGCCCTGACCGGCCGCGCCTGGGATGTGTGCGTCGATCTGAGTGGCTACACGCCGCGTCAGGTGCGGCCGGCCGCCGAACGCTTACGCACCCTGGTGCAGCGCTACATCTTTATCAGCGCCGTGAGCGTCTATGGCGACCCGGAAGACCGGCCCGTCTACGAGACGCACCCGCGTCTACCGCCGGCCGCCGAAGATGTCACCGAGATCACCAGCGACACCTACGGCCCGCTCAAAGTCACCTGCGAAGACATTGTCCAGCAGCTCTACGGGGACGGATGTACGCTGCTCCGTCCCCAGGTGGTTGTCGGGCCTCACGATCAGCGTGGTCGCCTCGCCTACTGGGTGCAACGGGCCATGCTGGGCGGTGCGATGCTGGCGCCCGGCGATGGCTCCGACCACGTTCAGGTGATTGATGTCCGCGACGTTGCGCGCTTTACGCGGACGGTGATCGAGAACGATCTGCCGGGGAGCTTTAACCTGGCAGGACCGCGCCTGACCTGGGCCGCGTTTATGCGCATCCTGGGGGCGCAGAACCTCGTCTGGGTGCCGGCTGACATCATCAGCGCCGCCGGACTGACCTTCCTGGAACTGCCCCTCTTCCGACCGGAACGCGGCCCGCGCAGCAGCCTGATGGATGTGAGCAACGAGCAGGCCCGGGCAGCCGGGCTGACACTCACCGATCCCGCGCTCACCGTGAGCACGCTGCGCCAGTGGCTCCAGGGGCGGAACCTCCCGCTCACACTTGCGCCCGCACGTGAGGCGGAGATGATCCGCGCCGCCCGCCAGCGCATCGCGGAAAAGCCGTAGCATCTACTGCGCCCTTCTTCACCCAGTTGCTCAGCTTTGCCCGCGCCCTCACCGCCGAGGAGCAGCGCACCATCGCCGAGAACCTGGCCGAAGAGGAACTGGCGCTATTTGACCTGCTGACCCGCCCGGAGCCGGCCCTGAGCAAAGCTGAGCAGGCGCAGGTCAAGCAGATCGCCCGCGACCTGCTCGCCACGCTCAAACAGGAGAAGCTGGTGCTGGACTGGCGCAAAAAGCAGCAGGCGAAGGCGGCGGTGCGGCTGGCTATCGAAGAAACCCTTGACCAGTTGCCGGAGAGCTACACCACCGAACTCTACGCACAGAAATGCGAAGCCGTCTACCAGCACATCTATGACGCCTACGCCGGGGCAGGGCAGAGCATCTACACGCGGGCCGCGTGAGAGTTGG
>DAOTVB010000249.1:0-26984 GCA_034436755.1 Chloroflexaceae bacterium | reverse complement strand
GACCAGCGCGCAAACGGCCCGCGCTATGGTACTATACAAGGCTGCCGTGATATGACCGGAGTTACGCGGTGAAAGTTTGGACCACGAACGCCACGAAATGAGCGAAAAACGCGAAACGACCAGTGCTCCTATGCGTTATGTGATCCTGGGGTTGACCGTGGATAGTGCCTCCGGCAGGGCGGAGGATTCTCGATCTTTTTCACGAAAATTTGGCACATTGTGCCAAATTTTCGTGAAAAAGATAAAACAGTACCACGCTGCCGCAGGCGAATCGGGCTGTCATCGGATAAAACGTCCCGTTTGGACACGCACCGCGTACGTCCTGTAATGTGACAGGAGTTACGTGTTGAGGGCTTAGACCACGAACGCCGCGACATGAACGAAAAACGCGAAATGACCAGTGCTGACGTGGATCAGGTGATCCCACATGTGGTGGAGGATAGCGCCTCCGGCAGGGCGGAAGAACCCAGATCTTTTTCACAAAAAAATTCACGCTGTGAATTTTTTTGTGAAAAAGAAAATAAAGTACCGTGCTGCCGCAGGCGAAGACTGCCGTTGTGGGAGCACATGTCCAATTTGTACGCCCAGCCCACCGCGTAAGTCCTGTCTGTAAGTTGTAACTGTACAACGCACACGGTTGTCGTCATGCGACGTAGCATGTCAGCGTACTGCGTAATGTGTGATATATTACGCAGTACGCATTTTGATCATGGTATCTGAAAATCAGGAGAGACCATGGAACTGTTGCTTTTTTTGATCACGGCGGTTGTTGCCCTGGTTGGCGGGGTTGCAATGCTGGTGAGCCGGAACGCTGTGCATAGTGCCCTCTTCTTGCTTCTCAACTTCGGCGCGGTGGCGATTCTCTACCTGCTGCTGCGTGCGCCGTTCCTCTTTGTGATCCAACTGTCGATCTATGCGGGCGCGATTATGGTGCTGTTCCTCTTTGTGGTAATGCTGCTGGGCGCAGAACGTTCCGAGGAAGAGCGGGACCGCATTCCCTGGCAACGTCCGGTGGCAGCGGGACTGGCGGTTTTGCTCCTGATCGAGACAGCCATCATTTTTGTGCGCAGCGCGCTTGGGGCACAGCCGGCGGAGATTCCTCCCGATGTTGAGACATTTGGTGCACCCCAGAAGATTGGTGAGGCGCTCTTTACTACTTTTCTCCTGCCGTTCCAGATTACGGGCATTATCCTGCTGGTGGCGATTATCGGGGTGGTGGTGTTGAACCAGCGTGAGCGGTCGCAACGGTAAGCAGTGAAGCTGTTCTGAAAGACGGAGTTGTCTCTTATGGTGCCAACAAGCTACTATGTCCTGTTAAGCGCAATCCTGTTTACAATCGGCGCGCTGGGACCATTGATCCGGCGCAACGCGATTGTGTTGTTTATGTCGGTGGAATTGATGCTTAATGCCGCGAACCTGGCGCTGGTGGCGTTTGCTCGCGAGCAGGTAAATATTAATGGACAGGTACTGGTCTTCTTTGTGATCTCGGTGGCCGCTGCTGAGGTCGCCGTCGGTCTGGCGCTGCTGGTTGCTATTTTTCGTACCCGGCGTACGACTGATGTGGACGAGGTCAGCACGTTGAAGGGGTGACGGAGAATGTCCACCCTGTTCGGTATGTTCTGTTTGGGAAACTGCCAGGTTCAGACAATACACAGATTGTTTAAGGACATGGACAAATGCTGAACTTCATCTGGATTATTCCACTCCTGCCGCTTGTCGGGTTTCTGGTCAATGTTTTTGCGATCAAACGCGAGCGTGATGCGGGCTATGTTGCCTCGGGCGTGGTTGGAGCCGCTTTCCTGTTTACGCTGCTGGCGTTCCTGCAGCTTGGCGCGCTGCCGGCGGAGGAACGCATGGTCAATGTGGTCCTCTGGGAATGGATCAGCGTAGGGGATTTCCGTGTGCCCTTTGGGCTTCTGTTTGATCCGCTCACCGGGGTGATGACGCTGCTGGTCACGGGCGTGGGTGGCCTGATCCACGTCTACTCAATTGGCTATATCCATGGCGATGTGCGCCCGGTGCGCTTCTTTGCCTACCTCAACCTGTTCATCTTTATGATGCTCATCCTGGTGATGGCCGATAATATGCTGCTGCTCTTCCTGGGGTGGGAAGGGGTCGGCCTCTGCTCGTTTCTGCTGATCGGCCACTGGTTTGATCGCAACCGGGTGCCGCCGGGACTGGTGCCTTCGAAGGCCGCAGTCAAGGCGTTTGTCGTCAACCGGGTGGGTGACGCGGCGATTCTGCTGGCGATGGTCGCCATCTTCTTCAGCTTTGGTTCGCTCAACTTCTTTAATGTCGAACTGGGCGAAACGATGGTGCAGGGTTTTATTGAGAACGCCGGGTTGATTCGCGCGGAGATGGTGGCAATCCCCGGCGATACCTTCCTGCTGACGACGACGATCTCGTTGCTGCTCTTGATTGGCGTTACCGGGAAGTCGGCGCAGATTCCGCTGTTCGTCTGGTTGCCCGACGCGATGGCCGGGCCGACGCCGGTCTCCGCACTGATCCACGCGGCGACAATGGTGACGGCCGGCGTCTACCTGATCGCGCGGACGCATCCGATCTTCTCCGGTTTTACGCTGGGCCTGGTGACATGGGTTGGCGCGCTGACCGCCCTGATTGCCGGAACTGCGGCTATTGCGCAGTGGGATATCAAGCGCGTCCTCGCCTACTCAACCGTGTCGCAACTGGGCTTTATGGTGGCGGCGGCGGGCATGGGCGCTTATGCTGTGGCGATTTTTCATCTGCTGACGCACGGCATCTTCAAGGCGCTGCTCTTCCTGGGTAGCGGCTCGGTGATTCACGGAGCCCACGAGAACCAGGATATGCGCAAGATGGGCGGCCTGCGCAAGGATATGCCGGTGACATTCTGGACCTTCCTGATTGGCGCGGCAGCGCTGGCCGGGGTCTTCCCACTGGCGGGCTTCTGGAGTAAGGACGAGATTCTGGCTACGGCCTGGTCGAACAATATTATTATCTTCTTTATCTTGCTGACGACATCGCTGGCGACCGCCTTCTACATGGGGCGGCAGGTGGCACTGGTCTTCTTTGGCGAGCAGCGCGACAGGAGCTACCACGCGCACGAGAGCGGCTCGTTTATGACCATCCCACTGCTGGTCCTGATGGTCGGTGCGCTCGTCGGCGGTGTGATGAACCTGCCGGGGACGCACTGGTTGGGCCACTGGCTGGAGCCGGTGCTGGCAGAAGAGACCGTTAAGCTGAATATCGTACTGGCAGTGGTGACGGGCATTCTGGCGGTGCTGGCTGCACTGAGTGGCTGGTGGTACTATATCGCCAATGCCGCAAAGATTAAGGTCGGCGGGCAAGATCCGCTCTACCACTACCTGGGGGCCTTCTGGGAAGGCTTTCAAGAAGCCTGGTACTTCGACGATTTCTACAACAACACGGTGGTGCGCGGCTATCGCGGTTTGAGCAACTTCCTGGCGCGGGTCTTCGATCCGGAGGGCATTGACGGCATTGTCAACGGCGTCGGCTGGGTGTTGAATCGCGCGGCAACGGGCGTGCGCTCCCTGCAAACCGGTTATGTGCGTACGTACGCCTTTATCTTCCTGGTAGGGGTGATCCTGATTATTGGATACCTGGTGATAGCCCTATGAGCGATATTAATCAACTGGGATTCTCCATTCTCTCGCTGGTTCTCTGGCTACCTGCACTGGGTGCCGTCGTGCTGCTGGTGCTGCCCCGCGAGCGCGAACTGTTGCACCGCCAGGTAGCGCTGGGAGCCTCGGTCGCGGCGTTTGTGGTTTCGCTGATCCTGCCCCTGACCTTTGACTATGATGCGGGCGGATCGGTGATGCAGTTTGTGGATCGCATGGCCTGGATTCCCGCCTGGGGCGTTGAGTATTATCTGGGGATCGATGGCGTCAGCCTCTGGCTGGTCATGCTGACCACCTTTATTGTGCCGGTGACGCTGCTCACCACCTGGGACTCGATCCACACCCAGGTGCGCTATTTCCTGGTGCTGATGCTCCTGCTGGAAACGGCGATGATGGGCGTCTTTATGGTGCTGGATCTATTTCTCTTCTATCTCTTCTGGGAGTTTACGCTGATCCCGATGGCCTTTCTGATTGGCATCTGGGGCACGGGGAATAAGCTCTACTCGGCGGTGAAGTTTTTCCTCTACACCTTCGCCGGGTCGGTGTTTATGCTGGTGGCGATTATTGCACTCTACATTATGCATAGCAACGCGGTTGCGCCGACCTTTGCCTTCTCGGATATTCTGGTCAGTCTGCGCAGTGGAGCGCTTGAACTGGACCCGGGGGTGCAGCGGGCGCTGTTTGGGGCGTTCTTCGCTGCGTTTGCCATCAAGGTGCCGCTCTGGCCCTTCCACACCTGGCTACCCGATGCGCATGTGGATGCACCCACAGCCGGCTCGGTGATCCTGGCCGGGGTGCTGCTCAAACTGGGGAGCTACGGGCTGATCCGCTTCAACCTGACACTCTTCCCGGAGGCGTCCTATTGGGCCGCGCCGGCCATCGGTATCCTGGCAGTGATCGGCATTCTCTACGGTGCGGCGGTGGCCTATGCCCAGACCGATATGAAAAAGCTGGTGGCTTACTCCTCGGTGAGCCATATGGGTTTTGTGGTGCTGGGCATTTTTGCGCTCAATACCATCGGCATCAGCGGCGCAACGATCCAGATGGTCAACCATGGGTTAAGCACTGGGGCGCTCTTCCTGATCGTGGGCATCATCTACGAACGGCGGCATACGCGCGAACTCGCTGCCTTTAACGGCCTCTGGAAGGTGATGCCGGTCTATGGCGGTCTGACGCTGCTGGTGATCCTCTCCTCCGCCGGATTGCCGGGGCTAAATGGTTTTGTGGGTGAGTTTACGATTATGCAGGGAGCCTACCTGGCGAATGTGCTGGGCTGGGTGTTTGTGCTGTTTGCCGTGCCCGGCGTGGTGCTGGCAGCCGTCTACCTGCTGCGGATGTTCAATGACGCCTTTATGGGCGATGTCAAAGATCCGGCCAATGCGGAGATGCCCGGCCTCAACCGGCGGGAGTTAGCCGCGCTGGTGCTGTTGAGCGTTCCGATTGTGTTGATCGGGATCTTCCCAAACCTGCTCTTCGCCGCCATGCAGAACAGCATTGCTGATGTGGTGCAGAATCTGTCCGTGCTTGTTGCCGTCGGACAATAGTTTAGTGAGTTTTGGGTTGTGAGTTCTATCGTGTGGGGGGAGTGACTCCAGACATAGATCTCTCTATTCAGAACTTAGACGTTGAAATTTATGATCGAGATACCTCAAATTGACCTGACCGTGATTGCGCCGATGCTAACGGTTTTCGCCTGGGCCAGTGTGCTGCTGCTGGTCGATCTGCTGGTGATCCCCCGGGATCGCAAGCGGGTTACGGGCTATCTGGCGCTGGGGGGGTTGGGCGTGGCGGCGCTGATCGCCCTGCCGCTCTGGGGCAAAGAGGCGACCACCTTTACCAGTGCGCCGGGTGCTCCGGGCATGGTTGTGCTCGATAACTATGCGCTGACCCTGACCTGGCTCTTCCTGCTGATTGGCGCGATTGCGATTGCGATCTCGCTGGATTACCTGCCGCGCCAGGGGATTGAGCAGGGGGAGTTCTACCCGCTGATCCTGTTCGCTGTGGGCGGTATGATTCTGATGGCGCAGGGCACCGATCTGATTGTGCTCTTCCTGGCGATCGAACTGCTCTCGATTACGCTCTATGTGCTGACTGGTTTTGCCTACCCGCGCCTGTCTTCGGAAGAGGCAGCGATGAAGTATCTGCTGCTGGGGGCATTTGCGGCGGGCTTCTTCGTCTATGGTATTGCGTTGATCTTTGGGGCAACCGGCAGCGTGAACCTCTTTGAGATCGGGCTATTTATGTCGGAACTCGAAGAGGGCGTTATGCCCCTGCTGGTGCTGGTGGGCGCGGGGTTGGTGCTGGTCGCGTTTGGCTTTAAGATCGCGCTGGTGCCGTTCCATATGTGGACGCCGGATGTGTACGAGGGATCGCCCACGCCCGTGGCGGCGTTTATGTCCGTGGGTACCAAGGGCGCGGCGCTGGCGGCACTGCTACGCATCCTCGAGATTGCGATTCCAACCCTGTCGGATGGGTGGACGCCCATCCTCTGGATGATGGCGGCCCTGACGATGATCTGGGGCAATGTTGCCGCGCTGGTGCAGAACAATGTCAAGCGTATGCTGGCCTACAGCAGTATCGGCCATGCCGGCTACATTCTGCTGGGGATTATGTCGGTAAGTGAGCGCGGCACGCAGGGGTTTCTCTACTACCTGCTGGCCTATGCGCTGACGAACCTGGGTGCTTTTGCTGTGGTCATTGCCCTGGAGCAGCGGGGCGAGTCGGCCTGGAGCATTAACGACTTCAACGGCCTCTGGAAGCGGCAGGGGATGCTGGCGATAGCTATGGCGGTGTTTATGGTCTCGCTGGCGGGGGTGCCGCCAACCGCCGGTTTTGTCGGCAAGTTTTATGTCTTTACCGCCGCCTGGGAGAGTGGCCTGGGATGGCTGGTCTTGATTGCGGTGATCACCAGCGCCATTGCGGCCTTCTTCTATCTGCGTATCGTGGTGCGGATGTTTATGCACGAGCCGGTGCGCGAGGTACAGCCGCTGCTCTACCGGGGGCTGTCAATCGGGATCGGGGTGTCGGCGGTTGGGGTGATGCTGTTTGGCCTGATCCCTACGCCAATTGTCGCGCTGGCCCGGCAGTCGATCATTGCGACCCTGGGGGGGTAGTCCAACGAGAAAGAAGCTACATAAGCGGCAGTAAAAGGCTGCCTGAAATAAAATAAATCTATAGAATGAAGACGGCGACTGCATACGTAGTCGCCGTCTTTGTGTTTTGCCCCCTGAATCTTTCGCATCTGCTTCTCTGGTAACACTATTCTGTTATAGTATGAGGTAGTATGACATAGTGCTACTGGTGGGGAAATCTTGAATGAAGCCGGCACATACTTGCAGTAGCAATCGCCCGACTGATACCCGCAGGCAGTCGAGGAGCAGAGATTTATGACAGACAGTTCAGTTTCCAATGAAGTACTACAGGCCGAGAATGCACGCTTGCAGCAGCGCATAACCGAACTTGAGCAGACAATTCAGACAATGCAGGCGCCAACTGCCACATATGAACAGGAGTTGGCCGACTGCCGGGCCGAACTTACGATGTATAAAACCCTGGTTGAGCATGCGCCGGACAATATTGTCATTATGAGTCCCGAACGCGTTATTACGTATGCCAATCCGGCTGCCTGCGCGATGATGGGGTATGGCGATGCGCTGACTGGGATGCAGGTAGATGCGATCTATGCTGAAGATCCAGACGTACTGGCCCAGATCGGGGGGGTGATCGACCAGTCGGGATTCTGGCGCGGAGTTATCCAGCAAAAAACGCAACGTGGTGACATTCTCAAGGTACAGGCGACAATCTTTCTTATCACCGATGCCGACGGACAAGTGCAGGCGATCGGCGGGATTGGGCGTGACGTCACCGAGCAGATGCAGACGGCCGAAGCGCTACGCGCCAGCGAAGCGCGGCTCTGCCTGATGGTCCAGAAGATGCCCGTAATGATTGCTGCGGTGGGCAGTGATGGCAATATTGTCTTCTGGAATGAAGCCTGTGAAGCCGTGACCGGGTATCAGGCCGATGAGATTATCGGCAATCCCAACGCGATGCCGTTGCTCCTGGGTGATATGTATGATCAAGACATTGTGACAGAAAGCGTTCAGCCGCTAGCGGAGTATTGCAATCTGGAACTGCCAATCCGGACCAAAGCTGGTGATACCCGCGTTATTGTCTGGACCAGTCTTGCTGATGAATGCCCCATTCCCGGCTGGGCCCGCTGGGGTGTGGGTATCGATATCACTGAGCGCAAGCAGGCTGAAGAGTCCTACCATGTGCTGGTTGAACATTCGCTGCAGGCGCTGCTGATCTACCAGGATGAGCGCATCGTCTTTGTCAATCCGGCTACCAGCACCATTAGCGGCTATACCAGCGAAGAATTGCTTGTTATGACGGTGGAAGAATTGCGGGCTCTGCTCCATCCGGAAGACCGCGTCAGGATGTTTGAGCACATGTATGCCTGTCTGACGGACCAGGCAATTCCGCCGACCTATGAATTCCGGTTTTTTCATAAGGATGGTGCCGTGCGCTGGGCAGAGGTCTTTGCATCACGCATTGAGTATCGCGGTAAACCGGCATTCCAGATGGCCTATGTCGATATTACCGAACGCAAAGCGGCAGAACAGGCCCGGCAGCAGATCTATGCCGAACTGCAACGGGTGCTGACTTCGGTCTCGGCCTGCCTCTGGAGTTCCAGAGTTGATGCGCGCGGACATATTGGCGAGGTCTTTCTCTCGCCCGTGGTCGAGACGCTGACGGGCTATCCGCCGTCCTTTTTTCTGGGCAACTCGGCCCGCTGGCTGGATATCACCTATCCCGATGATGTCGCGCAGCGCCGCCAGGCATTCAATCGGTTGATTACCGGGCAGAGCAGCAACGAGCTGTTTGACTATCGCATCCGGCGCGCTGATGGTACGATCCGCTGGCTGCGTGATGATATTGTCGTGGAACGGTCGAATGGACACCAGCGCCGCTTGCATGGGGTAACGTTTGATGTCACCGCAAGCAAACAGGCCGAAGTAGCCTTACGTGAGCGGGAAGCCCTGTACCGGGCAATGTTTGAAACCAACCGGGCGATCAAACTGCTGATCGATCCAGAAACCGGTGCAATTAAAGATGCCAACCGCTCGGCCAGCAACTTCTATGGCTATTCCCCGGACGAACTGCGCCGTATGTCGATCTATGATATTAATCTGCTCTCATCCGAACAGACTCACACGCAGATGCAGCGCACATTAATTGAGGAACATACCTATTTCCTCTTTCAGCACCGACTGGCCTCTGGTGAGGTCCGCGATGTTGAGGTCTATTCCAGCCCGGTTGAAGTCCGGGGGCAAATGCTGCTCTTCTCCATTATTCACGACATTACTGAGCGGAAACAGATCGAGCGGGCACTGCGCCAGAGCGAAGCGCGCTATCGCCAGATTGTTGAAACGGCAGAAGAGGGTATCTGGCTGATTGACGCTGACAATAAAACCAGCTTTGTCAATCGTAAGTTTGCCGATATGGTCGGCTACATGCCCGACATACTGATCGGCAAGTCAGTGTTTGCTTTTTTTGACCGCGAAGACCAGGTGCGTACCGCCGCAATGCTGTCCCTGTTACGCCAGGGGTATCCCGAACAGTATGAGGCGCGCCTCCAACGCCAGGATGGTACTCGCCTCGCGGTGCTACTGAATACCAATCCGCTTTCCAACCATATTAGCCACTACCAGGGTGGCTTGATTATGGTAACAGATATCACCGGGCGCAAACAGACCGAAGAAGCGCTACGGGCGAGTGAAACCCGGTTTCGCGCCGTCTGGGAGACGGCAACGGATGCGATGGTGCTCTCCGATGCGGAAGGCATTGTCCTGCTGGCAAATCCATCATATTTTGAACTCTACGGCTACACGCCCGATGCGGTGATTGGGCAAACCTTTGCTATCATCTTCCCGGCAGAAGAGCGGGCAGAGGCGGCGGAAACCTATCGCCGGGTATTTCATAGTCCTGCCGTCAAGCAACGCTTTGAAAGTGTTGTGCGGCATGCTAATGGAACGATGTTGATTATGGAAACGCATGTCGATTTTTTGGTGCAGGATGGGCAGCGCGTCGCCATGCTCTCAGTCATCCGCGATATCACTGAGCGGAAACGCCTGGAGGAGGAGTTGCACCATAGCCGGGCGATGTTGCAAAGTTTCCTTGACCACTCACCTTCGGCCATGGCGGTGAAAGATCTCCAGGGGCGTTACCTGATCGCCAATCGCCGGATGGCCGAATTGCTCCAGTGTGCACCGGAGCAACTCATTGGTCAGGATGACAGCGCGTTCCTGCCGCCCGATGTTATTGCCAGATGGCAGACGCGCAACCGGCAGGCTTTTGCCACCGGACAGCCGATCGAAGCCGAGGAGACGCTCGTACTTCAGGGTGAGCTGCGGAGTTATCTTCTGACCGCCTTCCCGCTCTTCGATCCCGACAGGGGAATTGCGGCGGTTGGGAGCATCACAACCGACATTACCGGGCGTAAGCAGGCCGAGGCCGCGCTGGAGCAACAACGGCTCTTTTTGCGGCAGGTGCTTGATATTAACCCCAACCTGATCTTTGCGCGTGACCGCAATGGTCACTTTACCCTGGTCAACCAGACCCTGGCGGATATGTATGGCACTACGGTGGAATACCTTTCAGGCAAGACGGACGCAGATCTCAATCCCAATCTGAAAGAGGTCCAGCAGATCTGGGAGGAAGATCAGGAAGTTCTTCGCACCGGACGGGAAAAAGTCGTACCGGAGCGCTTTATCCAGGGGGTTGCCGGGTGGGAACGCTGGTTGTCAATTGTGAAGCGCCCGATTATGCGGCCTGATGGTACGGCTGACCAGGTGCTCGTTGTTGGGACTGATATTACCCTGCGTAAACAGACTGAAATTGAACTCCAGCATATCAATGAACTACATCTCCATTCCATCCAGGAACTGGAGCAGCATAACCGCGAGATCACGTTGCTTAACGAGATGGGCGACTACTTTCAAGCCTGTCTGAATGTTGATGAAGCCTATCAGACGGTCAAACGCTTTGCCTTCAAGCTCTTCCAGGGACAACCGGGTGGACTCTATATGCTCAATCAAACCTTGACAACCCTGGATGCGGTTAGCACCTGGGGGGATCTGCCGGCGTCAATGCGGCTGCTTATGGCCGAGGCGTGCTGGGCCTTACGTCTGGGGCGTCCCTACACGACGCTTCACAGCGATAGTGAGCCGCCCTGTGCGCATCAGCATATGCAGATTCACCCCGTTTATATCTGCGTGCCAATTGTGGCCCAGGGCGAGACACTGGGCGTTTTTCGGCAATATATTGGAGCGCTGCCCTCGCCGGAGCATTACGCGCAGTTAGCCCGAACGGTCGCCCGGCAGATTGCTCTGGCTCTGGCGAATCTGAGCCTGCGTGATCAATTGTATCAACAGGCTATTCGTGATCCGCTGACCCGGTTGTTTAACCGGCGCTACCTGGAAGAGAGTTTTGCGCGCGAGGTACATCAGGCCGGCCGTCATCAGCATGCAATCGGCGTGATTATGCTGGATATCGACCACTTTAAACAGATTAACGATACCTACGACCACGATACGGGTGATACGGTGTTACGCATGGTGGGTGAACTGCTCCAGACGCAGACGCGGGGCGGTGATATTGTGTGCCGTTATGGTGGGGAAGAGTTTATCCTGGTCTTGCCGGATGCCGCACTCGAAGCAACACAGCAACGCGCTGAACTTCTGCGCCAGGAGATCAGCAGCCTGACGATCAAGTATGCCGGGCACGTTCTGGAGCCGATTACCGCCTCGCTGGGTGTGGCCGTTTTTCCCCAGCATGGCACAACGGTCAACGCCCTCATTCGGGCGGCTGACACGGCGCTGTACCGGGCCAAAGCTGCGGGGCGTAATCAGGTGCAGGTTGCTGAAGCGCTGTCGGACGAAGAATAATCGCCCGGCGTTACCTGCCGCTAAAGGGGTATAATGAATCTCACACGACTTATGCGGTGCGGCCTGTTCCGACCCTGTACCGGACCCGAAAACCGGTGTCGCCTGCGGCAGATGATATCCTCCGTCAAACGCGGGATCGTCTGATACATGTCAGCAGTGGCAGGTTCGCGGGTTTCGCTCATTTCGTGGTGTTCGTGGTCCAAATTTCCACCGCGTAACGCATGTCATGTAATACCAGTTTGCCATCAAACCAGCAATCAACGGGAACGAGCACAACAGGTGCAGCGGTGGTATGTTCACGTTTATCATCTCTGTGTCCTCTGTGTTCTCTGTGGCTATGATAACAAACCAGTGTAAACGAAAGGAACCCCGACAATGTCCGACCGCCATCTGGCGTTGACACTTGCCAAGGTCATTATTGCTGCAGCCTGGGCCGATGGCAAGTTGACCAGCAGTGAGATCAACTGCCTGAAGGATCTGCTCTTCCGCTTTCCGCATGATGGGCGTGGACAGGGCCTGGAACTAACCGCGCAGGAGTGGGCCGAACTGGATATTTACATCCACTCGCCCGTGGGGGCCGCCGAACGCACCCGCCTGGTCGAGCAGTTGCAGAATGCGCTCCGGCGACCCGCCGACAAGAAGCTGGCGCTTGATGCGCTGGAAGAGATTATCCAGGCTGATGGCGCTGTCACCGCGAATGAGCGCGCGGTCCTGGCGGAGCTAAAGGCGGCGATCAATGCCGTGGATCTGAATATCTTTGCCCAGTTGGGCCGGTTAATCACCGAGCCGATGCAGCGCCGCTCCGAAGCGGTGGCGCATACGCGTGAAGCCTACCTGGAAGATTTTATCAAGAACCGGGTCTACTACAATGTGCGCCAGCGCCTGAACATGGACGATACCGAACTGAATATCCCGGAGGAGAAACTGCGCAAGCTCAGCCTGGCCGGAGGACTGATGGCCCGGGTTGCCCGGATTGATCGGGAAGTCAACCGGAGCGAGTGTGATGCGATGATTGACCTGCTACAGACAAACTGGGATGTTTCGCGCGCGGAGGCGGCATTTATCGCCGAGGTTGCGGCTTCGGATGCCAGCATCGAAATGGATTACTACCGCCTGACCCGTGAGTTTATGGCGGTAACCAGGGCAGAAGAGCGCGAATGCTTTCTCGATGTGCTCTTCGCGGTCGCCGACGCCGATGACTTTATTTCTGCCGATGAGCACGCCGAGATTCGCCAGATTGCGTACAGTCTCTACCTGACCCAGGAGCAGTTTATCCAGGCCAAACTGAAGATTCCCCGCGAACGCCGGGAAACGTGAGCCGGTCGTACTATTCCTTCCGGAAGAAGTGATTATCCATATGGAAATGCCACCGTAGTGGCGGGACGGTATACTATGATCTGGATAGCATAATCAGGCTAATCGCTCTGGTATGTCTGTGATCGACCATTATACCGAAACAGCATCTTCTCCATCGCATGCGATCAACAGGGAGCAATCATGACCAACGTCGTCGAACAAATCAGCACCAATCAGCAACGCACCGCGATTGCCTGTTATCACAGCCCACGCGAGCTTGTTCCCGCACACTGGACTGAGCAAACCATCCGGGCCAATGGTATTCAACAGCACTTCTACCGTACCGGGGGCACAAAGCCGCCCCTTGTCTGTCTGCATGGTTTTGGTGAGTCCGGCCTCTGCTGGCTACGGGTTGCCCGCAGGCTGGAGGCAACCTATGATATCATCATGGTTGATGCGCGGGGGCATGGCGGCTCCAGCGGCGTGACCAGCGGCTTTTCACCGGAGATTCTCACCGAGGATGTGATCAGCCTGCTCCATGCCCTGCGGCTCGAGCATGTCTGTCTGCTGGGGGCATCAATGGGTGGGAGCACGGCGGCGCAGGTTGCCGCCGCCGCACCCAATCTCATTCAGGCAATCGTGCTGGAAGATCCGCCCTGGGATCTGAGCGCGCAGTTGCCGCTGGTGGCATCACAACAGTATCAGGCCTGCCTGAAGCGCTGGCACGCCTGGCTCCAGCAACTGCAGGCGCAGACGCCCGCCGAACGGCTTATCTCTGTGCTGGAGCGGGTGCCGCCGGACGCAGCAACCTGGACGGAGGAGGAGTATGTGACCTGGGTCGAAGCCTGGGCCCAACTCGACCTTGATCTGCTGGCAGTAGGACCGCAAATCTGGTCCCGGCTGGAGGTTCCGCTGGGGGATCTGTTGCCCCGCACGTCCTGCCGGATCTTGCTCATGCGCAGCGCCTATGCCTTTGCGACAAATGACCATGCCCGGCAGGTTCAGGAGGACGTTCTGGCCTGCCCCAATATTGTTGTTGCCGACTTTGCGTATGCCGGTCATTCGATTCACCGGGAAGCGTTTGAGGAATTTATGGTCGTGGTTAGAGCCTTCCTGCGCGAGTGCCGGCGCCGACCAGACGAGAGTGTGACCATGACTTGATGGGGAGGGGGCAAACGATGACAGGGTCTAAGCAATATCAATCCCAGGTGCAGGTGGACGATACCCCGCTTGCTGACACCGATACCTTTGTGCATTACTACGATCAGCATCCGACCGAGGAGGATCTGATGGGGGAGAGCGTAGCGCAGTCACGGTTAATTGCCTACCTGCTGCAGGTGCTGGAATGGCTCTACCGGGTTGAGGGCTGGTTTGTGGTGAATGATCTGAATATTTACCGCAGCAAACAGCGCTACGAGTATCCGCTGGCCCCGGGCGTGGCGCTGTTCAAGGGGGTTGTGGTGGCAGAACATAACCGGCGGATCTTTCGCAGTTGGCGGCTCTACGAGCCGGATCGTCCGCCGCCCCAGGTGGTCTTCGAGATCTGCTCCGATACGACCTGGAAAGATGACCTATACACTAAACCGGCGAAGTATGCAGCGCTGGGCGTGCGTGAATATTTCCTGTACGATCCGAATGAGCCGCCCTATTTCGCGCCCACTTCGGGACGGCTGCGGGGCTGGCAGTTTGTTGCCGGCGTACCCACAGCACTCGAACCTGATCCGCAGGGCCGACTCTGGAGCGCGGAACTGGCAAGCTACCTGGTGGCGGATGGCGCATTCCTGCGGCTGTACGACTCTGAAGGACAACAGCGCCTGACCCAGGCCGAGGCGGAACGGGCGGCGAAGGAGACCGAACGGGCGGCGAAGGAGACCGAACGGATGGCAAAGGAAGCCGAACGCGCGGCAAAGGAAGCCGAACGCACGGCGAAGGAAGTTGAACGCGCGGCGAAGGAAGCCGCCTGGGCCAAACTACGCGAACTTGGCATCGAGCCGCCGGAAGGGTAATGCACAATGTTGTTTCGCACGTAAGATCGTTGTTGGGAATGATAGAGTCAGTGCGCGGGGTGAGCCGAAAGCTCACCCCGCGCATCTTGTTTGTACCTGATCTATTGCGCCACTTACCGTACCATCAATGGCAAGTAGACCGTTGCCTGTGCCCGCAGCACGGGCGTATCATCGGGGCTTGTCAGTGTATCGGCTGCCGGATCAAGCGTGATTCGGGTGCTGACACTGGTGCTCCCATCGTTGACGGTAATGGTGTACGCACCTGGTTGCGCACTTTCAGGGAAGAAGAGCGCGAAGCGCGCCGTGCCGGTCGCGTCGGTCTGGACTGTGCCTGCCAGATATCCGGCGTCATCTGCCGCCAGCCGTGCCGCTTCTGCTGTGCGACCCACCTGGATTGTCGCCTCTGTATTGGGTGCCAGATCGCTGACAACAAAGGCAAAGGCGCTCCCCGGTGCGCCCTTTGCGCCATTGCTGGATTCCAGCGCTGGCCCTTCGTCCAGGTCGATAACAGTGATGGTAAGTTCTTTCTCGGTGAACAGGCCAGCACCATCGGTGGCGCGGACACGGATGCTGAAACTGTTTTGTGTCTCGTAGTCGAACACCTCGACCGTTTTCAGGCTGCTACCAGCGATGGTGAACGCAGCATGGTCAGTAGCGCCCGCCCCACTGACCAGGCTGAAGGTATGGGTATCTTCGGCGTCCGAGTCGGTGGCACTGAGAGTGCCGACGACAGTACCAACATCTGCGTTTTCATCAACGCTGCTGTTCGAGAGGCTAATATCCGTTGGGGCGTGATTACCTTCGGTAATGGTAATCGTGAAGGTCTCTTCAAATGTGAACCCGCTGCGATCGGTGGCACGAATCCGTATGCTGTAGCTGTTCTTCGTCTCATAATCGAAGGCCTGCGCCGTCTTGAGTTGCGCACCCTCGATGCTGAAGGCAGCATTGTCGACAGCGCCAGCGCCGGCAACCAGGCTGAAGCTGTGGCTATCGTCCCGGTTGGGATCGCTCGCACTGAGTGTGCCGACCAGCGTCCCGAGGGCTGCATCTTCGGCGACGCTATTGTCGGACAGGCTCATGCCGCTGACCGGCCAGTCGATCATGACCGGTTGATCGGACTGGATCACTACCTCGCCGCTGTAATCGGCCGGAATATAGCTGATTGCAGTGAGATCAACAATCTCTGCGGCAGCAACGTCGATGCTGGCCGTTTCGATGTGAACCACACTACTGCTGAACGCACCGTCGTTGTAGAAAGTCTGGGTGACAGTTGCAGCAGCAGTGCCCATATTGCGCACGGCATAACGTGAGGATTTTGTCAGCGGCAAGATGGGCGGCGCATCAGGATCTGCAGCCAGTTGCGCATCGATATTCGGCGTATCTTCGCCGGTCGTAACCGTGATCCGCGTAGCACTATCCAGGTCGGGTGCATTGTCGTAATACTCCATCAGGTAGCGCCCGCCAATCGAATCGGAGAAACTGACCCGGTAGGTACCGCCTGGCAGACCACCAATCGTGTAGGTGCCGTCGGTGTCGGTGTAGGACGGAAACACGGAGAAGGGAATGCCCGACTCGGAATAGACCATGATCCCGATGCCGGCGAGCGGCGCATCGTCAGGATCAGTCACGGTGCCGGAGATGCTGCCGCCAACCGCCAGTTGCACATCAATATTGGGCGTGTCCTGACCGATAGTTACGCTAATATCCGTGGCACTATCCACATCTGCCGCATTGTCGTAGAACTCACCCATATAGTTACTGGAATAGTCGCCGAACTCGATGCGGTATGTACCTGTTGCTAATCCACCCACTGTGTAGGTGCCGTCAGCAGCGGTTGTGTGTGGCATGCCAGTCTGAACCCAGAAGCCAAACTCGTTGTTGCTATAGACCTGTACCCAGACATTCTCCAGGACATTTCCGTCAGGATCAGTCACGGTGCCGGAGATGCTGCCGCCAACCGCCAGTTGTACGTCGATATTGGGGGTGTTCTGACCAGCGGTCACGCTGACATCAGTGGCACTATCCACATCGGTTGCGTCGTTGTAAAACTCAGTTGCATATGTGTTGGATCCATCATAGAATCCGACACGATAGGTGCCGGTGTTCAGACCGCCAACGGTGTAGGTACCGCTGATACTGGTTGTATGTGACATGGCAGCCCAACCGTATGTCTCCGGGCGGTAGACTGTTACCTCGACATTACTCAGGACATTTCCATCGGGATCAGTCACGATGCCGGAGATGCTGCCGCCAACCGCCAGTTGCACATCGATATTGGGCGTGTCCTGACCAGCGGTCACGTTGACATCTGTGGCACTCTCTACATCTGCCGCATTGTTATAAAATTCACTCAGGTATGTGCCGTTAAGATCCTCAAAACCGAGCCGATAGATCCCGGCAGGAAGGCCCTCGACGCTATAGTTGCCGCCGGCATCGGTGGTTGTCTCAAAATCAATCAGATAGCCCCATCCCGATCCATAATCACGGTAAACACCTACCCGAACACCTTCAATCGCTGTGCCGGCAGTATTACCGACGTTGCCGGAGATTGATGCTGCCAGTGCCATCTGAGCATCGATATCTGGTGTATCCTGACCTTCTGTGACACTGATATCATCACTGAGATAGAGGTCCGGTTTGTTGCTATAGAACTGGATGGCGTAGACTTGATTGGGATCGCTGAACTCAACACGATAGGTGCCGCTATCCAGGTTCCCGACTGTATACTGACCCTGAGCATCAGTGGTTGCCGTGGCTTCAAACAGTTCCGTATAACCCCAGAAGGCCTCGAAGTAGATCTGTACCTCTATCCCCTCCAATGGATTGTTGTTCTCATCAGTTACTGTACCGGAAATACTTCCCGTGGCGGCGCGTGTCGGCGGCGGTGTTGCTGCCAGGCAAAGCGCCAGCAAGATGAACAGGCTGGCCAGCAGCAAAGTAGGCGATGGTCGTCGGGGCGATGATTGCATGGTCGTCTCCTTTTCTCGATAGTTTCTACATCGTTAGCCAGTAAACACCACATACTCACAGGAGAATGAAGAAAAACGTACGTTTTCTTCTGGGGATAGCATTGATCAGGTGCTACAGAATGTAAGTTTACACGCCAGGCATGCCTGGCGCGCAACCATGCGCGTTGTCATGCTCTTCCAGCATGCTGCGGTGATGCCAGAGTGTTGCCGGGGTGTTGTTAGTTGTCCGGGGTTTGCCCAGCTTTTCATTGGGGATAGCCTCCAGATAGTGCGTTGTGGAGATATTCTTACCTGGAGGGGAACACACTATGAACCAGGACGTACGCGGTCGGCATTCAAACCGGGCGTTTGACCCGATGAACACCCGATTCGCCTGCGGCAGCATGGTACGTTTTTTTATCTTTTTCACAAAAATGTGGCTCTGTGAGCCACATTTTTGTGAAAAAGGATGTCCAGTTCCGCCCTGCTGGAGGCGATAGTCACTTCCAGGGAAGGAACCGCGTACGTCGTGTGAACGTTACGAGCCAGAACTGGTGTGCAGAGCGTCATATTTCGTGAGGTTTCTTAACGCAGTGTGAAATAATCTTTACTTGTTATCCGGTATGGCCTGTGCGTATAATTACTACGGACCAGCGGATCAATTTCTCAAGCACCGGACGTATTCGATAATTCTACACTTCTGTTGCCACAGTGTTGCCGCACTGTTGCCACGCGCGTCATACGACGCCTATTACAGGTACGCGATGACTGATCTGCCACCACTCCCTGTATTTGATGAAGCGCTGGGCGGTGATGCACTGGCTGTGTTTGTGGCTGACCTGCGTGCCTGGGTGTTTCGTTCGGCCAGCCGGGCGGCGCGTCATTTCGGCCTGGATCGCAGCACGGTCTGGCGCTACGAAGAGGGGCGGCATCTGCCGCCCGTGGGTTATCTAGCGGCACTGGCGGTGTTGCTCGGTGAGCGCCTGGCAGAGACGGGTCAGGATACGACGATCCAGCGGCAGCACTTGCTGGCCGCGCTCAACCGGGCGGTGCTGGTCTGCTATCCCGGTGCGGCGGCCTTCCCGGATTGGGCGGCGTTGCAGGCCGTTGCCGAGATGTATCGCCAGAGCGGCACACCGGCCGAGCAGCCCGATGCAGCCGATGTAGTCGATCCGGTTGGACGCACCGATGGGCGTGGTGATGTTCCCCATGCGGACTGGGGCGAAGCGCCGGATGTTGAGATCTTCTTCGGGCGCGGCAGTGAGCTCGACTGGTTGCGCCGGCAGATTATTGGCGAACGCTGCCGGGTGGTCAGCCTCCTCGGCATGGGGGGCATGGGCAAAACGGTGCTGGCAACCCGGATGGTGCATCTCCTGGCGGAAGACTTTGCGCTGGTCTTCTGGCGTTCGCTGGTCAATGAGCCGCCCCCCGCGCTCTTCCTGACCGACTGTCTTCGCTTTCTCACCAGTTTGCCCGAAACTGCGTTGCCCGAGCGGGAGGATGCCCAACTCCGGCTGGTGTTGCATAACCTCAAGGAACGGCGCTGTTTGCTGGTGCTGGACAATTTTGAGTCGATCCTGGATAGTGGGCGGTGTGCCGGTAGCTACCGCGAGGGCTATGCCGCCTATGGGCAACTGTTACGCCTGGCTGGTGAGACGCCCCACCAGAGTTGTCTGCTGCTGACCAGCCGCGAAAAGCCGAAGGATATCCAGGTCATGGAGATGGCGGCCCGCACTGCGCCGCGCGTACGCAGTCTGGTACTGGCGGGAATGGATCACGCCGGATCGCGGGCGTTGCTCCAGGGTATCGAGTTGCCCGTTGCGGATGGCGCAGTTGAGACGTTGCGCGAACGCTGTTCCGGCAACCCCAAGATCCTCGAAATTGTTGCGGCGGCGATCCGTGATGAATATGGTGGTATGGTCGATACGTTCCTAACCCAGGAGAGCATCGTCTTTGGGGATGTACGCGAGACGGTCGCGCAGCAGGTGGCGCGCCTCACCCGGTTGGAAATCGAAATCATGGAGCGGCTGGCAATTGCGCGCGAGCCGCTTAACCTGCAGCAGTTGCGGAGCCGGATGCAGGACAGTGTGAGTGGTGAGCAACTGCTGGAGAGTATCCAGTCGTTACGCCGCCGCTGCCTGCTCGAACAGACCGGACGGGCCTACGTCCCGCAGCAGCACGACAGTCCGGGCGTCGGAACCACGCCGTCTGCCGCTGCCGGGGTTGCGCCAACCTACTGGCTGCAGAATGCCATTCTGGAATATCTCAGTGAGCGGGTGATTGCGATCATCTGCGCCGAGATTGTAGAGCGCCGGCCGGTACGTTTGCGGCGCTATGCTCTGCTGCACACCTCCGCGGCGGAACATATCCGGGCGATCCAGGAGCGGATCTTCCTGACGGCGATTGCCGCGCGGCTGCGGGCACACCTGGGAGAAACCGGGTTGCAGGCGGCGCTGCAGGAGATTCTCAAGTTACTGGCACAAGAACCGGATACAACCGGCCATGCGGCGGGCAATATTCTTAATCTGCTGCTGCATCGCGGCATTGATCCTGCCGGGTTTGACTTTACCCGGTTGCCGGTGTGTCAGGCCGATCTGCGTGGGCGCCGGCTCCCCGGCCTTAATCTGGCCCACTGCGACCTGAGCAGCGCGGTCTTTACCGAGAGCTTTGGTAGCGTGCGTTCTGTGGCCTGGAGCGCCAACGGCAGTATGATTGCCGCCGGTACCAGCAATGGCGATGTGCATGTCTGGCGCGCTACCGATCTGCAACATCAACTGGCGCTCGAAACCGAAGCCTGGATCGAAGCGGTCGCCTTCAGTCCCGATAGTCGCATCCTGGCGAGTACGGGCGCAGATCAGGCGATCCAGATCTGGGATGCTACCGATGGGCAGTTGCTGGCACGGCTGGATGGGCATACCGGGACTGTCCGCTCGCTCTGTTTCAGTGCTGATATGAACCTCCTCGCTAGTGGTTGCGACGACGGTTCGGTACGCATCTGGGATATCCGGCGGCGGCGTTGCCTGCAGGTATTGGATGGCGGCGGTACGGTCTGGTCGCTGGCATTTGGGCCGGGCGGTGACTGGCTGGCTGGTGCGGGCGTGGGGGTACTCGTCTGGGATAGCCGGGAGTGGCGCCTGCGGCGCGTCTTGCACGAGCCGGGCGAGTGGGTTATGAGCATCGCGGTCAGCCCTGATGGGCGCAGCCTGGCGGGTGGCGGCTTTGATCGGTTGCTGCGCATCTGGGATGTTGCCGGCGGAGTTTGCCGGGCTGTGTTGGATGGACACTACCAGGAAATACGGGCTGTTGCCTGGAGCCCGAATGGCCGGCTGGTGGCAAGTGGCTCGGAGGATGGCAGTATTCGGCTCTGGAATGGGCACACCGGGCGACAGGAACAACTGCTTGATGAGCGCAACAACCGTATCCGCACGCTGGCCTTCAGTCCCGATGGGCAACGGCTGGTCAGCGGTAGTCACGACCAGAACCTGCGGCTCTGGAGTCCGACGCATGGGCACTGTCTGCGGCTCATCCAGGGCTACACTAATCAGGTGCGCAGCCTGCGCTTCGGCGTGGATAGTCGGCATCTGGCGGCCGGGGTCGCCGAGACCGTGCAGATCTTTGCTGTGACAAGTGGCGCATGCCTGCAGGAGTTGTCTGGGCACCGCGACTGGGTGCAGGCGCTGGCCTTTAGCTCGGATGGAACCGCGCTGATCAGTGCCGGCGATGATCACGACATTCGGGTCTGGAGCCTGGCGCGAGGTGTCTGTGAGCGGGTGTTACGCGGGCATAGCGGCTGGGTGCAGGCGCTGGCCCTGTTGCCGGCAAACCGACTGGCGAGCAGCAGTGCCGACGGCACGGTCAAGATCTGGAACCTGGCGCGTGGCATCTGTGAGCAGACGCTCACTGGTCATAGCAACCATGTCTGGACGATCTGCAGCAGTCGGGATGGGCGATTGCTGGCCAGTGGCGGCGCTGATCACAGCATACGGATCTGGGATGTGCAGCAGGGTGCGTGTGTGCATGTCCTGCGTGAGCATAGCGGGGCGATCTGGTCGTTGGCCTTCAGCCCGGACGGCCGCACGCTCTACAGCGGCAGTCATGACCGCAGCCTGCGCCTGTGGGCGCTGGAGACGGGAGTCTGCCAGGCGACCTGGCGCGGGCACAGTGGGCGGATCGTCTCAGTAGCGGTGAGCAGCGATGGGACAACTATCGCCAGCGGCAGCGACGACCGGAGCGTACGGCTCTGGAATCGGGACGACGGTCAATGCCGGGCCGTGCTGAGCGGTGGGCAACGGGCGGTGGTTGCGGTTGATTTTAACCCGGACGGAACGCTCCTGGCGGCCGGCAGCGAAGACGGGACGGTCCGGATCTGGGATGTGCAGAGCGGCACATTGCAACAAATCCTGACTATGCCGCGCCCCTACACCGGCATGGAGATCACGGGTGTACAGGGTCTCAGTGCGGCGCAGCGGCGCACGCTTCGCATCCTGGGGGCGATTGAGCGTACCTCGCCGGAACCGGAGTAGCCGGGACATTTGAAATTTGCACATATAGGCTGATGCTGGTATAATTTGCACTGGAAAACGAACTGCCCCCATAGTCTAGCGGCCCAGGACGCCACCCTTTCAAGGTGGAGATCGCGGGTTCGAATCCCGCTGGGGGTACCAATGCACAAATTGCCCAAACGCATCTTTAGTGGCGCACTTAGCAGAATTAGTGGCGCACTTATTCACGCGCATGCCAGTCGTTCTGCTTTTGCGTTGTGCAACCTCCCGTAGCATCCACCTCAACCTTGTCCGTCCCTACGTTGAGCAGCAGTCAGTCGCTTTGCCTCGTCCAGAACTTCCCTGGTGATGACCCGGCGGCGGTTGTCTGTCCGCTCCCCTAATGCGATGTCCAGGTTGTTGATAAAGTTCTCGAAGGTATGCCAGTTCCGCCGAGTGAATTCATGCAATTCCTTGCCAATCTTGTCCAGGTCAGGCTCAATCGCTGGACTAAAGATAGTATGCAATTCTTCGTCTATCAATTCTGTCAATGTCGTAAGCAAGTCCTTCTTTGTCAATAGTGAGAGGTTGATACTCTCACCATGTGCTGCCAGAGCCTCGGGTGTTTCTGTGAGCAATTCCGTTAATGTATGCTCTGGATCATTGGCTTCCTTCTTTGCCACCAGAATGAGTGCTCGTCGCACCTTTTGCCCTTCACGCTCATGATAGAAAGTTCGCAACGTCAGCGCTCGATCAAACGCAGATGCATTCAGTTCGTGGGCGTTGTCAATAACCACGGCACAGATTGGCATCTGATCCAACATCTCCGCAACTTGCAGATCAATGTACTCTAGATTCCGTTGCGAGTAGCGCGTGTATTTTTCACGCCACTTCCGCTGGCGAAGGAGATACTCGGTGCCTGCTGCACGATGCAGGGCGCGGTACAGACGCAGCAGCAGGGTGTACTCTATCGGTGTTTTGTCATCGCCCCGTGGGAGCGTGATAAAGAGCGGAAATTCCTGTGGATTGCATCCTGCTCGTTGTTCCCGGGTGCGCGCCCAGTAGCTTACCAGGGCGGTCTTGCCACTTCCCGATGGCCCAAGAACCGTACACAGTCGCTTTCTGGTAACTGCTGAATCAAGGCTCTGCATGTGCTCTTTATTTTTCGAAGGGGGGATGAACCTGCTTTCAGTGTGTCCAATAAGCATTTATTCCTCTCCTGCCTGCTTTGGTTTTGCCTTCTTTGCTGCCCACAATGCGGCTAAACTCACCTCTTCTTCCTCTTCCTCCTCGACGGTGTTGGCCGCATCGGATTGTGGCTGCTGCGGTGGTGCTGGCTCCGATGTTGATGGCCCTTTGCCTTTCTTCTTGCCTTGCCCCTTCTTTCCGCCTTTACTGCGGGTTGAACTGGATGTATTCTGGTGCCGTTTTTTTGTCTGCCTCACCAGGGATTCTGCATCGGGACTCTTTTCTTCGTATTCTTTAGAAGCAATACGGAGAATGGGCATACCACCCTGTTGCTGAATGACTGCCTCCCCCTGTTGTCCCAATGCTGCAATTTCCTCCTCCATGGTCTTGAGGGCACCCTGCTGTGCTTGATTGTGTTCAGTGACTTCAGTCGGTAGCGACGCCTTGGGAACAATTTCGAGCCATTCATCCCGCTCTGCATCGAGGCATACCTCAGCCACCCAGCCAATATCCAGACGCACCGCCACAATCCGCACGGTTGCTTTCTGCGCTACGAAATCAGCCCACCGACGGTAGGTAGCCGCGTCCGTCTCACGAGGCTCCCACTCACCTCCTTTGAACGACACAATCCAGTTATTCCGAATATTCACCGTCGTATCGACGAACTCGATATCTGGTAATTGCGCAAGCTTACGTATGGGCGGTGCTTCCAGAGATGCGACACTACTCCAGACCTCGAAGCGGGTGCGCGTGCCGTTCTTACGGAATGGTCTGTTGTTGACCCCATCAAAGTGCTCCTTGAGTTCGTCACGCACTTCCTCATAGGTAACGTTTTTTTCTACTGCCTTCCGCTGAGCCGTATTAATTTCTGACCGCTTTTTGTAGCTTGATGGGAATAACGATGCCAGCCCTTGCTCAGTCTTGCCTAATATATTCTCTGTTTTTCCACGCCCTTCTGGACGACCATGCTTGGTGTTGGAGACAGCAACCTCTGGTTCGTTATCATCTGTCAGGACGTAGAACCCCTTCTCGGAACGCTCATAATAGCTGCCGTGGTCGGTGTAGAAAATCCAGCAGCGGCACCGAGATACATACATCGCGGTTGCGAACGATGTGCTGACGGTGCGCGAGTCGACATAGGACTTCTTCAGTCGCCCCGTATTGGGGTCTCTCACCGCCTCCCGAAAAAACAGAGTCCACCAGACGATATAGCGACTGTGATCGTCATAGATAATCAGCAGTGATACCGGGCGCACCTGTTCGTTATGGAGCACATAGAGTTGGAGATCGATGACATCTGACTGCCAGCGCACATTGGGGGCAGGGACATCATTGGCCCGCTTGAGGAGCAGCTTTGCCTCTACTTCACGCCTGCCCACGGTGCCCCATACGAACAGGGCGGGCATCTTCTCCATCAAGAAATGGATGAATCGGCGCACCGTATCATAGGATGGAAACCGCTCCATCTTGATCGGCATGTGTGCTCTACCAGTTGATACATCCCCGTTATGCTCCCCAGGAGTCTCGGCCTCACCGGGCGTATGCGCACGCTCATCGGCATCTGGTTGCGCTTCTTCGCCTGCCAAATCAGTGCCATTGGAATCATCAAGAGCGTCACGTGCCGCTTCCTGGTCATCAGCCTGCTTGTTCACAAACACAGCCTTGGCAAACTTGTACACTTCCAGGAAGCTGAACTCTACCTCCTCATCACGATATTTATTGTGTCCAGTGAACGTAAATCGCTTGCGAAACAGCACCGCATAGACGATGACCTTCTTGAGGTCTTCAGGCAAACTGTTCTGGCCTTTCTCTCGACCTGGTGGCACGTCAATGAAGAATGGCGCACTCTTCTCAATACGCTGCTCATCCGTCTCCCGACCATCCAGATTGCGGTTCAAATAGTCAGGAAACCCCTTCTTCTTGCGCTGGACGCTTCGTCGGGACCAGCCGGTCTTCTCCGTTGCTGCGGCAAGCATCCCTCTTGGAAGCTGGCGTCCATACATGGCTTTGGCATCCAGCATATTCAAGAAATACTCGGCTAGATCGCGATACGGCTCCTTTTCTTCTTCAGACAGAGCATTATAGCGCTGTTGGCGCTCCTTATCGAGAGAGTCGAAATCACCGGGCGGCATATCTGAGCCAATAGGCGTTTCATCCTCGGGAGCCCACTCGTCGTACTCTGCGAGAACTGCATCGGGATCGAACTGTCCTTCGTCAAGCGGTTCTGTCGTACTCATTGCCACCTACCTTTCTTTGCCTGGAACGTACCCATCGCTTCAATCCTGCCGCACCAGGTAGCATAATTCCTCTGCGTCAGCTTCCACAAAAAATGCCCTGCTCCATATCTCGATACCAGTGGGGAAACAGCCGCACCGCCAGGTTACGCCCTGGCTCACTGCGAAACCCGGCATCCGTGTACGTTATCCCGCGATATTCCACGGCATCGCGCACCGTCGTGGCCGCGTGCTCTGCCACCGGCAGCAGCCACCCGGCAGCGGGCAGATGATGCCCCGGCAATGCCACCCCATAATCGGCGATGCGTGCGGGAACATCCGGCGCATTGTGGTTCGGGAAGCAATCTGCCACAGGATAGCCTTGCGCGTGTGGATCAGTGCGGGTAATCTTATCGACGTGCAACCATGTGCGCAATACATCCATTGCTTCCTGGAGCGTGACCGCTTCCCGTCCAGTTTTCCAGCGGATGTAGTCCGGCGCGTGCTCGGCCAACGTGTCCAGGAGTTTTGCTGCATAGGGCATCCTGGTGATCAGCGCATAGTCCATCTGCCTCCGGGTGATAGTTTCGATAGAGCTGTGCATCCACGCCGCAGCGTGCTCCAAATCGTGTGTGCCATCGGTAACCAGCATCTCCGGTAGCTGGATGACATCGGGCACGCCTCGCAGCGGCCAGGAGAGCGCGCCAGGATGCCAGATGGCCTGATAGAGCAACAGCCCCACCTCACGACTGGTGGGCGCTGTGGTGCAGAGCCAGTACCCGACGGGGCGTTCGATTGCCGTATCGACCACCAGCAGGGCGCGACACATATCGCTCACCTGGCGTCCTGCGGCATCGACGATTGGCAAGCGCAGTCGCTTTGTCACCGGCACCACCAGCCAGGTTTCATGGAGCCGTGGTGCATCAAGCATCAAGGTCTGGCGCTGCCGCACCTGCCGCACGGCCGGGCCATCGCCGCCGTGCCAGCGTGTCGGCTTGCGGATCGTCGAGAAGACCACGTGCGCCAGGTGTGACGATGGCGGCACCAGTCCAAGCGCTACGGCATAGGCCTGGGTCGCGTGGAGCACATCGCCCCAACCGGTTGTGCCGGCCGGGTGTCCAAGTTTGTAGAAGGCCAGTGCCCGCGCTACCCGCTCATCGGGCAGTTCATTCCATTGAGCTTTCGGGAGCAGGCCAATGCCGCCAGACGTGATGAACTGCCGCAGGCGGGTGCGGGCCTCCTGATGGTGGTCGTCCGGTGACAAAGCCGCAGAGCGGGTGAATGCCGTT
>DAOTVB010000248.1:0-86603 GCA_034436755.1 Chloroflexaceae bacterium | reverse complement strand
AAGAACGGTGCATAAAATGCACCCTACGGCTATGGAATGCGGTGGAAGAACGGTGCATAAAATGCACCCTACGGCTATGGAATGCGGTGGAAGAACGGTGCATAAAATGCACCCTACGGCTATGGAATGCGGTGGAAGAACGGTGCATAAAATGCACCCTACGGCTATGGAATGCGGTGGAAGAACGGTGCATAAAATGCACCCTACGGCTGTCTCCTTGGCCAGTTCGCGCATTGCCATCCCACGCCGGGTGCGTAGCGTGCGTAACTTTTCCCCAAATCGTTGCATATCAAGAACAGAGAACCGAAGAACCAAGAACAAAACGTACACTACACATCGATATCAAGATCATCACGTATAAGTTGATCGGTGGAGACGTTGAAGAACTGCGCGACTTTCAGAACAAACTCAACTTTTGGTGTTCGTTTCCCTGTTTCTGTCTCACTAACATAGCTGTGACTCTTCTCCGAGTAACCCAGGGCAACGGCCAACTCCCGAACGGTCATCCCACGCCGGGTGCGTAATGTATGTAGTTTTTTTCCAAACCGTTGCATATCAAGAACAGAGAACAGAAGAACTAAGAACAAAACGCACACTACACATCTATTTCAAGCTCATCCTTTAACAGATGATCCGCGCTAACATCAAAGAGCCGTGCTACTTTCAAGACAAATTCGGCAGTTGGTACCCGTTTACCAGTTTCCACTTCACTGACATAACCAGATCCGGCATAGCCCAGCGCACGCGTCAGATCACGGATCGTCATGCCATGCCGGGTGCGCAATGTACGTAATTTTTCCCCGAATCGTTGCATATCAAGCACAGAGAACAAAGGAACCAGGAACAAAATGTGCTTACGCATCCAGGTCAAGATCATCCCGCACAAGCTGATCGGTGGAGACGTTGAAGAAATTAGAAATTTTTAACACAAAATCCACTTTTGGTATTCGTCGGCCTGTCTCAACTTCAGTGATATAGCTGTGAGTTGAATATCCGAGTGCGCGCGCCAGTTCGCGCAGGGTCATCCCGTGTCGAGTGCGTAGCGTGCGTAACTTTTCCCCAAATCGTTGCATAATTTTATACATCCAAAAAATGTTGACACTACTTCAGGTATGTGATACTATTTGGTTGGCAAACAGAGACCATTGCGATACGTTAGGACGCCCTTCGGCTGGTGAAAGCAGCCGAAGGGCATAGCACCGGCGGGCAAGCGCCGATGCAGCGCTATTGTAGCATGCAATAGCGCTGCTCCCGCATCCCCGCCTCAACGCGGGCACTCTGCCCGCAGGAGGTCTGTATGCTTACGGAACAGTCAAACCAATCGCACGCGCCGATATGCCCACCCGACGCAGCGGCAATCAGTTACACGCTGCTGCGGCACGTTGGCCTGATGCTCGATGAGTTGAGCGCGCAGGGGCTGAAGGTCTGGCAGGATGAACGGCAGGCGTGGCGCTGGGCCTGGGCTGCCACGGAGTTGCAATCGGCGCGGGGGTTCTGGGCGCTGGGCGAGGCGCTCGTTGACGCGGTTGTGGCACGCTATCCCCAGGCGTTCGATGAGACTGCGCTGGTTAGGGATTAACGGTTAGGGGTTACGGGTTACGGGTCAGGGCTTTGCAGTTGTTCCAGGCCCTCGGCAATGGTGAATGCGGTAAAACAACCGCATCGTCACCGCCGGTCGAGCCAGGCCAGCCACTCCTGCTCCAGGTCGGCCAGGCTTTTGCCATAGACGCCGGCATAGTCCGCCGAGCCGGGGGCGCGATTGCCGGTCACGTAGAGCGCATCGAAGGCTTCTCGCCCATAGGTTTCGATGAGAAACTCGACAAAGCTGCCCCACTGGTAGTAGAGCTGGTTCATGTCGCTGATGGGCCGACCGACGTAGCTGGTCGCCAGGGGCAGCAGCGACCCATTGGTTTTGTACTCGCGCACAAACGCCGCAAAGTCGGTCTGCCCGCCCAGCCAGTAGCTCCCCGCGCCCCAGGTAGCGAGTCCTTCCAGCAGAATCATATCGGCCTGGAGATGCGCCGGGCCGTAGCGGTCGTGGGCCAGTTGATGCACAAACTCATGCGCCATGATCGTGACCGTGCGGTAGCGCGGCAGATCGGCGCAGGTAAACACCTGGACGGTGCGCTGCTCGGTGTAGGCGATACCATGCAGGCCACATCCCGGTTCCAGCCCCACATACGCACTGACCCGATCGTTCGGCCCGCTGCCAAAACGTCCCGTCGTGTAGGTAAGCGCCTGCTCCAGTTCCGTCGCGAGGATGGTCTGATCCGCCGGGCTAAAGAGCCCTTCAGCGCTGATGATATCGAGGTTGCTGCGCTGCACAAACTGGCCGGTGATGGGCGGCGGCGGTTGGCGCGCGGCATCCGGATCGACGGGCAGTTCAATCGGATGATTCCAGGTAACTGCGCTCGGTGGCGCGATAATTGGGCGTGGCGGCGGTGTGCGCAGCGTGATCAGCAGCACGATAAATGCCGCCAGCAGGATCGGCCCCAGCGCCGCGCGGGGAATAGAAATATTGAAGCGATCGAGTCGGATCATATCGGCACCATGTTACCGCCACTTTGCTTCACCGGGTTCTGAGCTTGTAAGTTGCCGCTTCGGTGGTGTAAGGTGTAGTGGCAGCAACGACCAGAATACCACTTTCGCCGGCTTCCAGGGTGATGGTTGCCTGTCCCTGAGCGTCGGGGGTTAACGGCTCGATGCCGACAACACTGCCCGCCGGATCGGTGCGCACCAGGCGCAGTTCCCAACGCTGGGGCAGGTCGCCATCAACGCGGGCAAAGCCCTCGGCCTGCCAGTCGCCTGTATCGCCCTCGACATCATCTTCCAGGATGCAGTTCCCCGCGCCGCCGCACACGCTGATGTTATCCAGCAACAGCCCCGGTGCGTTGAAGGCATCATCGCTGATCTGCCAGAAGCGGAGCAGCGCCGCCTGTCCGGTGTAGGGTGTTAAATCCATCGTCTCCGTAACCCAACTGCCCCGGACACCCCGGCTGGTCTTCTCGTTCGGCGCGCCGCTGACCCCGTTCAGGCCATTGCCATAGTTTGCCCCATGCGGATCTGCATCGGTTGTGTGGGTGCCGCTCAGGGGCTGCCAGGTTGCGCCGTCGTCGGTGGAGATGGTGGCGAAGGCGTAGTCGTAGTTCGTCTCCAGTTCATACCACATCTCGAAGCTGAGGGTTGCCATGTCAAGCGTGCGCAGATCGATAGCGCGGGTGAGAGTGGATACGCTGTTGTCACCCCGCCCGCTCCACCAGGCGTACCGGCCGCGCGGCTGCTCGGCCACCAGATTAACCGTTGTACTGCCGCTGAAGTCAATCGTCACTGGCCCGGCGGGCAGTTCGATGTAGTCCACCCCAAACTGCGCAACAGTGCTATCCGGTGCGGCCTCCTGCAGGGATTGGGGCGTAACGGTGGTAGGCAGCAGATCAACGCCGTCAAGTCCGAAGGTGTAGGCATAGCGCCCATCGGCCAGACCGGGATCATTCAGCAGATTGGCAAGCGCCCAGTCGGCAAAGATATCGGCAAAGTCGGTAATGTCGGGGCGCGTCGCGGCGGCAAGCTCAACAAAGGCCTGCGGATTGTTGCCCGCATCGGCGCGGATCAGCGGAGCCAGCCCCGCCTCGCCCGCATACTGCCCATAGATGTAGCGCATGAAGAGGTTTGCGGCACCATAGTGCGCAATCGACGCCCCCGGCACCTCTGACCAGGCGGTAAGCTGGGTGTCCGGGTTCAGCAGATAGGCCAGCGCGTAGCCGTTGCTGCCAAAACCGTTGAGATCCTGCGACAGCGTCGAGTTGCCCTCGTTAAACCAGATAGCGGCATTGCGCAGTTCATTCCAGTGGATCATATGCTGAAACTCATGCGCCAGCACATCGAGATAGGTGATACTGGCCGGGTCAACACTATCGACATTCATAAAGAACATCTCACGCTCGTTGCTAAAGCGGTTGACACTACGCGGTACCGAGTCACGCGAGGAGAAGTAGCCCGCCACCCCACCGCCGGGACTGCGCCCGTTCAGGACGGTGATGCGCGCATCGCCATCGACGCCGGGTTGCCACTCGGAGCCGAATAGCGCGCGCGTGCGGGGGTAGATGCGCTCCTCAAAGACCCGGGCAGCCTCCTCAAGCGCGGCCTGATCAACCGTTGCGCCCTGCTCAACATACATCAACACCACCGGCCCGGCATAGCGTAGTTCGGCGGTAACGCTGTAGGTCTGATCATTGGCAGTGCTGGTGACCCAGAACTCCTGCACATCGCCGACCTGCACCTCCAGCGGCTCGGTCTGCGCAACCGTAGGTGCGTCCGCTACGCCGGCAAGGGCGCGTGCGAGGTCTACCTGATCGCGCGGAAGGCGCTGGATCGCCGCCCCCAGTGCTTCAATTTCCGCAGCATCATTCACAACCGGCGGTTCGGGCGTGGCACTCGGCAACGCGATTGGCGTGATGACCCGGTTGAGCGTGCGAGATGACGTTGCTGTTGCGGCGGGCGGATCGGTCGGCAACACAGCGGCAACAACCGGCGGTTCCGTTGCTGTGGGAACGGTTGTAACGACCACATCAGCGGCCGGCTGTGCGGCGGGTCGTTGTACACCGGGCAGGGAACAGGCTGTGATCAGGAGTAGCAACACAAGGAGCAGAATAGGATTGCGCATAAACAGTTCTATCCAATGTTCTGGTAGCTTTTAGCGTGGGGATGAGTCGGGCGTACCCACTCACTGCTGGACCACTCCGGGGCGGCCGGATCAGCGTGTACAGTATACCAGAACAAAGAACTGAGAACAAAGAATTGGTGAAGAACTTGAGAACTGAGAACTGGCGGAGAACAAAGAACTGAGAACTGAGAACAAACGCACATAGCCTGGTTCTGCGTTTGCCGTTCTTTGTTTTCAATCATAGGTAGGTCGCGTTTTCAGCGTGGCATTTCTGCTGCGGATGCTGCACGATCTGATGCAACATCCGCAACCGGGGGAAGCGTCCGGCGCGCTGCTGAGCTTTGTGCCCACACTCTCAACCGGGTACAGCCCGATCCTCCGCGCGGTGACGGAGCGGGTGCAGGCGCGGTTTGGGATGGGGCAAATGCGGCTTTTCTAGACGCTGGAATGAGAAGGTTTCTACGATTATGGCGTTGTCCAAAGCACAACAGACGCTCATTAACCGGGTACGGAGTGCCGGCACAAGTGCGCTTGGTGTCTACCTGGATGACGAAATATGTGCTTATCTTGTCGCAGTGATTGCCAGAGATCTGAACCTCCATGAAACCTTGACTTTCCCATCTGATTTACCAGACTTCTGTGCATCCTCCAGCGTCACCAGGAGCAGCACCCAGTTCGTCGGGTTCAACGTCGTTTCTCAGAGATGGTCGGGTTTCATCTCGCCGAGACCCCTGGAAGGATACCACTGGTTCATTCCTTAATATAAGTAAACCAGTGGTATCCTAGAGTCCTCAGTCCTCACTTCTTTTTACGCTTAGACAAGGTTCGCAAAGATTTCCGGGTTATACGAGTGAGCCATTTGCTGACGTGCTCCACCTGTCCCCTGTCCCCTGTCCCCTATCCCCTATCCCCTCCTATGCACCGGCAGTTGATGTCACCATGGGCCGGGTCAACTTCTGCTCGCGGCGGATGCGCTCTTCCACCAGTTGGGCCGACAGCAGCACCAGCGGCAGCCCTGTGCCGGGGTGGGTGCTGGCGCCGACAAAGTAGAGATTGCCGTAGCGCGCATGGCGATTCTGCGGGCGCAGGTAGCCCACCTGCAGGAAGTTGTGGCTCAGGCCAAACGCCGAGCCGCGCGCCAGGTTCAGCATCTTGTGGTAGTCGCGTGGCTCAACCGTCTCTTCAAACACCACCCGGCTCGACAGGTCGCCCAGGCCGATCTTGGCAACCCGCGCGAAGACCGCCTTGCGGGCGCGCTCCTTCAGCGCCTCCCAGTCCTGGCTCTGCCGGTCGTCGATATGGCCCACCGGCACCAGCGCCATAACGTTGTCGCCGTCCGCGGGAGCCATGCCGGGGTCGGTGTGCGCGGATGCGCAGATGTAGAACGAGGGATCGTCCGGCAACGTCAGATCGCGGAAGATACGATCAAACGAGTTGCGATACTCATGCTCGGCCAGGAACACATTGTGGTGGTGCAGCAACTCGGACTTGCCGCCGCTGACCCCCCAGTAGAACATCAGCGCCGACGAGGTATACTTCTTGCGCGCCAGCCGTGCCTTTGTGCCGTCGTCCGGCAGCAGTTCGGAATAGACATAGGGCAGGTCCGCATTGGCGACCACCACGTCCGCCGCGAGCCGCTCACCGTCGGGCAGGACCACACCGGTGGCGCGGTTTCCATCTACCTCGATACGGGCGGCCGGCGTGTTGTAGCGGAACTGCACGCCCAACCCCTCGGCAATACCGGCCAGGCTCTCGATCACGCGGTACATGCCGCCACGCGGAAACAGGACGCCATCGGCCAGTTCGGTATACTGCAACAGCGAATAGGTCGCCAGGGCATCATAGGGACTGAGGCCCAGGTACATATTCTGGAAGGAGAAGGCCGCGCGCAGGCTCGGCGAACGGAAATAGCGCGATGTGTTGGCATAATGCTTGTTCAGCGCTTTAAGCTGGATAATTAGCGGCAGATTCGCCGGGCTGAAATAGTCGAAGATATTGCGGAAGTTGCGCCCGACAAAGCGCTCCAGGGACACATTGTAGTGCCGGTAGCCTTCGCTCAGGAAGCGCAGAAACGCCTCAAATGCACCGGGCTCAATCGCCTCCAACTGCTCGCGCATCTGGATCAGATTGGGCGTCAGGTCCAGAATTGTGCCATCGTGGAAGTGAACCCGGTAGGTCGGGTCCAGATGTACCAGGTCCAGATGATCCTCCATCCGCTCGCCCAGCGCCTTGTAGGTTTCGGCAAAGACGGCGGGCATCAGGAAGAGGGTCGGCCCCATATCAAAGCGGTAGCCATCGCGCTCCAGCAGGGAGGTGCGGCCACCCGGGCGTGCATTTTTCTCGAGGACCGTCACGCGATATCCGTCACGCGCCAGGCGCGCGGCAATCGCCAGGCCACCGATCCCGGCACCAACGACCAGGGCGGTATTCATTGCAAAGCTCCTTTCAGCAGGGATTTCCTATAAATAAAATTATAGTATGAGATGCGTTTGTTGTCGATAGAAGTTGAAGGTGCGGTAGTTGATACAGCAGGGTAGTTCAGCATCAAACCAGAACCCCTGCCCATCCGCTCCAGTGGGGCAGACTGGCAGGGGCTGTATGGTGAGTGAACCGGCGACCCGGCCCACGTCGATGCCGACATACGAATATCCAGATATCCCGGACAGAATTATGCCACGGCCAGATCGCGCGGATTCATCGCCATCAGGCGCTCGATGCGCTTCTCCGTCTCGGGATGGGTGCGGAAGAGGCTGGTCAGGCCCCCGCCTGACAGCGGATTAATGATGTATTGGTGCGAAGTGGCCGGATTGACCCGCATCGGCATCCGCTGGGAAGCCAGTTCGATCTTGCGGAGCGCATCCGCCAGCGGGCGAGCCTCGCCCATAATGCGCGCACCAGTGGCATCGGCGCTAAACTCGCGCGCACGGGAGATTGCCATCTGCACGATCATCGCGGCAATCGGCGCGACAATAATCAGCAGCAGACTGCCGAGCAGATCAGCAATACCGCCATCGTCATCATCGCCGGTAAAGGCCCCAAAGATCAGCGACCACTGCGCAATTTCGGCAATCATCGCAATTGCGCCGGCAATTGTCGCCGCAATGCTGGAGATCAGCGTGTCACGATTCTTGATATGGGCCAGTTCGTGGGCAATCACCCCGGACAGTTCATCCCGATTGAGCATCTGCATAATACCCTGCGTCACCGCCACGGCGCTCTTGCTCGGGCTGCGGCCGGTGGCAAAGGCATTGGGCGTTTCGCTGTCAATGATGTAGACGCCCGGCTTGGGCAGACCGGCGCGCGTCGCCAGTGTTTCGACAATCCGGTGCAGTTCGGGTGCTTCACTGGGACTGGCCTCACGTGCGCCACTGAAGCGTAGCGCCAGCTTATCCGAGAACCACCAGGCCCCCATATTCATCACAATCGCCAGGCCGAAGGCAAAGATCATGCCGATACGCCCGCCCAGAGCACCACCGATAACGACAAAGAGCGCGGTCAGCGCGGCAAGTAGCAGACCAGTTTTGACTGTATTCCAGGTTTCCATTGTGTGATTTATCCTCCTCAGCTCAGAAACAACAGAGCTTCGTAAAGAACAGAGTAACAAAGAACAAAGAACAAACAGGTTATCCGACTGAACTTCGTCAGGCGGGCTCTGTTCACTGTTTGCCAGGACTATGTTTTGATACAGTTCTTTTTCTTAATGCTATTTCGAGTAGCATTATAGCGCAAAAGCTGTGCAAGTAAAGTTAATCTTTTATTAGAGGGGTTCCGCCGTCTGTTTTCCGGCAGTGGTCTACAGAAGTCCCGGCTAATTAACTCTGAAGATTAAATCCGGACATCGCCGGATCGGAGTCCCGGCTTATGAATGTTGAACATGTAATCCAGACATCGCTGGATCGGAGTCCCGGCTTCAGCCGGTCCAGGCGTGCCTGGCAGTATACGGTGGCTCCGGCAGGCATCCAACCCGGCTCAAGCCGGGATTCCAGGGGGGCATATCCGGGTTACTTGCGTAAACGTCATCAGCCGGTCCAGGCGTTCCTGGTAGTAGGCCACGGCCCTGGCAGGAATTCAACCGGCTCAAGCCGGGACTCCAGGGGGGCATATCCGGGTTACTTGCGCAAACGTCATCAGCCGGGACTCCCGTTCAAAACTGCTGTCGGGGCTGCGGCAGTAACACAAAAACTGTGCAAATCTGGATAGATTTGTTGTTATGTAGAGAATATCACAATTCTCGGGCCACCGCTGCGCTACACTGCGAAGCATCAACAGTAAGTATACGCAATCGAACTGAATCGTAAAACGAAGGAGGAAACAATGGCTACAGCAGTACAAACGCGGAACGATGTTACGCAGCGCGTGACGTATGGAATTGTCGGTGGTCTGGCCGGTGGCGTGGTCTTTGGGATTATGATGGGCACGATGGGCATGCTGCCCATGGTTGCCGGGCTGGTCGGTAGCAACGTGGCACTGGTCGGTTTTGTGATCCATATGCTGATCAGCGCCTTCATTGGGGCTACGTTTGGGCTGATCTTCGGCACGCGCAGTGAAAACTATGGTCAGGGTGCCGTCTGGGGTCTGATCTACGGCGCGGTCTGGTGGGTACTCGGTCCCCTGTTGATTATGCCGGTGATGATGGGCATGGGGCCACAGTTTGCGGCGGCGCTGGAGACGCCAAGGTTGATGAGCCTGGTCGGGCATCTGCTGTTTGGCCTGGTGACCGGGCTGGTCTACGCATGGCAGGTGCGCCGGTAATCGCGCCGGGCGTGGGGGCAGGGTGACCAGCGTTGTTCATCCTATCCCCGTGCCCTGAATGCCCGTCTACGCCTTCTGGACGAACCCGAACGCCTGACCCCAGGGAGCCGCATATGACACCCCTTCGCATCTACATATCAACTCACTGTCCAACCTGTGCATTCACCTTTTCCCTGGTGAATAGTGTTCGCCAACTGCGCCCGCACTATCCGATTGAGGTGATTAACCTGGATCAGCCGGACGTTGTGCGACCGGCGCATGTCTTTGGTACCCCCACCTACTGCCTGGGCCGGCAGATTATTTCGCTGGGCAATCCCAGTCTGGCGACCCTCCTGGCAACCCTCGATCAAAACGCTGCCGGTGCGGTACCCGGCTAACCCATGGTTCACGGTTCCTCTCCTGGCTGGTTGCCTGATTGGGGCGAAAGATGTTTCGCCCCGACGCCGGTCAAACGGCCCAATAGTGCGCAAGAATTGGTATAATAGCCAGGTGAGTGTCAATCCATAGTTCAGTTCATAAGGGTGAGAAAGCACCGGCCTGTTGCATTTCTCGGATAGCACCTACATTCATTCGATGGAGAGGACCAATGCGCCCCGTCCGGATTGTTCTCCAACTGCTGCGCCAGCGCCTCAAGCTCTTCGCCGGCCAACGCGATCATCTGCCGTTTGCGTTTTTGCGCCGGTTGAGCTTTGCTATTGTCCTGATAATCCTCAGCATCACCCTGCTCCTGACCCTGGTGATTCAGGGGCGTACCCGCAGTTACCTGATCCGGCAGGATGAACAGTATGCGCAGAACCTGGCGCTTCATCTTAACGATGTGCTCTACGCGCAGTTTGCCAATCTGGTGATGGACCCGAATACGACCTCGGCAACCAGCGTTGACCAGTTGGATGCCTCCGTGCGACATATTTTGACAGGTCTCAATGTGCGCCGGCTGGCAATCTATAACCAGGATGGGCAGCGCATCTATGCCACTGAGCCGGATCGGACGGCGGCCCGGGATCGTGCGCCAATCAATCGGGCGCTGGCGAGCGCGCTTACCGGGCACTCCCAATCGACCTTTGCCCAGGTAGTCTACCCCGACGGCACGACGACGAATAATATCCTTATCACCTATGTGCCGATTGTCGCGCCGGATGATACCCGGACCCCGCCCCAGGTTATGGGCGCATTTGCGATTGAGCAGGATCTGAGCGCCTTTCTGGCACAACTCTATCGGGAGCAGCATTTGCTGGCAGGAATAACGATCGTCTTGATGAGCATCCTGCTGGTGGCACTCCTGGGAATGGTGCGCTGGGCCGGCCAGGTTATGCGCACCCAGCACACCGAGTTGCTTGAACGCCACACCGCGCTGATCCAACTGCAACAGACGCGCGATGAACTCTCCCGCCTGATTGTCCACGATCTGCGCAGTCCACTGACGGCGATTGGCGGCTATCTGGATGTGCTGGCACTGTATGACCAGGATCCACAGCGCCGCGAGTTGATCAGCACCACGCGTGGCGTGACCCGCACGATGCAGCAGTTGATCAATGCGATCCTCGATCTGCAACGGCTTCAGGATGGCAGTCTGCCGCTGAACTACCAGTCGGTGCATGTGGGCGAACTGCTGGATATCACTGCCAATGAGTTTTGCGGCTGGGCCCGGCGTGACGATAAGCAGATCGAGCTTGCGGTCGCGCCCGCGCTACCGCCCCTCTGCGCCGATCCCGACCTGCTGCGCCGGATACTGGCAAATCTGTTGAGTAATGCGCTCAAACATACCTACCCCGGCACGACGGTGATACTCCGGGCCGAATTGATGCAGCCGGACAGCATCGCGCTGTCGGTTAGCGATAATGGTCCGGGTATTCCCCCGGAACTGCGTGAGCGGCTCTTTGCACCGTATGTGCATGATGGTGGGGCGAAAGAGGGTGGCAGCAGCGGGCTGGGATTGGCCTTCTGCCGACTGGCGGTTGAAGCGCACGGCGGTACCATTCAGGTCGAGAGTAGTTCCGGGCAGGGTACCACATTTATCGTGCAACTGCCGCTGCAAGCCGTCGGTATGTTGGAAGCGCCACCGGAAAACCAGCCGAGTATTGGGGTCGAGGTAGAACGCCTGCGTGGCGCGTATGTTCACGAAACGTAACGCGTGTGGTCAGGATGTACACAACAGCATTGCTCCTTTCTGTTTCGGAGAAATAACTCGCTCTTCCTGCATTTATGGAATATGTTTTAGACAACTTCGACAGTTGAAGTAGTGACAAATATAACCGCTGTTCTTTTATATAAACAAGGACTTGACATTACCTCCTTTTTCCTCATAATACCCATACTACTTTTGTATACCATCATATATTCAGAACAGCATACGTTTGAGACTCTGCCTACGTTCCCCTGTCTGCGGGCCGTATGTTGTCCCGGAGTGGTGGGGACTGCTTACGGTCTCATGAATAAGACGTATAAGCTCTATTGCTGCCGCAGGCCGGACGATCCGGTTCAGTCGGCAGGCTGCGGCTGCTGCCCCGTTATGCACAGACGCAGCAGGACCACGGCAAACGTCCTGTCTACGTATGTCTTATCACTGAAGTAACGCATTGCAGCCCTGAACTGCGTAGCTATGGAGAGGAAGGATCATGCGCAGGAAGGCGCGGACAACACGCATGTTGCGGTCGGAAAATGTCCGACTACGTCAGCGAATTAGCCAGTTACAGGAAGAGCTTCAGGCGCAAAAGGTAGAAAAGCAGAAATGTACCGCACTGACCGGCATTGATACGCCGGCCCCAAAACAGACCGAACGAGATATCGAGATAAGTGAAGAGAAATTCCGTGCCTTTGTCGAGCAGTCGTGGGATGGCATCATCCTTACCGATGATCAGGGCAGCATTATCGAGTGGAACCGTAGTATTGCGCAGATTATGGGCTTGAGCCCGGAAGAAACGCTTGGACGGCCCATCTGGGATGTCCTCTTCCAGGTTGCCCCGGAGAGGTGCCGGACGCCGGCAGTGTATGAACAGTTGAAAACGCAGACCCTGGCCTTTCTGCATACGGGAGAGGCATCCTGGGGAAGCGCCGGGCTTGAGCGTACGGCCCGGCGACCCGATGGCGAGGAGCGGTATGTGCAGTCGATGATTTTTCCGATACAGACCGCGCACGGACTCCTGAGTGCCAGCATCACGCGCGATATCACCGAGCGCAAACGGACGGAAGAAGCCTACCGCACTATTGTTGAGCACTCGCTCCAGGGCTTGAGCATTTTCCAGAATGGTCGCATCGTCTTTACTAATCCGGCTACTGCCCAGATTACCGGCTATTCTCCCGAAGAACTGCTGGCAATGACCAGCGCTGAAGTGCAGGCATTAACCCACCCGGATGACCGCTCCATGGTGACAACCCGCGGACGTAATCGAATTGCGGGGAAGGACGAACCTTCCCGGTATGAATTTCGCATTATGCACAAAGCCGGCACTGTTCGCTGGGTTGAGGTGTTCTCCGTGCGTGTTGCGTATCGCAGCCAGCCTGCTGTACAGATGACCTATATCGATATTACGGAGCGCAAACAGGCCGAGGAGCAGATTCGCTTCCAGGCGCAACTGCTGAATGAAGTCGGACAGGCGATTGTGGTTTCACGGGTGGACGGCACCATTACAAACTGGAACCGGGCGGCGGAACAGCTATATGGCTGGCCGGCAGCGGACGTTATCGGGCGTAATGTTCTGGATGTCCTCTCGACCGAGGAATGGTTCCCACAGGCCAGTGAGATAATGAACCAGGTGCGCGCCGGGCAATCCTGGTCGGGCGAGTTTCAAGTCCGGCGGCGCTATGGCACTCCGTTCTATGTGCTGACGACCGTTGTACCGATGTATGATGAGCAGGGCGAGCTAAGAGGCATTGTCGGCATCGCAACGGATATCAGTGCGCGTAAGCGGATGGAAGAGGCCCTGCGGGAGAGTGAAGAGCGCTATCGTGCCGTATCAAGCCTGACATCCGATTTTGCCTTTGCATTGCGAGTTGACCCCGATGGTACCGTGATGCCTGAGTGGGTGGCGGGCGCGGTCACGCGCATCCTGGGCATGACGCCGGACGAAATGAATGATCCGGCCAAAATGATGGGCACGGTCCATCCCGATGATCTTCCACGCATGGCTGAGCATCAGCGGCGGATATTGACCGGGCAGACAACCGGCGCACTGGAGTTTCGCATTGTACGGCATGGTGAGATACGCTGGCTTAACAACTATCTGCATCCCATATGGGATGCAACGCACAAACGAGTTGTACGAATTTATGGCGCGGTCCAGGATATTACTGAACGAAAACAGATCGAACAGGCCTTACGTACGAGCGAAGAACGCTATGCCCGCGCAACCGCTGCCGGTAAAGTCAATGTCTGGGATTGGCATCTCCAGACCAATGCGATCTATGTCTCGAATACTTTGAAGCAACTCCTCGGCTATGCGCAAGATGAGCAGTGGACCAGCGTTGACGCATGGGAACAACTGGTCCATCCGAATGATCTCACGCGCCTGGTGGCGCTGCGTGAAGGCATCTACCGGGGCACGGTTGACGAAGATGTGGCCGAGTATCGGATGCGCCACCGCGATGGCGGTTTTCGCTGGTTTCTCTCGCGCTACCAGGTCATCCGTGATGCAGCGGGCACACCGATAATGTTATCGGGAACGGATACGGATATTACCGAACTCAAAGAGTTGGAGACGGCGTTGCAGCAGCGGGTGCGTCAACTGGAAGTGCTGCGTACGCTGATGAATGAAATTACGGGCGAACTCAATCTGGAGACCCTACTGGGGGATATCCTGGAGTGGTCGGTGATCCTGCTTGACGCCAACTCCGGGCAGTTGGCACTCTATGATGCGGAGCGACATGATCTGCAGATCCTGGCGGGCTACAACATGCACGATGACTTTACCGGCAGTCGGCAGCCGGTAACAGCGGGTGGGACCGAACAGGTGCTGCTGACCCGCCGGCCGCTGGTTATCGAAAACTACCCCACCTGGGCCGGGCGATTGCCGCAGTACCGTTCCAATGCGAAAACGCTGCTCCTGGTACCACTGCTGGCGGGGGAGCAGGTGATCGGCATTATCATTATTGGCGACGATCATCCGGAGCGCAGGTTTACCCCCGCCAATACGGAACTGCTTACGCTCTTTGCGCAGCAGGCCACGATTGCGATCCGTAATGCACAGCTCTTTGCCGAGGCGCAGCATCTGGCGACGATTGACGCGCTGACCGGGTTGTACAATCGTCGGGCCTTCTTCGAACTGGCGCAGCGCGAATTTGAACGCTCCCGGCGGTATGATCATCTGTTGTCGCTACTGATGCTTGATATCGATCACTTCAAGCAGATCAACGATACCTACGGCCACGCTGCCGGCGATCAGGTTTTACGAACGGTTGCATACGAGTGCCGTTCCCTCCTGCGCACCCTGGATATCATCGGGCGGTATGGCGGCGAAGAAGTGATCATGGCGCTACCCGAAACCGATGAGAAGAACGCACAGCAGGTAGCCGAACGGCTGCGGCAGCATCTGGCGCAGACCGTCATCTCCGCAGATGCCCACGAAGTCCGCATCTCCGTCAGTCTGGGTGTGGCGACCGCGAACGATGTTGAAGAGTTGACCCTGGAAGCGCTCATCAACCGGGCAGATCAGGCGCTCTACGGGGCCAAACAGTCCGGCCGCAACCGGGTTGTCGTCTGGTCGGCCGCAAACGAGAGCGGGAAGAACTGAGCAATCGCCGCCAGGGACGCGGTTCGACACCGCTGCCGCCCCCGTAGGAAAGCGCTGCTGCGCATCCGCATCCCGCACAGTGTGAGCTATTCCACATACAAACCCGGCAACCTCTGTCATAGTAAGAAGTGTCCCAAATAGCGCAAGATGAAACAGCCAGAGGAGGCTTCGAGATGAAAGTTGCGATTGTAATCCTGGCGGGAACGGAGACCCACGAAGGACTGGGCCGCCTGGTCAACGCGCTCGAATCGGCCAAAGAGTTTAAGCAGGCGGGTGACGAGGTGCGCGTGGTCTTTGACGGAGCCGGGACAGAGGGCCTGGCAACCCTCTCCGACCCGGAGCACAAGGCGCACCCGCTGCTGGCCGCCGTGGAGAATACCGTCTCCGGAGCATGCCACTACTGCGCGCGCGCCTTCGGCGTGAAGTCCCGCCTGACCGAGGCGCAGGTTCCGCTGCTGAACGAGTTTGAGGAGCACCCCAGCATCCGCACCCTGCTGCAGGAGGACTACCAGGTCTTGACGTTCTGATGTTCAAAGAACATGGCGTGCGGCAACCACGCCGCCGCCTGAAACGCATGGGGGTGCAGCATCGCTCGTCCCCACCATGGAAATCCGGATCACGAACACCGCGAAATGAGCGAAAAACGCGAAACTACTGCTGCCGGCCGCCGGGTTGCACCGATTTCATGACCTTCGCCCACTTCTTGATTGCAGGTTTGATGGCACATTGGCATGACATGTTTCGCTACCCCCGAAGACCCCAGAGCGCACTCAGGCGGGATCGTCCGGGGTGGCATACACCTGCCGCAACTCCTCCGGCGTGCCGGCCGCCTTGATCTGGTCGCGGATGGCCTGCAGCCGGGTAACTTCACTGATGTGCCGGATCTCAGGCAACAGCGCCAGCCCCTCATCGCCAAACTTGAGGTCGAGCGCCAGGGCGATCCCGGCCAGTAGTTCCTCGCGGCGACCCCTTTCCAGCCCCTTTTCCAGCCCTTTCTTCAACCCCTTTTCCAGTACATTCTCCATCCCTTTATTCAACCCCTTTTCCAACCCCTGCCCCAACCCCTTCTGTATGCCAATTCGTTCAACACTGGTAATGTACGGCATCCGTTCTACCTCCTCCCCATGCGTTGGAACGTTCTAACGTTAGAACGTTCCAACGTTAGAACGTGAAGAACTCGGCCAGGTAGGTTTCGAGGATGTCTTTCCACGGGCTGTCGTAATCATCGCTGGTGCTCATAGTGGGTAGATCTCCTGGATGGGTGATGACGGCAATCCGTACCGCTGCTCTGCCGGTATTATACCAGAGGCATAATCGCAGGCGGCAACATACCGGGTGTGGTGCAACATCAGGCGGCGACCAGGTTTCCTTTTCAAGATACCACTGACGCATTCCTACCGGGATAGGGATATACCTGGCGCGGGCATGACTTGTGCCCGCCGTGCAGAACCGATGGTAAGAACTGGCATGGTGGCCGGCCCCGAATAACGTTCTGCCGTAAATGAAACGAGTTACGCGGTCGGTTTCAAACCAGGTGTTCCCCTGGATGAACGGACCGATTCGCCTGCGGCAACAGGGTACGCTCTTATTCTTCCTGACAAAAACGTTGCACTTTATGCAACATTTTTGTCAGAAAGACGGTCCTCTTTCACCCTGCCGGAGGCACTGTCCACTGGCAACCACAAGATCGCGTAACGCACATCAGCACGGGTCGTTTCGCGTTTTTCGCTCATTTCGCGGCGTTCGTGATCCAAACTCTCACCGCGTAAGTCCTGTAAATGAGCATCATACGCCAGGTATGCTCAGTTCCTGGTTCTCGGTTCTCGGTTCTCGGTTCTTTACGCCCCGACCATCTTCCGGAGCGTATCGGCAATCTGCGTCGCCAGCGGCAGCACCGTCGGCAAGACGCCCGCCAGGTTTTGCGCCGCCCGCTTCAGCCCCTCGCCGCTGATCTGCACCAGTGTTTTGTTCGGTTGCTCCCTGGTTGCCTGCTCAACGGCGGCCTTCGCTGTCTCGGCGACCGCCTCGGCCTCGCCCGTCTGCCCGGACGGGACGCGCTGCAACTCGGCGCTCAACTGCGCAAGCAACTGCTGCAACTGCGCCTTTGTCGCCGCATCACCCTGCGGTGCGGCATTGATAGTCTGGGTCACATTGTCCAGTTTGGATCTGATATTGGTGATTGCGCCACGCTTGTCGATATTGCCCTCGGCATAGTCGCCGCCGCCCGTGTTTACATTGCGCACACTGTTACGCCCCTTGTGCCCGATGACAATACCGCTGCCGCTGATACCGCGCACATCGATATCGCCGCTAATCTTGTCGCCGGCCACCTTGTCCCCACCGACCTTATCCCCGCCGACATAGTCGCCCCCGACGCGGGTCACATTGCCCCTGGCCCGAATGATATCGCGCGCCGCGTTGTACTGGTCGCCCTGGACCGGCTGCCCCTGCTGGTTAAAGGTCGTCTCGTCCCGGTTGAATGTAACCGGCCCGTGGAAGTCGCCCTGCGCGCCCTGGTTGGACGACTGGTTGTTGATCGTCTGGTTGCTCTGCGTCATCGTGCCGGTGTTGACGCCCACATTCTGCCCGTAGTTGTCACCCTGCACCGTGGCCGTGCCGGTGATATTCTGCAACGCCCGCCGGCTGCGGCTCTCCGGTATCTCGCGCACGGCGGTTTCCCGATCCGGTTCATGGTCGGCGGGGAAGTTACCCAGCGTGGTTGCGCCACGATAGAGCGCTACGGCAAATGGGCCTACACCCTTGAGGATGGTCAACTCCGGCTCTTGCCGGTTGCCGTAAATGTCACGCACATACTGCGGCACCGCGTCCGGCACCAGTTCTTCCAGCGCGTAGTAGAGGTGCGTGTAGAGGTCGAAGGCGCTGATAAAACCACTACGGCTGTAGACATCGCCCCCGCCGCGCAGCCCCTCGGTCAGCGTCTGCGCAAACAGGGTGCAGTCGCCCCGCCCGACAAAGGCCACCTGGTTTTCGCGGCAGGCGGTGATCACGACACGCCCGGAGCCGGTCGCCAGCAGCGCGTTGGCGGTCTTGTCGGGCAACTGGCTGCCGGTGGGCGGCGCTTCTTCGCCCAGAGTAGGCGAGATCGCCCCGGCGTGGCAGGCATTAAAGAGCAGCAGCACCCGCCCGGCAGGGATGGCACGCAGCTTCTCCAGCAATTCGGCCTGGCTGACAGCCGTGCCGGGCTGGACACGCCCATCCTGCCGGCGGGTATCGTGGCTGGTCAGATGGTAGTCGCCGCCGGAGTCGTAGTCACCATGGCCGCTGTAGAAGAGCAGCACGGTGTCGTCCTTCCCGGTCTGCGTCAACTGGTCCAGCGCGGCCAGGATGCCGGCACGGGTGGCGCTCTCGCCGGTCAGCAGCGTCACCTGCTCCGCCGGGTAGCCGCAGAACTGCGCATCCTGCACGATCCGCGCAACCGCCTGCGCATCGGCGGCGGTCATCGGAACGTTATGGTTCGGCGCGTGGGCATAGCTCCCCACGCCGATGATCAGGGCGTGTCCGTGGGTGAAGGGCATGGTTGGCTCCTCTTTCTGTTGAGATGATAGCATTGATATTTCCGCCGAAGCGGGCAAAACAGGCCCGGATAGAGTAGCACTGACTGGCTGCTGGACCGGGCTTTTTTCCAGGCCGGCAAAATACTCCATTAACATCCGGTGGACAAAAATATAGTTGCCGCCGATGCGTCGCAGGAAAATACGCTCGGTGGCGTAGTTGAGGAAGCGAACATAACGTAGAGGAATATAACTCCAGAGTACACCGAAGAGCCGCAGCATAAGATGGTGTATAAAGGTCAGGCCACCGTACTGAAACCAGCCAAGCAGTGCAATAATCGTGCTGAAAACTAATAAAAAAAGAAGAAGAGGTGTCATATCTGTCGCAATAAATAAGAACACTCCAAAGAAAAGTACTGATGTAAAAAAAACAACAAGAAATACCAAGCTGCCAATAAGAAGAGAATATAATGCGGTTCTGTGTATACCTTCATTTGGACGTTTTCTCTCTTGAGGTACGCTTGACCGATTTAAACCAAGCAAAGCCAGTGGTGCTGCAACTGCTATACCTGATCCTATAGGAATCCCCAGAAACGCCATACCTATCACAAAATAGAACGACCAATCTCCCAGCGGTACTAGCTGCAAATACTCGATTACCGATAAGATAACCCCGCTAATAGTCATGCCACTCCAGAATCCGATCCCAAATCCACATCCGGCAATAAAGAAAAGCAGTGTAGATGCGAGAATGCCGCGTATGCTCATGGTCACAACTCGCCAACCAGACACGGGATAGGAGTCCTTTAACTTTTGTCCTATCACCCGTTCAAGAATAGTTGTATGGGACCATGTTATCTTTTCAATGGGTTGAATGACACTGCGTACACTGCCATAAACCGCACAGACCAGGCTAATAAGCACACTTGTGACAATTGTTATCAACAGGCCTTCCTGTGTGTCGAAGCGTTGCATTTCCATGACAAAAACGCGAATTATACTGCTGCTGATTAATCCCATGAAAGAAAACAAGACAATAAAGATAATAAGACGATACAGCCGGATTTGATGCCTGACAAAAACCCACTGCGGTTGCATCATCTCAATCTGAAACACTGTCTGGTTATTCTCACACAGCCGCTTCGCTAACCACGCCAGCCAGTGCTTTGTCTGTTCCGGCGTGTATTTTTCACTTTTGCCCCGCCGCTTAAACATTCGCTCCACATAGGTAGCGAACAGGTGGCGCTGTTGCTCAGCGGGCGATGCGTCAGGTGGCGGCATGTCACTGTCGGTGTCACCCTGATAGGCCAGCGTCGTGATACTCAATAGCAGCGGTGTGCGCGTCAGTTCCTCGGCAGCCTGGTCATTATACTGCCGAGCATTATCGCGCAACTGCCGTAGCACCTTACGCACCGTTTCGGCTTTACTACCAGGATGTTGCAAGGCATCCTCGATCTGCTCTTCGGTCAGGGGTTGTAGCAGCACTGCACCCTGCAAACGCAGTTTCTGTGTCAGCACCTCGTAGTCGGCAATTCTGCTGCATACTGCCATTCGCATCAATCCGTGCGTTTCACGGAAGATGTTAATTGCCTCGACGCAGACGGTGCGCTGGGCTACCGCTACCTCATCCAGTCCATCCAGTAGCGGCAACACCTGGTCATGTTCAATCCAGGTTTTTGCCACTTTGCGCGGCACATCATAGCGGGCGTTCAGTTCCTCAATGAGCCACTTGTCGAGTGGTGGGCGCTTCACTGCCCAGGAAGAGAGGTTAAACACCACCGGGATGGCACGCGTCTCGTCTTGTTGCGCCCGCTCAACCAACGTGCGCGTCAGTTCCAGCAGCATCGTCGTCTTGCCCGTCCCCGGTGAACCAAGAATAAGCAATTCACTGCCGAACTCATCAAATACCTCAGCAATGGAAGTGCCGGGCGGTACCGAGGTGCGGGGTCGATCAGGCGACTGCACCAGCATCTCCCAGGGATGCTCCAGCGCGTCAGGATGATACTGCATCCCCAGTTCAATCAGCGCAACTTTATGCAGCGATTGTTGCAGGAAACCCTCGACCCAGTAGGTGCGCACCTTCTCCAGCATGCGGCTACGGTTGCGCCATGCCTGCTTCTGCTCCGCAGTACGTGGCACATAAATGCGAATCGATGTGGCCTGCGCGCCATGCCCAATGGCAATCGTTTCACCGTTCACATCGTTCACGGTAATATCACCACTCTGAACATTGAGGGTTTTTCCCTGTAACTCCAGCAGGGCGGCCTGCAGATTTTCCGTAGCAACCGATGCGGGGGAACCCTCCCGCGCTGTCGTGAGCACCCGGGCCAGTACGGGAATATCTGGGTGGAATTTTTCCGGCAGTGCCGCCCTGAGCGCGTCTGCGATCTCCTGGTCATCGTTCATAGGTTGCCTCTGGTGGGATTTAGCGCATGGCATGTGACTATCACCCAAATTATAGCATGCCCCCTTCCACCCTGCCCGGCCCACCGCGCATATAATTGTGCATTGCCGGTCGCCGGCTCAGTGTGTAGATAAAGATAGAACAAAGAAGTAGAGAACCAGGCACGCCCGGCGCATCACCATCAGATAACCAGTTTATTATCTGTTCTTATTCAGTTTGTTATTATTTCAATTATTCGTATAAATTTGCGCATTCTTAAGCTATTCACAGAACGATACTTTCATACCACAACAAGTCTTCTGTGAAGAGCAACCGGCATACAGACATGGTTGACATATTGTGGTATACTTAACCAAATATCAATATTTCACTTGCGTCAGGAGGGCTGTATGCTGCAACGTTGGCATCATCGTTTGCTTTGCCGTCTGGTTCTGCCGGCACTCCTGCTGTTCGCACTTCCTCTCATTGCGGCAGCATCGACCAACAACCTCTTTACCGACCGCCTGGCTATCCAGGTTGCATCCAATGGACGGTTTAACCTTGGTGCGTTCCCCGATCCGCTTACGGGCGACGCAGCGCCCACAAGTTGGGATCTCATGTTCAACTGGCCGAATGAGCCGAGTACGTCGTTCACCACCATCCGTATTGATGGAACCGACTATATCTATGGCACGGACGGTACGCAGGAGCAGGCACCGATCAATAGCGATGCGCGCACTAATACGAGCCAGTGGCGCATTGATGGGGTCGATGTCACCCAGACGCTGGAACTGGTGCGCAACCCCCTCACCGGGCGGGATGATGCAGCCCGCATTGCCTACACCCTGCGCAACACCACCAGCACGCCCCGCTCGGTTGGGGTGCGGGTTATGCTCGATACCCAGATTAATGATGACGACGGCGCACCCTTTCGGCTCCCCGGTCAGGGGATCTTTACGACGGAACGAGCCTTGACCGACGATGCTATTCCGGATAGTTTTCAGGTCTTTTTCCGGGTGGACGATAGTGAACGGGTAGCCGGGGCCACCCTGCGCGGGAGTGACCAGGTGACCCCGCCGGATCGGCTGGTGCCGGCATCCTGGCCGCGCATCAGGGCAACTATGTATGATTTTACTCCCGATCCCACGGTTTCCTTTGGTGATACCGGCTCGGACGATAGCGCCTATGCAGTGTATTGGAACCCGGTAACGCCGGCTCCCGACACGGAAACCACCTATGCCACCCTGTATGGCCTGGCCGACCTGGATGCCGATCTGCGACCACCGCTGGCCCTGGCCGTAAGTGGCCCGGCTACCCTGAGCATTGCGGATAACCAGTACACGCCCAATCCCTTCGCCCTCACCGCCACGGTGCTGAACAACGGCACCGTGCCGGCAACCGGCGTGCAGGTGACCTTAAACCTGACCGGAACTACCGGACTGACGCTGGTCAGTGGAGCGGAGACGCAATCCATCGGCGATCTGGCGGTTGGGGAAGAACGGCAAGTGACCTGGTATGTTGCAGCCGCCCCGCAGGGGCGGATTGAACCGATAGCCTACGCCGTGGTGGCCGACGCCGACAACGCCGACCCCAAGACCGTGGTGCGCGATATTGTGGTCCCGGCACTGGCGGGGGTACCGCCGCCCTACACGCGCAGTTGGTACGTCTTCTCACCTGACACCGAACCAAACCGGCAACTGGGATGCCAGGCCCGAGAGCGCGGCGAACGCGGCGTGATGATCCTCAACTTTGGCTCTCCGCGTGAACTTGGCGTCGATGCCCAGGGGGAAACAATCTATGGCATACAATTGCTTGGTGATCGCTTACAACGTCGACTAAATCTTAATCAAATCTCCATGGTCGTCGAAGCCTTTGCGCGGGGCTATGCGCGGGGCTGCGATGATGCTGCTCCCCCAACAACGGTGACAGGGCTGCAGATCGCTGTGGGCACAACTAACTCGAAGATTGGTGGCGTGGATAATCCGGCGCTGACGGCGGACCATGGAGTTGCCTGGGCCGAGATGATTAATCAACTTAACCGCACCCTGCTTAGCGACTATGGAGGTGCCGTGCTTGCAGTCGGAGGCTATGATGCCGAGCAGGGCTTTGATGAATGGAGTAGCCCGCCACCAACACTGGCCTGGGCACAGGGCTATAGTAGCGCCGCCGGCTATATCTACTATAACTTTGGTGATGCCACCGCCGCCCCACGTAACGAACCACGGGAGAGTTGGAGCGATGGCCCGGTTATCCCCAACGACTCTTTCCCGGAAGTTGCTGGCGCACGAGTTGCCTATGAGTTATCATGGGGCATACGCTGGGCTCGCCCACTGCCACAAATATTTCTGTCCGAGTTTACCTATGAGTGGTATAACGTCAAGCGCTATGCGCAGGAGCAGGGTGAAAATATGTTTATCAGCGGCGTCACCACCAGTTGTGGGCCGGTCGTCGCCTGTGATTTCACTGATACCTCCGACTGGACTACAAAGGTTGGTACCAACGCATTTCTTACGCCGGACCAGGGCTGGTATGCGCTCTATGAAACCATGAATGCCCAGTTCACGCCGGAGGAAGATCAGGCCACGGGCGAGTCACTGCAACGGCCCAATCCGGTGGAGCAACGCTTACTGCCATTTGTGACAGATTTTGCCAATGGTGCAGCCCCACGTTAGGAGGTTCTTGTCCAATGAATAATGCACATACGCGACAACTTACGTGGTATATCCTGGTTGGGTTCATGCTGATGACCAGCCTACTGCTTGGTAGTTGTGGTCGCCCGGATAGCGCCGCGCCGGCGAGTCAGGCGTATCCGATTGAGACGCCGACGCCCACACCGACACCCACGCTGTCACCGCTCAATGCCACCAAGCAAGCTGACGATGAGCGGTTTGAGCAGGAACTTCAGACGGCGGCAGCTCGACCGACTCCTGAAATCTTGTCGCCACTACCGACAAACGAACCTGGAATTATTGTAACGGGGTTAAAAACGGATTGTGATACCCTGGACTACACTAATATTATTAGAGAGACGAACTGCTGGCTTGATATTGTGAACAACGAGTACCTCTTCTTTGTTGCTGGTGCCGATAGAGACAATCCGAGCCAGGGCATGGTTGGTTTCTACACGGTTTCCATCGATGAAACCGAAGAGTCCGATGCGTTTGTGTTTTCCACTCTAACCGAACACGGGGCCGTAACGATTATCGCGGCAAACCCACCCCGCTTCACGCTGGAAGCGGCAGATGGCACCCCGTTCGTTTTTAATGTTGAGACGCGACAGTGGGAGGAGCCACCTTATCCCGAACCATAGCCATTGCATGGGGCAGCGCGCCCCGAACCGGCGCGCTGTCCCGATAAGGAGGATGCGCGGTGGGGAACCGTCACACCGGAGCAGGACCAACAACCCGAAGTATCGCAGCGGCACTCCTGCTAGTCCTCGCGTGGATATTAAGTGGGTGTAGTAGCCCAGATAGTGCCGCGCCGGTGAGTCAGGCGTATCCAATTGATGGTACTCCGACGCTCTCATCGCTTGACCAGACACAGCAGGCTATCGATGAACGGATGGCACAAGAACTTCAGACGGCGGCCGCCCGCCCAACCTCTGTAACCCTGCGGGCGTTACCAACGGACCAACCTACCTCTGTTCCTCCAACTGGATTTCGAGAGCATTGTGATACTCTCACCTTCACTAACCGCATCAGCGAGACCAATTGCTGGGCTGACCTTGAGGGGAATGAGTACTTCTTCTTCGTGGCTGGTGCCGATACAGCTAATCCGGCCCAGGGCACGGTGGGGTTCTATACCGCCATTCTCAACGAACCCGATGTGGCAGACTCGTTTGCGACAACGACGCCAACCGAACACGGGGCCGTAACGATTATCGCGGCAAACCCACCCCGCTTCACGCTGGAAGCGGCAGATGGCACCCCGTTCGTCTTTAATGTTGAGACGCGACAGTGGGAGGAGCCACCTTATCCCGAACCATAGCCATTGCATGGGGCAGCGCGCCCCGAACCGGCGCGCTGTCCCGATAAGGAGGATGCGCGGTGGCGAACCATTACACTGGAGCAGGATCAACAACCCGAAGTATCGCAGCGGCAGTCCTGCTGGTCCTCGCGTGGATATAGAAAAACAGATAAACAGAAGATAAGTATAAAAAATGTTGTCGGGTAGCGCTGCGCCGGGCTACCCCAGCAGCGCCGCGAACCGGGCTATCCCCAGGCACTACCAAAGAACCCATATTCACACCACCGAAATAATCCCTAACCCCTAACCCCTAACCCCTACCCAATCAAAATCTGTTCCTCGGGATAGGTAACGGGCTGGGTTGCACGCTGCTGCGTCTGGGCCAGCGCCAGAATCACCGTCAGCGCTCCCAGGCGGCCCCAGGCCATCACAAACATAATCACAATCTGCCCAAAGAGATTCAGATCATCGGTAAAGTCCAGGGTTAGCCCACAGGTCGCAAATGCCGAGATAACCTCAAACAGCACATCGGACAGGGCTGCATCGTGGGTCATCAGGATCAGCCAGGTCGCCGTCTGGATCACAAACACCGCAATCGTCAGCACCGCCGCCGCCTTGCGCACCATCCAGACCGCAATCGTACGCCCGCCCACCTGCGCACTGGGCAACCCGCGCGCATACCCCCACAGCGCCAGCGTCAGCACGGCAAAGGTGCCGGTGGTAATGCCACCACCCATCGAAGCCGGGGCACAGCCGATAAACATCAGACCGAGCAGCAAAAACTGGCTGGCCGGCGTGAGCAGTTCAATCCCCGCCACCCCGGCAAACCCGGCCGTGCGCGCCGAAATCGACTGAAAAAAGGTAATCAGCAACCGGCGCGGCCAGGGAACCGTGGAGAGCAGCGCATGCGGCTGGCTCTCCCCCAGGAACATCCCAATCCCCCCGGCACAGACCAGCACAATGACAACGACTACCGTAATCCGGGTATGCAGCGTGATCCGATGCAGACGCGGCCAGGTCAGAAAATCGGCCAGGACCGGGATGCCCAGCCCACCCAGGAAGATCAATGCCCCCATAATGATCAGGGTCGCATCATCCTTGGGTATGCCGGTCGGATAGTCCGGCAGGCCGGTGAAGAGATCAAACCCGGCATTACAGAAGGCCGAGACCGCGTGAAAGATAGCGTAGAAGACTGCGCGCCCACCGCCGAGTTGATCGCGCCAGTTCCACCAGAGCAGCAGCGCACCACAGCCCTCAATTGCAAAGACCGTCACAACAACCTGTCGGGTCAGGCGCAGGATGGCTCCGGGCACAATCAGCCCCAGCGAGTCGGAGAGCGCCAGCCGATCCAGCAGCGACACCCGCCGTCCCAGCAGACGAAAGATGATCACCGCGCCCACCATAAAGCCGACCCCGCCAATCTGGATCAGGCAGAGCAGAATAATCTGCCCCAACAGCGTGAGATCACGCACCGGCGTAATAATCGACAGCCCGGTAACGCTCAGGGCCGAGGTAGCAGTAAAGGCCGCCTCATTGATCTCGAGGCGGCGGGTGGTGCCAACACCAGGCAGCAACAGTAAAATAGTACCGGCGATGACCAGGAGCAATAGCCCACCAATCAACCGGAATGCCGTCGGAAAGGGGCGGCGCGGCTGCCGGCGCGAACGCGCGCGCTGCTGAACCGTGCGCGCCTGGTCGCGCAGTGGCAGTTTCATAGTCGTTTTTCAATTGATTGGCTTACAACAGGTCATTCAAACGTTCGATACTCTCATCGGCCCCGATGACCACCAGCAGATCTTCTTCATCAAAAGTATAGTTGGTCGATGGCGTAATGGTCAGGGCCGGTCCGCGCTTGACCGCCAGCACGGTGATCCCGAAGCGGCGGCGCAGATCCGTCTCGATCAGCGTATGCCCGACCATCGACTTGGGCACCCGCAACTCCGTAATACTAAAGCCCGGCTCCAGTTCCAGATGATCCAGAACGGCGGGGGTGGTCAGGGTTTTTGCCAGGCGGCGACCGGCTTCATGCTCCGGCAGCACCACCCGATCCGCGCCGATGCGCTGGAGGATCGTGCGCTGGCGCTCAGTCAATGCCTTGCAGACAACATTCCGCACCCCCAGGCTCTTGAGCGCAACTGTGGTCATTAAGTTCGCCTCAAAGTTGCTGCCGATTGCCACGACGACAGTATCAAAGGAGGTAATATCGACAGCACGCAGCGCATCTTCGTCGGTTGCGTCCAGGGAAACCGCCTGGGTACACCCCTCGGAGAGGCGCTGGACAATCTCCGGATCACGATCAATCCCCAACACGTTGAAGCCCCGGTCAGTCAGCGTCAGTGCAAGACTTGTACCAAACCGACCAAGGCCAATAACCGCAAACTCGCGTCTTCCATTCCGACGTGGCATTCCTCTTCCTCGCATTATGTCCAAATGATTGTTTGTAGCCGATGCTGGAACGCGGCGGCGGTGTGCCCGGAGTCGCAACTCACTCGCAGCATTCCTATCAGATAAATATGGGCTCTATTGTACATCTCTTCGCAATTATGCACCATAGCAGATCTCAGAGTGTGCTACAATGCCGACATGCAACCTGAAGTCTGTTTCATTGATACACACGCCCATCTGCACCACGCGGCGTTCAATGATGACCGCACCGCCGTGCTGGAGCGTGCTGCCGCTGCGGGTGTTGCCCGGATTATCGAAATTGGCTACGATCTGCCGTCGAGCCGCGCAGCACTGACGCTGGCTGAGCAACATACCCACATCTACGCGGTTGTCGGTATTCAGCCAAACTATGCACACGAGGCTCCGCCCGACTGGTTGGCGCAGGTGCGCACGCTGGCCGCACATCCCAAAGCCGTTGCTATTGGCGAGATTGGCCTGGATTACTACTGGGATCATGCGCCGCATACGCAACAAGAAGAATTCTTTCGCGCACAACTGACCCTGGCACGCGAACTGGATCTGCCGGTAGTTATTCATAGCCGTGACGCCGAAGCCGATACCGTGCGCATCCTGCAGAACGCCGCGCAGGGGCAGCCGGGCATTATGCACTCATTCTCCGGTGGGTGGGACTATGCCGCCGCCTGTCTTGATGTCGGGTTTATGCTCTCGTTTTCCGGGCCGGTTACGTTTCGCAAGGCCCATGACCTGCACGAGGTAGCTCAGCGCGCGCCACTCGACCGAATTCTTACGGAAACCGACAGTCCTTACCTCAGCCCGCATCCCATGCGCGGGAAGCGGAACGAGCCTGCCCGGGTCCGGTTGGTTGCAGAACGTATTGCGGAACTACGCGAACTTCCACTTGAAAAACTGACGCAGGCAGTCTGGGCCAACGCCAGGCAGATCTTGCGCATGTGAGACGCTAACCTGGTAGAAGAGTTGCATATGATACAGTCAATTCCCGCCTCGCAGCGGACCTGGCGCAACGAACTAAATGTACTGCCGGGCGTGCTGTTGAGCCTGATAATGATCTGGGCCGTGGTGCGTAGCGTGGTTGTAGCACGCTGGGCCAGCGATCTGGAGGTCTTGATTCCGGTTGTTGTCGTCGCGCTGTTTACCGGCGCGCTCTTTGCTCGTACTCACTGGCTGCCGCCCTGGCTGGCCCATCTGCTCAGCATGGCGCTCTGTCTTACCTGGACGGTGCATCAGGTGGGGCCGCTGCTTGACCAACGCCTGAACACCTGGCGCGACCAGGCTACCGAACTGCTCATCGACACGATCATCTGGTTGCGGGTACTCGCCAATGGCGGACGGGGTGAAGATATTGTGCTTTTCATCACCGCTCTGGCGCTCCTGAGCTGGATACTAGGGTACGCCTCGGCCTGGTTTATTTTTCGCCGGGGATGGACCTGGTGGGCCATCTTAATCAACGCCTGTGTTATCCTGGTCAACTACACCTACGCCTTTCCCAAGCCAACCGAACTCTTTTTTGTCTTTTTTACCAGCGCCCTACTCTTGCTGGTCTACCATAATGTGATGTCCCGCCAGGAGCAGTGGCTGGCTCAGGATATCGAGTACCCCGAGTTTCTGCCCCTGCGGGTTGTCTCCACCGCCGCTTTCTTCTGCGGCATTGTGATGTTTGCAACCAGTCTGCTGCCGAGTGGCGTAACGCACGAACAGGCCGAACAGACCTGGGAGACGATGAAGCAGCCCTTTGTCCGAGTGCGTGAGAGTTGGGAAGACGCTTTCAGTACGATCAACTCGCCGGCGGGGACCAGTGGCAGCAGCTTCACCGCACGTAGTTCGGCGCTTGGCGGCGCGCGTTCACTGGGCAATGATGTGGTTATGTATGTCACCGCGACCCGCCCGGACTACTGGCGCGCGGTGGCCTTCGACAAATATACCAGAGCGGGCTGGCAAAATACCACCGGCGAGCAGGCCCGCGCCCTGCTGGATCTAAGCACACGCGAGGCCGCGCGTACCGCCCTGGCCCCCGACACGACCATCATGCCGGAGGATATCCAGGGGCGCACGCTGGTGACCCAGACCATGGAGTTGGCCCAGAATCGTAAGGACGATTTTGTTATGGTCGGTGGGCAGGCGGTGCGCTTGAGTCTGCCCACGCTGATTGAGCATGACTACAAGGTGGTGCAGAACCGGCTGCAGCCCAATTTTGATGATATGGCGATTATTATTTCGCAAGAGCCGCTCCGGGCCGCGAAGGTCTACACCGTGACCGCCCTGGTTTCGGTCGCCGATGTCGCCGGCCTGCGCCAGGCCGGAACGGACTACCCCGACTGGGTGCGCCAGCGCTATCTGCAAATGCCCGGCACCATTACGCCACAGACCATAAACCAGGCCCGCGAGATTGTGCAACTGGCCGGAGCCGAGACGCCCTACGATCAGGCCATCGCCATTCAGGACTTTCTGCGCACCTTCCCCTACAACGAGTCGATCTCCGGACCGGCGACCAATGTCGATCCGGTTCACTATTTCCTGTTTGAGCAGCAGGAAGGTTACTGCGACTATTATGCCTCGGCCATGGTTATGATGCTGCGCTCGCTGGATGTACCGGCACGCTGGGTGCAGGGCTACGCCAACGGAATGTTTGATCCGGAGCGGGGCGCGTATGTGGTGCGTGAGAATATTGCGCATAGCTGGCCGGAAGTCTACTTTCCCGGCTATGGCTGGCAGCGCTTCGAGCCGACGCCGGCCAGCTACACTTCGCTGCCGCTGCGTCCTGCCGGCGCGCCCGAACTCAACATGTTTGAGGAACTGGGCCTGAATGAGGAGTTGTTTACGCCACCCGCGCCGGAAGAGGAACTTGAAATCGAACAGGAAGACACGACGATTACCCCCGATGAACCGCTGGCCGATGAAGTCACCGCCACCGGTTCGGAATTCTGGTCACGGCTCTGGCGAACAGGTGTCATCATCGTTGCCGTTATCGGATTGCCGGCACTGGTAGCCTGGTTGCTGCTCCTGCGCTGGCGGCGGGAACTCCACGGACTACGACCGGCAGCGGCGGCCTACGCGCAACTCGGAATACTGGCGCGCTGGGCCGGTCTACCGCAGCGTGCGCATACCACGCCGTTTGAGTATGGTAATGAACTCGTGCGCGCACTGCCACGTCAGCGGACGTTTATCGCGCGGATCATTCGGGCATACGTGGGCGAACGTTATCGCCGGGAAATGCATACACATAGCTTTGCACCCGAACTGCGGCAACTGCGCCGGCCACTGCTCCACCGCATGGTTGCCCGGCTTACGGGTAGTGTTCGCCCGCCGCAGACCCACCGGCACTCGCAGCGGCGGCGTTAATCGTTCAATCCAATGCGCGCCGCCGGCACGCCGATGACCTCATTATTGCTGTTGCGCGCGCAATTGTCATTAAAAATTCAGCACACGATTGTATACTGCATGGGGACGTTAGACGGGGGGAAGAACTGAGATCTTGTCATGGAGGGAAAGGGATATGCAGCACTTCTCAGGGCACGGAGCGCTTCGTTACCCCGATGAAGCAGCAAATCCGTACCTGGATCAGTCCGAAGACGATACCGGCTACATTCTTATTGTCGATGATCATATACTCATTGCCGAGGTACTCGCCTCTATGCTGGGCGAGTCAGGCTATCGCAGCGTTATTGCGACTAACGGTAAGGCGGCCCTTGAGCTGGTTGCGCGCCAGCGCCCCGACCTGATCCTCCTTGACATGCGCTTACCAGACATTGGTGGACTGGATATCTGCGCTAAACTCAAGCAGCAGGAAGACACCCGCCTGATCCCGATCATTATTGTCACTGCACACGCCGACCGGCAGGCGCAACTGATGAGTATTGCGGCCGGAGCGGAAGGCTATTTGCAGAAGCCCATTGACATGCAGGAACTGGATCTGCGCGTTCGCACGCTGTTGCAGGTCAAGCGACGCAACGACACGCTGGAACCTGCCGAAAATGTCATCTTCGCTCTGGCGCGTACGGTTGAGGCGCGTGATGCCTACACCGAAGGCCATGTTCAGCGCCTGGCGCTCTACTCTGTGACCATTGGTGAACGCCTGGGGTTCTCCGACACCGAACTGACGGCACTACGCTATGGCGCACTCCTGCATGATGTCGGCAAAATTGGGATTGATGAGACGATCATTCGCAAAGATGGCCCGCTGACCCCCGCCGAGTACCAGGTGATGCAGCAGCACACGCTGATCGGTGAGCGGATTGTTGCGCCCCTGCGGATGGCGGCGAAGGTCGGCCCGATTGTGCGTGGGCACCATGAGCGCTGGGACGGCACCGGCTACCCGGACGGTCTGGCCGGTGAAGCTATTCCGCTGGGCGCGCGCATTGTGGCGGTAGTGGATGCCTTCGATGCCATGACCACGCAGCGTACCTACAATCAGGTAATCAGCTATGCCGAGGCCGCCACACGGCTGGAGGGCGGGGCCGGAACCGCCTGGGATCCCGAGATTGTCGCTATCTTCGTCGGCTGGCTCACAGAGCATGGGATGCTGCCACCGCTGGAGCGTACGGTAGGCTGACTCCCGGCTTCGCTGCGAAGGTCCGGATAAACTGGTTAACACGGCGGGGCTGTTCGCGTTGTGGCAGATGTCCACAGCCCGGCAACTGCAGTTGCGGGGCATTCCACAAATGCTTCTGGAAGAATTCGTGTGAACCCGCCGGCAAAAAATAGTCTGCCAATCCCCAGATCAGACCCGCAGGCACCGGCAGATGGTGTAAATCCTGCGGGTGGAGAAACTCCTCTCCCGTAAATGCACTAACAAACAGACTGACCGCCTGGCAGCGAAATCGCGCCTGAAAACTGCGCAGGCCCAGGTAGAGCGGCCATTTCCAAAAGACCTGCCCGAACATCTGCCGGTAGACCTGCTGCACCGCACGTAGATCCGGCATCTTGATCATCTCCACAAACGGCTCCCAGGAGTAACGTCCCTCCAGCCAGGCTCCACCCGCATTGATCAGCACCAGACCGCGTACCAGGTGGGGCAGCGTCCATGCCAGCCGTACCGCCAGCCACCCGCCCAGCGAGTTGCCGACAACCAGCGCCGGCCCGCCAATAACGCGCTCCAGGAAGGTTTCGAGAAAAACGCAGAGATCATCAAATGGAGCATAGGATTGTCCCGGCGGGCAGCCGCTCAACCCAAAACCGGGAAGATCAACCGCGTACACCGGGCCGATGCTGCGTAGCGCGGGAATCTGCCAGAGCCAGGTCAGCGCATTGTCGGCAATGCCATGCAGCAGCAGCACCGGCATCGCCTGATCAGACCTTTCAGACGTGGAACAACCAGGGGTGTAGTAAAAATTCGTGTTGATACCGGCAACAGGGCGGCTCTGTTGCTGAACACCCTGGTAGCAGAGCAACCTGCGCGATACGCCATCGACCAGCGGCAGAACCGCCTGCGAGAGCGGATCATACAGGCGGGTTATGCCGTCGGCGATCCGCTGGGGAGTGGATGGAAGGGATGTTGGTGTAGGCATTGGTCTCTCTTGCTACAATGCTGTCTGGCCGGTGTAAAGATAAAAAGTAAAAAGCACCATGCTGCCACAGGCGAAGTTTGCATGTTCATCTAAAAAACGTCCAGTTTGCATGGTTATCGCATAAGTTCTGATCTTCATCCCACTGGCTGCACACCGGCGCTGACAGCACAGACATAGATTGCGGCAGTGCGCCCGCAGGTCTCCTGATAGGCCGCCGCTACCTGCGACCGAAACGCCTCAACCGCCCCCGCATCCACCAGACTGACCGTGCAGCCACCAAACCCCGCCCCGGTGAGCCGCGACCCGTAGCACCCCGGTACGGAAGTTGCCGCCGCCACCAGCACATCCAGTTCTGCAATGCTGACCGCATAATCATCGCGGAGGCTGGTATGGCTGTCGCGCATACACTGACCAAAATCCGCCAGATTGCCCGTGCGCAAGGCCGCCGCTCCAGTCAGTGTCCGGGCATTCTCGCTGACAACATGGCGGGCACGCGCCTGCACTAACGGTGGCAGCATATCCGCATAACGCGCCAGATCATCCGGGGTCACATCCCGCAACGCATTGATGTGTGGCAGATGGGGCTGGAGCAGTTGTACCGCCTCGGCACACTCAGCTCGCCGCTGGTTATAGGCCGACCCCGCCAGCGTCCGCTCCACCCGGCTATCGCAGACCACCACCCGTACGGAGGAGGGCAGCGGCACCAGTTCATAGCCCAGGTCGCGGGTATCGATCAGCAGGGCGTGTTCCGCCTGCCCCAGCGTAACGATAAACTGGTCCATAATGCCACACTGCACGCCAACAAACTGGTTCTCCGCCGCCTGCGCCAGCAGCGCCAGTTCCTCACCCGAAAGAGACTGAGCCTGCTGGTTCAGCCGTTGCAGCACATATCCCACGGCAACCTCCAGCGCCGCCGAGGAAGAGAGCCCGCTACCCAGCGGTATATCGCTGTCAATCAGCAGATCCGCGCCGCGCAACGGCAGCCCACGGTCCAGCAGTCCCTGGGCCACCCCCCGGACATAGTTACTCCAGGGAGCGTCTGCGTTGGGCACGATCTGATCAAGCGAAAAACTGTCGGACTGATCAAACTGGGCGGTACGGACGCGCACCTGACGATCAGCGCGCGGGCGGGCAGCCACGCAGGTGGCCCGGTCAATTGCAACCGGCAGCACAAAACCATCGTTGTAGTCGGTATGCTCACCCAGCAGATTTACCCGACCAGGGGCCGCAACAATCAGTTCCGGTGGCACCGCGTAGTGCCGGCGAAAGCGCTGGCGGATGGCATCAGGATCAAGCATAAACAACCTCTACATCACTTCGCGTAAACGCCCGGCGGCCTGCTCCGGGGTGATATCGCGCTGGGGCTCACTGAGCATTTCAAACCCGACCATAAACTTACGCACCGTTGCCGAACGCAACAGCGGCGGATAAAAATGGATATGCAAATGCCATTCCGGGTGCGCCGCACCATCGCCGGGCTGCTGATGCAACCCCATCGAGTAGGGGAAGGGTGCCTGAAACAGGTTGTTGTACCCGCTCGTCAGGCGCTTGAGCAGATCGGCCAACCCATCACGTTCAGCCGCATCAAGCTGGGTGAGTAGGGGCAGCGGGCGGCGGCTGATGATCAGCGTTTCAAAGGGCCAGACCGCCCAGAAGGGCACCAGCGCCACAAAATGCGCATTAGCGTAGACCAACCGCTCCCCGTTTGCCAGCTCCGTCGCCAGGTAATCACTCAGCAACGTGCGCCCATGCCGCGCATAGTAGGCGGCCTGCGCGGTCTGCTCCCGCGCAACCAGGACGGGCAGGCTCTCGGTCGCCCAGATCTGCCCATGGGGATGCGGATTGCTGGCCCCCATCATTGCGCCGCGATTCTCAAAGATCTGCACATAGTTGATGTAGGGGCGGGCATGCAGATCCTCTACCTGCGCCGCCCAGGTATCAATAACATTCCGGATCGCGGCCGGTTCCAGGTGGGCCAGGCTCAGATCGTGGCGCGGCGAAAAGCAGACCACCCGACAGATGCCCCGCTCACTGCGGCTTTGCAGCAGTTCGTTCTCCGCGACAACCTGCTCCGGGATATCGGGCAAGAGCGCGGCAAAATCATTATCAAAAACATATGTAGTGCTGTAGTCGGGGTTGCACACACCGCCGGCACGCGTATTGCCGGGACAGAGATAACATTCGGGATCGTAGTGTGGGAGTGTCTCAACGGTAGGGGTTTCAACCTGGCCCTGCCAGGGTCGCCGGTTCCGGTGTGGCGAGACCAGCACCCACTCATCGGCCAGCGGATTGTAGCGGCGATGCGGATGATCACTCAGCATAGCTCTATCCTGCCTCGCATACGGATATTATGCAAAACCTTAGCGCGGTAGCATGGCTGCCGCACTCCCAGGCGCTCAATCGATCCCGCCCGCGTCCTGACTATGAACCATCGTAGCTCCCATAATAACACACCAGGCCGGTGGACTATGCATCCACCGGCCCGGATACCGGATGTGCTCACGCACTGTGTTGATTGTACGCCAGTGTTCAGGATACCCGAGAGTAAGACAAAAGACCTCACCAGGGAGGCCCATGCGTATCACCCGACATAGACAAACGGCTCAGGCACGCCACTTGCGACAGACAATCGTCGTCCCCTCACCTTCGTGGGAGCGGATGTCGAACTCGTCCATCAGGCGTTTGGCACCCGGAAGCCCCATGCCCATACCACGCGATGTACTATAACCATCTTGCATGACCAGATCGATATCGGGGATGCCAGGACCCTGGTCTTCGCACACAATTTCAATTCCCTTACGACTCTGCCGCTCAACTTCACGTACCGTGATGCTGCCGGTTCCCGCATAGAGAAAGATATTCCGTGCCAACTCGCTGACGGCCGTGGCAATGCGCGCCTGATCAATCGCGCCAAACCCCAAAGCCTTCGCGGTATCCCGTGCCAGGGTGCGGGCAATGACGATATCAAGGTCGCTACGGATCACCGCCGCCTTAGCTTGCGTCATCTCCGCTCTCCTCAGTCAGGCTTTGCATCATTGCCAGGCCCTTTTCCAGATTCAGGGCTGTCAGCACCCGTGGTAGTTCCAGGCCCAGTTCGACCAGCGTGATTGCGACGGCCGGTTGCAACCCCGTCAACACCACCCGCGTTCCCATCAACCCGGCCATTGCTGCAATATCGGCAATCAGACGGCCGATAAAACTATCCACTACATCCAGGGCCGTCAGATCGACAATCACGCCACGCGCCTTGGTATCGTGGATCTTTTGCAGAAGATCATCTTTAAACTGCACGGCAGAAGCATCGTGCAATGCTACTTGAATCGAGGCGATGAGCACATCGCCAATTTTCAGGATAGGTATCCGAAGGCTATCCACTGAGCCCTCCCCTGACTGCACCATTGCCAAGCACAGCCCGTAACATAGTGATCCATCATAACACTACGGAAACGTAAAAGTCCCGTCAATAATTTGATTGTACGGTGTTGGTCCGGTTTCGTCCATATACCAGGGTACTATTCAGGACTAGTCATATTGTGCTGTCGGCGTCCTGGAGTGTGAAATCCGCACTGACTGTGTCTACCCTGATGGTATAATGCCTCCCAGGTATCCCTATTGACTTCAAATAAAGGTTACATAAAGGAGACTGCCATGCAGTTACATGTGGCGCTGGCCCAGATGGATATTCACCTGGGTGAACCGTCGGCAAACCTGACAACGGTACGGCAACTGGCAGCCACCGCTGCCGCACAGGGAGCCGATCTGCTGGTTTTACCCGAGTTGTGGTCTACCGGCTATGATCTGACGCGGGCCGCCGAACTGGCTGATGCTCCCGGTAGCGGCATCTACACCGAGATAGCGAACCTGGCGCGGACCCGGCAGATCGCCATCGCCGGCTCAACCCTGGCGCGGCGCGATGGGCGTCCAACCAATACGGCGACGGTGTACGGCGCTGATGGTACCCTGCTGGCGAGCTATGATAAACTCCATCTCTTCGGGTTGATGTCCGAAGATCACTATCTGGCCCCCGGCAACAACCGTACCCTCTTTGATGCACCGTGGGGACCATGTGCGCTGGCAATCTGCTATGATCTGCGCTTTCCGGAACTGTTTCGTACCTATGCCCTGCAGGGAGCCGGCGTCATCATTGTCCCGGCAGAGTGGCCGCATCCCCGCCTGGAGCACTGGCGTACGCTGGTGCGCGCCCGGGCCATTGAAAACCAGTGCTTTGTGATTGCCGTGAACCGGGTCGGGCAGGACCGGAAGAATACCTTCTGCGGTCACACGCTGGTTGTCGATCCCTGGGGCGAAATCCTGGTCGAGGGCGGAGAGGAGCCGGAACTGCTCACCGCCACCCTGGATCTCAGCCTGGTCGAAACCGTACGTTCACGGATGGGCGTCCTGCGCGACCGCCGCGCCGATCTCTACTGAGAGCTACGTTTGCCTTTCGACTACATTGTACTACCAAATACGACCAGCGCTGTCAGCAACGGTACACTCAGGTTGTCGGTACCTCTGGGAGAAACACTCTCAACCAAAGCAGCGGTTATGCCGGCGAGCAGTGCCGCCACCAGGCAGGTACCCAGGCTCAGGGCGGATGTCTCCAGGCTAAGTGAGGAGCCGGGGATCAGCAGCAGCGTGAGCAGTATCGACACAAAACTGGCAAGCAGCATCACGCCCGAACCTTCCCATGTGCGCGTGTTCCCGGCAATGGTATATCGATGCTGCCCCCACCGCTGCCCGATGATCGCAGCCAGCGCATCGCCCCAGGTCATCGCCATCGTCCCGGCCACTGCAACATAGCCCCGATCCAGCGGGCTATCGGGACGCCAGAACGCCAGAAAGAGTAGCGTTATCGATAACGCAAAATAGATAGTTCCAGGGGTACTATCGGGCGCATCCATCGCAGCAAAGACACGATACCGGTAGAAGATATAGTTCAGGATGATAAAGGTCGCAAATGGCAGCAGACCAATATACCAGGTATCGAACAGGGCCAGGATGCCAAAGACCCACATCCCTGCGCCGATATGGATAAGCTTCCGGGTAAAATCTTGCGGATAACCTTTCCAGCGGCGCACCGCCTCCGCCAACCCGATCAGGGCCACCGGGTAAGCATACCCAACACCTAAACCGATCAGATCACGCATTGTCATAGACGGGCAGGGCTGTCTGGCATTATCCTGGGGCGTATTGTAACGGGGCAGGGGATAGAACGCAAAGAACGCAAAGAACACAGCAGCACAGCGCAGAGAACAAACCCATGGGAATGCGATGGGTATGCTTTGTCCCATATTCTCGAATGAATTCCATTCGGAATCGCAGCCGGATTGTATTGCCGCAGCCAGTAGTCGGCGGCAGCATGGCTGCCGCAGGCGCATCACAGCCACCGGATGAACGACCATGTAACACCTGTGATTGACAGGACGTACGCTGTGAGTGTTTGGACCACGAACACCACGAAATGAGCGAAAAGCACGAACCTGCTGGTGCTGCCATGTATCAGGCGATCCTGCGTTTGGCGGGAGATATCACCTCCGGCAGGGCGGAAGAAACCATCTTGTTTGACAAAAAATTTGCACATAGTGCAAATTTTTTGTCAAACAAAATCAAAATGTACCATGCTGCCGCAGGCGAATCGGGCTTCCACCTGGGCACATGTCCAGTTTGTGTACCCACTGCGTAACTCCTGTGATTGACACATTGTTCTTCAAGATCGTTCCGGCAACTTATACTGATTTGTTGTCATAGCCACAGAGAACACCGAGGACGCAGAGATGCTAAACGGACAGGCGTCGCCGCTGCGCCCGTTGCGCCCATTCCGGCTGATTGCTGGTTTAATGGCAACCTGGTATTAACACTGCTTTATTTCATCTGCACGCGAGCGTACAAGTTCAAGGGCCAGACTCTGGCTATGCACCAGCGTCTCGATCTGGGTGAGCAACCGGTACAGTTGACGATAGTCGCGCCGCAGTTGCAACTCCTCGATCTGGTTGAGGGAGCCGGGGTGCCCCGCGCTACGCAACCACTCCTCAAAACTGGGGCAGGAGGGCAACGCCTCCAGAGTGCCATAGGTTCCCAGGCGCTGCCAGAGTTGTCCGGCGCTGGTCGTGAGGATACGAATGCTGTCGAGTGCCATATGCTCACCTGCTGCGGTTATAGCGCGATTGGCTATAACCATAAAGAATATCTCGCATCTGTGCTTATACTACACTGCCAGACACCATTCAGGCATCAGCCATGTGGCGAATATCGCCTCAGACCAGGGTATGACCTGCCGGGGACACGGCGGGTGATCCGGCATAGGAAAGGTGTAGCAGCAGAATAGCGTTCAGCGACTATGCGGCCTGACCTGATACCAGGCCCGATGTCCGGCTGTTTTTGCTGGTATGACGGCTTACTGCGTTGACACTATGGCGCAGGCCGTGCTATCATTAGTAGCTATATTCTTGTGAAACGCAGTAGCGAGTGATGGCCATGAGTCAGCCTGCATACATTCTCGTCGTTGATGACGAGACGAATATTCGTTTGACCCTGAGCGCTCTGTTGACCCGCGCCGGTTACAGCGTAACCGAAGCCGCCACGGGTGAGGAAGCCGTTGAACTGCTCAAACAACGCCCCTTTGACCTGATGCTGGTTGATCTCAAGATGCCCGGCATTGATGGGATGCAGGTCGTTGCCGCCGCGCGCGACCTGAAACTGGACAGTGCTATCATTGTGCTGACCGGCCATGGAACGTTAGAGACGGCGGTTGAAGGACTGCATCATGGCATCTTCGACTATCTGCTCAAGACCACCGACCCGGTGCAGGTAGTGGAGCGGGTCAAAGCGGCCCTGGAAGACCGCACCCAGAAGATCCGCCAGCGTGAGTTGCTTGACGTTGTCGGCGAGGCCGTTAAGGAACTGCGCGGGCCGAACAAACAGGCTGCTACGGGCACGACAGGGGGAGCAGCCGAGCGCCTGATTACGGTTGGGGAGTTGCAACTGGATACCTGGCATCAGGTGGCAACCCTGGCCGACCGTTCGCTCTCGTTGACGCCGACGGAGTTCCGGGTGTTGCTCTGCCTGGCCGAGCATGCCGGTCAGATGCTGTCGTACGCGCAACTGGTGCGCTGTGCGCAGGGCTACGACACCAGCGAGATCGAGGCCGGCGAGTTGATCAAGCCCCATATCCACCATCTACGTCAGAAGCTCGAGCCAGACCCGGCATCGCCGCGCTATCTGCTGAATGTGCGCGGGAAGGGCTATATTCTCCAACTCGGTGAGTTTTGAGGTGGAAGGAGACCCGGCATGACGAGCTTAACAATCGATCTCCCCACTGATGTTTACCAGCGCCTGGAGACCGCGGCAATGCAGCAGGGGAAACCGGCGGCAGTGCTGGCACAGGAGTGGCTGGCGGAAAAAACAACGGAGGCGGTAGCACCAATGACTGAACGTGATCGCGTGCGTGCCGCACTCCGTGCCGCCGGGTTATTAGCTGAACTCAGTCCAGAAGAGAAGCGTCTCGCTGCACAATCAACATTGACGTTGGAGGAAGCACAGGCGATTCCGGATCGTACCGCAGGCAAACCACTCAGTGAGATTATTCTGGAGATGCGCGGGCCAAAAGAATAATGAGAACTTTATGATCCCAGAGTTTCGCAACGAACCGGCCGGTGATCTCAGTTCTTCAGAGCGGCGGGTTGCCTTGCAGCGGGCACTGCGGGATGTCTCAAATATGCTGGGGGCAACGTACCCGCTGATCATTGGCGGAGAGTATATCACCACCGAGGAGTGCCTGGCTTCATCCAACCCGGCGGAACCGCATAAAAATGTCGGACGGGCATGCCAGGCCGATGCGGACCTGGCCCGGCGCGCCCTGACCGCCGCAGAGACGGCCTACCAGACCTGGCGGCGAGTGCCGGTTGCCGCGCGCGTACGCCTGGTTCTGCGGACAGCCGCACTGCTGCGCCGCCGCCGGGCCGAACTGGCGGCCTGGATCATCCGCGAGACCAGCAAAGCCTGGCCGGACGCCGATGCCGAGGTGGCGCGGGCTATCGACTTCTGTGAATATTATGCGCGTTGCGCGTTGCAACTCCAGGCAACCTCGCCGCCGTTGATTCCCTTTCCCGGTCAGCAGAACGAACTGCGCGCACTCCCTCTGGGGGTGGGCGTAATCATTACGCCCTGGAATGCGCCGCTGGCAACCCTGACCGGACTGACCGTCGCCGCAATTGTCGTGGGCAATAGCGTTGTGCTGACTCCAAACAACGCCGCGCCGATTACGGCTGCACAGTTTGTGCAGATCCTGGAGGAAGCGGGACTACCGCCGGGAGTGGTCAACTATCTACCGGCCGGCGACGAGGTGCGGGATCAGTTGATTGCGCATCCCGGTACGCGCTTTGTCGCCTTCACCGGCACCCAGGCGGAAGGTCGGCGCATCCTTGATCAAGTAGCAGACCAACCAGGACAACCCGGTCAGCGGTTCATCCTGGAGATGAGCGGTCGGAATACCACAATTGTGGACGAGAGCGCCGATCTGCAGGCGGCGGCCCGGGGCATCGTTGCCAATGCCTTTGGGTTTCAAGGCCAGAAGGACAACGCCTGCGCGCAAGTGATCATCACCGAGCGTGTTTATGAGCAGTTGCTCGGTTTTATCGCCGAGCGCACCCGCCAACTGAAGCTGGGCAACCCGGCCGAACCCGAAGTCAGCATTGGGGCCGTGATTGACCAGGACGCCTTCGCGCGGGTCAGCAACTACATCGCCGTCGGGCAGGAGGAGGGACGCCTGGTCATCGGTGGCGAGGTTATCGACCATACGCTGCTGGCCGAGGGGGGCTACTTTATCAACCCGACGGTCTTCGCCGATGTCGCGTCCGATGCGCGCATTGCGCAGGAGGAGCTCCGCGGGCCGGTGCTGGCCTGTCTTCCGGCCCGCGATTTTGAGCAGGCGCTGGAGCTTGCCGCTGCCGGCGGCGCGGGACTGACCGGCGTGGTGTATGCCCGCGCCATGGAACGCCTGGAGCAGGCGCGCGATGCTTTCCAGGTGAGCAACCTCTATCTCAACCCGGCGGACCTCAATCCGCGTGTGGGAGTTCAGCCGGCCGGGGGTCTCGGTATGAGTGGTCAACCGGGTGGCCCGCACTACCTGCGGCATTTTGTGCAGGATCAGATAATCTCCGAGCGTCTGTGAGCCGAACAGCGTATCGAATGCGTTCCCCGGCGGGTGGCACTCCTGCCGGGGAACTTTTTGTGGGCAGTTGCCGTCCTTCTGTTACAACCAGATGTAGGGATCATACTGATCCGATAACAGGAAACAGATATCAGGGGGATCGAATGCAGAATCGCATGCTTACTATCTTTGGCGCGGTCATTACGCTGTTGCTAATCGCCATTCTCGTGATCGTTGCGGGCCAGTCGTTGACCGGCGCCGCCCAGGCCCAACCGGCCGGCGTGACCGGAGCGCGGCAGGTGACGGTTGTCGGGCGGGGCGAGGCGAAAGGCACACCCGATACGGGCTATGTACAGATCGGGGTCGAAACTGAGGCCAACACGACCGAGGAAGCCCTGGAACAGAACAATGCCCAGGTTGCGGCGATTATCGAGAAAATCAAGCAGTTGGGCGTGGCGGAAGAAGACATTCAGACCAGCAATTTTAGCATCAACACACGCTATGACAACGATGGACGGCGAGTCGTCGGCTACCAGGTGAGTAATATCGTCTCTGTGACCATCCGCAACCTGGAACAGACCGGCACACTGCTGGATCAGGTCGTCCAGGTAGGCGCGAATCGGGTGTATGGCATTAACTTTGGCGTGGATGATCCCTCCGAATTGCTGGCCCAGGCGCGGGATAAAGCCGTCGCCGATGCCCGGTCCAAAGCGGAGCAACTGGCGCAGGCGAGTAGTGCAAGTGTGGGTCAGGTACTGGTGATTACGGAAAATGTTGGCTCACAGTCGCCGATTCCGATGCCGATGCGCAGCGAGATTGCCGAGGAAGATGCTGCCGCTGTGCCGATCCAGACCGGCCGGCAGACCGTCAGTACGCAGGTGCAGGTGACGTTTGAGTTGCAGTGATTCTCAGGAGCCGTAGGTTTTTTGCCACCGAGAACACCGAGAACACTGAGGGGAAAGTCTTTGCGCCAGGCATGCTTTGTTCTCTGTTTCTTTGTTCTCTGTTCTCTAGAACTCGATACGGATGTGGGCCAGATCGAGCCACTGGGGGGTGGCAACATCCAGCAGGCCCCATCCCAACCGCCCGCGCGGCGTCACAATGGCCCACTGGCTATCCACCCAGGCGACAAAGCCGAGTGGCCCGCGCGGCGGTCGCTCCGTCTCCATAATGGTCACGCCATCTACGGCGAAGCGGGCATAGTCCGGCTGCCACTGCAGCGTGTAGGTGCGCCACGCTTCCCCAACCCCCGCAAATGCTGTTTCGCTAATCCGTAACGAGTGCGCTACCCGCGGCCAGATGCGCCGGTAGAGCGCCGGCACCTGGTTGAGTAACACAACCGGCGGGGCCAGCGGAGCCCAGGCCAGGGCGGCCGGCCGGGTCAGATCGAGGCAGGCAACTTTCCAGCCACACCCCGGCCCACCCGGTGCCAGCGGCATATCCGAGGGCGGCGAGGCATAGAAAAACCAGATCGCCGCCGGCAAGGCCGGTACCGCATCCAGCGTTGGCGCAAAGGGGTGATTCCAGAAGCCAAACCCCGCCGTGCCCGTCAACTGACCGGAGCTGCGCGCCTGCACCGTGAGTTGCAGCGGCGGACGCCAGGGAAACCGGCGGCGTGGTAGGCCGGCATAGTCATCCAGTTGCGCATTGGCATAGTGTGTGTGCTGCGCCCCCGGCAGCAGCAGGCGCAGGCCGGCCTCGGTGACAATCAGTTGCCCCCCGCCAACCCGGATCGGCTTCCAGCGCGGCGCAAGCGGAGCCCGAAAGGTTTCTTCGACCGTCTGTGGCATGGCGCTTTTTATCTCAAAACCGGATGCGGACGAGCAGCAGCGCGCCCCTACCTTATTCCCACGCGCAGCAGCGCGTCCCTACCGAACCAATCTTTTCCCGCCGCTACGCTTCGCTGGTTGGGGTGGCATTGGCGCATGTCGGCACTGCGGTAGACTCGTCGGGTGCAAACACAACCCGGTTGCCGCTACCGTGATACTCGTACAGCTCCCCGGCGGCTGCCAGGCGGATGACATAGCCGGGTGTAATCACCTGCGAATACATCTGGCCTGGTTCGGGTACGCCCAGACTGGTATCGGGAAACTCGACCGACTCAACACTCTCGACTGTAATTTCATCACGACTCACGCAGAGGCGCTCGCGCAGATTGGCGCGTGCCAGGTTTACCAGAATCTGTGACTCATCCGAGCGGGGCATAGCGGTTGTCTCCTCAGTTGATCCGGTCGATCCGGTTTCGGTTGCTTCCGGCGTGGCGGCAGGAGTGGGTGCCGGTGATTGCACCGCCGGAGCGCTACAACCGGCAGCAAATATCAGCAGCATTGCCATTAGCATAACAGTTCGGCGCAGTATGACCGCGATGAGCATGAAAACTTCCTTCCTCACCAAAACCCGACAAAGGATTGTCACACGATTGTAACATCATTCACCGGAGCCTGGCGAAATCGTCAGCGATTGTTCATCTATAATTGGTACAACATCCCGTACTACCCTATAGAACTCGCAAATTGCGTGCCATGGCTGCGGGCGTATCCGGTCGCATACGTTCACGACCACGGCGAGTCCTGTCATTGGAACCTTGCGCCGGGCGGCTACGCCCTGGGCAGTGTTTTACGCGCATTGTGCAGATGACGCTGCCCGGCATGCGGTGAGGCACCGGCGACGTAGCGTCACATTCAAGACAGGCATGCCTGGTTGTCGTACCGCGCCGGGCGGCATCATGTGTGAACGCTTATGTATCCGCATATGACAGAGGAGTCATTTATGAACACCCGGCAATGTGTGCAATCCGGTCCATTACGGCTGCGTCTTCCGTTGCTGCTGCTGGCAGTTCTGGCAATCGGCGTCCCGGGCCTGCTGTCCCCTCCAGTGCGCGCAGCAACCTGTAGTGTCCCATCCGGCCTCTACCCAACAATCCAGGCGGCCATCGCCGACCCCGACTGCGACACGATCAATATTGCCGCCGGAATCTTTGAAGAGCAACTGCGCATTTCGCGTAGCCTGACGCTTGCGGGCGAGGGTCGCAGCGCGACGATCATCAATGGGCAGGGGGAGGGCCGGCCGATGACCATCAGCGGCGCGACAACCGAAGTGCAACTTACAGGTCTGCGCCTGACTGACGGTGTGGCACTGCCGGTGCCGCGTGCCGGAGGCGGCCTGCTGGTGCAAAATGGGGCAACCCTGCGTGGAAGCGATCTGACGATTGACAACAACGCCGCCAGCGAGTTATCCATCGTCACCGGGTTGGGCGGCGGGCTGGCTGTCCTGGATGGAACGGCCTATCTGACCAATACTCAGGTACTGTCGAACACGGCACTGCGCTCAGGGAAGGGTAACGGCTACGGCGGCGGAATCTATGTGGCGGGGACCGATGAGGGCACGGGCCGGGCAATTTTCAGCCTGGTTGATAGCCAGGTACGGAACAATACGGCCTACAACTCGAACGCTGCCGGTGATGATATCGGACAGGATGCCGCCGGGGGTGGCCTCTACGTGGGCGCAAGCGCCGATACGCAGATCACACTGGCGGGGAATATCTGGGAGGGTAATATCGCCCGCTCGATCAGTTCAATTCCTGACGACGGTGACGGCGGCGCAGTAGCGATTGAGCCCACCGATACATCGGTACGCCTGACGATGACCGGGGATACATTGCGTAACAACGCCGCCAATCGCAGCCTGAACACCAGCGCCGATGATACGGCCAGAGGTGGCGCGCTCTACCTCAACAGCACTACTGCCGAAGGTATCCAGGCCACATTCGCGGATCTCACCATCGAGAACAACATTGCCCGAGACGCCGACCTGGGTGATGCCCTGGGCCAGGGTGGGGCAATCTACGCGCGCAACAGTCGTATTAGCTTTGCGGACAGCAGCCTGCTTGCCAATATCGCCGGCAACAGCAACCAGCCGGCCGGTGGCGGAGCTATCGCCCTGATCAGCGCAAGTATGACCGGCGAGCGCCTGCAGATCCGTGAGAATATCGCGCAGCAGGGCAATGGCAGTGCCGCCGAGGGCGACGCCAGCCGGGGCGGTGGTATCGCCCTCGACGAAACGGCGGCGCTAACCCTGACCAACAGCATTATCGCCGATAATCTTGCCGCGAATACCGCGGGCAACGGCGCGGGGCTCTATGTCGGCCCGGAGGCCCGGGCCAGCCTGGTGCATGTTACCGTCGCTGCCGCTGACCTCAATCCCCAGGCGGGCATCTACGCGACGCAGGGCGGGAACAGCGGCGATGTGCAACTGACCAACACTATTGTCACCAGCCACACCACCGGCATTGCGAATCAGGGCGTAAGCGGACGAGTGGCGCTGGAGCGCCTGCTCTTCTTCGGCAACGGTAGCAATACCGCCGGAGAAGTGACGGGAAGTGACGATAGCATCACCGCGCCGCCCCGTTTCATCAACCCGGACGAAGGCAACTACCTGATTGGACCTGACTCCGGGGCGATCAATCGGGCCAGCAACGTGGGCATCACGACCGACATCAACGGCGACGACCGACCGTTGAATAACGGCTTTGATATCGGCGCGGACGAGTATCCGGAACCGATTCCCGTGCTGACGGCCGTGATCAGCGGTCCGACACTTGGCCCGCCGGGTGACTATGCCTTCGCCGGCGATTTTGGTCCACTGTTCGCAACGCAGCCGGTTAGCTACACATGGGACAACGGCGATACGACACCATTCTCCATCTACACATTTGAGGAACCGGGTGAATATACTATCGAGCTAACGGTGACAAATAACAACAACAGTGCCGGCGCCACCGTTACCCACACAGTCAGCATCAACCCGCCGCAGTCGGTAGAACAGTGCCCCGAACCGCTCACCGGGGTGACGCTGACCGGACCGGAGGACGGTACAGTGGAAGTGGGCGCGTCTGCCATCTTCGATGTTACTGCGGCACCAGATAATGCGTCACTACCTATCGATTACATCTGGGCACCTGAGCCCGACGCCGGGCAAAACACGACCAGCGCCGGCTTCACCTGGGAGACGGGTGGCGAGAAGCCGGTTGCCGTCACGGTTCAGGGCTGTCGCAACTCAGTCGCGGCCGCGGACACTATCACAGTCCCGAACCCGCCGCTCCCGGCACCGCCGCCGGAGATGGAGATGCTCTACCTGCCGCTCGTGCAGCGGTGAGGCAAGTGCTTCGGCGCATAAAATATGGTATACTCAGCGTGGAAAAGCTCTGTGCTGGAGAACTGCGTGTACCTGCGTCTGACCTACTACATAGTGACGGTTCTGGCGATACTCCTGGGCAGTAGTATCGCCGGATTTTCTTTCCCCGAAAAACCGGCCACCGCGCAGCGGAATGATGGATTGGACGCGCCGCTGCCGGCGGCGAATATGTGTGGTGCAGGCCATTCGGACGATACACACTTTACCTTTGCCGCAACCGGCGATACCTTCCCCCACGAGAATATCCAGGCGGTTGGCGAGGCACGCGGCTATGATTATCTGTTTGACCGTATACGCCCTTTCCTTCAGGCTGCTGATATTGGCTATACCAACTTCGATGGCGCGATGCTGGCGGGCAGTCCCTACACCGGCTATCCGACATTCAACTACAACCCGGCGCTGGCACCGGCCCTGAAAAATGCCGGGATTGATCTGGTTTCGACCGCCAATAACCATATTTTAGATCGCGGTCCGCAGGGTCTGGATGCCACCCTCGGCGTACTCGAGCAGGCCGGGATTTTGCAGCATGGCGCGGTGCCGAGCAGTACCGGCGATCAACCCCGCCCGCCCTATCTGCCGATTACGCTAACCCGCGATGGTGTCAGCATCACCATCGGGTTTCTCTCGTTTACCTGGGGTACCAATGGCATTCCCGATCCCTACAACCAGGTCAATCTGCTCTGGGAGAGCAACGTGTACGGACAGCAAGGCAATGTACGCCCGAGCGTGCTGGAGGCGATTGCCCAGGCCCAGCGCGAAACCGATCTGGTGATTGTGGCGGCACACTGGGGATACGAATACCAGTTCTACCCGGACGGGAGCCAGATCGAGGGAGCCGCACAGATGGCCGCAGCCGGGGCCGACGTTATCCTGGGAGCGCAACCCCACACGCTTCAGCCGGTCGATATCCTTGATACGAATGGCCGCAAAACCCTGGTACTCTACTCGCTGGCAAATTTCATCGCCTCACAGGGCGCTTTTCAAGACCCTTTCTTTAGCGCTACCTCGGTTGTCTTTTACGTCGGGATTATCCGCGACGCCGAGGGAAATGTGCGCGTCAGTGGCTACCGCTACCTGCCGATGATGATGACCGACTTCGACACCCGTCCCGCGCCAATTCCACGCGATGGTTTTGCACACCTGCACGCGCATGTGCAACGTATGCTGCGTGATCCGGGCGGCGTACACCGCCTCAGCCCGGACCCGCCTGCCCCGGAGGAACGCATCGAGGTCTGTCCCGATCTGGTGTTACCGCCGGCCCCGAACCAGCCGATCAGCGGTGATTTTGCCCGGCATATTGCGACCCTGGGCAGTGCCACCCCCCACTCACCCGCCGAAATGCTGGCCCTGTTTGGCGCGCCACTCAGCCCGGTGGTCACCGAGTTGACCGGCGACTGTCGTCACACCACCAGCGTGCTCTACACCGAGCGACAGCGGCTTGAACTGCATCCCGGCGAGGAATGGCCCTACCGCATTGTCGGTACCCGCATCGGCACGGAGATCTACAAACAGCGGTACGGCGTGACGCAGGTCGAACCACGGCAGGATATCACGGGCGATGCGATTGCAAATGAACGCTTCCGGGCATTCTTCGCGCGTTACGGCGGGTTGCCCGTCTTTGGCTACCCGATTAGCGATGAACTGGTTGAGGTCGATGCAGCGACCGGGGAGTCGCAGCGGGTGCAATACTTTGAGCGTGCCCGCTTCGAACTGATTACGGATGCGCCCACGGATGCGCCGCTGCTGGAGCAGGTACAACTTGGACTGCTGGGCCGCGAGTATGCCGGGATTGTGGCCCAGTGCGGCACCCCGCTAGTGCGCATATCACCTCCATCCGCACAACCATCCGCACAACCGGCAGCGGCCGCTCCGGCTGCGACGGAACATCTACCCCCGAATGCAGTGCAGTCCGGACAAATGCCAACAGTAGCACCGCCGGCAACCGCACCCGCAGAACCAGCAGGTATAACCCGCCGCAGTGGGGGCTGGCTCCTGCTGCTGGCATTCCTGGTTACGCTGTTCAATGTGGGATTTCTGGCAGTGAGACGCTATCGCCGCTAAAGCAGATCACGCTCTACGGCGGCTCACCCAGGCCATGCCGCCTGAGCAATTCCCTTAGATCAGGGTAAAGCCAACCTCCGATGTGCCCATTCTGACGCTATGCTACTGTGAATACCAACGGTATGGAGTCTTCCGCCCTGCCGAGTCGGTAACCGCGTAATGCGTGTAACTGACAGGAGTTACGCGGTACTGCGTAAGTCGTGTAACTGAGAACGGAAGAGCATCCGCGATTGGCTTCCTTTGCACAACATTTCCGTTCGCCAGAAGGCAAAAGGTTACATTCCGGTAATGGGCAGTTGCTATACTATGCCGTCGATTGCACACATTCTGATGGGATGGGGCAAGCACAGTCAGGCTATGTTTCCCCGTCCGTATCGCAAGGAGGAGTAGCAACCAATGGAACTACCGACCACTCCGCCGGGAATGACCGAGAGTCCCAAACAGGGCAAGGGCCGGGTTGTAAAGACCATCGCTATTGGCTGTGGAGGTATGCTTTTACTAATAATTTTGTCGTGTGTTGGCCTCGGTGCGTATGTACAATTTCAACAGCGTAGTTTGCTAACCTCAGCCCAGGAAAACCATGCGGCCGGCAACTATGCCGCTGCGGTCGAAGATCTGGAAACATTGATCGAAAACCATGAAGAATCCGACCAGGCAGCCGAGGCGGAAGAACTACTACCCGAGGTGCGGCTTGACTGGGGCGCGGCATTGCGCGAAGAGCAAAACTTCACCGAGTCGCTGGCACGATTCGATGAAGTAACCGATCCGGCCTTTGCCGAGCGGGCTGCCGAGGGACAGTTCGAAACCCGGCTGGCATGGGGCGCGGCACTGCTGGCCGAGTCCGATTTTGCCGCTGCCCAGGAGCAGTTTGAGCAGGTTTTGAACGCTGCCGGCGAGGGCAGTACCTTCTATGATCAGACCCGGGCCGCCCTTCCCGATGTCTATGTCGGACTGGCCGAGGAAGCTTTTGCCGGAGGTGACGCGGCAACCGCCTTCCAGCGGCTCAACTATGTGTTTGAGAATTACCAGAGTGGCGCGGGACGCGATAAGGCGGTTGCCAGCTTCGCTGAGATGGCACCAACCTTTTACGAGCTTGCGCAGCAGCAGCGCAGTGATGGTCAATTTGTTGATGCGGAACTCGCGTTACTGGCAATTGCCAATCTGACCCCGGATACGGAACTGACGCAGCAGGTCTGGGCCGAGTTTCCGGCATTTTACATGGAATGGGGCAATGCCCTCGTCGCTGGTGAGTATTTTTCCGAAGCGGCTGATGTGTATGCGTTTCTCATCGCCAACTACCCCGAGAGTGAACTGGTTGGACAGGCGAACGCGGCAATGGTTGATGCACGCGTGGCTGCCGTTGCCAGCAGTGGTCAGGCCGGCGAACTCCCGGCCCCCCAGGTCGGTGCCAGTTCAGGTGCCGGGACAGCTTCCTATGATGTTACGAATGACACCGTCTGCCCGATTGAAGTGCTGATGAGCGGCCCGCAGTCGCAGGTGGTCAAGCTTGCGGCCGGTGCCAAACAGCAGGTTGATTTCGATCCGGGCACCTACAGCCTGGTTGTACAGATTGATGAGGCGGAAGAACTCACGCGTGACTGCCAGGATGTCATTCCGTTCAGCAATGAGACGCTGTTCGAGAGCGGTATGATCTACTATTCGAGCTTCTATATCGAAACGACGGTGGAGTAGTCGGCGCAAGCCGCACGTTCGGATTACCCCGAAAGTAGCAGCGCAGCATATCAGAACCCCGGTGCATTGTGACTGCACCGGGGTTCTTTAGTGTCATAATCCTTCACACTGAACGATCAGGGTGCAACGCTCTGATCGCGCATCTCCAGTTCAGTGTCAGGGCTCATCCTGATCCGGCTTCCTGGGTGGCACAGCGTCATTATCAGGCGGTGTGCTCCCTTCATCAGAAGTCTCATCATCATCATCTTCATCGTCGTCTTCATCGTCATCTGACTCGTCCGTGTCCTGATCCGGCTTCTCAGGTGCATCCCCGTCGTCATCCGGCGGATCGTCACCCTCGTCCGGTGGCGGGTCATCCCCGTCATCCGGTGGCGGATCGTCACCCTCATCCGGCGGGTCATCGCCATCGTCTGGTGGATCGTCGCCGTCGTCCGGCGGGTCATCCCCATCGTCCGGCGGCGGGTCATCCCCCTGGTCCGGCGGATCGTCACCCTCATCCGGCGGGTCATCCCCCTGGTCCGGCGGATCGTCACCCTCATCCGGCGGGTCATCGCCATCGTCCGGTGGCGGGTTATCGCCATCATCCGGTGGCGGGTCATCCCCATCGTCCGGCGGGTCATCCCCGGCATCCGGTGGCGGATCGTCCCCATCGTCCGGCGGGTCATCCCCGGCATCCGGTGGATCGTCCCCCTGGTCCGGCGGGTCATCCCCGGCATCCGGCGGCGGGTCATCACCCTTGTCCGGTGGATCGTCACCCTCATCCGGCGGCGGGTCATCATCCTGGTCCGGCAAATCGTCGCCGTCATCCGGCGGCGGGTTATCCCCATCGTCCGGCGGCGGATCATCACCCTGGTCCGGCAAATCGTCGCCGTCATCCGGCGGCGGGTTATCCCCATCGTCCGGCGGCGGGTCGTCCCCGGCATCCGGCGGAGAGGCATCCTGATCGGGTGGATCGCTATCTCGATCAGATGAGTCATCGTCATCATCGTCATCGTCGGTATTCTGATCAGGCGATACTGATATCCAGTCCGATGTGCCGGAGCTATCATCATCATCATCAGGTTGACCAGGAACAGGGCCACCGAGCCAATCCGGTTTTTCAGGTGGTACGCCAGGCGGACTGGTCGGCCAGGGTGTTGCGGTCGCTGGTACGTCCGTCGCAGTGGCACTCGGCGTAGCCGTTGCCGGCACTGTGGTTGCGGTTGCGCCTGGCGGGATGGCGGTTGCGGTTGGCGGCACTACAGTTGCGCTCGGTGGGACAGGCGTACGCGTTGCCGGGATGGTTGCCGTCGGCGTCCGCGTTTGTGTTGGCGTCGGCGTCATCGTCGCAGTCGCCGTTGCCGTTGCTGTCCGGGTAGCGGTGGCAGTGACGGTCGGCGTTACGGTTTGCTCCAGCGACGCGGACTCCGAAGCCAGCGCTGCGGTGCGCGGATTCTCCGGCATATAGCGCGCACGGCCCCGGACCAGCGTTGGTTGATAGGTATAGCAGGCTCTGATGGACGCATCTTGACGTTCAAGATACCCCACAGGGTTAGGTCCTACGCTGGGCACATCAAGCCGAACCTCAACGTTCTGATTACAGAAGAGATCTCCGCTACTAGCCCCAGAAGTATCAAACGCACCACCTTCGATGTTTAAAACAAAGCTTTCGCCAGGCAAGAGTGAAACAGAACCATTCCAGGTTATGGTATCGTTTAGAAATGATGTACAGGAACCTTCTGCCGATGGAATTTCACAGGTAGCAAGACCACTGAAATCAGCAGAGACTGTCTCAGTAATACTCCCGAGAAGAATAGTTTCCGTATTCGTGGAGGGATTTGTTACTGTGATAGTATACTGGAAGTTAGTTCCGTCGCCTACTGCTGGACTGACGCTCTTGGACAACTGGATGCCTGCCGGTAGGGCCGAGTCATTGTCAATAATCGTACCAGTCGACTGACCATCGGCAATCGTTGCATTATCTGCATTGGAAAGATTGACCAGGAACGTTTCGGCAGGTTCATCATCCGAATCATCCACAGTCCCAACATTGATAGTCTGAACGGTTTGACCGGGACTAAACGTTAGCGTACCGCCGGCAGGTGTATAATCATCAACCGAAGTAGCCGTCGATGGCGGCGAGGCACTGGTGGTATAGTCCACTGTCACCGTAAGCCCACTCACTGCCGAGAGCGAAACTGTAAAACTGGCAGTGTCACCTTCCGTCACGGTGACATCACTGATTGACAGCGTGGGTGGTGGATCATCATCAATAATGGTCAGCGTGTGAATGTCCGGCGTGCCCGGCGTGGTATTGACTGGCGTGTTCAGGCTGATTTCAACCGTTTCATCCGGTTCATCGATGCTATCATCCACAATCGGCACGCTGATCGTCTGGGTTATCACACCCGGCACAAACGTTAGCGTCCCGGCATTCAGGGTGTAGTCCGTCCCGCCGCCGGTCGCACTTCCCCCCGTCACGGCGTAATTCACCGTCACTGTTACATCAGCAGTGCTAGACAGGTTCACCGTGACAGTCTGTGTACCGGCATCCTCAGCAATCGTTGAACTATTCACACCGAACTGCACGGTCAGCGGCACAGGGGTTGCCGTCGGCTCGCGGGGCCGCTCGGTCGCTGTCGGCTCCGGCTCCAGCGTCGCCGTCGGCTCACCCGTTGGTCTGATATCCTGGGTTGGTTCCGGTGTCGATTCGGTCCCGCTGGTTGGTTCGGTTGTCGGTGCCGGTTCATCGGTGGGTGCCGGCTCTTCCGTGGGCGGCAGCGGTTCATCAGTCGGGTTCGGCCCATCCATGTCGGTCGTTGGTATGGGCGATGGGGCAGCGGTAGGTACACTGGTTCCGCCGGTTGGTGGTGTGACGGTCGCCAGAACACGCGATGTTGGCGATGCTGCGGCCGCCGTGCCGGTTGCGCTATCGGCGGCCCCGCCGCTGGTGGGTGTTAGAGACGCACCGACCGTGGGCGCAAAGATATTTTGTGTCGCCGTCGCCCGGATGGGCGTTCGGGTCGGGCGCGCAGGGGTACCGTTCGCGCCATTATCACTCCTGCCGCCGGCAGGGGTGGGGGTGGGAGTTACGGTCGGTGGCGCTACAACCAGCAGTGCCACTGCCGTTACATTTGGTAGCGCAATCAGAGGCCGGGGCCGCCGCTCTTCTTCCATTGCCTCGACCGCACCCGGACCCAGCGCCGGCAGATCCGGGCCTTCCTCCCAGCGTCCATACTCCGGCGTGGCGAGCGAGGCCACATTTTTGAAGGGTCGGTTAAACGGTGTCACCAGTTCAAGGGCAACCTGGGCAACACAGCAAACGGCTAACAGCAGCACCACCAGTGCTGCCAGTGCTAACAACCGGAGCGAATCACGACGCTGCGGCTGTTTCTTGTTGGGCGACGGCAAGTGATTGTTCATCGGCTTGAGGAAGTGCTATACTAAACGTACTACCCTGTCCTGGCGTACTCTCCACCCAGACCCGACCACCCTGACGTTCCACCAGTTGCCGGGTGATCGCCAGACCAAGACCGCCACCACGCTGCGCCGAGTTATTCCCCTCAACTCGCTGGAAGCGGTTAAACAAACGCCGCTGGATATCCGGGTCAATCCCGGGACCAGTATCGATAAAATCAATCCGAACCATATTGTTCTGCAGATAGGGTTTGATGGTGACACTCCCACTGGCTGTATACCGTAGCGCATTATCCAGCAGTTGGGTAAACATAACCTTGAGTTGTTCCCGATCCGCCAGTACCTGGGGAACATCGGTGGCGGTATCTGTGATCTGAAGTTCCAGCCCCTTTGACTCAAATCTCGATCGTAGCGGAGTCAGGGCCATTTCCAGTACCATCAGCGGATCTTGGGGCTGGATTTCGGTAGACAATGTTCCGGACTCGATATTCGCAATCATAATGACATTGTTGACCAGCGTGGTCATATCGGTTGCGCGAGAGCGCACACTATCCAGCAGTTCCACCTGATCCGCCGAGAGTTCGCCCCCCGTTCCGCGCATCAACAGATCAATATAGCCGCGAATAACAGTCAGCGGTGTGCGCAGTTCATGGGAGATGGTTGCAATAAAATCGGTTTTCGCCTGATCAACCGCAACCTCGGCAGTAATATCGTGCAGGACAATAACTTCACCCAGCACATGCCCCTGGTCGGCAATTACCGGGGCATTGGTACGGCTGACAACCCGGTCGCCAATGCGATAGTGGGGATTCGACGAAGCCTGCCCAAAGATATCCCGGGCCTGGGCCACCGGCTCAAGCGACAGATCAGCAAAGTTGCGGCGGTGAGCACGCCAGTTTTTTAGCTCCAGTAACTGCTCGGCGATGGGGTTTGCCAGCATAATCGTCCCCTCGGTATCACAGACGATCACGCCATCACCGATTGAAGTCAGAATAGCATGCCGCTCCGTTGCATCCTTCTGCACCCGCATATAGAGAATCGCGTTCTGCAAGACGGTAACGCTCATATTGGCAACCGCCGCCAGTACCTGTTCTTCCGCTTCACCAAACGCCTGGACATCGGCATGCCCCAGGATAAGCACTCCTGTCTGACGGTCGTGCAACAGCAGTGGCGCAATCAGCAGTGTGTTCAGCGCTGTTACGCGATGAAGTTCCTCCACCAGCGGCTGCTCTTCGATGTCCGCTGTATCGGTGTGCAGTATCCGGATGCTGTTCTGCTGCTCCAATTTACGTACGAGGACCGGACTGGCCGGGAACTGCTGCTGATGCAACTGCTGGAGCGGTTCTGCTGCCGCGCTGCGTGTATGGTAGAACCAGGTATCCTCCTCGCGCAAGAGGGCCAGCACGTCCGTATCCGGTACAAACGAACTGGCAGATGCCGCCGCAACATCAAGCACCTGCCGAATTTCGAGTGCATTATTCAGTTCACGGCTGGTGGTGTAGAGATGCAGCAGATGCTCGGTCATCTGATTAAATGCCTGGGCCAGCGTACCAAACTCGTTATGCTCAGTGACACTGGTTCGGCGCTCAAGCTGTCCATGCGTTACTGCCCGGGCGGTTGTCACCAGATCATCGAGCGGATTGGTAATCTGGTGCGCCACCTGGTACCCAATGATCACCGCGCCGACCGCCAGCAGCAGCGTGGTAAGAATAACGGCATTCCGACTTTCAGCCCAGGGCGCGGTGATATAATCCTCCGACAGGCCAATCGAGAAATACCCGACCTGTGTATCCCGCACAATGAGCGGCGCATAGAGAAACTGGAAGCCCCGCTCGTTGAAGTTTACTTCGTCCAGAACGGAACAGGCCAGTTGGTCCGTCCGACCCGGCAACCATCCCAGGGAGGTTTGCGTTTCATCGAAGCAGCGCGCATACTCCTCCGCTGTCTCAAATTGATCAATCAACTGCTGCGGGATGGTTTCGCCCATATCCAGGATATGCAGACCCGCATTTGGAATCACGGTGCTATCGAGCACCAGTCCACTGGTATCATAAATCGCGCTGACCTCGGACTGGCTCTGGCGCTCCAGCGCGGTTAGCAGATTTTCCAGGCGAGTGGCAATCAGCAAGCCGCCGACTAACTCACGCTCGTCGGTGTCTGCATCAACCTGATGCACCGGAACGACGGTGAAGAGGTAGTAATCATTGTCGGGGAAGGTGCCCTCGGGAGCGTCCGCTTCCTGAAACGTAATCAACGCGGCGTACTTATCGCCAAAATCATCGGCATCATTCGCCAGCACCCGCTGAACCGGGTCAAGCTGGGACAGGTCGGTGTTGCCGTGGGAAATCGGTTCACGGCGCTCCTCTTCCGTCAGTTCTTCACCCTGGGCCCGCTCCCAATGCACCAGCCCCTGCCCATCCAGGTCAAAGGCAATCAACCGGTCGATCATCACGTTGTAAATATTATCCCGGAGGGTACCGGTGCGAAAGAAGGGCATGAGCGCCTGTTCCAGGCCCGCTTCGTTTTCGGCCTGCAGTGCTTCCGCCACGGCGGGAGCATCAATTTCGGGATTTTCCTGGGCAAAGGCGACAACATAGAGGAAGTCGAGATTATTTTGCTCCTGCCGCGCCAGACCGTCGGCAAAGCTGCGCCCAACCTGCCCCAACTGGTTGCTGAAGCGCTCTTGCAGCGAACCAGCTACCAGGAAGATCGCAATACCCGCCCCGACCAGCATGACCAGAATCATCAGTAAGAGGTAGGGCAGGATGATTTTATATTTAATCTGTGAGTGATATATCCGAAGCAGTTGCCGCATCGATAATCCTGCTTCCATGTGAAAGGCATATTTGACAACGAGAGCGGAACGCCGGAAAAACACATAATCCTCTCGTCCGCTGTAAACATACCAGCACGAACGTCACACAATCATCCTATAACGTTTCGTACATGGGTGCCGGGTCAGCCACACCACGCAGCAGGTACTCCGGTGGTCGAATCTCTTTACACAATGTCGTAGACGGATTTCTGCCTGCACTCATTATATTACACATGAAGGACGAATCAAGTGAATGGTTGAAGATTTGATTACAATTAGTATATGAAATCTTTTTCATAAACACGCACAATAGCCGCCAATCATTCGACAGGAAAAAGGGGGTCTTATGCCTCGAATTGCTCTTGATAGTTATTCAGCGGTAGCGCCAGAGCAAACGTGCTCCCCTTACCTTCGGCACTTTCGAGCCAGATCTGCCCCCCGTGTGCCTCAACGGCAAGCTTACAAAAAGTCAATCCAAGGCCCGTGCCACGCACTTTCCGCCCACGCACCTGTCCAAACTTCTCAAAGATACGTTCGTGATACTGTGCCGGAATACCCGGCCCCTGATCGCGCACCCAGAGCAGCAGCCACTCGCCTTCCGCCAGCAGCGGCGGGGTAATCGGCACTGTTACGCCGCGTGACTGAACCGTAGGCGCACCATCACCATCCGTCTGCACATGCACCGCGCCCAGGGTGATCTCACCCCCGGACGGCGAAAACTTGATCGCATTATCCAGCAGATTCTGAAGCACCCGAATAAGTTTCTCCCGGTCAGCTTCGAGGAGCGGCAGACCAACGGGCAGTTGCTGCTGCAGACCAACATTCTGCCCCTCCGCCGAGGGCCGCAACCGATCAAGTGTTTCATCGACCAGGGCATAGGGCGACAACGGCTCCGGATTGAGAGTTGGACGCCCCTGCTCCAGCCGGGAGATGTCGAGTAGAGTATTGACCATCTCCAGCATTGTCTGGCTGCCCTGGTGCGCAATCGCCAGCAGTTCCTGCTGCTGGTCGGTTACGGGCCCACCCAGACCGCGCTTGACCATCATGATACCATTCATAATTGAGGTCAGCGGCGCGCGCAGGTCATGCACGAGCATGCCGGTGTAGTCGTCACGCAGTTGCGCCAGTTCACGCTCCTTCGAGACATCATGGAATAACGCCAGTTGCCCGATTTCAACCCCGCGTGTATCGCGCACCGGCAGCGCGAGGTGGCGAATAAAGCGGTGCTGCGCTCCACCAAACTCCAACTCGACCACATCGGAAGTTTGAGTATCGCCATTGAGCCACGACGGCACGCTGATGTTCAGCGCACGGGTGCGTAGTTGTGTCAGCAGTTCGGCCAACTGCTGCCCGATAATGGCTTCCTTGCGCATCTGGAGCAGATGAACGGCCATTGGATTGGCCGTCACAACCGTGCCATAGATATCGGCCATCAGAATACCATCGGTCGTTGAGTTCAGAATAGCTTCCAGGCGATCCCGACCATCGGTCACCTGCTGGAAGAGCCGGGCGTTCTCCAGGGCAACACCAATCGTCGCCGCCATGCGGATTAAACGCTCGGCATCTTCTTCTGTGAAGTCGCCATTCCGCTTGTTTAACAGTTCGATCACACCAATGGTGCGCCCCTTGACCACCATCGGCACACACAGAATGGAGCGGGTTATGTAGCCTACATCTTCGCTGACCTTGCGATAAAAGCGGGGATCATTCTGGACATCCAGCACAATGGCGTGCCGTTGCGTATCAGCAACATGGCCGGCCACACCCTGACCAGGTGGTACACGCACGCCGGCCAGCTTTTCTTCGCCGGCCTCCAGCGTCATGACAAACTCAAGCTCATCGGTTTCATCATCACGCATCAGCAGCGAGCCGGCATCCACACAGAAATACTCGTTGATCTGCCGCACCACCAGATGATAGATCTCGCGGGGGTCGAGCGAGGAGGTAACGGCTGCGGCAATCTCGTTCATCGTTGCCAGTTCGAACGTACGCCGCTGCGCCGCTTCCGTCAGACGAAACGAGACGATTGCGGCGGCGAGTTGCCCGGCCATCACGCGGGCCAGGGCTATCTCACTATCACCAAAGTGCCGTGGCGTCACCGTGGTCGCCAGCGCCAGCACACCCGCTACCTGATCCTGGGCAACCAGCGGCATCATCAGCACCGAACGCACATTGACATCATTGAGCCAGTGGTGAATTTCGGGCGAACCGGCTTCAACCTCCAGATCATAGATCTGGGCCGACCGGCGGTCATGAATGACGTGCGGCAGGTAGCGCATCTCTGAAATCAGAATATCTGGTGGCAGCGTTACCCGGGGTGGATAGACACTCGCCGGTTGCAGGCGGGTGCCATCATCGTTGAGCAGGGCAATCCCGCCCAGGGGAACATTGAGCAGTTGGACAAACTCATTCAGCGACAATAGCAGCAACTCGTCAAGTGTGGTCGCCGTTTCGATTGCCGAGGTAATTCGCAGCAATGCCCCCGTACGGATATCGACAACTGAAGACTCAGAAATGTTCATTGTAGCAGAACTGTTCATAGGTTGATACACATCTGGTCAGCGTTGGGTTGACAACCCGGCGTAACCAGGATAGAGCGGCGGACAAAACGTTATGGTCTGCTAAACGGAGTAGAGCCATTGACATCCAGATCAGTGTGGTGATAGAAGAATCGCCAATTTCGATCCTCCGCTGCAACTCCGTTCAGAATAACATAAGACCCGGGCATACGTATGCTCCAGTGTACCAGGTTTGCCGACGTGCCGGCGGACATTATGCCCGGCAATACGCTGGTCATCGTAAGACACCATGCAACGCTGCACGGATTGCTGATCCACGCTGTTCCAGATCAGGCGCACACACTATACGGTATCCAGGGAGAAGCAAAAGCACGCTACCTGCATGAACGACAGATCAGTTGAAATTCGTCGATGCATGGGAACGTATTGTCCATACCCGTCCGGGGTTATTATAACGAGTCCGTGAGTACGTCGCAACAAATTTTTAACATATTGTCAGGTAAAGCCCCCTGTCGGCACCACACCCCGCCGGGTAGCGCCGATTGCTCATACTGATTTGTTGTCATAGCCACAGAGAACACCGAGGACGCAGAGATGACAAACGGGATCGTGCCGCCGCTGCGCCCGTTGCGCCCATTCCGACTGATTGCTGGTTTGACGGCACATTGGTATCAGCGGGGGATACTTCCGAGCGACGGTAACGGCCCCCCCTAAAGCTGGCGGAGGCAGGCGTAGACCTGCTCGTGCTGAAGCGCAATGGCGTCCCAGGTAAACTGCTCTGCCAGTTTGCCGGCGGCCTGGCCCAGACGGATCCGGGTGGCCTCATCGTGCGCCAGGTGCTGCAGTGCGGCTGCCAGGGCCACGCTATCGTTCGGGGGAACCAGGTAAACATGCTCGCCATGGATCAGGCGTACCGGAGCAGCGGACGCCGACGCGGTGGGCGTCGTGGTAATAACGGTCGCCCCATGGCTCAACGCGGCCAGCAGGCTACCACGCCGAAATGACGCACCATCCTGGAACGGCAGGGCCACACAGTCGGCGGCCAGCAGATGAGCCGATACCGTTGCCGCATCAACCTGCCCGGTCCGGATGACCTGATGGTCCACTCCCAGGCGCATGATCTGTGCCTGCACCCCGGCAGCATAGGCCCGGTCCTGCGGCGCAGTTGCGCCCCCACCGATGAGCAGCAGCCGGGGCGGCACGGACCAGCGCGAACCCGCGCTCCGGTCGGCGATGGCCTCGATCAGCCGGTCCACCCCTTTGCTGGGCGACAGCAAACCAAAATAGGCGATGAGAAAGTCGTGCGGACCAACTCCCAGGGCGGCGCGCCAGGCAGCACGGTCGTAGTCAGATGGCGGCGCAACCGGAATATTTGAGCCGATTGGAATAGTGGTGACGGAGAGAGGCCGGCGCTGCGACTGATACCGAAGTATGTTTGCAGCATCTTCAGCGTTGGTCACGATAACCCTATCGGCATCGCGCGCCAGTCGCCCGGTAACATACCGCCGCAGGGGGCCGGCTTTGGGGAACAGGTATGGTTCCAGCAGGTCGTGAAATGTCACAACCACGCGCGGACGACCCGACAGACCCCGCAGCCGCCAGGGCAGCAGGTTAACCGCGGGATGCATGCCATAAGCACCCGTCTGATACTGAATATGCAGCAGATCCGGCCGTACACTATCGAGCGCGGTTATCGCCGCACGCCAGCAGCGCCAGTCCCAACCGGACAGTCTACGGCGATCCAACCACTGCGGAGCGTGGCTCCCGGCCGGCAGCAGCAACAGTTGCCCGTCCCGAATGGTGATAATCACCACCGTGTGACCACGCCGGGTTACGGCTTGAGCCAGGCACCAGGTATAATCGCCGACACCACCGGGTTGCGGTGGATACTCGGCACTGAGCAGGGCCACACATATGCCGCGATGCACGTTCGCGCAATCCTATGTCTTCCGCCCCAACAGCTTCCCAACGATTGCCCGCAACTGATCTAGCGACTGCACGGCATCCGGGTTATCGCCAGGCTTCACACGATCCAGGGCTTCCATGGCCTGCTTGTGGTACTGGGACGCAACATCGTCGCAATACTGGCGTGACCCGGCCGCCTCCAGGATCGCCAGCAATCGGACGACATGCTCGTCGCTCACTTCCTCATGCTGATAGATCTGCTTCAGATCATCCAGGTTGCCGGCGGCATTAAGCATCACACGCTCCAATCCTCCCGTTTTCTCGCCCATGTATCCGACCTGCATACTGACCAGCGTGGTATCGCCCTGCGCCTGGTTAAGGGCGTGGACAATCGGCAGGCTGACCTTGCGGCGGTACAGGTCTGCCGCCTGGGGCTTGCCGGTCACTTCCGGGTCGCCCCAGATGCCCAGGACATCATCCTGGATCTGAAATGCGACCCCCAGGCTTTCACCAAAGGCAAACATTGCATCAACACTCTCGCTGTCAGCGCCACCGACCAGCGCCCCCAGACTGGCCGCCCCCGCCAGCAGCGCCGCCGTCTTCCGCCGGATCATCCCCAGGTAATCGTCGGCAGTGATCGTCAGGTCGCCTTCAAAACTCATATCCAGGAACTGGCCCTCACAGATCCGGAGATTCATATCCTCGAACCGCCGGAAAATATCCAGCAGCACGGAGGCGGGCAGATTCGCATCACTCAGACCATAAAGCGACTGATGAGCAATGGCAAACATTCCATCACCTACGTTTATTCCATGGGCCAACCCCCACAACGTCCAGACCGTGGGCCGCCCCCGACGAGTATCACTCTGATCCTGAATATCGTCGTGGATCAACGTAAAGTCATGGATCAACTGGATCGCCGCTGCCAGCGGCAAGGCATGGGCCGCGTCCCCACCGACAGCGCGGCAGGCCAGGAGCACCAGTTGTGGCCGGAGCAGTTTCCCAGGGTCAGACATGGCGGTCTGCAGATTAGCATCACGCCAGCCGAGATGGTATTCCTGCATTGCGTAATAGCGAGCCACGCGCTGCTCAAAGTCGGGGAAAGCCGCACGCATGGCTGCTTGAATCCTGTTGCGAACATCTGATGTTGTCATAGTTTTGTAATGTAAAAATCCTTACGACTCACGTTCATTCCAGCATGAAATAGAGACGATTTAGCGCATCACTACGGGTTATTGTAGTAGTAAGCATTTTGTCTACTGTAACCCGTCAGTAATCAAAAACTATTGTCGCTTGCGAAGTCGATTAGTACACTAGCGCATAAGCACGCAGCACTGGTACGTATCGACCTACAACGTCGCCATCCGAAAGGAGTTCACTCTCATGCCGCTGAATATGCGATTCCGTTTTAGTCCATCCAAGGACGGTCTGGTGAAAGTACTTGGCCCCCTTGAAACCGAAATTATGCAACTGCTGTGGCAAGAAGAACGCAGCACTGTCAAAAAGGTTCATCGCCGCCTCTCACAGCAACGTGAGATTGCCTATACGACTGTTATGACCACGATGAGCCGCCTGGCCGAAAAAGGTGTGTTGAATCGCCACCGCGAAGGTCTGGCCTATGTGTACACTCCTGCCATTACGGAGGAGGAGTTCGTAACCATGGTTGTGCATCAGGTGCTTGACGGCCTGCTGGACGACTACAGTGACACGGCGGTTGATTATATGATCGATTACCTGGCGAAGAACAATCCGGATGAACTGCGCCGCCTCCAGAAGGCAATCCAGGCGCGTGTCGCCAAGTGAAGAGATCAAGGGGGTGAGGAGGCGGGCTAACCGGGCCTGTCGCTGCCGATACCGGCACATGGCCCGCGCTTCCGCACCCACCTGGCAACGTGAGCAACGTGAACGATAAACGGTGAATGTGCGGTTCTGGTCGTGCTGCTGGTATGTCATTGGTTGTCCTTCATCGTTTATCGTTCTCGCTTTCGCCGGTTTTGCTCCAGGAAGCCGGGCCATGTCATCCGGTTTTACCGCATCTCGCCCCACAGGTCATATTCGGCAGCGTGCAGAATATGGGCCTGAATCCGCGCACCAACCGGCGCATCACCCCAGACAAATACCTGTCCATCAACCTCCGGCGCATCCCGGAACGAACGCCCAACCAACAGCACCTGACCATCATCGGTGACACCCTCACCCTCAACGATGACATCAAGCGTGCGATCCTGCCACCGCTGATTCTGCGCCAGGGAGATCTCCTGTTGCAGTTGCATAAGCTCGTGCCAGCGGCGCTCGATAATCCGGGGGGCAACCTGGCCCGGCAGGGTAGCGGCCGGTGTGCCCGGCTCCTGCGAGTATTGGAACGCGCCGACCCGATCAAACTGAACTTCTTCCAGAAATGCCAGTAGTGCCCGAAACTCGCGGTTCGTCTCCCCCGGAAACCCGACAATAAAGGTCGAGCGGAGCGCAATATCCGGCATGGCTTCCCGCAACGCCCTGATGGTTGCCTTTGTCCGTTCGGTATCCGGCGGACGCCGCATGCGCCGCAGCGTATCCGGATGGGCATGCTGCAACGGCATATCGAGATAGGCGCAGATCTGCGGATGCCGCGCCATCACCTCGATCAGGCGGGGCGAGATGCCGTGCGGGTAGGCATACATCAACCGCAGCCAGGTGTTGGACGGTAGCACACCGCATAACTCCTCGAGCAGCGTTGCCAGCCCATCCCGCATCCCCAGGTCGCGCCCATAGTCGGTGAGATGCTGCGCTATCAGGATAATCTCGTGAACGCCCTGCGCGGCCAGTTCCTGCGCCTCACCCAGCACCGCACCAACCGCCTTGGAGCGCATATCCCCCTTGAACGAGGGAATCGTGCAGAAGGCACAGCGCAGATTGCAGCCATCCGAAATCTTGAGATAGGCCGACGGTCCTTGCTGCTTCCGGCGGATGGGCGCGGTTCGCCAGTCGGCATACCCCTCACGATCCGGAAAAGGTTGCTCCGGCACCTGCACCGCATTCCCATTGCCGGCAACCGGCTGCAGATCCAGCAGCGGGATGTTGCGCTCTGGCTGACCTGCCGGCACAGCCTGCGCAACCGCGCCCCCAACCAGTTCGCCAATGCGCATCCAGTGGCGCGTGCTCAGGGTTGCGTCCACGCCAGGGACCGCCTGCACCAGATCGCCGTGACTCTCGGCCATACAGCCGGCCGCAATTAAGCGCTGCCCGGCAGTTTTCGCCCCTCCCAGCGTGCGGAGCACCTCCAGCGTCTCGTCGCGCGCGGCGGCGATAAAGCTGCAGGTGTTGACAATCACGACATCGGCGGCGGCAAACTCGGCCACCGGCGTGTGCCCCTGCGCACTCAGAATACCGTCCATGCCTTCGCTGTCCACATTGTTTTTGGGACAGCCAAGCGTAATAATGTGATATTTCATGAAGTAATGATTCTACCAATCCGGAACGTACGTAGTCAGGGGAGTGTCCCAATCCAGGCGGATAGGTGTGGCAGGTGGCGTGAGCATATCCTGACGACACATCGCACCCCGCAGTGCAAAGACCAGGTACGTTCTGGAATAAATTGTATTAACGCGCTTACGAAGTTTAAAAAAATAGTCCTGATATGCGACCCAGGAGTCCCGGCTTTAGCCGGTTGGATGCCTGCCGGGGCTGTGGCATACTGAAGGGAAAGCCTGGACCGGCTGAAGCCGGGACTCCCGATCAGTGATGTCCGGACTAACATTTCAACGTTCATTAGCGCTGTTGAACGGCTTAACGATAATTTGTAAACTGTAATGGAACCGGAAACTCGTCCATCTGTTCGCGCAAGAACTGGATAACCTGTTGCAGTTCATCCTTGTTCTTGCTGCCCACGCGCAGGGAATCACCCTGGATGCGGGGCTGCACCTTCGGAAACTCGGAACGGATCTGCTTCTGAAGCTTCTTCGCCAGTTCGGTACTCAGTCCCTGTTGGAGCGTCACAACCTGACGCACCCGCGCCCCGCTGATCTCCTCAACCGGCCCATAATCAAAAATCTTGAGCGAGAGATTCCGGCGCAGCGCTTTCGTCTCCAGCACATCACGTACACTGCTGAGATGCATTTCGCTATCACTGGTGATCACAATCTCATTCTCAGCCACCTCAATTGTTGACTTGCTATCCTTCAAGTCATAGCGTGTACGCACCTCACGATTCGTCTGATCGACCGCATTGTCCAGTTCCTGACGATCAAACTCTGAGACGACATCAAAAGTACTCTCGGCTGCCATAGTCATTCCTCCTCTGACTAAAGAAGCGGAGTAACGCGAAAGAGTTTACGGTGATGATTGCGGCGGCCAGTACCAGTTGACCGGCACGCCGGGTGTACTCCCAAGCGTTCCGCGCTGGCGTCCATTGACTGTAACCTGGACTACCGCCGGGTTGCCCGCGCGAATAAAGACCTGCCGATTGGCCTGAAAGACTTCGCGTTCGCCACTCTGCATAATCTGTTCATAGGCAGTTGTGCCATCGGTCTGCACGCGCAGCCACGACTCCCCTGACCCGGGCTCAATACTAACCTCGACCACGATCGGCGCAGCGAGGGTGGGACTGGGCGCGGAGGTTGGTGTTGTTGTCGGCGGAGCATTTGCCCCACCCGTTGCCGCAGTTGGTTCTGACGCTGCGTTTGATGAAGCAGATGTTGGTGTTACGGCCGGTTGCAGCGGTTCCCCGCCGGCACCGGTTGGATTAGTTGGATCAGCCGCACCGACACTGGTTGCGCCAGGTGTGGGACTGCGCGACGCACCCCCTAGCGATGTCGGCGTCGGTGCAGTTGGGGTTGTCATCATCGCTACATCCGGCGTGGCGCGGTTGCCAACCCGCCCAACGGCACTCAACGTAAAGTAGGTCAATCCCACCAGGACCATGGTCACAAAGAAAACCACAAAGAAGCTCGGCAACACGTAGGACCGTGATCGCGGCGCGTGGGCAGTCGGAACCACCTGAATCGGCTCGCTCCCTCCACGTTCCCGCCGATACAACTCGATCAACTCATCGGTGGGTAAACCGAGATACTGCGCATAGTTGCGAATAAATCCACGAGCCACAACATCATTCGGGAGGCGTTCAAACGCTCCCTCTTCAAGGGCAATGAGCCATTGTTGCAGAATCCGTGTTTCAACGGCGGCCTGCGCCAGCGAAAGTCCCTGGCTCTCTCGTGTCTGGCGCAACCGTTCACCGAAGTGACTCATACATTATCTTCCGGTATATATGCTTGACCCGTAGCTAAACCGTATCATTGTGATGTATCAGTTCGTGAGGTATTATACCATAGGCATCTGTGGCACTATGGCAGCAGGAGGGAGCGTGACGTGCAACAATCAGTGGGAGCGGGCGGTTATGACTGGCTTGACGTATGGCGACGGATGTATGATGCCGAGCGGACCCAGGCGGAGGCGGTGACGGAAGCGGCTTTTTCTCAACAGGCTGACTGCTGGGCACCCCGGGCGCAGCAGTATGCTACGGTTGTCCAGCGCACCCCCCAACCTGACGTATCGATGCAGCGACTGCTGCCACACCTGCGGCCGGAAGATACTGTGCTGGATATTGGCGCAGGCACCGGGCGCTATGTACCGATCCTGGCGCGGACGGTGGCGCGGGTCATCGCGGTAGAGCCCTCGCCGGCGATGCGGGCGCAACTGGAACAGTATATCGCCGCCGAAGGACTGAACAATGTCGAAGTGCTCCCCGCAACCTGGCCCCCGGCAACCCTACCTCACGCCGATGTTGCGCTGTCGGCGCATGTAGTCTACGGCGTGCGCGAGATCGGGCCATTTCTGCAGGCCATAGACGCGGCCGCCGGGCGGGCCTGTTACCTGTTTCTGATGACGCGCCACCTGAATGAACTCTTTTCGCCGTTCTGGGAGCGGTTTCACGGGCAGGCGCGCCTCCTGTTGCCGACTGCGCTCGAAACCCTTAATGTTTTGCATCAGCTTGGCCTGCCGGCAAGTATGGAACTGCTGCCGATAGGCCAGCAATTGACGTTTGTCGATGCTGATGAGGCCCTGAACGACATTCGGCGGCGGCTGCGGGTTGCTCCTGATCCAGAGCGCGACACGGCGCTGCGGGCCGCAATCGCTGAACTGCTGGTGCAGCATGCGGATGGCAGCCTCTCGTTTCCGGGAAAAACCCGCGCATCGGCCTTTGTCTGGTGGGAGTCGACCGGTGTGCGCAACAATTCGGCGTAAATCTGCGTTGGTATAGAGTGAAGGCATTTTCCGCACAGATGACCAGCAAAGCGTCGCCTGACCCTCCGCAGGCCAGGCGACACATCGTCGTTTCTCTGGAAGAAATTCGCCGACGTGCGCAACGTTTCGGCCTGAACCTGCGTTTGTATATAGTGAAGGGAGTTTCCCCATGATCAACTTAGGCGTTGGAACACTGCTCTTGATCGCCATTGCCGGTCTTGTGCTGCTGGGTCTGCTTGGCTGGGGCTTCTTTCTCCTGCTGGTGCAACTTGGCGTTATTGTGAATGAAGCACGCAAACCTGCTTATCGTGACACCGGGAATTACAGCCTGAGCCAGGGGCACGATGTTGGAAAGGAAGAGCAGTGATGTGTAGGAATAATGAAAGTTGGTAGGCGTGCGGCAAAGATGGATTGAAGCAATAATTATCGGTTGCACCATCGGGGTGCTGGTCCTGATGCTGAAGTTCTTCTTCAATGATGTGGGCATTGTCGAACATTTGCTGGCACTCGTCGCGGCGGGCGTTGCGCTCTTTCTGGTCCAATTTGCACTGTCGCACTGGACTCGCGACGGGTGACAGCATGCATGTTGTTCTTTACACCGTGTAGGTCTGGATGCGCCGCTCCGGATGACGCTCGATCAGGCGACCCATGCGTGTGGCAACTTCGCGCATAACCTGCGGCTTATCAATCGTCAGAAGCTGCCGCGCACGCATCAGTGGACGCCCGGCCACCAGCACGGTATCAACATCACCGGCATGCGCGCTGTAGAGCAGGTTCGCCCCCAGGTTGTGCTGCGGGAAGAGATGCGTCGGATCGAGGCGCAGGAGTGCAATATCGGCGCAAGTGCCCGGTTGCAATTCTCCCACAACGCCGGCCATTCCCAACACCCGCGCACCTTCCCGCGTCGCCAGGGCCAGCGCTTCGCCTACCGGCAACACCTGCGGATCGCGCAGGGTATGCTTCTGGAGCAGCGCAATCAGGCGGGCGGTTTCGAGAATATCACAACTGTTGTTGCTGGCCGCGCCATCGGTTCCCAACCCCACGGCAATCCCCGCCTGGCGCATCTGGACTACCGGCGCGACGCCCATGCCTAATTTCATGGAAGTTTTGGGACAACAGGCCACCCCGACTCCGTCTGCCCGGAGCAGTTCCAGATCACCCGGTTCCGGGTGCGCTGCGTGGGCCGCGATTGCCGGCACCGCAAACAGGCCACTCTCGTGCAGCAGTTGGATCGGCGTGCGTCCATACTGCGCCACTGCTGCATGCACCTGATCGGGTTCTTCCGCAACATGGATATGAATGCCGACGTTGAGCGCCTGCGCCTGTTGCGCAACCAGCGCCAGGAAATCGGGCGTGCAGGTGTAGGGCGAATGTGGACCAAGCCAGGTGGTAATACGCCCACCCGCCGCACCATTCCAGCGCTCGACAAATGTGACTGTCCGCTGGAGTGCTTCGGTTGCCTCCATGCCGCCAAAAACCGTCCAGGCCAGGTTTCCACGTACGCCGGCCTGCTCAACGGCGCGCGCAATCGCATCCATGGCGAAGTAGTGATCGGCCACGGCGGTGATACCGCTTTCGATCATCTCGGCCAATCCCAACAGCGCGCCCCAGTAGACATCCTCGGCGGTCAGATTGGCCTCCATCGGCCAGATATACTGGTTAAACCAGTCCGCCGGGGAAACATCCTCGACAATACCGCGAAAGAGGGCCATCGCCGTATGCGCATGCGTGTTAATCAGACCAGGAATGGCAAGCATGCCCTGGGCATCGATCACCGCGCACGCCAGACCGGAGTCAATCGCGGGCGCAATCGCCGCGATACGTCCATCGGCAATTGCAATATCGTGCGCGGGCAATACTTGCGCATTGGGACCGTCAAGTTGAAGCAGGGCGGGCTGCTGGATAAGCAGATCGTACATGGATTTCCTGAAACCGATTCAGTTCTTTACCACAGCGGACACGTCTACTATATCACATTTACAGGGAACCTGGCAGAATCATCGTGCGGAACTTGCAGGCCGACCACACAGAAGCCTCCCTGTTCTACACGGGGAGGCTTCTGTACGAATAAGGGGTACAGGTTAGGGGTTACGGGTTCGTAAGACTTTCTAAATCCCTGACGGTTAACCGTTATGAACGTTGAATGTTTCATCCAGATATCGCCGCTCAGGAGTCCCGGCTTCAGCCGGATCAGGCTTTCCCATCAGTATGCCGCAACCCCGGCAGGCATTCAACCGGCTAAAGCCGGGATTCCCGGTCATTCATATCCGGACTATTTTTCAAAATTCACAACCGTTAACCCCTAACCGTTAACCGTTAACCTGTAACCTTGCGCAACGCCGTGAGTGCCGCGTCATAGTCCGGTTCCTGCCCGGCCTGGGGCACATACTCAACATACTGAATAACGCCGTTTGCATCAACCACAAACACCGCGCGACTCTCGACCCGTACTTCCTTGATGTGCGTGCCATACGCATCACCAAAACTCATATCGCGGTGATCCGAGAGCACCTGGATCGTGTTGGCATCGTTTGCGCCACACCAGCGCGCCTGGGCAAAGGGCAGGTCGGCGCTGACCGTCAGGAAGTGCGCCTTATCGCTTAACGCGGAGGCTTCCTCGTTAAAACGCATGGTCTGCTTGTTACACACACTGGTATCGAGGGAAGGGACAACGCTGATCAGCATTGGCTTCCCGGTCAGATCGCCTTTGCTAACCGGCTTTAACTTGGCATTCAACAGGGTAAAGTCCGGAGCAGTATCGCCAACTTTAAGTTCAGGACCGACCAGGGTTTTGGGTCCAAGGAAATCAAACCCACCCTCACGTTCGACAGTCATGCTTACACCTTTCGTCTATCAGGGGAAATCGACACAATGCGGTACAGATACAGGTCGATCAGCCGCATAAGCCGACGCGCCGATCTGCACCTGTATAATCCTTGACTGGGAACGGGAGCGATTGTAGGCAGAGTTCCAGTTTTTGTCAAGTTATTGCACAGGTTCTATCAATAGTATGCCCGAAAATCCAGGTAACACCACTACGAACCGCTAACCAATGCTACCCATGCCGGCGCTCATCCTGGAGCAGATCCAGGATTGCTGCGGTTATGTCGGCGGGCGCTGGTTGCGCATCAACAGTGCGCAGCAGTCCACTGCGAGCATAGTGATTAAGTAGCGGCTGGGTCTGCTCGGTGTAGATACGCATGCGCTCCTCGATCACCTCCGGTTTATCATCATCGCGCTGCACCAGATGCCCACCCTGTTCCCGGCAGCGCTGAACGGCGGCGGCATCGCTGATGTGTAGCGTGAATGAGTCGGCGATACCCGCACAGATCCGCCGTCCCGATAATCGATCAATTGCGGCGGAGAGACCCAGTTCCAGACTGATGACCCGATCAAGCGGACGCCGTAGTTCAGTCAGCATGTCGTCGAGCACCTGCGCCTGCTCCAGCGAACGGGGATAACCATCCAGTAAGAAACCCTGGTCAGGCGGCACTTCCTGCAGCCACTCGCGCACCAGTTGATTTATCAACGAGGTGGGCACCAGTTGACCCTGATCAAGCAGCGGTTTGATCTTGTGGCCCATCGGCGTGTCACGTTCCGCTTCCGCACGCAACCGCTGCCCAGTAGCAATATGCGTCAGCGGCAGATGCTGCACCAACCGCTCGGCGATAGTGCTTTTTCCCGCGCCGGGCGATCCCAGCAGCACCAGATGAAATCGCCGGTTATGTTCCGATAGTGTCATAACAGTCTCTCCCGCTCATAGCCTGCATACCGCGTTCCGCATTCGCCGTTCGCAATCCACCGTTTTTATTGCAACCCCGCAACCAGTCCGGCATATTTCTCGGTTAATACCCGCGCCTGATCCTCACTCGATCCCTCAGCAATCACATGGAAGAAAGGCCCATCCGGATCGGGCAGGATCAGCACCCACTCGCCACCCAGGTCGATCTTGATACCATCAACCTGATCGATCTGGCGTTCCTGGTACTGCTGATTGAGAATGCGCATAACCTTGCCCTTGTTTTCCCAGCGGCAGGGAACTTTGGTCTGCTGCAGATGGTAGAGCGGCAGTTTACGCACCGTCTCGCTGAGTGAGACGCCGTTGAGGGTCAGCAGTTCCATAATCTTCGCGGCGGCAAAAAGACCATCGGCAATCGGGTAGAACGAAGGGAAGATGTAGTTGCCCGCACCATCGCCCAGCATCAGCAACTCAGGATCGTCTGCGGCGGTCTGCATCAGCGCGCCAAGGGTGGCCCGGGTGCGAATGATATTGCCGCCATGCCGTGTGGCAATCTCCTCAAACGCGCGCGGCGCCGTCACCGGCACCGCCACTGTGCCGCCACCGTTCGCCTGCAGCACCAGCGCAGCGACCGCCGCCAGCGCCTGAATGCCCGGCAACCGTCGGCCCATGTCATCCACCAGGAAGACCTTCTCACCGCTGCTATCTACCCGCACGCCGAGATTGGCGTTCACGACGGCGGTAATTTTGGTCAGCCGCTGCATGCCCTCCTCAAACTGGGCCACCGTCTGAAAGAGCCGGCGCTCGTCGAGGTTAGCATTCAGCTCAACCACATCGACATGCAGCCGACGCAGGATCGCCGAGAGGATACCGCTGGCGCTGGCGTTGGCATAATCCACCACCAGGTTAAAGTCGCGCGCGATATGCTCCAGCGCATCGGCACTCAACGCATTTAAGAAAGCGTCGATGTAGGTCTTCTCAACATTGTTCCCGTAAACGATCCGCCCGATCTCATCGAGATAGACCCGGCGATAGTCTTCCCGGAAGAATGTATGCTCGATTTTGCGTTCGATGCTGCTGCTGATGTCAAGCCCCCGCTCATCAAAGAACTTGATATCGACAACCCGATTGTCGGAGGGCGAGAGACGCACATGCACCCCGCCGAATGCGCCGCTGGCATGGGTGAAGTAGCGCGCCACCGGAATCGGCATCGTACGCAGGTCCACCACATTCACGCCGGCCGACGGCAACCCGGCGATGATGGCCCGCTTGAGCATACGCGGCGTGTAGTGAGCATCACGGTTGATTGTCACCACCGAGCCGCGCGGCAGCGTTGCGCCATAGGCCGCGCCGATCCGGGCGCAGAACTCCGGCGTAATCTCCACATTCACCAGGCCAGTCACGCCATAGCGCCCAAAGAGCACCCGGCGGCCCTGGCTGCCCCAGATAATGCTGCTGGTAACGGTTGCGCCCTCGTCAACCTCCTTGCTGGGCCAGATCTTGACATTTGGCTGGATTACCGCGCCGCTGCCAATCTGCACCCCATCGCCAATGACAACACCCTCGAACAACACCGCCCGGCTGCGGATATTGCACTGCCGCAGCACAATCACGCCGCGCAGTTCGGCACGCTCCCCAATATACGAGTTGCGCCAGATGATCGAGCGGTCAATATTGGCGCGACTGTCCAGGATGGTATAATCCCGAATCACCGACGGCCCGTGGATAATCACGCCATCTTTGATCTTCGTGCCATGCCCCAGGAAGATCGGCCCATGCAGTTGTGCATCGGGGGCAATCTCGGCGTCCCGCTCGACCCAGACGCCGCCGCCGATATGCTGGCCCACACGCGGCAGGTTGACCTTGCCGGCCAGATAATCCCCCGTCGCACGCATATACTCCTCAATCGTGCCGACATCGGTCCAGTAGCCCTCGGCCACATAGCCCATGAGCTTCTCTTCCTGCTTGAGCATCAGCGGAAAAATATCCTTCGACCAGTCAACCGATTTGTTTTTGGGAATATACTCAAAGACATCGGGGTTGAGCACATAGATGCCGGTATTCACCGTATCGGAAAAGACCTCACCCCAGCTTGGTTTCTCCAAAAACTGCCGCACATTACCCTGCTCGTCGGTAATAATCACGCCATAATCCAGCGGATTGGGCACACGCGTCAGCGTCATCGTCACAGCGGCTTTGGTACTGAAGTGATAATCAATAATCTGGGAAAGATTAAAATCGGTCAGCGCATCCCCCGAGATAACCAGAAATGGCTCCTGGAGAAACCGTTCAGCATTTTTTACACTTCCCGCCGTTCCCAACGGTATCTCTTCGAGTGAATAAGTGATATTCACCCCATAGTTGCTCCCATCACCATAATAATCCTGGATTACATTGGCAAGGTACTGCACCGTAATCACAATATCGGTAATCCCGTGGAGCTTGAGCAACTCGATAATATGATGAATCACCGGACGATCCACCAGCGATACCATTGGTTTGGGGCGGTTAATGGTAAGTGGACGCAGGCGGGTGCCTTCTCCCCCTGCCATAACGACCGCTTTCATAGCGTGACTCCTCTGTCAGGTACAGGCCAATGCAGATAGGTGGGCGGGATGATGTAAGGTTGCGTGTCGTAAACCGGGAGACACGAATGTGGGAGAGGTAAAAACCTCTCCCGACGGCAATGATGAAACCCTGTTCGTTTGCTCGTCGTTGACGCTCGTTCGGTTGGGCAAAACCTTATCTAGTGCCTAGTATAGCATGTGGCGCTACGCATCGGCAAGCGGGTATGTGACTAGATGATCAATGCATTTGCTTCTTGCAATCGCCAACCGCGTATGCTATACTCCAGATGGACCGCCTGGGGATGTGGCGAAATGGCAGACGCGCATGCCTTAGGAGCATGTGCCGCAAGGCGTGTGGGTTCAAATCCCACCATCCCCACCACTTCATTCATCCTACACTCTGCCTGTCAACGCAGTAAAGGCAAAAGGCGCAGGATGAGATCTGCGTTGCAGCAGCCTTCCCCCACTGCCGGTGTACACAACCAGTGCTGTTCTGCTCATCTCCATAGTTTCTGCCGCAACTACGTCACCATTTCCTGGTACAATAAGTATCAGAAGCGAACCTGCATGAGACGCAGTACCAGGCATGAGGACACCTGCCGATGCTGTTGCCACGCCCCTACCCTACACACTATGTGTCACGGTGGACGATGAAGGATGGTACCGAGGTGCTTATTCGGCCCATCCGGCCTGACGACGCACCACTCCTGGTGACGTTCCACATGACCCTGTCCGAACATAGCGTCTACTTTCGCTACTTCCAGATTATTGCCCTGCGCCAGCGCATCGCCCCGGCCCGGCTGGCGCGGATCTGCCATGTTGACTATGACCGCGATATGGTGCTGGTGGTCGAGCAGCAGGAGCCGTTGACCCAGATGCCCGGCATTCTGGCGGTTGGTCGGCTCAGCAAAATTGACGCGACCGATACGGCCGAGTTTGGCATTGTGGTTAATGATCGCTGCCACGGGCGCGGCCTGGGCAAAGAGTTGATGCAGCGGCTGATCCAGGTTGGCCGGGACGAACAGCTCCGCACGGTTATGGCCGATATTCACCCCGATAATCTGGCGATGATGCGGATCTGCCGGGCAATGGGCTTCCGGTTGATGCATAGCAGCAGCGATGAGCAGATGATCCGGGCTGTATTCGACCTCTGATCTCTGGTAGGCGGTAGCCAGGCCGCCGCCTACCAACCGGGCGGCAGCCGTGCTGCCGCCCACCACATCAACCATCCATCATTCAATACGCATTACGCGTTTGACCTGCAAACCGGACGCTTCACCCAGTGAACGACAGAATCGCCTGCGGCAGCATGGTACTCAGGTTTCTTCCGCCCTGCCGGAGGCCCTATCCCCCGCCAAACACGGGATCGCCTGATCCATGTCAGTACTGACAGTTTCGCGATATTCGCTCATTTCGTGTTCTTCGTGGTCCAAACTCCCACCGCGTACCTTGTGCCATTGACATAACCCTTAAGGAATGATATACTTAACAACGTTGAATATTTATAGGCTCTAGCAATAGCTGTAGGGAGAGTTCCATGGGCGCACCAGACCGGGACGCAGATCCGCAGATTACGCTAGATGGAACTCAGCATGCCGATCTTGAAGAGATTGAGCGCGCCATTATGCAGATTAGCTGGCTCAGTCAGCGCCAGTTTATGCAACTGCTTGATGAAGAACGTTTCAACATGACACTGCCACAGTTTTACAGCCTCCTGCATCTGCATCAGATGAGAGATCCATGCAAAATGTCGGATCTGGCCGAGGCAACTCAGCAGTCGGCCGCATCATTGACCGGCATCGTGGATCGCCTGCTGGAGAAGCAACTGGTCGAGCGGACACGCCATGCGCGTGATCGGCGGCAGGTTATGGTTGTGGTGACGCCACGGGGAAGTTCGCTGATTGCCGAGATTAAGCAGGCACGCCATGAACAGATGCAGGCAGCGCTGGGACATTTGAGCGCGGAGGATATTGACACGCTGCTCCGCCTGTTAGACCAGGTGTTGCTCAGTATGCTCCGGATGTTAGAACGGGGCGATACGCACCACTGGGCCTAAACTGGCCCGGCAAGCCGGTCAGATGAGTAATCAGAAATCAGAATAGCGTTGTTCGTTACGGTTTAATCTGGATATCATTTTTACACTACCACGCAGGCCCCCGACCGTCCTGTAGAAGCGAGGAAGTATCGATGAGTAACAATCTGTTAGATCGAGAAGAAGAATTCACGCTGGATCATACCGACACCGATGGATTTGAACGCGAACTGCCGCTGGTGGTCCTGGGTGAGATGGTAATCATGCCCCATATGACCGTGCCGCTTCAGGTTGGTCAGGGCAAATCATACCGGGCGATGGAGCGGGCCTGGGAAGAAGAGCGTGAAGTACTGCTCATTTTTGTCTCGGAGAATGAAATCGAGGGGTATAAAAATAACAGTACGCAACAGCTTCCCCCAATTGGTGTGATTGCAAAACTGGAAGAGTTTATTAAGCTGCCCGATGGTACCGTACGGATCATTCTTGAGGGCGCGTACCGGGCGCACATCCTGGATGCAACCCAGAATGAACCCTTCTACCGGGTGCGCTGTTTGCCGATCTTCGACGCCGATGTGTCCGGTATGGAAATTCAGGCGCTGATGGAGACGGTTAAGCAGCAGGTGGATGAGTTTGTCGATCACCTGGGCGAAGTACCCCAGGAAGCGGTCGCCTTTGTCCACCGGATCGACCGCCCCGGGCATCTGGCCGATATTGTCACCTATGGCCCGGCGTTTGACTTCAGTGATCGCCTGGAGATCCTGAATACGCTTGACCCGACGGAGCGGTTGCGCAAGGGCTATCTGATCCTGGCACGCCAGATTGAACTGCTCAAGCTGCGCCAGAAGATCCAGCAGGACACGAAAGAGGTGCTGGACCAGAGCCAGCGCGAATATTTCTTGCGTGAGCAGATGCGCGTGATCCGGCGGGAGTTGGGCGAAGACGAAGAGAGCGATGACCCGATTGACGAACTGCGGCGCAAGATTAACGAGATGGATGCGCCCGATTATGTCAAGGAACAGGGGCTGCACGAGGTTAAGCGCCTGGCACAGCAGGGGATGAATAGTCCCGAAGCCGGGGTGATTCGCACCTACCTGGACTGGATCGTCAATCTGCCCTGGGCCGAGGAGGAGCACCCGGAGATCCGCATCGGCGAAGCACAGCAGGTACTGGACGAGGATCACTATGGCCTGGAGAAGGTCAAGGAGCGTATCCTGGAGTATCTGGCGGTGCGCAAGCTGGCCGGGAACAGTATGCGGTCGCCGATCCTCTGCTTTGTTGGCCCTCCCGGCGTGGGGAAGACCAGCCTGGGGCGCTCGATTGCGCGCTCGCTCAACCGCCAGTTTGTGCGGACCAGCCTGGGTGGCGTGCGCGACGAGGCCGAGATTCGCGGGCATCGCCGCACCTACATCGGGGCAATGCCCGGGCGGATTATCCAGGGGATGAAGACGGCCAAATCAAACAGCCCGGTCTATGTGCTGGACGAGGTTGACAAAGTCGGGATGGATTTCCGGGGCGACCCGACCTCGGCGCTGCTGGAGGTGCTCGATCCGGAGCAGAACAATACTTTCAGCGATCATTACCTGGAGATCCCGTACGATCTGAGCAAGGTCATCTTTATTGCGACCGCTAACCAGCTTGAGCCCATTCCGGCTCCGCTGCGGGATCGTATGGAAGTGATCGAGATCGGCGGCTACACCGAGGATGAGAAGCTGGGTATCGCCAAAGGCTTCCTGGTGCCCAAGCAGCGCGAGTTCCACGGTCTGCAGGCGGAGCAACTGACCTTTACCGACGAGGCCATCCTGAAGCTGGTGCGCGAGTATACGCGCGAGGCCGGGGTGCGTAACCTGGAGCGGGAACTGGCAAGCGTCTGTCGTAAAGTGGCTCGCAAGGTCGCCGCCGCCAGTGACGAGGAATCACCCAACGGCGTGGAGCAGTCGCCCGACGAGACCGATGAAACGAAAAAATCAGCGCTCTCGTTTACGATTGATGCGGACGACATTGCAACCTACCTGGGACCGGAGCGGTTTACCTTTGGGTTGGCCCAGGAGAACGACGAGATCGGGGTAGCGACGGGCGTTTCCTGGACGCAGGCCGGTGGTGATATTCTTAGCATTGAGGTGCTGCCGGTGCGGGGCAAGGGGACTCTCCAGATTACGGGACGTCTGGGTGATGTGATGAAGGAGAGTGCGCAGGCGGCCATGTCCTTTGCCCGTGCCTGGTCCGAGCAGTTTGGGGTTGATCCAAAATATTTTGAAGATCATGCCTTCCACATCCATGTGCCGGAGGGTGCCATTCCCAAAGATGGACCTTCCGCCGGGATCACGCTGACGACAGCGCTGATCAGTGCCGTGACCGGGCAACCAGTGCGGCGCGATGTGGCAATGACCGGCGAAGTAACGCTACGTGGTAAGGTGCTGGGCATCGGCGGCCTGAAGGAGAAGACGCTGGCCGCGCACCGGGCGGGGATCAAGACCTTTATCCTGCCGAAGGAGAACACCAAAGATATCAATGATCTGCCGGATAAGGTGCGGGAAGAGCTTGATCTCGTTCCGGTTACATCCATGGACGAGGTGCTCAAGATTGCGCTCAACAATGGGAAGCCGGCCCCGCAGATGGTAAAAACTGGGGATTAAGCGGCAGTTTTGCCTGAATATGGGTTTATCTGATCACCCCTTCTGCAAGAATTATCACTTGCAGAAGGGTTTTTTGTTGGGTATACTCCCATACCGGCGTGTGGCACACTACTTGCTACAATCCCGACAGGTTTCCACACAGAAGAAGCATCACAGGAGGTGTCACATCGCCGCACTTAACCCCGCAAACTGGTCCCTGCTTACCAGTATCATTCTGTTTGTTATTGCTGCCATCATTATCGGCTTAATCGGGTGGCGACAGGCCGAACTGGTTGACCGCCTGGCGGATCGCACCGGCATGGGTGAAGCCATTGCCGGCGCGCTCTTTCTGGGGGCGAGTACTTCGCTTCCCGGTATTATTACCTCGGTGACAACGGCGGCCAATGGCTACCCGGAACTTGCGGTCAGTAATGCGCTGGGCGGGATTGCCGTCCAGACGGTTTTCCTGGTCGCCGCCGACGCGGCTTACCGCAAAGCCAACCTGGAGCATGCGGCGGCCTCGGCTGCCAATATTATGCAGGGCACACTGCTCATTACGCTGCTGGCAATTCCGATCCTGGCGACAACCAGTCCACCATTTCATATCTGGGGGATCAACCCGGCTTCGCCCTTTATGATTATTGTCTACGTCTATGGGTTGCAGATGGTCCAGCAGGCCCGGAATGAACCAATGTGGCGACCGCGCCAGACCGCCAAAATGGAAGAGGACGTGCCGGATGAGGAGGCCGCCCATCGCCAGAGCCTGGTCGGAATGTGGGTACGATTTGCCATCTTTGCCGTAATTATTGGCGCTGCCGGCTGGGTTGTCGGGCGTACCGGCGAGGTGATTTCTGATAGCACCGGCCTTTCGCAAACCGTGGTGGGTGGTCTGTTCACCGCTGTCTCGACTTCGCTCCCGGAACTGGTCACCTCGGTATCGGCAGTGCGGCAGGGAGCGCTTACCCTGGCCGTAAGCGGGATTATCGGGGGGAATGCCTTTGACACGCTCTTTGTGGCCGTATCAGATGTGGCCTACCGCGAGGGATCAATCTATCACGCGATAACCGAACAGCAGATTTTCCTGATGGCACTGACTGGCCTGCTGGTCGGTATCTTGCTGATGGGCTTGATCCGCCGCCAGGAGCGGGGCATTGGGAATATCGGATTCGAGAGTTTTATGATCCTGGTGCTCTATCTGGGCGCGGTTGCCTTGCTCTTCTTTTCATAAAACGCGGTGGCGCGGCACGGAACTTGCAAAAAGCTCTATAGGAAATCATGAGAGCAAAGGGGTAAACTATGAAGATCCTCTCGAAGACTGAACTGAAAACCTTAATCGAGCAAGCTGAGGGGCCATGTGTGTCGCTGTTTTTGCCGACACACCGGGGCGGCGCAGAGACGCGGCAGGATCCCATCCGCCTGAAGAATCTGCTGGGGCAGGCCGAGGAGCAGTTGCCCGAGCGGGGGATGCGGCCTGAGGCAGCGCGGGATATGCTTGACCCTGTGCGCCAACTGCTGGATGATGCGACCTTCTGGCAAAACCAGGGCGAAGGTCTGGCTGTCTTCTGTGCATCGAATATGTTCCGAACCTATCGGCTGCCGCTTCATGTTGAAGAACTGGTCGTCATTGCGGATCGGTTTCATATCAAGCCGCTGATGTCGCTATTCAACAGCAATGACCGGTTCTATATTCTGGCCTTCAGCCATAACGTGGTTCGACTCTTGCAGGGAACGCGCTACAGCGTCTGCGAAGTTGAGCTTGAAGATGTACCGAAGAATATTGAAGAGGCACTCCAGTATGACGACCCGGAGAAGCAGTCGCAGTTCTACACCGGAATGCCGGGAGCAAATGTCAAAGGGGGCGGTGCCGGTGGTGGTAAACGGCCGGCGGTAGCCTTCGGAACCGGGGCGCAGGCGTTTGAAAACAGCGATCTGACGCGCTATTCCAAACGGGTTGATAAGGGGCTGTGGGAAGAGGTACTCCACGACGAGCAGGCACCACTGGTGCTGGCCGGCGTTGAGCATCTGCTGCCAATTTATCGGGACGCGAGTTCCTACAATAATATTCTCGACGGATGGGTCACGGGCAACCCGGATACCCTTGAACCGGCGGAACTGCATGCCGAGGCATGGAAAGTCGTCGAGCCCTACTTCCGGCAATCCCAGGAAGAGGCCGCCGAGCACTACGGCAATGCTACCGGGCAGGGACTGGCCTCTAGCGACATCCAGGAGATTGTCCCGGCGGCCTACAATGGACGCGTCAATCATCTCTTCGTCGCCGTGGGCGAACACCAGTGGGGCACGTTTAATCCTGCGCAGAACAGCGTTAACCTGGAGCAGGAAGCCAGTCCCACCAACGAAGATCTGCTGGATTTTGCGGCAGCGCATACCTTCCTGAACAGCGGTACAGTCTTTGCCGTCAACCCGGAGGATGTGCCGGAGAAGGGCGCGATTGCTGCGGTCTTTCGCTACTGACCCGGCCCGAATCATACCCGCATAAATGCTATTACGGCGCTCTGTCACACAGTGGCGGAGCGCCTATTCATGGAGAACAAAGAACCAGAGAACAGAGAACCAGAGAAGCCGCAAGTTTGTTCTTTGTTCTCTTAAGATAGAGGAGTTACGCGGTCACTCCTTGGGAAACTGGTTTCGCCTCCGGCAGGGCGGAAGATTCCGGATCTTTTTCACAAAAATGTTGCTCTGAGAGCAACATTTTTGTGAAAAAGAATAAAAAAGTACCACGCTGCCGCAGGCGAATCGGGCCATTTTTCCAGGCAGACGCCTGGTTTGGAACCGACCGCGTAAGTCCTGTTAAGATAGAGGTGAACACTGAAACCCAAAGAGTGTGGTATGATTTATCTATCGCACAATGTCGGTGTATTCGCACAAGTTCAGGATGTATGCACGCAGAGTGACTGGTTTACCCTGCCCGAGGCAATGTATGTCTGCTCCTGGAAACTGCGTGTATCCTGATGCCGGCAACCGTTAGATGAAACTTTGGAGCTTACCCTGGTCCCGTCTCTTTCTCCCCGGTGTTAGAAGGAAAACGCAGCTATGACCAGACGTCGCGGTTTCACCCGCCAGCAGATTATTGCCGGTTTTTTTGCCTTTATTGGACTGCTGATCATCGTAAGCTATGCTTCGCGGCTCGGTACACCGGAGCCGGTTTTCACGCGACTGCTCCTCGGCATCGGGGGTCCCGTGCTGGAGGTGCCAACCGCCCTGACCATGTTTATCATTGGGGTGGTCTACCTGGTTGCCGGCGGACTGGGGCTCTTCCGACCGGTGGGACAGACGGCAAGCTGGCCGCTCTGGTTCAGCGGGGTTCTGCTCTTCCCGGCTATTCTGATTGCGGCAGCGGCGGGTAAACAGACCAATGCATTGACGATGATCTCGGAAACACTGCGCCTGGGAACACCGCTGGCCCTGGGCGCACTCGCCGGCATCTACTGTGAGCGTTCGGGGGTTATCAATATTGCCATCGAGGGCATGATGCTCCTGGGCGCGGCTTTTGGCTTTGCCGCCTTTGTCTTGACAAACAATATCTGGATGGGTGTGCTATTTGCGATCATTGTTGGCGGGTTAGCAGCCCTGCTACATGGCTGGCTCTCAATTAGCCTCAGGACCGACCAGATCATCAGCGGTACGGTGATCAATATCCTGGCGATTGGTCTGACCGGCTATCTGCGGCGGGGCTACCTGGTGGAAACATTGGGCGGGCGGACCACCTTACCGGCGGTGACAGATCTTCCAATCATTGGTCCGGTGTTCATGTGGTTAACTGAACATACACCGCTGCTCGGCAACATTTTGTTTAACAACAAACCGATTTTCTATACCATGATTCTGCTGGTTATCGGCACCCATATTGTGCTCTTCTCAACGCGCTGGGGGCTACGATTACGCTCGGTGGGCGAGAATCCACGGGCCGCCGATACGCTTGGTATCAACGTGTACCGCACACGTTACATGAATGTTGTCATCGGCGGCATGATTGCGGGGTTGGCCGGAGCCTGGTTTTCGTTGGAGACCGTAGGAACATTTGATGATGGGATGACGGCGGGGAAAGGGTTTATTGCCCTGGCAGCCATGATCTTTGGCAAGTGGACACCGTTTGGTGCCTTTGGCGGCGCGATGCTCTTCGGCTTTGCCGAAGCACTCAGCACACGCTTCCAGATACTGGGGGTTCAGGTTGGCGGAAGCCCACTGCCGGTGCAGTTCTTACAGATTCTGCCCTATGTGACGACGATGGTCGTCCTGGCCGGTCTGATTGGTCGCGCTACTCCACCGGCAGCGAGTGGCCAGCCCTACATAAAGTAGACAAAATGGTCAGGGAGACAACAGGGAAAAGAATCCCCTGCTATCCGAAGCCATTTGTCTGGATAAGCCTACCCCGTGCCCGGTATAGCGGAGCTAAAGCCCTTCCGCTTCGAGCCAGGACTGAACGTCATCATCGCCGGGGCTGGGATTCCCGCCCGGAATGTAGCGATAGCGGTCACCATAGCCCTCCATAATCTGATCGCGTAGTTTCTCGGTCTCCGGGCTTGGGTCAGTATCATGGATCTTGACGACGGTACCGCTCTCCAGATCTAAATAATTGCTGTAGTTGGGATCAGTTTCGGCCAGCGCGGCACGAATCTGGTCTCGATTGTAGCTGCCTGCCACTGCTATCTCCCAGGGCGTCCGGGGGGCCGCCCACTCACTGGCTTTGCCACCAACCCCCGGTAAATGGTGGGTACGAGTTAATAGGGATGGTACACGAAGCTGCTTAGTTGTGCAAGTGACGTATAATATTGCCGATCCTGCGGATGAGATAGCAGATGCAGCATTCCAAAGCAGCAGAGACGGATGCAACCAGAAGCGCGGGCATCAGGGTAGCGCTGAAACGTTGGAACAGTGACCTACGTACATCATTTTAGGTGGAGCAGCAATCTATGGATCAGCAGGCCGATGAGGCTCGGTGGGTGACCCAGGCTCTTGCGGGTGATCAGTCGGCATTCACCCGGCTGGTAGAACGCTATACCGGGGTTGTCTACAACCAGGCGTACCGGATGCTGCACGATGCGCAGGAGGCCGAAGACGCGGTGCAGGAGATTTTTCTGAAGGCGTATACGCGCCTGAATACTTTTGACTCCTCCCGACGCTTTGTCAACTGGCTGCTGACCATCAGCTCCAATCATTGTATTGATCGGCTGCGCCGGCGCCGGCATACCTGGGTGACGCTGGATGATGTCGCCTTCTGGCTGCCCAGTTCGCAGGCGGGGCCGGAGCACCGGGCGCTCCAACGTGAACGCCGGGAGATTGTGCAGCACGCATTGCAGCAGTTGCCGGAACAGTATCGGCTGGTTATGATCCTGCGCTACTGGCACGATCTGGCATACAACGAGATTGTCGAGATTACCGGGTTGACCGAGAGCACGGTTAAGACACGCCTGCATCGCGGGCGCAAAATGCTGGCCGAGGCACTGGGAAGTGATGGAGAGACGCTATGGAACGCCGAAACGATGACGAGTTGACAGCTACCGAGGAGCAGGCGGCCGATGAAGCCATGCGCCGTCTGCTGGCCCGCTATGGGCAGCCAACCTCTGTGGCCCCACCACCGGATCTGACCGCGCGGGTATTGGCCCGCCTGCCGGACAAACCACCCGCAGCCGCAGCCCTGGCAGAGCGACAACGGCGGCGGCACGTCAGGGTGCTGGTAGGAATGCTGCTCAGCGTCCTCCTGGTATTGCTGATACTGGGCAGTTGGGGCGTACTGGTTAACAGCAGCGGCCCGGCCGAGTTGCTCGGTGGTGTCACCAGCGCGGTGGGACAACTGGTGCTGGTGCTGGTGCTGGCGGCCAAACCCCTGGTGCATGTCCTGTTTGCACCGGGCGTAACGCTGCTACTACCTGGAGTGCTGCTGGTTGCGGGCGCGGTCTGGCTCTGGTGGCAACTGGTACAGCAGACACCGCCGGCACAACCAGTGGAAGCGTAAGCCAGCCCGGGTGTTGCTTGTTCGCTGAGAAATAGCTCTGGAAATTCCCAAAAAGAACTTTTTGCCTTTCGGTTACACCCGGGAGGCTTTGCTGATGATGTTACGCAATTATTATATAAGGTTGGGCACAATGAACATACGACGTAGACCGCTCTCATACCCCCACACCACCCGATTTGGGGGAGGATTGTCGGCAATATTCATTGCCCTGATCCTCCTCAGTCTGCTGTTGCCTGTACCGGCACATGCTCAGGAAACGAGCGATAAGCTGCATGTCCCCCCGGATCAACAGGTACAGGGTAATCTTGCCACAACCGGACGGGATATCCTGGTTGACGGTGAGGTGCTGGGGGATGTAACCAGTTGGAGCGGACAGATAACAATTACCGGGCATGTGCATGGGGATGTTGTGAGCTATGGTGGTTCCATCCAACTGGGTGACACGGCCCGGGTTGATGGGCATGTACTGGCGCTGAGTGGTCAGGTAGAGCAACCTGACGGCGCCCGGGTCGCCGGTCGGGTTATCGGCAGCGAAGCCGCAGCCGGAACGGGAGCAGTCGCCAGCCTGGTTACGCTCTTTAGTAATCCACAGCCGGGTATGCCCGGCCCGCTGCCCAGAGCTCTGTTTAGTGTCATCATGGCACTATTTGTACTGCTGCTGGCCGGTATCAGCGCCTGGCGCTGGCCGCGCCGCACCGAGGGGGCCGGGCGAACGCTGCTGTCGATGCCCTGGCGCTCACTGCTGCTAGGCTTGCTGACCACGCTGCTGGTAGCGGCCCTGCTGCTGCCACTCTCAGCGCTGCTGGCAATGACCCTGGTTGGTCTGCCGCTGCTTCTGGCGCTGCTGCTCCTGCTACAACTGCCCTACATCTACGGTCTGGCAACGCTGGCCCAGGTTGCCGGCCGGCGTCTGCTACGCATATCGCGCTATGGGCAGTCGGGGCAGGCGACGCTTGTGGGCACACTGCTGCTACTGCTCCCCCTGACGCTGCTGGGCATCCTCACGCCTGCCGGGAGCGCTATCCTCTTCTACACACTTGCCAGCGCAGGCCTGGGCGCGGTCATCCTGAGCCGGGGCGGGGCGTTCGTTCCGCTGCGCGGGCAGGAGGTACGCCAACCCTGACAACTACCGATGATTATGACAGCCCGTGGAAAGATGCGCTGGAACATTATCTGGAGGAATTTCTATGCGTTGAAACGTTGGAATGTTGGAACGTTGGAACGTTGGAACGTTGGAACGTTCCAACGTTTCAACGTTTGGGGAGGAGGAACAGCGGATGCCGTATATCACAAGTGTGGAGCGCAGAGGTATCCAAAAAGGCCAGGCGCAGGGCGAGACAATAGGGCTGCGCAAAGGGCTGCTAAAGGGGATCGAACTGGGGTTGGAGTTAAAATTCGGCGCAGATGGGCTCCACCTGCTGCCGGAAAACCACCAGATCCGGGATCTGGCGGTTATCGCGGCGGTGCATGCCGCCATCAAAGATGCCCAGACCCCGGATGAAGTGCGGCAGGTGTATGCTGGAGCGGGTGATGCTTCCACAGTTTAGCGTTAGCACGTTCGAACATTCGAACGTGCTAACGTATCAACGGAACTAGCGGATAACGAGGGGGAGGTAGATGGAACCGGACAGTGCATTGACATCAACGGTAGGAACATCACCAGCGGGACGATCCGTCCGCTGCGGCGCATCATCCGCCAGAGTAATTGTCGTCTCCTGCACCATCTCCTCGGCCAGACCGGTTGTTGCTGTCTGCACCGTCAGGCGGATAGTGTATGCTCCCGGCGGATTATCTGCTCCCGTGG
>DAOTVB010000247.1:0-5281 GCA_034436755.1 Chloroflexaceae bacterium | reverse complement strand
GCTTGTTGTGTCCGAATTCTCTACTAGAAGTGTAGCATAGGGAAATGACCGCTACGTAACGACGACGATAGGTCGTGTGACAGGATAATTTCGTTTTCGTGTTTCCGTCTGCCTGTCCGCACCTGCCCGGATGGTGCCGGCCGGCAGGTGGGGGAGTCATTCCCCGCAAGTGTATGCTGAGCAGCAACTTTTGTCAATCTTCTGTCCGGTCTGCTCGTCTGGAGTGCGGCAGCATGGCTGCCGCCGGGTGTACGTGTAGCAGTATGGCTGCCGCACTGTAAAGAATGAAATGACAGGACTTACGCGGTGGACGATCACACGGGACGTTTGACCGGATGCAAGCCGGACTCGCCTGCGGCAGCATAGTACTTTTTTGTCTTTTATGAAAAAGACGGGGATCTTCCACCCTGCCGGAGGCGAAACTCCTTCACGCATGGAGGACCACGTAACTCGTATAAATGAAAGAACGCAACACCCGGCATATTTTACCGATCAATGCCCGCGAATATGGCGAGCGTGTACCAGAGCCCGAATCCGGCAATAACTGCCCCCGCGATCCGGTTGATCCAGAGCAGTTGCGTTGGGGTGATGCGGGCGCGGAAGATACTCACGCTGCCGCTCAGCAGCAGCCACCAGAGCGCCGAGCCGGTGAAGACCCCCACCACCACCAGCGCGGCTGTGCTATAGTTTCCGCCGGTCTGGGCCAGACCTAACCCGGCAAAGATTGCCATAAACGCAAAGATAGTCATCGGGTTGGTGATGGTCAGCAAGAAGGTGGAGGTATACGCGTTCAGCAGACCGCGACCGCCGGCGCCGGCGGCATGTTCGGCGGGCGGGCTAAACCAGGTCTTGAGCCCCAGGTAGAGGAGAAACAGACCGCCCAGTAACTGAAGCCCGGTTTGTCGGCTCAACAGCAGATTCGACACTAGCGTCAGTCCAAAGCCCGCGATACAGCCATAGCAGGCATCGGCCGTTGCTGCCCCCAGGCCGGAGACCAGGCCGGCGGCGCGCCCAGCGGTCAGGGTGCGGCGAATGCACAAGACCCCGATAGGGCCAACCGGCGCGGCGATGGCAAAGCCGATGATGATCCCGTGCCAGAGAAAACTGATTTCCACAGGTGACTCCTTTCATCTCCGTAAACTGTCCATATAAAAACCCCGCCAGACCTCAGGTCTGGCGGGGCGGTTCAGCGGCAAAGATGCGCAGGCAGAGCTACCCAGACCGGAGATCCGGCATCGGGACAGGCTGGCGCTGCTGGTTCCTGCTTGTATGGGATTGGTTGTGTAAAAACATAGTTGAAGCGTTCACTGGCAATTCATGTAGGGGCAAAATACCTTTCACCCCGAGTTGTGATATACGCGGGCTAGGCTTCTTCCGGCTCACCTAGCAGTTTGTTCGTCAGATAGCTTGCCAACCAGGCGGCCAGCGAACTCAAGATCAAGCTCAATGCGCCGTACACCAACCGTCGCTTCATATCAGTATCCATGCATTAACTCCTCCGTCCGGTAAGCAGCAAGAGAAAGTAAAACAGTTGCGAAATGGCCTGCGCCGCCGCTGCAACGTAGGTAAGGGCTGCGGCGTTGAGTAACTGATTAACACCCTGCGCGTCCTGGGTTGTCACCAGACCGTTGCGGGTAAGCATTTCACGCGCGCGACTGCTGGCGTTAAACTCCACCGGCAGCGTCACCAGGGTAAAGGCGACGGCTACGCTAAAGAGGATAATACCAGCCCAGGCAATTGATGTACCCAGAGGTGACATTGCGCCCATAATCAGGCCGACAATTACCAACAGGAGGCCAAACTGTGAGCCAATATTGGCAACGCCGACAAGTCCGGCCCGCACCCGCAGCCAGGCATAGCCCTGCTGATCCTGCACCGCATGGCCCAACTCGTGGGCAACAATTGCGAGGGCTGCCACCGAAGGCGCGCGGATAGAGCCCTGCGAGAGCCGCATAACCTTGCCGCGCGGATCATAGTGATCGGTCAGATTACCGGGGATCTCCTCGATCCGCACCTGATCCAGCCCCTCGTTACGGGTCAGCATACGAGCAACATCCATGCCGGTCAAGCCCTGGGCATTGGGTACCTTGGAAAACTTCGCATAAGTTGAGCGGACACGCATCTGCGCCCACATTGCAAAGAGCAGCGCAGGTAAAAAGAAGAGTAGATAAAGCATAATTCTTGTATGCCTTTCCAGGAAAAACTTATTTAACGCATTACGCGGTGGGTTCCAAACCAGGCATCTGCCTGGACAAATGGCCCGATTCGCCTCCGGCAGGGCGGAAGAAACGACCTTTTTCACAAAAATGTTGCACATAGTACAACATTTTTGTGAAAAGAAAAAACGTCCCATGCTGCCGCAGGCGAAGACTGCCGTTGTGGAAGTACATGTCTGATGTGTATGCCCACCGCGTAAGCCGTGTTATTTACGAACAATCGCTATGCAAGTAGTATACCACCACTGCTGTTATGGATGATGTGAGAGCTTTATAAGAGAGAAGCGCGCCGGGAGAAATGGTGAATGAGTGGGTCAGGTGTGGAAGAAGGCAGAACAACCGGCGTGTGCTGCCGGCTGGTGCGTAGATAGTCGCTGGTCAGATTGGACTGCTGCGCGCTAAACTGTGATGTCCGGCTCGGAAAGATCGGGCGGGGTACGTTTGCGGGCCCCCAGTTGCACGCGTGCCAGCGTTTCGTTAGCAATCGTCTGGGCGCGGAGCATGGCATCCTCGGCCCGATCTTTGAGCTCGAGGCCGCGCTCCCGCACCAGTTCGCGGGTCTGTGTGCCACTGCGTGGAGCCAGCAGCCCGGCCATAACGCCGCCAACCATCGCACCGATAATGAACCCGGCGACAAATGAGCCGCTCTCGTCCTGGCGAAAATCGTTTATACTCATCAGACTGCTCTTGAATGCTACCAGTTATCTACGTCAGCAAGCTGTAACGCAACGTCACACCAGCAGCGGTAAAATGCCGATTGTGGTAATGACGCCGGAGTATACCATATCGTCGTAGCGGTTGCAAACCTGGTTATATCCGCAGAAAACTGAGCTTCTGGGGTAAACCACAGGTTATGTTAATATATTATGTTTATTTGGGTGACACATACGGGCTATATGCCTGATATTATCTCTTTACCCATGGGTTAAATTTTAGAATCTTTTCTGATGTGGCGGTGATAGGGTATTGACAACCAACCTGATATGTATTACTATGCGCTCATATCGCAGACTGTAAAAATATGGTTATCATTCTGTCAAGTACAGGGTGTGCCATGCTTCTGGATTACCGGCATTATTGCTGCTGGTAGTCTCTTTTAGTTCATTGGAAAGAGTTGCATCTCCATACAACCTGATAAGTTTCTGAATTCTTACGGGTTTCTTTCCCAAACCAGACGTGCCAAACCTGAACCTTACTATTCGGTAAACCGAATTGTGCCCTGTTGCATTTAGGACGTGTAGTTCCCGGCGTGAACTAGTAAAGTGATCGCGGGACCTAGTAGTGAGGTGGAGTGCTCCATGATTGAGCAGCATAGAACCCTGTTGTCGCCTACCCAGACTGATCTTGATACATTTCAACAGCGTGCTTCCCAACGACGGCAACGCGTTAAAAGGTCAACTGATCTGCTGGTTGGCATTCTGCGCACCGTTGTCCGAACGGTTATTACCCCGATTCGTTCATTCGTTCGTCTCCCGTCTCGTTACCTGCTCCACGCGATCATAGCATTAGTAGTGCCACTGGCGCTGGTGTTGAGCCAGGTCTGGGTCGCCCGCCCGCCCGTGCAAGAACCAGCATCATCGCCGGCACCGCTGGCCGATGCGCCGTCCGGGTTGGGACCGATCAGCCTCGAGGTGCAGGACTACAGCAGTGGCTCGGAGGTGGGTGATCCGCCGCTGGAAGTGACCGATGCACTGCCCATGCCGCTCTCGCTGACCTCGCGGAGTGAGGCGCTTGCGCCGCTGGTGGTTCCGGCACCGCTGGCCGGCGGGATCGAGCGGGTGAAGCTGCGCAATGGTCCCGGCCTGGAGTATGACGAAGTGGCCCGGATGGATGGCGGCACGCCGATGCAGGTGATCGGGCGTGTTGGCGACTGGTTCCAGGTGCGCGAGAATGCGAATGCACCGGTCTACTGGGTCGCGGGGGAACTGCTGGATATCCCGGAAGCGTCGATCTATACGCTCTTCGAGGTGCCGCAGTCGGATATTCCGCCGCCGCCGCCGCCGAAGGTCGGTACGGTGCGCGAGAGTAATCTGAATCTGCGCGATGGCCCCGGTACGAACTATGTGAGCATGCAGAAGGTTGAGGCCGGGATGGAGGTCTCACTGGTTGAGCAGTATCAGGGCTGGATGCATGTTGCCACCGATAGCTTTGATGGCTGGGTCAGCGCCGATTTCCTGGATATTGGTGAGGGGGTTCTGCCGCGCGTGCCGGAAGCCGAGACAATTCCTGATCCCAACCCGGCGCTGTTGGGTATTGTCAATGCCGGGAATGTCAATCTGCGGAAGGGACCGGGGACGGCCTACCCGAAGGCCGGTACGATTGGTGGTGATACACAGGTGGATCTGCTGGCGCGGCACAAAGAGTGGTATCGGGTGCAACTGAGCGACGGCAGTAAGGTCTGGATGTTTGGGGAACTGCTGAATATTGCGCCGATGGCCCAGCGGCGGGTGCCCTACACCAACGATATTCCGGCGCTACCCGCCCCGCCACGTCCGGCACCGGCACCGGCATCACGGCACGGGGCCAGCAGTCGCAACAGCGGCAACCAGGGTGGTAATGCTGCCCCGGCCACGAACAACAGCGGCGGCGGTAACTTTGTCGGCTTGCCCGCCAGCGGTGATGTCGCCGGGTTTGCGATGCAGTTTGTCGGTCACGCTTATGTCTGGGGTGGCTCCAGCCCGGGCGGCTTTGATTGCAGCGGTCTGACCAAGTATGTCTATCGCCAGTATGGTGTGGGTCTGCCGCATAGCGCGGCGGCGCAGTACAGCACAGCCTATGGCGCAATGGTCGGTATGAACAGCCTGGCTCCCGGTGACCTGGTCTTCTTTGTCGGGACCGGCGGCGGGTATGGCATTACCCACGTTGCTATCTATTTCGGTGGTGGGCGCATTGTTCACGCGATGACGCCGGCCCTGGGTGTGCAGGTTTCAAACCTCTACAGTGGTTACTGGCAGAGCCACTACTATGGTGCGTTGCGGGTCTATCGGTAGTAGTTTGTGCCAGTCGGGTTCGTAACTAAGGGCCAGAGGCAGGTTCGCCTCTGGCCCTTTTGCGTTGCGTCGGTT
>DAOTVB010000246.1:0-8427 GCA_034436755.1 Chloroflexaceae bacterium | reverse complement strand
AGCGCTCCGGGACGCCATAGAACTTGTGGGCGATAGCCGAGAGATTATCATTGGGCTGCACCGTGTAGACATTCGCCTGCACCTGGACATACTCCTCCGGCACAAAGCCAACACCACTTGTCACCCAGATCCAGCCATGCACGACTTTCACCCCGGTGAAGGTCTCGCCCTGGTAGAACTTCGCCTGACCATACTCAGCAACCGGGGCATCGAAGCGGTGATCCTCATAGATGGGCGTATGCACCGTCACCACATATGTGAACGCGGGCGCAACCGCGTGGCGCGGCACAAACCCGATGCCCGACCCGATCCAGACATAGTCGTTCTCGACAGCTTTCCCCAGGAATGCCGCCCCCGGCTTCAGGTTGGCCGTACCATACTCGGCAACCGGACTATCCGCATGCGGACGCTCGAAAATCGGCGAGGCCTTCGTGCAGGTGTACGCGATCAGATAACTCATGACAGTTCCTCCGTGTGATTACTGGTACGCTGGTACGCTGTACCCGACGATTACAAACAACACGCACAGCATAGCGGCGCATCGTCGCAGGCGCGTCGGAGGAACGTCGCAGCATCTCTGCGCAGTGAATCATAATCGTCTTCAATACCCGTGATATCATACCTGTTTGGTAGCGGCAGGAAGTGAGGAACGGCATTAGCCATGGGTTGCAGTCGGAGCAACTGTTCGCTATACTCATGCTATGACGATATCCACATGGGGCATCACCCCGGAGAGATCCTATGGCACTTGAGATGCGCGCAGCCGAGATGCGCTTGAAGCTGACCGACGACGCGACCGAGATCGATCTCGCGGCGCTCCAGGGAAGCTGGAGTGTGGCCCAGTATCTCACGCTCAGCAATCAGACCCATCGCCTGATCGAGTTTACCGACGGCGTGATCGAGGTATTGCCAATGCCAACGAAATATCATCAAGCCATCTCGAAGCTGCTGTTTCTGGCATTGCTGGCCTTCGTACAACCGCGCGGCGGTGATGTCTTTTATGCGCCGCTGCGCCTGCAGGTGCGCCCCGGTACATTTCGTGAGCCGGATCTGCTGCTGATCCTGGATAAAGCTGACCCTCGCGCCCAGAACGAGTTCTGGCTGGGCGCCGATCTGCTGGTAGAGATTGTAAGCCCCGACCGGCCAGAGCGGGACACGGAAGAAAAACCGCTCGATTACGCCGGATTCGGTATCCCCGAATACTGGATTGTCAACCCGCTCACGGAGACCATCACGGTGCTACGGCTTGCCGGTGAAGGCTACACCGAGTATGGCCTGTTCCGGCGTGGCGAAGATGCTGCCTCGCACTTGCTCACCGGCTTCCGGGTGAGTGTTGATGTGGTGTTCGACACGCAGTAAGATCCGGCGACCCCAGGCCGTCTGGGAAGTAATCCACATTGCGTGTGGCCGCAGCACCCGGTTCTTGCACTGGTTTTTACATTTCCATAATATCATCTGAGATACACTTTTCTGATTACCGAAAAGCCGTGAAAATCGCTGCGTTTCTTACATCAGGTGGACGCACCACTAACACGCATGTTATACTGTGAACCAGGAAAAGCTACCCGGTATCTGTCGGGGAACGCCTACCCATAGGCTGTTCCAGGGTGGTGCGATTGAACGATACGTTCCAGCCGCCGCTGGATTTCAATCTCTACCTGCTGCCGCCGTTTGGCGCTCCGACAAAAATCCCGGAGAGCGAGCCCCACGAGGTGCTGTTCCAACTACACGGAACAGACGCCGCCTTTACCGAACTGGTCCGCCTGTATGCCGGCGCACAGGCCATGGCCGCCGAGTCGCCCAACTATCGCCAGGAGTATGAAGACAAAGCCGCCGCACATCTGCGCAAACTGCTGGACTGGCTCCGGCAGCAGCTTACTACCTACCTGCGCGTCACGCATCGGGGCGTCACGCAGACGGTGCCGGAGATCCTGGCAAAGACGCGCAGCAGTGCCAGCCGCGACATCGAAGAGCTGCTGCGGCTCATCGCCGCGCATCTGCTGGCCCCCGAGTTTGCCGCGCGCTACCCCGACTACCCGACCTTCACCCGCCTGGCCCAGCCAGTGACCGAGTCGGCCCGTGGGCAGAGCGCCATGGACGCCGTGCGCTACCTTGCCGGGCGCGGTCGCACCAATCTGGCCCTGGCCGTCCTGGATGGGCTCAAGCTGATCGACGCCGAAAACCGGATCAAGCCGCTCAACTCGCCCTATGCGCGCGCCTTCCTCGATCTGCTCCTGACCCGCAGTGAAACCCAGGTGGTCAACCAGGGCGAGATTATCGCACAGGTAGCCGGCGGCCTGCAGCCAATCTTCAAGGATACGCGCTTCGGGCTGGAGCCGGAGTGGGTGGTTGTGGTGCTGCTGGCGCTCGTCTACGATGGGCAGATCAGCCTGAGCCTGAGCGGTGATACAAAGCTGATCGACGCGGGCACGCTTGAACGGGTGGCGACCGTGGCAATCGAAACCCTGGTCGATTTCCGGTTCTACCGGCGGCCCAAATCGCTGCCCCTGCCCGTCTGGACGATGATTTTTGATGCTTTTGGATTGCCCTCGGCACTCCTCCGCAGCAACCAGGACCGCGATCGAGAGCAGGCGGTTGTTGCACTCTGGGAGCAGGTCCAGCAGGAATTACGGCAGGTTGTGGAATGGCAGAGCCGGGTGCAGGCTGGCCTGACCCTCTGGAACCAGCCGCTCTTCACCGCCCGCTTTACCTACCAGGTACAGGGCGGCCAGGTGGTCAGCACCGATCTCCCCGATGTCACCCTTAACCAGACCGCCCTGCTGCCCTATCTCCGGAAGACGAAGGAGTTTCTCGAACTGTTGGCGCGCTTCGACAAGCCGGGCAAGCTGCACAACCTGACGCTCACAACCGATGAGACCGAACAGGCGCTGGCAGATCGCCAGGTCGCCCGGCGCACCCGGGTCGTGCTGGAGTTGATCGGCCAGCTTCAGCCGCTGACCGGCTACCTCAGCGAGGCCGGCGCAATCATGCCGGAGGACTACCCCCAGGCCGACCAGTCCTGGACCCGACGGGCCGGCGCTGCCCGTGATGAACTGCTCCGCGACATGCGGCTGCTGGCACGCGGTGAGGGCAGTGTCGATCTGCTGGCCTGGCGGCAGCGGCTGGAGGAGCTGCGCCGGGACTACATCCAGGGCTATAGCGACCTGCACAGCGCCCATGTGCTGGGGCCAACCGACGATGACCGGCGCGCCCGCCTGCTGCGTGACCCGCGCGCCGAACAGGTCAAAGCGCTCCGGCATATCGATATCTTAAACGGGCATGAACTGGACCGCTGGAACCAGGCCATCATCGATATGCCGGCCTGCCGCGAGTTCCACGCCGGCCTGCTGGAAGATAGCCCGACCTGCCGCTGCGGGTTTCGCCCCCAGCATGCCGCCGGACCTACGGCCCTGCGGCGGCTGGAACGGTTGAGCGATCAACTGGACCTGCTGCAGAGCCAGTGGCACGCCGCGCTCCGGCAGAATCTCCAGTCCGAGACCGCCCGCCAGAGCGTGGCCGCCATGACCGCAACCGAGCGCCGCCCCATCGAAGAGTACCTGGCACTGCCCGATCCGACCACCACGCCACTGCCCACCGGACTGGTCAAGGCCGCGAACTACTACACCGCCTGCCCCAACCCGTTTATCGCGGATTTTATCCGCTGCTATGGCAAGCTGTATGATCCAGAGGAACCCTACAGCAAGGAGCCGTTTGCGGCCGATGTCAGCGAGGGCAAAAACGATCCGATCTACAATGCCCACTCCTACCACACCAAAGTGCCGCACAAGGCGATTATGCGCTATATTCTGCACTACACGCAACCGGGTGATATTGTCTTCGACGGCGTCCGTGTGCAAGACGGTGTTGGGCCGCCTAAGAAGCCTGATCTTTTCCGTCCTTCTAGCGAAAGGGGTTTTGAACGGTCACCTGGTTATTAATCGTCAGACCATCTTGAAGATCTTCAGAATAGAGCTTTACACTTCCGCTTTCAAGGGCGCTTGCGACAATCGTGCTATCCCAGAATGAGAGCGTATAGATTTCTCGCACATACGATGCAGTGAAGTATGTTGCTTGTGTATATTCAAGAACACGATATTTTCGATACATCGAACGTGTCAAACGTCGTATGGTCGGTTCAGTTGCGGCAAATTTACGTAGGAGTGTTACACTCAGTTCACTCATAACCTGCGTACTCACAAAAATAGACGGTTCTGACCGAATAAGTGACTTTGCTTTCACCGTTTTTGTCGAGTCTTGGGTTTTATTGAACGCGTATACCCATACATTCGTGTCAATAAACACTGGAATAATGTTAGCCATTGCGATTATGCAACTCATCTCGTGTAAACGACTGCGGTGTTGTTTCCGTGAGGGGATGATTCATTAAATACTCAACCATATCAATATCATCCTCTTCTTCTTCGGTGATAATAATGACACGTACACGTACCCGTCCATGGATCTGATGCTCTTTAGGAACGACAATAACCCCTTGTTGCACGACTGTTTCAAATTCGATCTGGCTCATCCTGTTTCCTCTCAGGCTTATTGAGTCATCGTGACCGTAACAAGACACGCTGGAAAATGAAACAAGTGTATCATATACTGCACCACGCCGCAAGCCGTTTTATGCCGCCCAACGCCCGCCTTCACCGGCGCCGCTGGCAGGCGTGGGGATCGCCGCCGACCGTCGGCACAGCACTGCCACCAAGAGTCGCGCCCAGGTCAGGGCCGCGCTAGTGGCGTCTGCGTGCAAGGCGGTGTCAGGCGGCAAATTGTTTTACAGTTACAACCTACTTACCATTCGCTTATTTTTTAGGGCACTAAATGGAATTTTCATCCCACTTAAGCCTGAAAAACCGACGAAATTTGGAACACTTCCCCCACTTTGACGTACACGATTCCATAATTTGTAAAGCATTTCTGCAATTTTCATCGCCATGTGGGGCGAGATGCTTCCCAAGTGGCCGTTTTTGACCGGCTAATGGGGAATTTTTACGAACTCGTTCCGAAAATAAGCGAACGGTGAGACCTATTTCACTATATACCAAAAATAAAATCAACTACTATATTGTACATTTTTTTACTCACCCTTTGTCTCGGGTTGTCGCAATGCTCGAATGGCAGCAGCGATTTCTGTGACACTCATCGTTCCATACAAACGTTCTTTTTCTGCAACAGAGTCACCAGCACCCATCGTAAACTGGTGAATAAACCGTGCCGTATTGACTATTCCCATTTCTTCGACTAAGAGCCGTAATGCTTTTTCATTCACTTCAATCAGTGGAGCGTTTGGTGTGAGCGTCATTGGATTACCTCCTGTGCTAACTCCAGTGGCATTCGCACGTTGACGGTAAAATCGGGCAATTGTATCGCCCGGCGATACAATCGATCATCGCATGTACAGAAGTAATCAACTTCTCCGTTTTCGGCTGACGCAAGATGTAACGCGTCGATTGCCTTAACTCCAAATTGCTCATACTTCTGCGCAAGTTTTTCGATCTCGTCTGAAAGCTTGATTCGCTCAGTTGCCTGTTGCGTAATTTTTTCAACGAATGTTCGTTTCTGTTGGTTCGGGTTATTCCTCATTTCATACTCCACAACCTCAGAAGTGATCAGTTGTATCGTCCCTTTATCGCATAATCCGAGCAGTGCCAGTATCGCTTCTGCTTCGAGAAGGATGCGCGTTTGAGAACGATCATCAAGTGGCCTTTGAAGCGTACAAGTGTCAAAGTAAATTTTCATCGAATAACCTTCTATATACTGCGCCTTTGCCCGGTACATCTCTGGCCTGTCGACCTCGGTGCCTTCATCGTGGAGCAATTGTACCACGCTTTGCTTCTCAACTGCCGTCCAACGCCCAGCATCAGCCGCGCCGCTGGCCGCACTGATAGTACGGAACCACGGGCGAGTGACACCGACCGTTCAGACTCGCCCCAGGGTGGGGCCGCGCCGGCAGTGTCTGCGTGCAAGGCGGTGTTCGGTGGCAAATCGGCTCTTTTTAAAGTTAAACGAGTATTCGATCAGACAAGTTTCTTGAAGGGGTTGTTACTAAAGATGGATTATTAATTAGATAATCCCAAGCCCATGGTTGGATGTTATAAGCCCAACTTTCTACGTTGCCTACATTAGAAGATTTATATAGCACTCCCTGTGCTTCTAGTCCTCCTATAACACCATCACTCATATCGAAATATGCTGTCTTAGTCTTGCGAACCACAAATGTCTGTAGAACCTCTTTTTCGCGATCAGTTAAATTGTAAAGGATTTTGATTCTTCTGGCGCTCATCGCCCTTCGTTCATTTAATTCTTTTAAGAATCTTTGTATAGATATTGTAATTTCTGTTATTAAAATGGCAGTAGAAATAAGGAATACCAGACCAATAAATGGGCGATACTGGCCTGTAAATTGCGTTAAACCAAGGATGTCTAATGCAACAGGTGGCAAGAATAGTAAGAATCCTGATACTAGTGAAATTGGCACAAGATATTTTGGCGATAGTTTTAGCCAATCTATCAATTTAGTTGGATCCATAAAATCCCCCCTTATGAATTGATCAGTTGCGCGGCCTTTTTATCCACAGCTTCCGAAATAGTTTCCCACAAAGCTGCCTTCATTACTGGCCCTGCTTTTAGTATTAAACTACGAAACTTCACTGCTGAAACTAATAAGTATGGGTTGTCATGTACGAGATTATTCATGCTCTCCTTTAGCTCTTGTTTCTCTCTATCTGTTAAAGTGTCAATCATATCACAAATAGCCTCGGCTGCTTTGAGTTTCATCGCTGTCCAAGGGTAAGCCTTCCCGCAATTTGGACAAAAACTTGGTGAAATATATTTGAAGCCAATGGCTGCAACACCAGGAACATCGTAAGTGCCTCGAATAGGTGCGTTGCAGGTTTCACATTTCATAATTGTTGCGGCACCACATTTTTGGCAAAACGACTGGTTCCGCTCAGGGTTTATGTCTGCAGAAGAATTTGTAGGGTGCCCATTTAGACAGATTTGGGCTACTCGGTATCTCGCGCCAGACATGCATCGTTCCTTTCGGGTGGGATATGGCGTAACTGCGGGTACGATTATAGCACGCTTGTGTTTCCAGCGCCAGGGATAGGCGTTCAAGGGGTTGCCACCCAACGTCAAGCCTTCACCGGCGCCGCTGGCAGGCGTGGGGATCGCCACCAGCCGCAGCAAGCACCACCTTCCAAAGTCGCGCCCAGGTCAGGGCCGCGCCAGCGGCGTCCGGGTGCAAGGGGCTGTTCGGCTGGCATCAGTACCAGGAAAACGCCCTTATATCATCAGTCACAGTACCGCCCTTATAATAGCCATCAAAATTGAACCCGTTTTTCGATCTGTATTTCGTATTTGAAGCCTTTTTCTCTACTTCTGACTCAAAAATGTCCCATTTTGCAACTACCGTCAAGATTAACTTCTTAGCCTCTTCGATGACTTCTTTTGGCTCCAGTGATGTTACACTTTTTACGCGGGCAACAGCAAATAACATAGCATACTTACCATATCGAATAGAGTGGGAAGGTAGTTCACTGACTGCCTCTCCTATCGTTCCATCTTCCAATGTCTTGAGAGCAAAATATGCAAGAGCAACGTTGGAATCGTCTATATTGGTTAACAGTCGATCAAACCCTTCCTCATCAAAGATGCGCTCTTGAGAGGAACGTGCTCTAGGTGGATCGCCCGCATATGCAGTTAGAGCTCTAGTCATTGACACACGGTCAACGATCTCGGATTTCGAGAGGATTTTATCATCTAAACCATACTGGAATTCTCCGCGTTTCCGCTCAAGAAAGAGCCCGAAATTCGTAAAGAAGTAAGATTGGAGCCTAGAAGCCTTGGATCATTTGATCTTCTATCAGCCTCTACAATTTTTGACTGCTTGTTTGTCGCATCAGGTATGCTTTCAATAAAACTTGCAAGTTCATCCTCAGTTTTTTCCGCTGGGCGCTCGATTACCTTTAATAATACTTCCTTATCTTCAAACGGCGCAATTCCGATGTCAGGATCATCTAACATCATCGCTAGAGTTGTGGCAGTTTGACCTCCGTTAATAATCTGTGGATCCTTAATAATCAACTGCCCTTCGCCTTTCACACCTGTTCTGTCAGTAACTGAAGAATATTGAGCCAGTATGGTAATACCATTGTTCCTAAGCGCAAACTCATTTTTCACCGTATTTTGCATTGTCTCCTTAATACTCTGATTTACCTCATTGCGTCCAAGCGACAGATAATTTCTTGGGTTATATCTAAGCAACGCATTTCGGTACTTAGCTGTAAACCGAGCAATCTCAATCGTTGGCACATAAAGCATACGTACATTGCAATTCCCAAAACTAGTTTCAACATCCTGATTAAGCTGAGGTTGTGACTTCCTACCCAAATTAATTTTAATCACAATCTCGTCGGGAGC
>DAOTVB010000245.1:0-23725 GCA_034436755.1 Chloroflexaceae bacterium | reverse complement strand
ACGATAGTAAGCATGTGGCAGTAAACGTCGGCAATATCATACCACGCCAGACCGGCAGGAGGGGCAGCGCATCCGGGTCGGTTACGCTTCCGGTGGCACAATCACGGAGAAGAGCGCCGAGTAGTCCTGCGTAGCAAGCTCCCCGGCGGCGGCAATCTCCAGGATCTGGCACAGTCCGGCGAGTTGCGTGGTGGTGAGGCCCAGCGCGGATGCCTCCCGCTCAACCAGGCGCATATCCTTCAGCAGGTGCTGTGCGGGGAAGTTGGGATCGGCGAAGTTGCGCTCCAGCATACGCGGGAGTTTCTTGTCGAATGTGGGCGCATAGAGCGGACTGTTGCGCAGGATGGACATAAATGTCTCGACTTCGAGGCCATGGCGCTGCACCAGGCCCAGACTGAGCGCGAAGGCTCCCGTGAGCGAGCCGATAAGCTGGTTGAGCGCCAGTTTGAGCGCCGCAGCTTTGCCCAGCGGCCCGATATGGCGCGGCTCCGGCCCGAAGGTTGTCAGCAGTTCACGCCACCGGGCAAACTGCGCATCCGTGCCACCCACCATCACAACCAGGCTGCCCGCCTGCGCCTGCGGAATGCTGCCCAGAACGGGCGCTTCCAGGTAGTCACCCCCGGCAGCCTGCACTGCGCTGCCGATCTGCCCACTCTCCTCCGGGCTGATCGTGCCCATCTGAATGATCGTGCGCTGCGCCAGATGCGGCCGCACCGTGTCACTCAATACGACTTCACGGATGGCCGGGGCATCGGTCAGCATCAGGATAATGACCTCAGCCGCCGCTACCACCTCGGCGGGATGCGCGGCGCTGGTGGCCCCCTGGCTCTGGAGCGGTTCAGCCCTGTCCCGGGTGCGGTTGTAGACGATGGGCGGAACCCCCGCCGCACAGAGCCGCTCTGCCATTGGGAATCCCAGCAGGCCCGTACCGATAAATCCTATGCGGGTGATATTCATTAGATAATCCTCTTCAGATCAAACTTAAACGCATCATTCTCATACCGATTTGTTGGCATAGCTACAGAGTACACCGAGGACGTAGAAATGATACACGGAAATATGCCGCCATTGCGCCCATTGCGCCCGTTCCCGGTGATTGCTGGTTTGCTGGCACATTAGTATCACTCCCCACGTGTGATGTAGGTGTTACCGTTTGCATAGTACCCTCAAGGCAGCAACCGCTGCCAACTGGGCCGGTGCCCCTGCACTATCCCGACCCGGATGTCGCCCTGTCGCTCACGCAGGTGGTGCAGCAGATCTACCGCAATCCGCCGAACAACAGCCCCCCAACGCAATCTTACCACGAGATATCCGGCTGCACCTGCCAGCCACGCGCCGGCAATCGGTTGGCACAAAATCGGCCAACCCGTTTGAAGAAGCTGTCGGGTCGTCAACGCCGATTTCAGAAAGCGACAAACCACCGTATCAGCAAGCAGCGTGTTGCGAAAGCCAACGACAGCCACCGGGCGTTGGCACTGGAGGAATTGACGCATATGCGCCAACGCCCGGAGCAAACGGTTCGGAAATCCCAACGAGCACGCCCCAGTAACTGGGCGTTTGCACCGTTGCGTCAGTTCATCAGCGACAAAGCGCAGATGGCTGGTGTTGCGATAATGCTGGTTTCTGCTGCTGCTCCAGGCCAACCATGGTATCAGTGCGGATAGAGAAGCAGAGAGAACTGGAAACCGCAAGCTCAATGTTGTTGTCAGTCGTGCGGACAGCATGCTCCCGCTGATGTGTATGCTGCACAAACGAGCTCGTATCGGGCTGTGGTCATCCAGCCTCGGGTGTCCAACCCTCAGGTTGCGACGCAAGCCGCCTGACGTTCGTCAGAGCGGTTTATGACTGACTCCCAGTGCAACGGCGCAGCCGTGCAGCCCGCTGCCGCCTGCCGGTCAGCATGCCGTGCATCCCATCAATCTATGCTACAATAGGTTTGCCGTGACATGGAAAGTTGTCGGTACGAGAAAACCGTTGCAACCCAGGACAAACGCATGGATACCCCCACCAGTGATTTCGACGGCGCATGGAAGGAGGCGCTGGAGCGCTTCTTTGAGCCGTTTATCGCCTTCTTCTTTCCGCAGGTGCATGCCGGTATCGACTGGACGCAGCCGGTGCTGTTTCAGGACACCGCCCTGCAGCAGGTGGCCCCGGACGAGCCCCAGGGTAAGCAGCATGTGGACAAACTGGTGCGCGTGGTGCGGCGGGACGGCACCGCGACCTGGCTGCTGATCCATGTCGAGATCCAGAGCCAGTATGACCGGGACTTTCCGGAGCGCATGTTCTGTTATCACGCGCGGACCTACGACCGTGACCGGCGACTGGTGGTCAGCCTGGCAGTCCTGGCGGACGAGGAGCCCGCCTGGCGTCCGGACCAATTTGGCTATACACTTTGGGGCTGCGAACTGGCGTTGCGCTTTCCGGTGGTGAAACTGCGCGACCTGGACCGCGCCATGCTGGAGGCCAGCCCGAATATCTTTGCCGCGCTGACCCTGCTGCATCGGGATGCCCAGGAGACACGCGGCCAGCCCCAGGCGCGCATGCAGCGCAAACTGGACGGATATCGGCGCATCCTGCGGCAGGGCTACCCGCTGGAGGAGATCCGGGCGCTGCTGCGCCTGATGGAATATCTGCTGCGGCTTCCCACAGAATTAACGCGCCCCACATTTGAAGCGATGAAACAGATTGAAAGCGAGGAGGTTGGGATGACGCTCGTGACCAGCTTTGAAGCGATTGGACGGGAGGACGGACGAGCAGAAGGCCGGGCAGAAGGCCGGGTAGAAGGGCAGCAGGAGTTGGTACTGCGCCTGCTGACGCGCAAGCTCGGCCCGCTCCCGGCGGAGGTGACGGCCCGCATCGCGGCCCTGGATAGCACGACCATGCTTCTGCTGGCGGACGCCCTGCTGGATTTCGCCACCCAGGACGACCTGCGTGCCTGGCTGAACCGAGCGCCGGGGGCGTCCCCCGCGAATGCTGCCGGAGCACCGGATCAGGCGGGCACCTGACACCGCGTTGAAAACACGCAAAATCCCAGCGGGAATTGTCGGGTATCCTGACGCGGCCGGGCTCACGCGTTGCTTCCGCCGGGCAATGCAGCGCGCTGCTTCCCATCGTCAGCAGGACAGCGTCATTCGTTGCTGCCCGATGATCGGCCAATGGACATAGTGTCCTTCGTCCTTTGTCCTTCGTCCTTCGGGTGATGAAGCAGATTGAAAGCGAGGAGGTTGGGATGACGCTCGTGACCAGCTTTGAAGAGATTGGACGGGAGGATGGCCGGGTCGAAGGCCGGGTCGAAGGCCGGGCAGAAGGCCGGGTAGAAGGGCAGCAGGAGTTGGTACTGCGCCTGCTGACGCGCAAGCTCGGCCCGCTCCCGGAGGAGGTCACGACCCATATCGCGGCCCTGGATAGCACGACCATGCTGCTGCTGGCGGACGCCCTGCTGGATTTCGCCACCCAGGACGACCTGCGTGCCTGGCTGAACCGAGCGCCGGGGGCGTCCCCCGCGAATGCTGCCGGAGCACCGGATCAGGCGGGCAACTAATGCTGGCGGTCAGGTCGGAAGCAGCGATCCGCATCAGGAGGTGCTGCTGGGAGATCGCCAGGATGCGGCGGAACAGGAGCGTTTCGACCCAGACCAGGATGGGAGTGAGAAACACCCCCGATGAGATAATGTACATTGATATGGTTCCAGATTATTCTCTGCCATTCAGGCGCTTTCGGCGCGAGAGCATAGGTTTGTGGCGACTCCTCAAACTCCTGGTGTCGGGACGTCAGGTTGATATCGCCTACCTCGACCTTTCCGCGCTGGTTGCAGAGTTTGTGTATCAGATTCAACCGGCCTATCGCACGCATACCCTGCGGTTTGCGCATGCAACCTCCCCGGTGATCGTTCTGGGAAATACCTGGTGTATCGAGCATATTCTGTATCATCTGGTGCAAAATGCAGTTAAATATAGCTCAACTGGCAGAATAATCCAGATCAGGGTTGCCCGGCAGGGGCAGGCAGGCTATGTTGAAATCAGTGATCAGGGGTGCGGCATTGATCGGGACGATCTTCCGTATATCTTCGACTGCTTTTATCGCGGTCAAAGGTCGCGCGGGCTCTCCCGACCCGGATTGGGGCTCGGGCTGGCTATCGTCAGGCGACTCGTTGGGCAACTCAATGGACAGATAGATGTCGTGAGTGCAGCCAATCGGGGGAGCAGCTTTCGCGTGACGTTCCCGGCGTAGAGACCATTATTGTTCGCTTGCGGCGTTATCGCAGGAGGCGTATGAATTGGAAACGACGTATCCGGCATACCGAAAAAGGGCAGGGGTTAACCAGCTATGGACTGGTCTTAATTCTTCTGGTTTTTGCACTGGTCTGTTTCCTGGCATTCTGGCTCACCGGGCGGTCATTTTGGGAAACTGTGCTGACGCTGAGCGGTGTGATCGGGGTCTTGCTGGCGATAGCCGGCATGTCCGGGCTGGTGCAGTACATCCGCCGACGTATGCAGAAATAAACGCCCCGGCTCCGATCTGTTCAACGCGCGTTACGCCGTTCCTGCTCTAGAACAACCACCCCCAGACCGGCTCCTTCCGGGGCACCGCTGCTGCCGAAACCATCTCGCCGCTTTTTGTGCAAAATATCCAATGCAAACAAACTTGCATAAGAATATTATAAATAAAGATATCCAAAAACGGTTTACCTGTTCGCATAAATAATAGTGGTTGGCGTATGTCGTGGATGGGCCGGCGGCGCGATTATGCGGCATGCGTCCGGTTGCTGCGTGAAGCCGGTGTGCTGTCGCCGGGTAGCCCTGCACAGAAACGGTGTCGAAGTGACAATGCTGGAGAGGAAGAATATGTCTGATCCGACCGGAACGCTGCTCGTTGTTGACGATAGCCACCTCAACCGCGTGCGCCTCTCCTACAGCCTGAACCAGCAGGGCTACACCGTCGTGCAGGCGGAGAACGGCCGGCAGGCACTGACGATGCTACGGCAGCAGCCCTACGATCTGGTGCTGCTGGATATTATGATGCCGGAGATGGATGGTGCGGAGATGCTCCGCCGGATGAAGGCTGATCCGGCGCTGCGCAACCTCCCCGTGATTGTGGTTTCTGCCCGCGACGATATGGCCTGCGTGGTCCAGTGTATCGAACTGGGAGCCGAGGATTACCTGACGAAACCGTTTGACCCGGTGCTGCTGCGGGCGCGGATCAGTGCCAGCCTGGAGAAGAAGCGCCTACGCGATAACGAACAGGCCTACCTGGAGCAGGTAGCCCGTGTGACCGCCGCCGCCGCCGCCGTCGAAGCCGGTACCTTCGATGTTTCCAGCCTGGACGATGTGGCCCGCCGTTCCGACGACCTGGGCCAGATGGCGCGGGTATTTCAGCAGATGGCCCGCCAGGTGTTTACCCGCGAGCAGCAGTTACGCCAGCAGGTCAACAGCCTGCAGATCGAGGTTGATCAGGCCCGGATGCGCCGGCAGGCCGCCGAGATTACGGAAACCAGTTACTTTAAAGACTTGCAGCAGCAGGCCCAACTGTTGCGTGATGAGATGAGCCAGGAACATGAAACGTGAAACGTGAAACGTGAAACGTGAAACGTGAAACGTGAGGCGTGCTAACGTGCTAACGTGCTAACGCTCGCAGGAGACGCTATGGCAAAAATTATATCAATTCACTCCTTCCGGGGAGGCACCGGGAAGTCCAATATCGCCGCGAATATCACCACTCTGCTGGCAGCAGCCGGGCAACGGGTTGCCGTCATCGACACCGATATCCAGTCGCCCGGCATTCATAACCTGTTTAACCTGGAGGGCGAGGCGATTACCTACGCGCTGAACGATTATCTCTGGGGGCGCTGTTCGATCCGGCAGGCCACCACGGATGTAACGGCCCGGCTGGAGACGCCCGTCGCCGGGCAGATTTTTCTGATTCCCTCAAGCGTCAAATCGGGGGAGATTGCCCGCATCCTGCGCGAGGGCTGCGATGCGCGCGTGCTGACGGCGGGCCTGCGTAAGGCGATCAGCGAACTGGAACTGGATACGCTGGTGATCGATACGCACCCCGGCCTCAACGAGGAAACCATGCTCTCGATTGCGGTCTCACATGCGCTACTGATTATTATGCGCCCCGACCGGCAGGACTATGAGGGCACCGGTGTCACGGTCGAAGTCGCCGGTGCCCTCAATGTGCCGCGGATGGCGCTGCTGGTCAACAAGGTGCCGACCAGCTTTGATCCGGACGAGGTGCGTGAACGGGTGACCCAGACCTTCAACTGTGAGGTGGCGGCGGTCTTGCCCCACTCCGACGAGATGATGCTGCTTGCCAGCGCCGGTATTTTTGTGCAACGCTATCCCGACCATCCCGTAACCGCGTCGCTCAAGCAGGTAGTGGCAACGTTGATGGTATAGCAATCAGGAAGAATACCATGCAAGATAACCCGAAACGCGACGATCTGCAGGCACTGGTGGGCGACCTGGCGGCTATTGCCTCGCCGCTCCAGGCCTATCTCGAAGAATTGCACAGCCGGTATCACCCCCTGCGCGATGGGGCCGTCGCCGACTATATTCCCGAACTGGCGAAGGCCAATCCCGACTGGTTCGGCATCTGCATTGTCACCGTCGAGGGGCAGGTGTTCAAGGTGGGTGACTATGCGCAGGAGTTTACCATCCAGTCGGCGTCCAAGCCCTTTGTGTACGGGCGGGCGCTGGAGGATCATGGCCGTGATTTTGTCCTCTCCAAAGTGGGGGTTGAGCCTTCCGGCGATGCGTTTAACTCGATTGTGCTGGATGAACTCTCGAATCGACCCTACAACCCGATGGTCAACGCGGGCGCCATTGCCACCGCCGGGCTGATCCAGGGCGATAATCCCGCCGACCGGATGAACCGCCTGCTCGATATGTTCCGCCGCTACACCGGCCGCGAGATTCGCCTTGATGTCTCGGTATTTGTCTCCGAGCGCGCAACCGGCGACCGCAACCGGGCGATTGCCTACCTGATGCGCAACTTTGGCATGCTGGCGGGCAACCTCGAGGAATCGCTGGATCTCTACTTCCAACAGTGTTCGCTGCTGGTCAACTGTCACGATCTGGGGGTGATAGCGGCGACGCTGGCAAACAACGGCATCAATCCGATCACCGGGGAGCGCGCCGTCGCTGCTGAATATGTCCAGGATATGCTCAGTGTGATGTATACCTGCGGCATGTACGATTTTTCCGGCGAGTGGGCCTACCGCGTCGGGTTGCCCGCCAAGAGCGGCGTGGGCGGCGGCATTATCGCCGTTGCGCCCAACCGCCTGGGCATCGGCGTCTTCTCGCCGCTGCTCGACCCGCGCGGCAACAGCGTGCGTGGCGTGCATGTCTGTACCGAGATCTCGCAACACTTCGGACTGCATGTCTTCCACAACAACGCCGACGATTCCCGCCTGCGCGCCGCCCTGACCGGGCGCATGTAAGAACGGAACAACAGCGAACAAAGAACAGAGTAACAAAGAACAAATGCTCACCTCATGACACAGCAACCGGCATTCCTTGTTCTCTGTTCGCTGCTCTTTGTTCTTTGTTTGCTGCTCTTTGTTCTTTGTTCTTTGTTCTGTGCATCATGCAGAATACCTCACCCCACCATAAGTAAAATTACCCTGGCGCACGCCGGACTGCCTGATTTATGATAGACCCGTAACCCGCAACCTGTAACCTGTAACCTGTAACCTGTAACCTATAAACCCGCTACAGGAGGTAACCGGATGAACCGTTATGGACGGAGCCTGGCAATTATGCTGCTGGTCAAGGCAGCGGTGGCGGCGGTGGTCTTCGCCTACTTTGCCTATATCGACCGGCAGACCTTCGACGCCAACAAAGCCTTCTGGCGCACCGAGACGCTGCCCGACTGGATTACCTACACCTGGATTATGCTGTTGCTGGGCCTGGTGGAACTGGCGCTGGCCTGGTACTACAGCCGCTCGCTGCAAACCGCCGCAACGCGTATCGCGCAGGGCGAACCGGCCGCCGACCTGCCGGGGCATATCCGCCGTCGCGCCGCAACCTACCCGCTGATCCTGGCGCTGATCAGTCTGGTGAGCTGGAGTGTGGCCGCGCTGTTTTATGCGCGCGGCGGGCTGCCGCTGCTGGCTCCCTACGGCCTGCTGCCCTGGCCCCAGATGGAAACCGTGCTGCGCATGCTGCTCGGCCTGACCCTGCTCACAAGTCTTACCAGCTATACCCTGATCACGTTCCTGCTGGATCGAGCAGTCCGGCAACCCCGCCGGCAGGTGCTGCTTATCGGCGCGAATATCGCCGGCTGGCTGCTGGTCGGCTGGCTGTTTAACCGGGGTGACATGATGCCACCCACCGCCGAGACCTTTGGGCGCACCTTCATCGGGTTGGGGCTGATTGGTGGGCTGACGGCAGCAACGATCATCTTCTTGACGGTGGATGCGCTCTGGCGCTGGGCGCTGCCGCAGTTCTTCCCCGACGGCAACCTGGCCCTGCCGGGCGTGCCCCGCGTGTCGGTCGGAATGCGGCTGCTGGTGACGACCCTGCTGACCGGGATGCTGCCACTGCTGGCTTTGAGTGTGGCCGTTTTCGCCGGAGCCGCCAACCTTGCCATGATCGTGCTCTTTGTAGCGGCCTTCGGGATTGGTAGCACGATCCTGTTTAGCCTGCTGACCGCGCGCAGTCTGCTGCAACCGCTGCAAGATCTGAATATCGCGCTGGCGGGGGCCGGGCAACATCCGGATCAACTGAACATGCCTGCGCGGCTGCCCAACGACGAACTGGGCGACCTGACCACCCACTTTCGCCGCCAGATCGAAGCCAACAATCAGTTGATCGCCGAGAATACCCGTCTGGAGAGCGCGCTGAGCATCCAGAACCTGGAGCAGCAGGTCGCCGCACGCACCGCCGAGTTAGCCCTGGCGCGGGACGAGGCCGAAGTGGCGCGGCAATTGGCGGAGGAGGCGAACAACGCCAAGGGCGCGTTTCTGGCGATGATGAGCCACGAGATTCGCACCCCCATGAATGCGATTATTGGCATGACCAGCCTGCTGCTTAACACCCGCCTCGACTCCGACCAGACCGACTTTGCCCGCACTATTCAGCAGAGTGGCGAGAGCCTGCTGACGATTATCAACGATATTCTCGACTTCTCCAAGATCGAGGCCAACCGACTGGAACTGGAGATCCAGCCGCTCGATCTGCGTGACTGTATTGAGGGGTCGCTGGATCTACTGGCAACCCGTGCCACCGACAAGGGGCTTGATCTGGCCTATGTGATTGCCGAGGATACGCCCGAGGCGATTATGGGCGATGAAACCCGCCTGCGCCAGATCCTGATCAACCTGCTCAACAACGCAATCAAGTTTACCGAAGCGGGCGAGGTCACGGTGATGGTGACGGGACAAAGGCTATCCGGGGATGACCCGGAGATGCCGTATGAACTGCACTTTGCCGTGCAAGATACCGGGATCGGCATTCCGCCGGAGCGCATGGATCGGCTCTTCAAGGCGTTTAGCCAGGTAGACGCCTCCACCACGCGGCGCTATGGCGGCACTGGCCTGGGGCTGATCATCAGCCGGCGGCTCAGTCAGTTGATGGGTGGGCATATGTGGGTTGAGAGTCAGGTCGGCCAGGGTTCAACTTTCCACTTCACCATCCAGGCCCACCCGGCGGGCGCAACCCGGCATGCCTATCTGCATCGGGTGGAGGATCAACTGGCGGGCAAGCGGTTGCTGATCGTCGATGACAACAGCACCAACCGGCGCATTCTCCGGTTGCACGCGCAGGCATGGGGTATGCAGCCGCGCGATACCGCCCGCCCCGCCGAGGCGCTGGCCTGGTTCCGGCAGGGCGATATCTTCGACGTTGCCATCCTCGATATGCAGATGCCGGAGATGGACGGAATGACCCTGGCCGCCGCCATCCAGCGTAGCGGCAATCCGCACATCCCCCCGCTGATTATGTTGACCTCGCTCGGCGGGCGCAGCATGATTGAGCAGACCGATGGCGCAGAGGTGGAACTGGCCGCGTTCCTGACCAAACCGATCAAGCCGGCGCAACTCTTCAACCTGCTGGTCAACATCAGCCGGGGCACCCAGGTCGCAGCCGCTCCCCCGGCGCAACCGCTGACCGAGACATTCGACACACAGATGGGCCGGCGCCACCCGCTGCGGATTCTGCTGGCCGAGGATAATGTCACCAATCAGAAGCTGGCGCTGCACTTCCTGCAACAACTGGGCTACGGGGCCGATGTTGCCGCCAACGGCCTGGAAGCACTGACGGCCCTGCGGCAACAGCCCTACGATCTAGTGCTGCTCGACCTGCATATGCCGGAGATGGATGGCCTGGAAGCCGCCGCGCAGATCCTCCAGGAATGGTCGGGGGCCGACCGGCCACGCCTGGTGGCGATGACCGCCAGCGCCATGGCCGGGGACCGCGAGATGTGCCTGGAGGCCGGGATGGATGACTACATCAGCAAGCCGATCCGGCTGCCCGCCCTGGTTGCCGCCCTGGAGGGAACAACCGCCCGCCCGGAACACACCCTGCCGTCTGTCCCGACCACGCCCGACCTGGCCACCGTCGCGGTAAACGGCAATGGTCAGCATGGTCAGCATGAGCATGCTGAGAAGCCCCTCCCGCCGGACGCGAAGGCAAACGGCATGTCGGTTATAGTAACCGAAGAAAACGACCAGTCGGTACTGCCGACCGACGCAATCCAACGCATGCTGAGTGATATTGGTGGCGATACCGCTTTTCTGCAGCAGCTTATTGCCGGCTTCCTGGACGACGCAACTCGGCTGCTGACCGATCTGCGGCAGGGCTGGGACGCCGGAGATATCGAGCGGGTCGAGCGCGCAGCCCACACGCTCAAATCCAACGCGAACGAGTTTCAGGCCGGCACGGTCGCCGAACCCTGCCGGGAACTCGAACTGGGCTGCCGGACGGGCAACCTGGACAACGCACCCCTACTCATCGACCAGATCGAAGCGCGCTACGCCCGGTTGCAGGCAGAACTGAAAACATATCTGCAAGAGCAGGGGCAACCACAATGACCACAACCACCGCTACCCCCCAGACCGCAGCGGCAGAGCGACACCCAGTTGTCGGCAAGATTCTGATTGTCGAAGACAGCAGCATGGTGCGCCTCAAGCTGGCCCACAGCCTGCGCGAGCAGGGGCATACCGTAACGGCAGCAGAAGATGGTGTGCAGGCGCTGGCCCGCCTCGAGACCGACCAGTTCGACTGCATGCTACTTGACCTGATGATGCCGGAGATGAGCGGCCACGAGGTGCTGCGCCGGATGCGCAACGACAGCCGCTGGTGTCACCTGCCGGTCATTGTGGTCTCGGCCCTGGAAGACCTGGACAGTATGGTCCAGTGCATTGAGATGGGCGCGGAAGACTACCTCTTCAAGCCGTTCAACCCGGTGCTGCTCACAGCGCGGGTGCAGGCGACCCTGCAGAAGAAAAAGTTGCGCGACCTGGAGCAGTCCTACGTGGCGCAGGAAATGATGCTGCGCCAGAGCGAGAAGCTGGCAACCCTGGGGAAGCTGAGCGCCGGTATGGCCCACGAACTGAACAACCCGACCGGGGCAATGTTGAGCAGTAGTGAACAACTGGCGGCGCTCATCGAGCAGCTTCAGCCGGTCTACCTGCGGCTCCTGGCGCTGGCGTCCTCCGAGCAGCAGCGCGCCTTGCTGCTCGAACTGGATCACCTGGCCCGCACCCGCGCGCGCAATCCGCTGCGCTTCAGCAGCGCGGAGTGTAGCGACCGAGAACTGGAACTTGAAGCCTACCTTGAGCGGTACGACTGCCCGAACGTCTGGGAGTATACCCCGGCCCTGGTCAGCCTGGGGTATGATCCGCCGCAACTGGAGGCGTTGGCGACGCAACTGCCGGGCGACCTGTTCGTCCTCCTGCTGCCCTGGTTGAGTAACATCTTTACCGTCTACAGTCTGCTGGCGGAGATCAAAACCGGGGCCACGCGGATTGCCGGCATCGTGGACGCGCTCAAGGGATACACCTATCTTGACCAGGCTCCCATCCAGACAGTCAATATCAACCAGGCGCTCGATACCACCCTGACGATGCTGCAGAACCGGCTAGAGCCGGGCATCCAGGTCGAGCGCGCCTATGACGAGCAATTACCGGCGATCCAGGCTTACGCCGGCGAAATCAACCAGGTATGGACACATATTATCGACAATGCGCTCCAGGCGATGAATGGACAGGGAACCCTGGTCGTGCGCACGCGCTGCGACGGTAAGCATCTGGTGGTCATGATCGAAGACAGCGGCCCCGGCATCCCCGCAGATATTCAGTCCCGGATCTTCGATCCCTTCTTTACCACCCGACCGCCCGGCCATGGCACCGGCCTTGGACTGAATATCTGCCACAATATCGTGGTGCAGAAACACAACGGGCAGATCCGGGTAGACAGTCGGCCGGGTCGGACATGCTTTGAGGTCCGGCTGCCGCTGGATTGCAACCTGCCGGGTTGACCCGTGCGGCGCGTCGCATTTCTGGCAAGCAATATGCAGACTCCTTCCCATGGAACGTAGTACGTAGGAAGGAAACCTGATACCAATGTGCCATCAAACCAGCAATCAACGGGAACGGTCGCAATAGGTGCAACGGCGGCATATTCCCGTTTATCATCTCGGTGTTCTCGGTGTTCTCTGTGGCTATGCCAACAAATCGGTATGAAATGAAACAGTTTCAGCAATCAATTGATGTGCGTGTGCCGGTGCGCATTGCCTATATGCAGTGGACCCGGTTTGAGAAGTTGCCGCGTTTCCTGACGGGCGTGCATGCAGTCCGCAAAGGCGGAGAGCTTTGGTGAGCGCCTCGGCGACTGGCTGGGCTTCGGCGGGAATGATATCGAGGCGAATCTCAAGATATTCAAGACAATGGTTGAAACGCGCCAGGAAGAGTTGAGCGCGGTCGCGATGAGCAGCGGTACCGGGAGTGGCGATCACGCGACCGACCTGCGTGGCGACCCAGGTGCGCACAAGACCGACGATAGCGCCAGTGATGTTGCCCCCGAACCACCCGCAGCCCGGTCTGAGCAGACGCCGCCGGAGCACATCTTTGCCGGGCAGGATCAGCCGGAGGAGGACGACGCAGCGGAGCATGAAGCTACCACGGTTGATCAGACCAGCGTCGCGGAGGAAGCACCGGGTGATACCGCCGACCGGCATGACAGCAACAGCAAGACAGAGGACGATGGATAATAAAATATACCACCCTACCGGAGGCGACATTCCCTTCCAGGTCAGGGATTGCGTAACTCGTTGAAATAAACAGACCCACCGGAAGTACTCCCGGTGGGTACATCTATACAGATGTTTTACCCTGTCCGTCAGCGTGGAGTAGCGCTCAGGTTACGCCGGCCCTACCCGCGCACCTGCTATGCTGAAAAGAGCGCAACCAGCAGGATTGCCAGCAGCATAACCACCAGGAGTGCGATAATGCGCGCACAGCCCGCTGGGCGGTGCGGAGGCGTCTGGACAATAATAATCTCACGCGGTTCGGTCATACCCCGGTCGAACAACAACCCCAAGAGAAATAGACCAAGCACACCGATCAGAATCAGCTCTGGTGCAACAGTCATGATTTGCTCCTTTCGCGTACCGTCGGAAGCCACCAGGGGTGAGGAGTAGCTCCTCTATATTCTTTATCGGCAGCGCTGTTGCATTCTGGATGCAACCTTCCTGTTTGTGCTGGAACTTGCGCGTAATATAATTCAAACAAATGCGCGTAAAGCTGCAGTTGGTGAACATTGAGGACATATAGAGAACATAGAACAAAGAAACACAGAACAAAACGTCTCCGGTGCTCTGTTATCGAACAACCGGTTTGTTCTTTGTCCGATGTTTGTCTGTTATTCCTATAGTCTGGATATACCATTCGGGAGTCCCGGCTGATGAACTTTGAGACCATATTGCGGGTATGGCGTGCGGCAGCAGCATGGTGCATCGAATACACCCTACGGCTCGACTTTGAGACCATATTGCGGGTATGGCGTGCGGCAGCAGCATGGTGCATCGAATGCACCCTACGGCTACGGCTCGACTTTGAGACCATGTTGCAAGTATGACGCGTGGCAGCAGGACGGTGCATCGAATGCACCTTACGGCTCGACTGGATATGCCATCCGGGAGTCCCGGCTTCAGCCGGTGGGATACCTGCTGGGGCAGCGGCTTACTGAAGGGAACGCCTGATCCGGCTATGAAATGACCGGGAGTCCCGGCTTCAGCCGGTTGGAGGCCCGCCGGGTCCGCAGCATACTGAAGGGAATGCCCGATCCGGCTATGAAATGACCGGGAGTCCCGGCTTTAGCCGGTTGGAGGCCTGCCGGGGCAGCGGCTTACTGAAGGGAACGCCCGATCCGGCTATGAAATGACCGGGAGTCCCGGCTTTAGCCGGTGGGATACCTGCTGGGGCAGCGGCTTACTGCCGGGAATGCCCGATCCGGCTGAAGCCGGGACTCCTGAGCGGCGACATCGAGATTCAATTTTCAACCTTCATCAGCCGGGACTCCTGAGCGGCGATATCTGGATTCAATTTTCAACCTTCATCAGCCGGGACTCCTGAGTGGCGATATCTGGATTCAATTTTCAACCTTCATCAACCGGGACTCCGGTCCAGCCCATACTCGGAATAAAAACGCAATGCTCATCATGCCAGGCTTTGCCACACGAAGCATGAGAGACGCGCCACAGCGCGTCTCTCATGGCCTGCTCTGCCAGATGATCTATGACAGAGCATCGTAACCTGTTATGGTACGCTCTCATTTCCCGGCTTCCGGGCAAGGCAAGCGTGGCCGGCACTATTGGTCGCAACCTGCCGGGCTAGGACGCGTCCGGATCGTCAGACGGCCTGATCACGTCTGGCTCTGCCGTGGCAGGCGCATCCGGCTGTGACGGCACGGGCAGCGCCGCAAATGCCTGGATCGCCGCCTGCATGTGTACGCGCTTGCTGCCGACCGCCCGGGCCGGCTCCGGCGCAGATGTGGACGCTATGGCCGCCCGCTGTTGTGCTGCCAGCAAGCGAATTTCACCCGGCGTCAGCGCGGCCAGTTCTTCTGGCGTAAAGGAGAGCAGCAGCAGTGCTTCTGCCATCCGCTGAGTCGATAACTTATCCATACTCTTCCTCAGACAGTGACTAACTGTCAGCGTACCATTTTCCGATATTGTACGAAGCTGTTCCGGCAATCGCATATTGGACCTGATGCTTCTGCTCTGCATCTATCGATAATGAACCAGCGGCAACCCCATCTGCGGGGGAAGCGCCCGACAGTAAGCATCCGATATTCTAGTCATATGCCCCCGGCACGCCATCCATCCGGGCGGCGCGAGCATGGGCGCAGGTGAACGGTATTCTCAGTTGCTCTATTGTACACCCAAAGACATTAATAAAATATTAACTATTGTACCCCGTCCGTTAGATAACCGAAACACACCACCCGTCGGCAGTGGAGCCGCTAACGGGATGGCCTCAAGAAGCGCGCTTCCGCCGCTGCACCGGCCCGCGTGTGCGGATACGCCGGACGATAAGGAAAGGGTCGCTTCCCGGTATAGCACGACTCCGCGCTCCCGTCAGCGTGGCTCAAGCGCAAGTCCTGCGTTTATGCGTGTACGGTACCTGTCGAGACTAACCCTGATGCTGGATCAGGTGCGCTGTGGGTAGTGCGGTGACATACAGCGGACGACTGCCAACCCCGACCGTAACTGCACTCGCCCCGCCGTGCTTGCAGCAAGCGCAGGCGGTGACAGATCGGTCGCCATTGTAAATGCAATCGGGGGGAACTGTGGCAATATGCGGTGATGGGGGACTGCGACATCATTGTCGGCAAGACGCATCTTTGCGTTCCCCGGAGCCCAGGCATACGTCGACGTAATCATCCGACCGGGCTTGCGGCTGCTGTTTGGCACAGCCGCAAGCGGCAGGTTCTCGCCCTCACCGGGTCGGCATACCTGGATCTGATAGTCGTTTGTCTTCACCAGAACCACGGGCGAAGCAATCGAAGGCACAGTATTTGCCGGTTGGGTTGTCAATGTGCCGGACGGCATCCCCGCAGACGCTACTTCTCCCGGTCGATACGATACAGAAACACCCATAAGAATGGCCGACTCGCCGCCCTGTCGGGGTGAGGTCAGCCAGACCCGCACTTCCGCTGTACCTGCCGGAACCGCGCGCAGAGTGATGGTTTCAAGATTGAGCAGATCGCCGGCCGTGGGTCCGGCCCGGCTCACTTCATCGGTCACTTCACCTGCGTTTGCGCCGAACTGGAGCACCCGATCATCATCATTATTATCAATAAACGCCCCCTGAACCGTCAGATCCGTTGGCGCGGTCAGGGGGGCGGGTAGGGTCAATGTCACAGCAACGGTATCGTGATAGACCGGCATAAAGACGAGACGACCGACACCGCTGAACTGCTGCTCGGTTGGAACCGCCGCATAGCCCAGCAGCGCCCGCGCCGTGCTCGCGTCCGCATGCTCTGCAACCTCCACCAGCAGATCACCCGACTGACCGGCAGCGATAAAGTTATAGCCACGCCGGGTGAGGGTATACGGCTGCGTTAGCGTCAACTGATCTGCCTGATCATCCTGATCGGCTGCATGATCAAATGTCATGGCAACGGCGTCCGGCGGCTCCGATTGCTCGTCGGAGAGCTTCCCGCCCAGTTGGACCGTCAGCCAGCGTGCGCTGGGCAGTTCCAGGAGTTGCTGCGCATGGTTGGACATACCCACACCAATGATCTCGACGCGCTCGGCCTGATCCTGGTAGGACCACTCAGTGACCAGCCCGGTTATCGGCTTTGTCGAAGCTGTCGGCGTAGTTGTTGCACTGGCCGTCACCGTTGGCGTCACCGTTGATGTTGCCGTCGCCGTCGCACTGGCAGTCACGGTCGCCGTTGGCGTTGCACTCGCCGTCGCGGTCGCTGTTGGCGTCGCGGTGGCGGTGGCGGTCGCTGTTGGCGTCGCCGTTGCCGTGGGCGTCGCGGTGGCGGTCGCCGTCGCTGTTTCCGTGGCCGTGGGTGTCGCTGTAGGCTTCATTGTTGCACTGGCTGTCGTCGTTGGCGTCGCGGTGGCCGTGGCGCTGGCGGTTGCACTCGCACTCGCCGTCGCCGATGGCTCCGGGTTGGCGGTCACGGTGGGCGTCGCGCTGGGCAGTGCTGTTGCGCTTGCTGTGACCGTTGGTGCTGCTGTAGCTGCGGGCTGCGGGCTGGCGGTCGCCGTGGGCGTCGCCGTGGCGTCGGCGGTTTCAGTTGCAGGCACAGGCACCGTCGGGCTGGCGGTTATACCCGCCGTCGCTGCTGGCACTAGCGCTGTTGCGGTTGCAGTTGCCGATGGCACCGGACTGGGCAACGTGGTTGCGTCCGCCGCTGTGCTACCGGCCGGCACAGGCATCATCGTCGCCGTGGCGCTGGTCGTCGGCGTATGTGTCGGGCCGGGTGTTGGTACCACCCGGTTGTCAACCGTTGAGCCGGCATCTGCCGTTGGGGAGGGTGGCAGCGGTGTGGGCAGACTGCTGGTAGGGATCGCCCGCTCCGGTGCGCCTGTTTCGAGATGCTCTGCCGGTGCAAACCTGGCCGGCGGCATGTGCGCTATCTCCGGCGTGGCACGCGGCGGTACGGCAGTTGGTTCGCGTGCGGTGGTAGCATCAGCCTCCATCTGCAACAACCGGGTCCGGTCAATTGGAGGGGATAGTTGGATTGACTGGGCCACAACCGCTGTTTCCGCCGGAACTGTTGCGGTGACATTTGCCGGCGTAGGTGTATGCACTGGCGCATGGGCTGTGGATGGCAACACGATTAATATCGCTAGTGCAACTACCATTGCTAATGCACCTGCAGTGGTCATCACCAGGAAGAGCATAGCCAGGGGAAGGGAAAAGATTTTGCCCAACGCCTGGCGCAACCGCTCATCATTATTAACCTCTTCCTGCAACTGCTTTACTCCGCGCGAGACGGTACTGCGAACACTGACCTCCTTGACGCCGAGTTGCTGGGCAATCGCCTCGTAGGAAAGCCCCTCATAGAAGAAGAGGCGGATCACCTGCGCACGCTTTGCCGGCAGCCGCTGCAGCAGTTCTTCCATCGCGCGGCTGGGCTGAGACTCAGCGGCGGGCAGGTGTTGCTCAACCGTATCTGCCTCGGCGCGCGCCACCGCATCGAGCGTTTTCGGGCTGATATGTTTGGTCGCTCGGAGAAAATCTAATGTTTCATAGTGGAGTAATACATTCAGCCAGGTGGCAATCTTTGACACCTGGGGATCATAGCGATCACCCTGATGCAGAGCACGCAGCAGGGTGTTGCGCGTAATATCATCACGATCCTCCGGCTGCAAGAAGTCGTTAAATTTACTCAGGGAGAGACTGCGCTGCAACCCGGGGAGGTAGGTATCGAGCAGGAGCAGCGCCGCCGGATTGCGCTGCTGCAACAAGTACCCCAACGTCTGCTCACGCGCCAGGCGCGCCAGCCACTCCTGCGCCGCATCGCCGGCGGGATTGAACTGCTGGATGTTTGCACGGGCCTGCGCCAGCGTCCCCTGGACCAGGCTGTTGACTTCTTGCTCCGTTAGATATCCCCCGACCTGGGCAACGATTACCTCCTCGACATAGGGCGCCTGGCGTTGCACCAGATGGGCGAAAAGCTGTTCCTGGGCCAGGTCCGTCAGCCATGTCTCCAGGTCAGCCGGCACGACAGTGCCCGACTCATGCGCTGCACGGACCTGCGCCAGCGTTGCCTGGACCAGCGTCTGCCGCTCCTCGGAAGAAAGAGACGCGCCGGCAGCATCCAGCAAGAACTGTTCAATGCGAGACGCGAAATCACTGATTGGAAGATCTGCACTCATCGAAGTTACCCTCGGCGGATACATACCAGGGTTGTGGCATGCTCCGCCTGCATGAATACACCACGGGCCGGCCCGGGCGGTTGGATAGGTGGGTAGAACGATGGGCGCGGCCACGTAGCATAAGCTGGTCCTCCACTGTTCGTACGTTGACCATGTATCACAACAGGCTGATTAAACGGGTATCTGCCGATTCGCACGCACACACTCCAGGGTCGCGTCTCACCAAAATGGGCGTTTCTTCTCCAGTGCATCAGGTATGAACGGTTGCATCCGCCGCAGGCATAGCCAGGCAAAACCGGAGCGGGCAGGTTAACGGCAGGGGCTACGGGATGTCTGCCCAGGACAGTCCCAGTAGTCCTGTCGCGCCGCACCCGGATTCATGGCGGGTTATTGCCTACGCCAGAACACAAAAGATAAACAGAGTCGGATCTACTATGACCCTCCTTACGTTGCGTAACACTGCCCGCTATTTTCTATATCGGCAGGCATGTTGCACGATATGCAACCGGTTTCGTTACTTTTATCGGCAGATATGTTGCACGGGCCGGGTTTGCGGGAGGATATGGCAGGTGGGTGGTGTACTCCAGGCCGGCATGGGTATCGTGGGAGTAGCTATGGGTGTGATGCATCCTCACCAGGGTTAATAAAAATTGGTGTAACGACGCGACACGGCGGTCAGAACTCCCCGGTGGTGGGGCAGGATAGCGGACACCAATGAGCTACCGGGGCGGTTTACGAAAGCGGGCAGCATGGTTCATCACAGCGGAAATAGTCCGGTGATGTGGCCGGTTAAGCCATAGTTTGAACAAAGTAAAAAATAGTAAAAAGACGGGCGGTGCTACCAGGCAGAACGAAGGAATGTTCTACCTGGGTTGCGCTCGAGAGACGGACCTGCGCGCAATCCCAGTTTGCGACGGAGTCGCCGGGGTGTTTCCATCATGGTCTCCCCCGCGCCTCCCTGGATAATCGGTGCGAACGGACGTATTGCAGAACCCAACCTCATTATGACATCTCAACAGCCGTCCATGTAATCCACAAAAAGTACTGTCTTTTGTAGAATTCCAATATTGACAAGGGTTTTTTGAAATGATAAGATGGGCTGATAACACGACTGCTACTCTTCTATTCCTTCCGTCTGAACTGGCCTTACCCTGCTTTAACCTTGCCGTCAATCCTGTGAATATATTCACCCTGAACACTTTATTAAGGAACTGTTAAAGTTCGGTCATTTTTGTATCATACCAATGTCACGACTTACGCGGTCGGTTCCAAATCAGGTGTTCATCTGGATGAACGGACCGATTCGCCTCCGGCAGGGTGGAAGATTCCCAATCTTTTTCACGAAATTGTGGCTTGGAGAGCCACAATCTCGTGAAAAAGAAACAAAAGTACCATGCTGCCGCAGGCGATTCTGCCGTTCACCGGGTGAAACGTCCCGTTTGAACGCGCACCGCGTAACTCCTGTCAATGTGCCATCAAACCAGCAATCAGCCGGAATGGACGCAACGGGCGCAGCGGTAGCACATTCCCGTTTATCAGCGCTGCGTCCTCAGTGGTCGCTGGGGCTATGACAACAAATCGGTATCAGAAAATCCTGGATGGATTACACAAAAAGCCCCCGCGCGGCAACCGCCACGCGGGGGATGTTCTCAGAACGGGCAAGCTGGAGACCGTTGGATCAAACCACGGGCGACTCCTCGGCCCGGGCGACCGGCGGCGGCGTTTCGCGCGCTACCCCCGCGTCCGAAACGAAACTCTGGACATAGCCGGCAGCCCACGCCAGCCGCAGCAGCTTGATCCAGAGCCAGACCAGCACAAGCAGTTGCTGCCCAATAATCGTAATGACCAGGTTATCCACGCCGCTCAGCACCCCCCGGTAGAACAGCAGCAGCCCGCCGTGCAGCAGCAGCCCGAGCAGCGCCAGTGCCAGCACCCCGCCCACATGCCGGAGGCAAAAACGTACCGCCATCCCAAACATGACCAGGGGATTACGCCGGTCATGCACTACCCCGATTGCGCGCGCATACTCCCCCACCAGATTGAGCACCTGGAGCAGGAGCAGCGCAATGATCAGGGAAGCGGTTCCGCCCAGCAGTCCACCCAGCAGCGCCACGCCCACCAGGGTCAATGCAGCCAGGAGCACCAGGATCAGCCCCAACCCGGTAAACGGCAACACATTGCGCCAACAGCCTGCCCAGAAGGAACGCATGTCGGTCCAGACACTCAGAATCCCGCCCGAGAAAAAGTTGTACGCCAGACTGAAGACCAGCGTCAGCAGCAACGTCGTGAAGAGCCAGCCCGTTACTGCCATCGCAACGTCGTACGAACCATCCAGCATCAGGTTGAGCAGTGCATCGCTCCCGCCGCCTGCCAGATCTTCCATCACCGGGTTGTTCAGCATGCCATCTGCGGCGGCATAGAGCAGCGGCCAGGTCTGCACCAGCCCCAGCAGCAGGCCCGTCAGGTAGAGCGGCAGGAGCAGGCGCAACCGCAACGCACGCTGGAGTCCCTGCATGAATACTGTTTGTAATCGTTGCATGAGTTTTCCTCCACTTATCCAAACAGGCCAACCGTCTGAACAACCGCCTGGAACAGGAAGAGCAGCCGCCCACCCAGTGTGGTCGTCGGGCCAACTTCTACCGTGGTGCTGATGCCATTGTCCATCCGGTCAAACTCGGCGGCGAGTTTATATTCGGGGTCGATCTTCACCTGCTTCACCGGATCACCCGGCGGAAAGGTCAGGCTGGTTTGCCCCTCCCGGGCCTCCCAGGTGCGCATCTGCTGTGCGCCGCTCGCCAGCGTTACCCGGATCTCGACCGGCACGCGTACTTCGCCGGTCCGTCTCACCGTGATGGTGCTGCCCGTCGGGGTATTCTCGATCTCGCCGACGGCGTAGTCAATCACGCCGGCGCCACCGATAAAGTCATCAAAGAACCAGTCCAGATCCGTGTCGAGAGAGCTTTCGAGCGACTGGCGGAAATCGGCACTGGTGGGATGGCGGTAGCGGTAGGTCTCCAGGTAGTCGGCCATGGCCTGGCGGAAGCGCTCCGTGCCCACAACCTGCTCCAGGGTGAACAGCCCCACCGAGGGCTTGCTGTAGGCCGCCACGCCAAAGTCGAAGCCGTCATACTCCCACGACGGCAGGTCGGACGGCACATCGGGGTTAGAGGCATAGGCAGCGCGGTCCATGGCAAATGCCCCCAGACTGAGCGCATCAACGCCGGAGCCCACCCGCAAATCGGCAGCATGCATGTAGCGACTGCCGCTGTACTGGGTCAACCCCTCGTCCAGCCAGGGCGCGCGGCCTTCGTGTGTGGCGGTCTGCATAGGCCACCACTGATGCCCGACCTCGTGCGCCACCACCAGTGCGACAAAGCCGGAGTCAATCGGCGCACCCAGCGTGCCCCCCGTGATCAGCGTGGGATACTCCATACCGCCCGCGCCCGCAGCACTATCCGGTACATCAACCACCGACAGGCGCGGGTGGGGATAGTCGCCGTACCAGTCGCTGTAAGCCTGAAGCGAACCAACCGCCACGTCGATGTAGGTATCAACCGCCGCGGCATGCTCCGGCAGGTAGTAGAGCACTACCTCGCTATCCCCCGCCTGCGCCGTACGTATCTCGAAATCGGGTGACGCGGCAAAGGCAAAATCGGTGACATCTTCGGCGATAAAGCGCACGGTCTTGCGGCCCTCCTGCTCAACCGGCTCGCCGACCGGGACGCCCGCGCCCGCCACGACATACTCCGGCGGCACGGTAATCTGTACATCGTAGTTGCCAAAGTCGTGGAAGAACTCCGCATTGGCATGCCAGGGAATGGTGTCCCACGCTCCATCGGCATACACCACCATCTTGGGATACCACTGCCCGACCATGAAGAAGGTATCGTCGCGCCCACCGTAGCCGGTACGCGCAAACACCCGTGGCAGCTTGCTGGTCCACTCTACCTCCAGGTTGATTGTCGCGTCCGGCTCCAGCGGTGCGGGCAGCGGAACGCGCATCAGGGTGCCGCTGATCGTGGAGCCGGCGAGCAGATCGGTCCCATCGGGCAGCGCCAGTCTACTCACGGTGATATCCCCCAGACTCTCCTCGTCGGTGGTAAATCCGCGATGGCTCCCGCCCGACTCCTGCATCCAGACGGTATCCGGGCTGCTGAAGGCTTTGAGATAGAGCCGCAGCCAGAGTTCCTCCAGCGTGTCATCTGCGGGGTTGCGATAGGTAATCCGCTCCGACCCGGTGACGGTTTTGGCGGTCGGGTCGAGTTCCACCTCCATCTGATAGGAAGCTACCTCCGGCGCGTCAGCCAGCGGCGTGGGCTGGGCTAACGTGACGGTGGGAACGAAGAGTGCGGCCAGGGAGTTGCTCTGCCAGATGGCAACCAGCAGCACCCCGACCAGCAGTGATCGATAACGCATGAAATCTCCTCCGTTGGAAAGAACAAAAAACCAGAGAACAAAGAACAAAAAAGGTATCTGATGGAACGACGAAGCGCGCTTTGTTCTTTGTTCCTCTGTTCTTTGTTCCTTTGTTCCTTTGTTCTTTGTTCTTTGTTCTTTGTTCTTTGTTCTTGAAAAGCTACACTGGTTTTGACGAAGCGGGCGGTGACATTGATCCAGGTTGGCGGGGGCGATCTGTCCGCCCGACATGGAGACGACGATCCGCGCGGTGAACGGGTGACGCGCCGCGCCGGCACCAGAAATCGACACACCCATGGTACTATGTATGCATACCCATTCCGACGACATTACATCACGCATCACGTTTCACGCACCACGTTTCACGCAACTTCCCGGTTCTTGCTACAAAAGAAGGAGGAATCACGCCGATGAGCGCGCCTGAATACACCAATCGCCTGGTTCACGAGAGCAGCCCCTACCTGCT
>DAOTVB010000244.1:0-8372 GCA_034436755.1 Chloroflexaceae bacterium | reverse complement strand
TACTCTTCTATTGGCAGGGTGAAGTAGAAGATACTACCTTTGCCGTCACTACTCTCGACCCAGATATTGCCACCATGCATGAGCACAAACTGGCGACTGAGATAGAGCCCCAGACCTAGCCCCTCCGTGCGCCGTGCCCCAGCCCGATAGTAGCGCTGGAAGAGATTCGCCTGCTGTTCGGGGGCAATCCCACTGCCCATATCCGATATCGCAACCAGCGCCTCGCGTTGCGGCACAGCAATTGCCTGCTCCTCCTCGGCGGGTGGCTCATCGCATGCCACTTCGCGCATACTCAGACGGATAGTCACCGGGGTTTCGGGGGGGCTGTACTTGAGCGCATTCCCGACAAGATTTGTCAGCACCTGCCGAATGCGCAGCGAGTCACACTGCACCCAGAGTTCCGGCTCTTCCGTCTGCAACACCAGTTCATGGTCAGGCGCGGCCGGCCGCTGCTGGTCAAGCACCTGATTTGCCAGCGGCACCAGGTTGACCCGCTGGATCTGCAGGCCCAGTTGCCCGGCGTCGAGGCGCGAAACGTCGAGCAGATTATCGACCATGCGCAGCATATGAGTCACCTGCTGCGACAAAATAGTCAGACCACGGACATCGCGCGCATCGGTTTCGCTCCGCTGCTGCTCGCGCCGCAGCAAGAGATCGGCGTAACTGCGTACCGCCGCCAGGGGACTACGCAGTTCATGCGCCGCAATTGCCAGAAACTCATCTTTGGCGCGCTCCAGCTTCTGGCTGGCGGTAATATCACGAAACACCACCACTGCGCCTTCGATTTCGTTGTTATCGGCACACGCGGGGGCACCACTAAAACTCATCACGGTATCGGCCCCACTTGCGCCACGCAGTAGCACCCGGTAGTCATGGAACAACTCACCCGACAACGCCCGGGCCATTGGCAACCGCTCAACCGGCAGCGGATTGCCCTCGGTATCGCGGATACCGTAGAAATCGGTCATCTCGCTCAAATGCTGCTGGAAGGGCACCGAGTCTAGACTGAGCAGGGACATGGCCGCTTCGTTTGCCAGCACCAGTCGCCCCTGCCGGTCACACAAGACGACCCCCTCGGCGATGCTGTTGACCACCGTGTTGAGTTTACGACGCTCGGCCTGACTATCTTCGTAGAGACGGACGTTGGCGATGGCAAAACCGACCTGGTTGCCCAGCGGCATCAGCGTTGCCATATCAACCCAGTCCGGCAGGTTACTCTCGCCATACAACCCCAATACGCCGACCACCGTACCACCGGCAAGCAGTGGCAGGTAGGCACAACTGGCAAGCCCGGCATCCAGCAGCGCCGTCTCACCACGTTCCTCAATCAGTGGACGGAGCATCGGCTGCCCGTAGCGCACAACTTCTTCGCAGGCCGCACCTGTCACCGTAAAACTGCGTAAGGCATCAATATAGTCCGCCGGGATTCCCTGCTGCGCCCCTAAGGTCAGCCGGGCCTGGGAGGGGTCCAGCAGTAGCAACGCGCCCGCAGGAACGGAGACCAACCCCAGCACCACATCAAGCACACTACGGATCAGATCGCTCAGATCGGTGGCGGTACTGATGGCCGTGACGACGGCATCGAAGGCATCAAGACGGCGACGGTGGCTCTGGGTCTGGGTATAGAGTTGCGCATTCTTAATAACTGCTGCCGTCAGATTCCCAAAGGTTTGCAGCATCTGAATATCATCCAGCCGCAGCGGTTGCCACTGCTCATCGCCAACCGCCTGGCCCAGATTCATCAACTCAAGCACACCACTTATTTCGTTCCCTAACCGTAGCGGGATGCAGATATCGGTTAACGTTTGGGGGAGTTCCTCAGCAAGACGCTGAAAGAAGGTCTGATTACGCGGCGTGATCCGCCCGGCAGTATCCAGATAATCGTTGCGCGTCTCCACCAGCAGCGCTTCGGCACTCTGCTGCGACTGCCCGGGCAGACCTTCGCCGGGGATCAGTTGGCAGCGGCGCAGATCGGCCAGCGTAGCCGGGTCCAGCGGGAGGCCATAGGTTGAAACAACCCGCAGACTGGCGGAACGGCGCTCATACAGCCAGAGGATACCACCCTGCACGGCCGGCAGTGCCGCAACCACCTGCTCAACCAGCGACTCCATGAGTTCATCCGGATTAAGCACCGATACCAGGTACGACGACACATGCAGCAGACGCGTCAACTGGGCCGTTGACTCGGCAGTAGTCTCTTGGCGCTGAACGGCGTTGGACGACTCTGCATAGAGATCAACTGCGCGCTGAACCGAATTGGAGGCGTCGTAGCTACTCATAACCTTATCAGATACCTAAGCGGCAACCAGCCAACCCGTGTGGATAGCGCAGCATATCTGGCAGAGGATAGCATTGCAAGCTCATCATGCAACAGGCAGGATAAAGCAGTCCTCACACTTCCGACACCGATCTCTGCGCTTCAAATAGCGGCAACAGATACAGTATAGCATGGGCCGGCAGGAAGGACAAAAGGACATATGCAGTTATGCCTGTCAGAGCCGGGAGTTAATAAGGATAGCGTCCCGGATACTACCGTCCGGGTAGCGGCACATGTCCCGGTTGATTATGGATGCCGTCCAGCAACAGGTACAGCAACCCTTCCAACTGGCAAAGCTGATCCAGCGTGAAGTGATCCAGGATGTGCTCCATATCCTCACAGCGGGCCTGCTCAACGCGTGCAAGGCGTTCTTCACCGGCCGGGGTCAAGACCACCTGTACCACGCGCCGGTCATCGGTATCGCGTACACGCCCCACCAACCCATCTTCGATCAATCGATCAACAATCCCGGTCAACGTGCCTGCGGACTGCTGCGTCACATCGGCCAGTTCGCTCATGCGACAGGTGCCCGCCGCACGAATGGCAAACAGAGTGATCATCTGCGGCATTGTCAGGCCAATATCCGGACGGTTCAACGTATGCAGCGAATGTTTATGCCCTTCCCATGTGATCTGACGAATGACATCGTCGATGGTTGCAATATGCACGGCACGTTCGCTAATCGTTGTCATAATTTCACCTCCACAACACAGATAGTCGAGGTCTTAATAATTTGAATGGTAGAATATTTTACGTTCTACTTATCCTAGCGCATACTGAATGACTTGTCAATAATTTTTCACAAAGAATAAATAGCTGAAGTGTAAAAGAGTGCGCCCACTCTCCGCAGTGCCGGCACCGGCGCGTAAATACATATGCGACCGTGATCATGGCGCTTACACATCCCCACGAGCCATGCTACAATAGGGGCATGACTGTCAGCCTGTTACCCCTGGGGAGGTTGCCGTGAAGCCCTATCGAGCCCTGTTCCTCGTTGTTACACTCCTGGTGACATTTTTGCCGCCGCTGCCCGCTCATGCCGATACGCCAGCCGGTACACCAATGTTCTTTCCGGAAACAGGCCATACGCTGGCCTACAACTTCCGGAAGTTCTATGATCAACAGGGCGGTCTGCCCATCTTTGGCCTGCCTCTGACCGAGGTCTTTATCGAAGATGGCCGTCCCGTGCAATACTTCGAGCGTGCGCGCTTTGAATGGCACGCGAATATTGCGCAGGTTGCGGCCGGACATCTGGGCCGCTGGGCGGCGCAGGGACGCGCCGACTCATCTGCCTTTCAGCCGGTTGCCACGGCTCCGGCCGGTGCAAGGTTTTTCGCGGAAACCGGGCACTCGCTGGGCGGGCCATTCTTGCGTTTCTGGCAGCAGCATGGCGGACCGGCAACCTTTGGATACCCGCTCTCGGAGGAGTTTGCCGAGCGGAATGCACAGGATGGACAGACCTACACGGTCCAGTATTTTGAACGCGCACGCTTTGAACTGCACCCGGAGCTACCCGCCGGGAACCAGGTTGTCCTGGGGCATCTGGGACGGCAGTATCTGGCAAGCTATCCGGCCCCGGAGTGGGCCACGCGCCCCGTCAGTTCGGCCGGTGATGCCTGGGCCGCCATCCGCCCAACTCACATTAGCATTCCTCGCCTTGGCCTGGCAACCCGGGTGGAGGAGACCGGCTTCTCGTATGGCGAGTGGGATGTGCCCCGCTACACGGCAGCACACTACTGGCCGGTATCGGCCTACCCCGGCACGCACGGCAACACGATCATTGCCGGGCATGTAGGGTATAGTGGTATCATATTTAATCAACTGCCCGCTGTGCAGGTGGGTGACAATTTATATCTCACCGTCGGCGATAGGGAGCGGCACTATATCGTGCGTGAGGTGCTGACGGTGCTGCCCAGCGAAACCTGGATTATGAGTCAGACCACCACAGAAATGGTTACGCTGATAACCTGTATCCCGATTGGTGTCTATTCCCACCGGCTGATCGTTCGGGCTGAGCCGGTTTAGAGGTTAGGGGTTAACGGTTACGGGTTAACGGTTACGGGTTAACGGTTAGGGGTTAACGCTTACGGGTTAATGGTTAGTCGTTGGACGTAGAACTCACAACCCCTAACCCCTAACCCCTAACCCCTAACCCCTAACCCCTAACCGTTACACACGAGGTAAAGATATGCACCATTCACCAGAACGCCCACCCAAAAAGAAAAATGATTTCAACTGGGTTGGTATTTTAATCTTTTTACTTCTCATCCTGGGCCCCCAGATCGGGCGGGTCGTGTCGCACCTTGTCTCCAGTGTCAGTGGCGGTACGATGACGATCAACACATCCAGTGTGCTGCCCCTGCTGATCGGCGGACTGATTGCCGTTACTATGCTGGTCGCGGTTGGGCAGGCCGTTCGGAATGCATCACGGCGGGGCGAGTCACGCCTGCCAACCAGTATGTCGCCCCCTCCATCGATGCGCAACAACCTGCCGCGTCCATCATCACCACCCTACGGGCAGTCATCGCAGCCCCCAGGTGCCCGCCAGCAGCGCGCACTCGACCAGCGCGGCTTTGAAACTCGCCAGCAGAGTCTGCCCGGCCCGCCTACATTCGAGCCGATTATCAGCGGAAAGGTGCTGATTATCGGTGTCCTGGGACTGCTGCTGCTTGGCGTTATCTTTGGTGTCACCTTCTTGCTGATGGTCGGCCCGCTGCCCTGATATCCGGCGCCGGCGTATAGCCGGCGCCCGAACGGTGACGCTGGTATGAATTACTACGATCCATTTGCCCGCTACTACGATGCTGACTTTAGCGAGCATACGGACGATCTGCTCTTCTACCGGGAGATGGCGCGGCGCACGGGCGAGCCAATTCTGGAGTTGATGTGTGGGACCGGGCGCGTGCTGCTGCCTATGGCGGAAGATGGCCTGACATTGACGGGGGTCGATAACTCACCTGCAATGCTGGACTACGCCCGCGCCAAACTGGAAGCCGCCGAGGTGGATCACCGGGTTACACTGGTGCCGGGCGATGTGCGCACGGTCGAACTGCCCGCGCATCACTTCGCCATGGCCTTTGTTGCGATTAACTCGTTTATGCATCTGGAGCGGATCAAGGACCAGTTTGCCACCCTGTCTACGGCACACCAGGCACTGGCCCCCGACGGCCTGCTCATCCTGGATCTCTTTAATCCCGACCCGCTACGCCTGGCAAATGAGGACAACCGACTCATCCTGGAACAGAGCTATGAACTGGATGGGCGGCAGGTCCACAAGTTTGTCGCCACCGAGAGCGACCTGGCCACCCAGATGAGCCGCGTCACCTACCTCTACGACGAAACCGCCGCGGACGGGCAGATGACGCGCCGCATGATGCAATTCACTATGCGCTGGTTTTATCGCTACGAACTGGAGCATCTGCTGGCACGCGCCGGCTTTATGCTCCGCGCTGTGTACGGCTCCTACGACCTCGACGACTATACCAGCGAGAGTCCGCGTCTGATTGCTGTTGCCTCCCCCACATCACGCTAACCATACGTGTAAACGCCACACTGACCAGATATGTCACCAGCCGTTCCAGGCTTGCCAAAGTCTGTGCATATCCTTGACAATCCCCGGAAGCGGTGCTACACTGCCGATCAGATTTAGTTAGACAAACTAACTTTCAGCGCATATGACAGAGCCGAATCCTGCGGAGCACCTGGCGAGCCTGTTTGAGCGGGTGCGCTCGCTCTACACATCACCGGCGTTTACCGAACTGATGCACCTGCACCTCAGCTTCTCGCATCTCAAGACGCTGCGCCATGTTGCCGACAATGGTGCAGTATCGATGAAAGCGCTGGCCGAGGTGCTGCACATGACACCGCCGTCAGTAACCGCACTGGTGCGCCGCCTTGAGCAGACCGGCCTGCTGGAACGGGTACGCCACAGCAGCGATAGCCGGGTCTGGCTGGTACGACTGACGGACCAGGGGACAACCCTGATGTCCACGCTACGGCAGCAGCGTATTCAGCTTATGCAACAACTGCTGGATACGCTGCATCCCGCTGAGCAGCATATCCTGCTTGACCTGCTGGAGCGTGCCGTCACCACCGCCGAAGATTTGATCAAGACATCAGATGGTCAATGCCAGACGCCGGATGCCGAAAGTCACCCTGAAAATAGCAACGGCATGGCAACTGACTGCTGAAGACTGGTAGCAGGAGAAAAACGTTGGCACATGTGATTGAAGTGCAAAACCTCGTTAAAACCTATCCCGATGGAACCGAAGCCGTACGCGACATTTCATTTAACGTTGACGAGGGCGAGTTTTTTGGTTTTCTTGGACCGAATGGCGCAGGCAAATCGACAACTATTAAAATCCTGATCACGCTATTGCGCAAGACCAGCGGTGACATTCGCATTATTGATATGGATGTCACCAGCCAGACCGACGAGATCCGCCGTCAGATTGGCTACGCGGCCCAGGAAGTGGGGGTAGACGACGACCTGACCGCCCGCGAGAACCTGGTTCTCCAGGGACAGCTCTACCACATGGAGCGCAACCTGCTGCGCCGGCGCACCGAAGAACTGCTGGAACTGATGGATCTGACGGCCGACGCCGACCGGCCGGCGGGCTCATTCAGCGGCGGTATGCGCAAGCGGCTCGACCTGGCAACCGGGTTGATGCACCGTCCGCGCCTGCTCTTCCTGGACGAGCCCACAACCGGACTGGACCCGCAGAACCGCGCGAATCTCTGGGTCTACCTGGAGCGGCTCAACAAGCAGGAAAAGCTGACGATTTTTCTGACGACGCACTACATGGAAGAGGCCGACAGGCTCTGCAACCGTCTGGCAATTATCGACAATGGTCAGATCAAAACCATGGGCAGTCCGCGCCAGCTCAAGCAAGAGCTTGGCGGCGATGTTATCGCGCTCCGCTTTGCGGAAAATGCCCAGAGTGTGGACCAGCAGATTGGCGCGGCGTGTGACGTGTTGCGTGACGCACCATTCTTGATGAATCTTGACCGCTTCGACGAGGGTGTGAATGTCTACGCACAGGACGGCGGCGCAGTCGTGCCCGAGGTGCTGCGCCTGCTCGACAGCGCCGGGTTGCATGTTGCGCAACTCTCGCTGACCAGCCCCTCGCTTGATGATGTCTTTCTCAAACATACGGGCCACAAAATCCGCGACGAAGGACCAACCCAGAACTGGCGCAGTCAGCGGGGGGGAGCCTTTGGTCGCCGCCGCCGCCGCTAACCCGCGAACCGGGCATCTGTAGTGCGCAAACCGCGCTGACCGGCGCGACAGAATAATGTATACCATTTATGGAGTAGATCCATGAGTACCATAACCAGAACCGATCAATCCACGGCAATCCCCAGCGGACCCGGCGCATTTCTGAGCGAAACCTGGGCGCTCTACCGGCGCGCGCTGCGCAAGCTCTTCCGCCGCCCGGTGATTCTCTACTTCTCGCTGGTGCAGCCAATGATCTGGCTGCTGCTCTTTGGGCAGGTTTTCAACCGGGTGACGCAGGCTCCCGGTTTTGAGAGCGCCTTTGGCGGGCAGAGCTACCTGGCCTTCTTCGCCCCGGCAATTATCCTTCAGACCTTTCTCTTCGGCTCGGCCCAGTCGGGATTGGGGCTGATCAACGACCTTGATAGCGGGTTTCTGAGCAAACTGCTGACCACACCGATCAACCGCCTCTCCATCCTGCTGGGCAAGGTTCTGGGCGATCTGACCCGCATGCTGGTGCAAGCAATTATCATCCTGGTTGTCACCTTCCTGGCGGGACTGCGCTTTGGCGATGGCATTGAGATGACTATCACCTACCAGTATGGACTGATCGGGATCATCGGCGCACTGGGGATTTCCCTGCTGTTTGGCCTGATGCTGGCGGGGCTCAATGTGGCAATTGCCCTGACCACCCGCAACACCGAGGCGACCTTCCTGATCGCCAACTTCCTGACACTGCCGCTGATTTTCACCAGTTCGGCACTGCTACCGCTGGAACTGCTACCCGGCTGGCTCAATACGATTGCGCGGGTGAACCCGGTCACCTACACTATTGATGCG
>DAOTVB010000243.1:0-3604 GCA_034436755.1 Chloroflexaceae bacterium | reverse complement strand
TGAACATTGGCTGCAGTTTTTTGATTCAATTGCCGAGAAGATTACCCGTGATATTCAGTCGGGTTCCGTACTGGATGCCGGGTGTGCCATGGGCTTTCTGGTTGAGGCCCTTCGCCGGCGCGATGTAGCAGCCTTTGGCGTAGATATTTCTGAATATGCAATTGAACAGGTCCATACTGATATCAAACCATACTGCTGGGTTGGATCAGTGACCGAACCTTTTCCCCAAACATATGATTTGATTGTGTGTATTGAAGTGCTTGAACATATGACACCCTGGGATTCGGAACAGGCTGTTATTAACTTTTGCCGGCATAGTGATGATATCTTATTTTCCTCCACTCCATTTGACTATAAAGAAGCCACACACTTCAGTGTTCGCCCGCCGGAACATTGGGCTAGTATCTTTGCCCGGCAGGGTTTTTATCGTGATGTCGATTTTGATGCATCATTTATTACCCCCTGGGCGGTTCGTTTTCAGCGGCGACGGGACTCCCAGACACGCATCATTCAGGATTATGAACGCAAGTTCTGGCTACTCTGGAAAGAAATTACCGATCTGCGCAGTCTGGCACTGGATATGCGCAATGAGTTAGCTGGCGCAGAACAGGCCACTGAACAGTACAGGCAAGACATTCAAGAGAAAGATCAGACAATCTCATATTTACAACAAAAGGAACGCGAGCAAACCCAGGCCAACATTACCCTCAGTCATCACCTGGTTATAAAAGAACGCAATCAGGTTGAGCTAAGTAAAATAATAGCCGAAGCCCGAGTGCTCATTGCGCAAAAAGATCAAGAACTCCAAAAAATACATCGACTGCTTGGCGAGAAAGAGCGGGCCAACCGTGAGATGAGTATCCATCTGGATGAACTTGAGATTGCGGTTATCCAGAAAAATGAGCATATTGCTCATCTGGAGCATCTGCTCCAGCAGATTCAATCCGGGCGAGTGATGCGGGTAATGCAGACCCTACAGGTCGCCCGGCAGCAGGGGCTCCGCCCGGCCTTACGCGCCACAGAACCCGCCCCCACGGAGCCACACACGGCAGCATCTGTGCCGGCCCTCCCGCCGCCGCGTGACGCCTACCAGGTCTGGATTGATGTAAACGAGCCGGATACGCAGGAGCTCGAGCAGCAGCGACGTGTGAGTCAGGCCTTCGGCCATATGCCCCTCGTCAGCATTATTGTGCCGGTCTACAACCCGGACGCTCAGGTTCTCCGCGAGACGATTGAGTCGGTGCTGGCCCAGACGTATGGACGCTGGGAGTTGTACCTGGTAGATGGCAATTCAGATGCGCCGGAAATTAAAGCGACAATTGCGGAGTTTACCCGGCGCGATCGGCGCATTCATGCAGAATATCTTGATCAGAATCGCGGCATATCGGGAAATACTAACGCGGCGCTGGCGTTGGTACGGGGCGAGTTTCTCGCTGTGCTGGATCACGATGATCTGCTTGCGCCCAATATGCTGTACGAAGTGGTGCGCGTGTTACAAACGCAGACGGATGCCGATATTATCTATTATGATGAGGATAAAATATCGGCAGATGGTCTGGTGCGGCGCGATCCCTGGTTCAAGCCGTCCGCCTGGTCGCCGGATCTGCTGCTCTCCACCAACTATTTTATGCATAGCGTTGTGCGTACAGCGCTGTTTGCCGAGGCCGGGGGATTTGACCCGGCGATGGATGGGGCGCAGGACTGGGATCTGGCGCTCCGTTTGACCGTCAGGACACGAAATATTGTGCATATTCCCCACGTCCTCTACCACTGGCGACAGGTTGAAGGTTCCGCCGCGCGCGATGCCAATGCAAAACCGTGGGCATTTGCAGCGCAGGCACGTTGTATTGGTGCGCATCTAAAGCGCCTGGGAGTAGCGCAACCTAGAGTAATCTTTCCCAGCCTCGGTCGCGTGCGGATTATCTGGCCGACCACGGGAGCGAAAGTCTCGATTATTATCCCCACCCGGGATAAGGTGGACCTGTTGCGGGCATGCCTGACATCCATTCTCGAACGGACAACCTATCGCAACTATGAGATTATTCTTGTGGATACAGGCAGTGTTGAACCCGCGACACGCCACTACTATGATCACCTGTCCAATGACCCGCGTATCCGGATTGTAGAGTATTCAGGTCCGTTTAACTTCTCTGCCGCCAATAATCTGGGGGTCCGGCATGCTCAGGGCGACATCTTGCTCTTTCTCAACAATGATACCGAGGTGCTGGTTGCCGACTGGTTGGAGGAACTGGTGGGATGGGTGGAACGCCCTGAAGTAGGCGTGGTAGGATGCAAGCTCATTCGTCCCGACCAGACCATCCAGCATGCAGGCATCATTATGGGATTAGAGGGACATGGGAGCCACATGTTTGATGGGAATTATGAGGATAGTTATGGCGTGTTCGGCTCATCCGAGTGGTATCGCAACTACCTGGCGGTCACTGGAGCATGCATGATTCTGCGGCGGGAAGTATTTGCGGAACTGGGTGGCTTTGATGAAGTCTATCGGGTCGGCTACAGCGATATTGAACTCTGTCTGGCGGCCGTCAGCGCCGGCTATCGCGTGGTCTATACACCCTTTGCCCGCCTGCTGCACCATGAAGGGGGCACACGGGGGTTAACCCTGCCACCCGGTGATGTGCTACGAGCCTCGGTACGGATGATGCCACTGATCGAGGCGGGCGATGCGTTTTACAATCCCAACCTATCATATAATCAACGTCAGCCGACACTCGCACAACCGGATGAAGTGAGTCGCGTGGAGCGGTTACACTCTATTCTCGAGGCGTTTGAACTGCGCAAGCCCGAGAGTAACTCTCTTCCCGCCCAAATCATACAGAATTTGTCTGCACACGCCCTACGTCTGACACAGCAGCAAGACAACAATTTTGATTTCGATGTTCATTTTAATCATGATAAAAAACTGCTGGTCGTCAGTCATGACCTCAGTTTAAGCGGCGCGCCGCTAATCCTCTGCATGCTGGCAACCTACCTGACCCGGCACGGATATAGCATCACCGTGCTTGCGCCGGAGAGCGGACCACTGCATGCATTGTATACTCAGGCCAATATTGATGTAATCATCGAGGCGGAGCTACTTAATGATGCCCGGGTGACCTACTCCCTTCTACGTGGCTATGGTGGTGTGTTGGTAAACACCATGCTGGCCTGGCGCTCCGTGATCGCGGCTCAGGCGTTTCCGGTGCCATGTATCTGGTGGATTCATGAGTCGCAGTTTGGACAGCAACTGGCGCAACAGCATCGGAGCGTAGCAGAGGCCCTGGTAGCGGCGGCGGCAGTGGTTACACCCTCGCGCGCCACAGCCAGACTGTATAGGAACGTTTGCGAGTGTGTCAATACCTTTCCGATTCACTATGGTCTCGATTTTAACGGTGTTGAGTCACATATTCCCACATTTTATAGCGATCCAGAAAAGTTCTGTATTGTGAATGTAGGTAGTATTGAGCCACGTAAAGGACAGGATATCTTTTTAAAGAGCATCGTTCATCTGCCAACTGAGGTTATCGAACGCTGCGAATTCTATTTCATCGGGCGCATCCTTGACTGGGACTTTTACAGGAAACTTTCGCGGGCAGCACGAGAT
>DAOTVB010000242.1:0-6657 GCA_034436755.1 Chloroflexaceae bacterium | reverse complement strand
GGTGATCGAAGCCGGGGTCGATCTCGATTTTCCGCTGGTGCTGCGTGCGCTGGGGCCGCTTGACCGCGTTATTCAGGCGGCCGGGCGGTGCAATCGGGAGGGACGGCTGGCGCGTGGGCGCGTTGTGGTGTTTGAATCCGCCGAGGACCGCCTGCCTCAGGGCGTCTACAAGGTAGCAACAAATCTGACTCGCACGTTTATCAATAGGGGTGCTTTCGATCTCGATAACCCTGCCCATATACAGGAGTATTTTCGCCAATTAATTGCTTCACTGGGAACAAAGGGAACGGACAACAAGGAGATCCAGAAACTCCGCGCAGCCATGGACTATCCCGAAATAGCGCGGCGGTTCCGTCTGATCGATGAAGACACGGACGATGTAATTGTGGCGTATGGCGATGAACCGGCGCGTGCGCAGGTGCGTGCGCTGATTGCCGCGCTGCAGCAGCGGCCTCCCAACGCCCGCCAACTGCTGCGCCGCCTGCAGCCCTACCTGGTCTCGGTGCGTGCGCAGGTGGCCCGGCGCTACCGGGATGCCGGCTGGATTGCGCCGCTGGCCGACTTTACCGGGCTGGGCGTCTGGCACGGCCGCTATGACCCGGTGCGCGGCCTGGTGCCCGATGATGATCGCTCATTGCTGGTTTTTTAGAGCTACAGAGGGCTTGACTCTGACAATCTTACGATGTATACTGCCAACACGGTGCTTTGTACATCTACTAAATAGAAGTACAAAGAGGGTTGAAACTGTTTGGTAGAGGTACATCCATGTTGTACCAGGACCAACTCCAGTTGTCGGTAGATCTATCATCTGCCGGCAACTGGAGCGGAGTAAGGAGACTGATGATGCCCGCTGCCTATCCACCCCTCAGTGTCCGGGTCTGGGGCGATTTCGCCTGTTTTACCCGTCCCGAAATGAAAGTAGAACGGGTCACCTACCCGGTGATGACGCCCTCCGCCGCGCGCGGCGTGCTGGAGGCGATTTTCTGGAAGCCGGAGTTTCGCTGGCAGATCGCGGCGATCCGGGTGCTGCGCCCGATCTGCTACTTCTCGATCCTGCGCAACGAAGTAAATACCCGCCAGAGTGAACGCGCCGCCGCCCGCTGGCAGCGCGAGGGCGGCGGCTTTGATGTGGCCGGCGACCGCGCCCAGCGGCATACGCTGGCACTGCGCGATGTGGCCTATGTCATTCAGGCGCAGATGGTGGTGCATCCCCACGCCGATGCCGACCCGGCCAAATACCGCGACCAGTTCCGGCGGCGCGTGCAGCAGGGCCGCTGCTTTGCCACGCCCTACCTGGGCTGCCGCGAGTTTGCCGCCAGCTTCGCCCCCGCCACCGCTGATGATCAGCCGATTGACGCAAGCGAAGAGCTGGGGCCGCTGCTGCACGATCTCGACTATGCGACCGATGGATCGGGCCGGGGGACGCCCCGGTTTTTCAACGCGCGCCTGGAACGGGGCGTGTTGCACGTTCCGCCGCTGCCGCACAGGGAGGCGTAGATGCTGCTGCAAAAGTTGAAGGAATACGCGGATATGCGGATGACGCTGCCGCCACCGCTCTACAGCGAGACGCCGGTGCGCTACATCATCGAGCTTGATCGCGCCGGTACGCCGCTCAGTCCCCAACCGACCGATACGGCCGATCCGTCCAACCGACGCACAAAACGCGGCCAGATCTATATGATGCCCCAGGTGCAGCGCTCCTCCGGGATTAAACCGCTGTTGCTGGCGAGCAATGCCGAATACACGCTGGGGCTGGCGCGCGATCCGGCCAAACAGCCGCGGGTCGCTGCCGGCTTCGCTGCCTATGTCGATCTCGTTGACCGCTGTGTCGCGGCAACGCAGGAGCCGGCGATCCAGGCGGTGCAGACGTTTCTCCACAACGATCCGGCGGCGCAGTTGCACCTGGCTGCGGATTTTGACCGGGGCGCGACGATCACGTTTCGCGTTGACGGGCACTTCCCGACGGACATCCCGTCCGTCCAGGCATTCTGGGCGGCTGAGCATCGCCCGACGGCCGGTAATGCCGCCGTAATGCAGTGCATTGTCTGTGGGCAGGAGCGCCCGGTGCTGGAGCGGCTGCAGGGTAAGATCAAAGGTGTACCGGGCGGGCAGTCTTCGGGTACGGCGCTGATCTCAGCCAACGCGGAGGCGTTTGAGTCCTATGGGCTGGAAGCCTCGCTGATTGCCCCCACCTGCGCCGATTGTGGGGAACGTTTTACCAAAGCGGCGAATGACCTGCTCGGCAGCGAACAGAACCGGGTGTTTATCGCCGGCTCGGTCGTTATCTTCTGGACCCGGCAGGCGGTGGATTTTAACTTCTTCACGTTTTTGACGGACGCCGATGCACAGCAGGTGCAGGCGCTGATCGAGGCGGTACGCACCGGCAAATGGATTCCCGACGTGGATGCGACGGCGTTCTACAGTGTGATGCTCTCGGCCAGTGGTGGCCGTACCGTGGTGCGCGACTGGATCGATACCACGGTTGGGACGGCCAAAGCGCATCTGGCGCGCTGGTTCCTCTGGCAACGGGTTGTGGATGCCTATGGTGAAGCGGCCCGCCCGCTCGGTATCCGCGCACTGGCCGCCGCCACGGTGCGCGAACTCAAAGACCTGCCCACGCCCACTATCCGGGCATTGTTTCGCACGGCCCTGATCGGCACGCCGCTGCCGACCAGCATGCTATACCAGACCATCCGGCGCTGCCGCGCGGCACAGAATGTCACTCACCAGCAGGCCGCACTGATCAAACTTGTGTTGTGTAGTCAGAACGTATTCACGCAGGAGACAGCCATGATAGAGCTTGATCTGGATAATCGCAGTCCGGCGTACCGCTGTGGTCGTCTGCTGGCGGTGCTGGCCGAGGTGCAGCGCAACGCCATCGGCAAAGCTGCCATTGTGGACCGCTTCTATGGCACTGCCTCGTCCGCCCCGGCGTCCGTGTTTCCCCGCCTGCTGCGGGGTGCGCAGCCCCACCTCACCAAGCTGGAACGGGACAAACGCCCGACCGCACACGCATTGCAACAGCGGCTGGAAGAGGTGATGAGCGGCATTACCCACTTCCCTACCACACTTACCCTGAATGATCAGGGGCTGTTTGCGCTCGGGTTTTATCACCAGCGTGCTTATGATCGATCCCAAATGATGGCCGCCAGTGCGCGGAAGAAAGCCGCCGACACCGCTACGTCCGCCCCGGAGTCCGCGGATTGCTAAAGAACGTTGAGCAAATAACCCGAATATGCCATCCGGGAGTCCCGGCTTTCGCCGGTGCGTGCCTGTCGGGGTTGCAGCATACTATCAGGAACGCCTGATCCGGCTGAAGCCGCGACTCCAGTTCAGCGATATCCGGATGCTACCAATTACCAAACATTATCAGGAAGGAAGCCCGCCAATGACAACCACACCGATTACTGACGTGAACCGCCGCCACGATTTTTTGCTGTTGTTCGATGTGATGGATGGTAATCCGAACGGCGACCCGGATGCCGGCAACCTGCCACGCGTTGATCCGGAGACGATGCAGGGACTCGTCACCGATGTGGCGCTCAAGCGTAAGGTGCGCGACTGGGTCGATCTGGCGCATGGCGCGGAAGAACGCTACAAGATCTATGTCCAGAGTGGCGAGGCCCTGATCACCAAACATAAGCGGGCCTATGCCGCCAAGGAGTTGACCTCAACCGGGGCCAAACAGAAGGCCGAAGATGTTGCCATTGCCCGGGCCTGGATGTGTGAGAATTTCTATGATATCCGGATGTTCGGTGCGGTGATGAGTGTCGGGGTCAACTGTGGGCAGGTGCGCGGGCCGATCCAACTGACCTTTGCCCGCTCGATTGACCAGATTGTTCCGCTGGATCTTGCGATTACGCGGGTCGCCGTGACCCGCGAAGAAGATGCGCAGGTGGTGGTCGCGGAAGACAGCGGCGAGATCAGTGGCAAGCAGACCGAGATGGGCCGCAAAGCCCTCGTCCCCTACGGTCTCTACCGCGCGCACGGCTTCTTCAACCCGCATTTTGCCCGGCAGACCGGCGTCACCGAGGAGGATCTGGCGCGCTTCTGGCAGGCGCTTCAGCACATGTGGGATGTGGACCGTTCGGCCGCGCGCGGGATGCTGGCCTGTCGGGGGCTCTATGTCTTCTCGCATGCCTCCAGTCTGGGTAATGCACCTGCGCATACCCTGTTTGAGCGGATGCAGATTGCCCGGAATGCCGACGTGCCCGCCCCCCGTTCATTTCAGGACTATACCGTCACGGTAAACACCACCGACCTGCCGGACGATATTACGCTGACAACCCTGGTTGGTGCATGATGGACGATACCGATCAGCTTGAGGTACTCATATCGGCGCTTGAGCACTACAGCTACTGCCCGCGCCAGTGCGCCCTGATCCATGTGGAGCAGACCTATGAAGAGAACCTCTACACCATGCGCGGGAAGCTGGCCCACGAACGGGTGGACAGTGGCGATGCGACCCCCAACCGCGGCGTGACAACGCAGCGCGGGGTGCCGCTCTGGTCCGAGCGCTATGGCCTGCGCGGCAAGGCCGATGTAGTCGAGTGGCATGCCGGGGTGCCCTACCCGGTCGAGTATAAGGTCGGGCGGCGCAAGGATGCCCATCCGGATGTACAACTCTGTGCCCAGGCGCTCTGCCTGGAAGAGATGCTAGCGGTCGCCGTGCCGCGTGGGGCGATCTAATATGCCGCCACCCGCAAGCGCTACGAAGTGCTGTTTGATGCGGCTCTGCGGACCCACACGCTGGACCTGATTACCGCCATCCGAGCCATGCTGACGGCCCAGCAACTGCCCACCGCGCCCAACGATGCCCGCTGTCCCAACTGCTCCCTTCTTCACTCCTGTTTGCCGGGAGTCGTCAGCGGGCAGGCTCGTCTACGCACGCTCCAACGCACGCTCTTTACGCCGCAATCAGCGGCCACGCAGGAGGATTAACCAGTTATGCGCGAGTTACTCAACGTCCTTTACGTCCAGACCCAGGGCTCCGTGCTGCACCTGGATCACGACACCGTTAAGATCCAGGTCGAGCGCGAGACGAAGCTGCGGCTCCCCCTGCTACGGCTCAGTGGGATCGTCCTGTTTGGGCGGGTAACGGTGACACCATTCCTGGTTCAGCGCTGTGCCGAGGATGGGCGCAGCCTGGTCTGGCTTGACCGCAACGGTCGGTTTAAGGCGCGGGTTGAGGGGCCGGCACGCGGGAATGTGCTGCTGCGCCGCGTGCAACATCTGGCGCTATCCGATCCGCAGCGAACACGCCGGATCGCCCGCCAGATCATCGCCGCCAAACTCCAGAATAGTCGTCAGGTGCTGCTGCGCAGTGCCCGCGATGTACCATCGGACGCGGCGCAGGCGGCGCTGTCGGCAGCGGCGGAACATATTGCCGGTGCGCTGACCCGGCTGGCAACCTGTCATGATCTCAACCTGATGCGCGGGATTGAGGGCGATGCCGCCCGCGCCTACTTTGGCGTATTTGGCTACCACCTGCGCGGCAAGTCCGAGGAGTTTGCGATGGATGGGCGCACCCGGCGACCACCGCGCGATCGGGTCAATGCCATCATCTCGTTTCTCTACGCCCTGCTGCGCTCAGAGTGTGCTGCTGCGCTGGAGTGTGTCGGGCTTGATCCCCAGGTCGGCTATCTGCATGCGCTCCGTCCAGGCCGGCCGGCCCTGGCACTCGATCTGATGGAGGAGTTGCGCCCCGTGGTTGCTGATCGCCTGGCAATCACGCTGATCAACCGCAAGCAGGTCCAGGCCGATCACTTTGTTAATCTGCCGGGCGGGGCAGTTCATCTCAACGATGATGGGCGCAAAGTGGTGCTGCAAGCCTATCAAAAACGCAAAGAGGAGGAGGTCTATCATCGGGCGCTCCAGCAAAAACTACCGCTCGGTCTGGTCCCCTACATCCAGGCGCGCTTGCTCGCACGGCACCTGCGCGGCGATCTGGAGGACTATCCGCCGTTTCTGGTGCGGTAATGAACAGGAGGTACGCGGTGGGCAGGCCGGAATTGGCAGGACCGCGTAACTCCTATCTATAAGACGAGTTACGCGGTGAACGTTTGGACCACGAACGCCGCGAAATGAACGAACAACGCGAAACGGCCAATACTGGCATGCAGCAGGCGATCCCAGGTTTTGACGGGGGATATCGCCTCCGGCCGGGTGGAAGATTCCATGCTTTTCACAAAAATTTTGCACAAAGTGCAAAATTTTTGTGAAAAAGATAAAAAGAGTACCATGCTGCCGCAGGCGAATCGGGTTTTCACCAGGTCAAACGCCCGGTTTGAACGAGCACCGCGTAACTTGTGTCTATAAGCAATAATCTGAAGTGTGGCAGCATGGCTGCCGCCGGAGGAACAGGAACCTACATTATGGAAATTCTGGTCACCTACGATGTAAAGACGGAAACCGCCGCTGGACGCCGGCGTCTGCGGCGGGTAGCCCAGGTATGCGCGCGCTTTGGACAGCGCGTACAGTATTCGGTCTTTGAGTGTATCGTTGACGCGGCGCAACTGACCCTGCTGACGCATGAGTTGACCCAGGAGATCGATGTGGATGAAGATAGCTTGCGGATCTACCGGCTACAGGAACCACGAGAGCGTTATGTTCAGGTGTTGGGCCGGACACTGGCCCACGATCAGCACGAGCCGTTGA
>DAOTVB010000241.1:0-17997 GCA_034436755.1 Chloroflexaceae bacterium | reverse complement strand
CGCGCTGGGTATGCAGGGTATGCAGGACTACATGTCCTGGAAATGCCGGCCGGGCCTGGGTACAGATGGTCAGCCAGGACTGACCCACAATCGCCTCGGGATCGCTATTCAGCGACGCCGCCAGCGCACGGTTGATCGTTTGCACTAACCCCTGGCCGTCCAGCAGCACCATTCCATCCTCCAGGCCATCGAAGAGCGTCCGCAGCAGATCGCGGCTCTGCGCCAGCCGACTGTTCAGATCGGCCAGGACCGCATAGGCTCCGGTCAACTCCTCTTCCGCCATTTTGCGCTCGGTGATGTCACGCGCTGCGCCATAGATGCGGGTCACACGCTGCTGCCCGGCATCCCAGATCGGCTGGCTGTGGCTCTGCAGCCAGCAGGTTTTCCCCTCGCGGGTGATCGTGCGAAACTCAACCGCAGTCGCCTGGTTCGCCAGCAGTTGCTCGTAGCTCTGGTTGATAATCTGCCGATCATCGGGATGCATAAACCGCTGCCAATCGCCCATCATCTCCTCAAGCGAGAAGCCGGTGATACGCGTTGCGGAGCTGGTCATCCAACTCTGCGTTATTGAGCCGTCAGGTTCAACATCATACACATAGACAAAATCGGAGACCAGTTCAGAGATAATCCGGTAGCGCGTCTCACTCTCACGGAGAGCTTTCTCGGCCCGCTTCTGCTCGGTGATATCCCGGTGGACAGCCACAGCACCCACCGGCTGCCCCAGGCTGTTTTTCAGCGGCGAAATCGTGATGAGGATGTCAATCGCTGTGCCATCCTTGCGCCGCTGCACACCCTCACCGCGCCACTGTCCATGCTCCAGCAGCCGATCCAGGGCCATAATTTCGCTCCGGTTCGTGACCAGCATGGTCAGGCCGATCTCCTGGAGCCGCTTGCCCACCACTTCTTCAGCCGTCCAGCCATAGATGGTTGTAGCCGCCCGATTCCAACTGCGGATCGTAAAGGTGTTATCGATCGAGAAGATCGCCTCGGAAACACTATCCAGCAGATTGGCATGGTAGCGCACATGCGCCTCAGCCTGCTTGCGCCCGGTAATATCACGGATGATGGCGAACACCTCATCGTTGCCGCTGGGCACAACCCGCACTTCCAGAAAGCGCAAATCGCCATTAGCAGTCTGCCGCTCCAGGAAGGTCTGAATTTCGTCGGCATCAATGACGCCCCCCTCAACCAGCAGATCTCCCAGCAGGACGGTGCGGCCCTGATCCCGCAGGCGGGCCTGAACAGTCAGCGCGGTCGCCAGTTGGTCGGAGGTCAATACGCCCTCGGCCACCAGATATTCGCCCAGTCGCCATGGCAGGCTGTACTCGTAGGTCTGGAGGGTGCCTGTCGCCAGCGCCGCTGCCAGCGAGGTCAGCATCTGCTGCGCCAGGGCGGGGGGCAGTACCTCATCCACAGCTTTCCCCAGAAAGACATCGGGCAGAAGCAGCGGAGCAAAATCGTCGGCGGGAAGATAATCCAGGAATACACCATTGCGATTAATATGCAGGATAGTGTCGGGGATGGCATTCAACAGGGCACGCTTGCGAAAAGCGCTGCGCATATGCTCGGTGATCTCACTGCGGAGATTGCTGTTAAGATCTTCCAGTTGCAATGTTCGTTCCTGAACCCGCAGTTCAAGTTCGGCATTCAGATGACGGATCTCTTGCTCAACCCGTTTGCGTTCGGTAATATTGTCAAAGGTAACGGCAACACAAGCATCGGGCAGCGGTATTGCCTGCACACTGAATGCGCTGGTGATGACCCGGTTATCGCCATAGACCACCTGCTCCAGCACCAGCGGCTCCCCCGAACGTATAACCTGGGCATACGCCTGCGGGACACCCTGTTCGCGCAGTCCTGGAAAATTCTCGTCCAGCGTTTTGCCGACAACCTCCGTCACGGCAACGCCGGTCAGCGCTTCGGTCTGGGGATTGGCATAGAGCATCCGCAGCGAATAATCATCATCGGGGTCTTCAAGCCGGTAGAGGTGGAGCCCCAGCGGGAGCTGATCAATAATCTGCCGGTAGGAGTCAAGTTCACGGCGCAGGCGCGCATTTTCGGCAAGCAGATCATCGGTGGTGCATGGCTGGTCAACTATCATACGGTGTCCTCGCATCTCACTATGCGGCAGGGTTGGGCAATCAACGGAGGTGCGCGGGCCGTCCGCAAAATCCCTCACACAATGAACGGGTTGCCACGGTGACAGGTTACGCGCATGCCATAACCGGTTTAACCCTCTCGATACTATTGTAACAGACTCGTGGTACCATAACGCAAACAATCTGGTTCACTTTCACATCAGCACGGTTCCGCTCGTACCACAACTGGTGTCGGGCATGTTCTGCCTGCGGGGAGATATTTATGGCAAAAATCAAGCTGGATTTACACGAGATTTACAACCGGGGCGACAAAATCGACGTTGAACTCAATCGGGTTATCCAGGAGGCGCTGGATCGGCGCATCAGTCTGGTGGAGATCATTCCCGGCAAAGGGAGTGGTCAGTTGAAGAAACGCGTGCTACGCTTTCTAAACCAGGCGCATATTCGCCGCCTGTATCATCGGGTGGAGAAAGATGACCGCAATTTCGGGCGCATCTTTGTTCACTTCCGACATTAGCAATTGAGGCCATTCATGACGCAGTTAATCACGGCAGTTTCGATTGTCCTGGTAAGTTCGGCGTTCTTCTCGGGGAGCGAAGCTGCGCTCTTCTCGGTGCCCATCGTCCGGGTGCGCCAACTGGCCGAGTCGGGCCAGGCGGCCGCCCTGGCGCTGCTCAAGATCCGGCAGAATATGAGTCGGCCAATTGCGACCATTGTTATTCTGAATAATATCGCCAATATCGTCGGGAGTATTATCGTCGGTAGTGTTGCCACACGCACCCTGGGCAGTGAGTCGCTGGGGGTTGTGTCCGGGATTCTGACCTTCCTGGTGATTATCTTCTCGGAGATCATCCCCAAGACGCTGGGCGAGCGCTACGCCGAGCGCATTGGCCTGATCGTCGCCCGGCCGGTGCTTGGTCTGGCGTTTCTCTTCACGCCGCTGGTCTGGGTGATCGAGCGCCTCACCTCACCGATCACGCGCGGTGCCCGCTTGCCAACCACCAACGAGGCCGAGATCCGCCTGCTGGCGCATATCGGCTCGCAGGAGGGCATTATCGAGAGTGATGAGTCGGAGATGATCCAGCGCATCTTCCGCCTGAATGATCTCTCGGCTAATGATATCCTGACGCCACGGGTTAACCTGACCTATCTCGAGAGTGATAGCACGCTGGAGGAGGTCAAGCAGGATATTCTGGAGTCGCAGCACTCGCGCATTATCGTCATTGGCGAGTCGATTGACGATGTGCGCGGGATCGCCTACAAAAATGAACTGCTCGCCGCGATGGTCTCCGGGAAGTATGACCAACCCGTGGTTGCCCTGGCGCATGAAGCCCATTTTGTGCCGGAGAGTATCCGGGCCGACCGGCTGCTGGAGTTGATCCAGCAGACGCGCAAACATTTAATGGTGGTGCTGGATGAGTTCGGCGGCACTGCCGGGGTTGTCACGCTGGAGGATGTGCTGGAGGTTATCACCGGCGAGATTGTCGATGAGACCGATACGGTGATCAATCTCCGGCACCGGATACGCCGCCGCTGGCGCAGACCAACCTGACGTTGAACAAATGAAGGAGGAAACAATCCTTGGAAGGATTTCTTGCAACAGAAACCGGTATTATCGAACTGCTGGTGATCGCGGCGATTGTCGCCATTGCAGTACGCCCACTGCGACTGCCCTACACGGTTGCACTGGTGGTTGTCGGGCTGCTGCTGACATTTTTTCCATCAGAAGCAATTGGTCTGGACATTACCCTGACCCATGATCTTATTCTGGCGCTGTTTGTCCCGCCGCTGGTGTTTGAGGCGGCGTTTCACCTGGATTTCTCGCGGTTACGGGCAACGCTGCTGCCCATTCTCACCCTGGCAATTCCGGGGGTGCTGCTCACGACATTTCTGATCGGGGGCATTGTTGCCGTCGGCGTGCAGATCCCGATTATGAGCGGCCTGCTCTTTGGCGCGCTGATCGCGGCGACGGACCCGGTGGCAGTGATTGCGCTCTTCCGCTCACTGGGCGCACCCCGGCAGCTCTCGGTTCTGGTCGAGGGCGAGAGCCTCTTCAACGACGGAACCGCCGTGGTGCTCTTCACGCTGCTGGCGGCCGCCGTGGGCATAAGCGAGCGGGCACTGCCGGTTGCCGGAAGTGGGTTTCTGGCAGGAATTTTCAACTTTTTGCTGGTCTCGGTGGGCGGTATCGCCATCGGGCTGGTTCTGGGCTGGCTGGTTGCGCTGTTGATTGCGCGGATTGACGACTATCTGATCGAGACGCTGCTGACCACTGTGCTGGCCTTCGGAGCCTACCTGGTTGCCGAACGCCTGGCTGCCAGTGGCGTGCTGGCGGTGGTTGGCGCAGGTCTGGTAAACGGTAATGTCGGCACGCGCGGCATGTCGCCAACCACGCGGATTGTGCTGTTCAACTTCTGGGAATATGCGGCATTCGTGGTCAACTCACTGGTCTTTCTGTTGATTGGACTACAGGTAAGTTTCCTGGGTGAAAACGGCATTCTGACCCACCTCTGGCCGATCATTGTTGCGGTGGTGGCGACCGTTGGCACCCGCGCGCTGGTGGTGTATGGGCTGTCACGGGTGGTTAACTGGCGGCAGCAGTATGTATCGCGGTCCTACCAGAATGTCCTGGTCTGGGGCGGGCTGCGCGGCGCGGTCAGCCTGGCGCTGGCGCTGAGTTTACCGCTTACGGCAACCGAGGACTTTGCCGAGGGCAATGTGCTGCAGGTGATGACCTTCGGCGTGGTGCTGTTTACGCTGTTGGGGCAGGGCACATCGATGCAGTTTCTGCTGAGACGAGAAGGGCTGATTGAGCGTGACCAATCACGGGTTGAGTATGAACGCCGGCATGGGCGACTGGTTGCGGCGCGGGCGGCACGGGACCGGGTGCATGAACTCTATCAGGAGAACATCATTGCAGTGCGAACCTGGGAGCATCTGGCAGCCGAGTTTGATCGCCAGATCGAACAGTACGCTGAGGCCCAGCATCAACTGCTGGACAAACAGCCGGAACTGCATGCTGCCGAAATTGATGATGCCTGGCGCGAAGGGCTGCGCGCCCAACGCGTCATGGTGACTGACCTGGTCAAAGATGGCGTGATTTCAGAGCCGGTCTACGCCGAGTTAGTCGCGGAGATTGATAACGCCCTGGCGAATGAGGCGGAAAAGGACCACCTGCGCGCCGAGAAAGTGCGCGTAGAACAGGCGGAGACGCGGCGGCTGGAGGCGGAAGCGGCAGAACGCGCAAAGACGGAGTCGCAATCAACCAGGCGACCAGATGAGTCGTAACGCCGGCTCGTCTTGACAACCCGGCACGAACCTTCTATAGTACCGGCGATCAGGAAAAAGTCGCGCAGATGTGCGCATAACGCAGGGGGAGCATGCAATGACAACCGCCCTTCTTGAACATCTCAATCCGGCGCAGCGGCAGGCAGTCCAGGCAATCGACGGCCCGGTGCTGGTGCTGGCCGGGCCGGGGAGCGGCAAAACCCGCGTGCTCACCCACCGCGTCGCCTACCTGATTGAGCAGGTCGGCGTGGACCCTTTCAACATTCTCGCCGTAACCTTCACTAACAAGGCCGCCCGTGAAATGAAGGAGCGGCTGGAAGCGCTTGTCGGTGCCGGACGCGCCGCCGCGCTGACCATCGGTACCTTCCACAACGTCTGTGTGCGCATTCTCCGCCGCGATATTGTTCATCTGGGGCGCGAACGTGATTTTGCGATCTATGATGCCGATGATCAGCAACGCCTGATGCGCCGCGTGTTGAAGGATCTGAACCTGGATGAGAAGCAGTACCCGCCGCGTGCCATCCAGGGGCGCATCTCCAGCGCCAAGAATGAACTGGTCAGCCCGCAGGAGTATGCCCGCTACAACCGCGCCTCCTACTACGAGGAGATTGTGTTCCGCTGCTACGAGCGCTACCAGGCGCTGCTGCGCGAGGCCAACGCGCTCGACTTTGATGATCTCCTGATGGAAACGGTGCGCCTGCTCGATCAGCATCCGCCGATCCTGGAAAAATACCAGGAACGTTATGTCTACCTGATGGTGGATGAGTACCAGGATACCAATCGTGCACAGTATGTGCTGGTCAAGCAACTGGCCACAACACGGCGCAACCTGTTTGTTGTCGGCGATAATGACCAGAGTATCTATGCCTGGCGCGGCGCGGACATCCGCAACATCTTACAGTTCGAGGATGATTATCCCGAAGCGCAGGTCATCCTGCTGGAGCAGAACTACCGCAGCACCCAGGCCATCCTCGATGTGGCCCAGGCGGTGATCCGCGAGGGAGCGCAGCATAAGCATGCCAAACAACTCTGGACCGAGAATGGTGCCGGCGTTCAGGTTGCGATCCACGAGGGCTACGACCAGAACGACGAGTCCGGCTGGGTCGCCGACGAGATTGCCCGGCTGGTGGCAAGCGGCGAGTATCACCTGGGCGACTGCGCGGTGATGTATCGCACCAATGCGCAGAGCCGCGTGCTGGAGGAAGCGCTGATGCTGCGCGGGCTGCGCTACCAGATTATCGGCGGTACGCGCTTCTACGAGCGCAAGGAGGTCAAGGATGTGCTGGCCTACCTGCGCCTGGTGCATAACCCCTTCGACAGCATCAGCCTGGGGCGGGTGCTGAATGTGCCGCCCCGGGGGATTGGCACACGCACTGAGGAAACACTTAACCGCTGGGCCAGCGAACTGGGCGTGCCCGTCTACCAGGCGTTGCGCGAACTGGCAACAGAGGAAGTCACGTCACCCTTCAATGGACGGACGCGCAATGCGCTGTCGGCATTTTTGCAAACGGTTGATGAGTTGATCGCGGTACGCCAACAGCATAATCTGGTTGCCCTGATCGATACCGTGCTGGAGCGCATGCAGTTCCGCGAAGCGCTGGAGCGTGAGTATGGCCCAGAAGAAGGCACCGAGCGCTGGGATAACCTGATGGAACTGCGCAATGTGGCGGCGGACTATATCAACCTCCCGCTGGAGGCGCAACTGGCTACCTTCCTGGAAGAGGTCGCGCTCGTCGCCGATATCGATCTGCTCGACGCGGAGAAAGATGCGATCACCTGCATCACGCTGCACCAGGCCAAGGGGTTAGAATACCCGGTGGTCTTTCTGATCGGGCTAGAGGAGGGGCTGCTGCCGCACAACCGCTCAATGGACGAGAAAGACAAACTGGAGGAAGAGCGCCGGTTGCTCTATGTCGGAGCGACGCGGGCCAAACAGCGGCTCTATCTGCTCTATGCCTTCCGCCGCACCAGTTACGGGCGCACCAATACCGTCACTCCGTCGCGCTTTCTGGCCGGTATTCCGCAGGAGTTGATCAAGCAACCTGCCCGCCGCCAGACCACTGCGGCCCCCCAGAGCAGCATGTTCACGCCGCGGAGCGGCTATGGCCCGGCGGCATCGTCCGGTCACGCCCACGGCAAAGCCGCGCGCAGCAACAGTTCACGCAAGCGGACCCCGGCCGGGCCGACGGCAATGAGTTTCTTCCCCGGCCAGCAGGTGCGGCATCATCTCTTTGGTGAGGGTATTGTCATCAGCAGCAAGCTCGTTATAGGTGACGAGGAAGTTATCGTTAACTTTACTTCTGAAGGCGAGAAAAAGATGCTTGCAGCCTTATCTGAATTAGAGCGTCTCGACTAAGATGTGCGCTCCTTCTCCACGGCATTTATGGAAACGTGATTGCCGCGCAACTCCTCAACCAGAAACTCGCGTAATGCCCGCGCCGCCGGGGACGCGGTTCGGTCGCCGCGCCAGACCAATCCCAGCGAGCGTTGCAGCGCCAGATCGCTCACCTGCAACACCTTCAGATCCATAATGCCCTGCACCGCCAGACGCGGAACCAGCGCAATACCCATACCCGCAGCCACCAGCCGCAGCAGGGTATCCATCTCGCTGCCATCCAGGACAATATGTGGTGCAAAACCGGCCCGCCGGCAGGCATTCAGGGTTGCATCGCGTAACTCGTAATTCTCTGGCGAGAGCAACCATCCTTCATTGGCGAGTTCTCGCAGCGTGACGCTGTTACGCGCCGCCAGCGTATGCTCGCGCCCAACCGCCAGTACCAGTTCCTCAGTAAAGAGCGGCACCACCGTCAGGGCCGAATCATGGACCGGCAGCGCCACGACCGCTACATCAACCAGTCCCATCTCCAGCAGTTCCAGCAACGTCTGAATACCGGCCTCGTGCAGGCGTAGCTCAATCCCCGTATACCGGCGATTGAAGGCCGCCAGTGCATGTGGCAACAGTTGCGTACCCACCGTTGGCGGGGTACCCACCGCCGCCCGCCCGCGACGCAGCCCGACCCGTTCCGCCATCTCGGCCCGGGCCGCATCAACCTGGGCCAGCACTGCATGCACATGGGGCAACAGCGCCTCGCCCGCTTCCGTCAGGCGTACATTCCGTCCAATGCGGTCAAACAGCGCAACACCGAGTTCCTGCTCAAGCTGGCTGATCTGCTTGCTCAGCGCCGGTTGGGCAATATGCAACTCGGCCGCTGCCCGGGTCACATGCGAATGCCGTGCTACCGCTTCGAAGTATCGCAGGTGTCGTAGCTCCATGAATGTCCTCACCGTGGCATCTGTGGAAGCCCCACTGCTTCCATGCGAGTTGTGTCAAAAAGGCGGGGAATAGCTGAACGTTCTATTCCCCTGGGCCCGCTCAATTATAATCAAAAAGTTATGAAACTAGAATATAGCAGATCGAGAACAGTTGCAAGTTCAAATGTCGCAACACGGGAAGGGGAAAATCACAACATGGCCGCGTCTGCCCGGTTGGAGCCTACCGGATGGAACAACCGGGGTGATACTCCTGGAAAGATAGCGGCAGCAGTGGTATGATTCAGGTACAGTAACCACCCGCACAGCAGGCAGCGGAGGCAATGTATTATGTCAACACCATTTCCCGGCATGGACCCCTATCTTGAGCGACCGGATCTCTGGCCCGATCTGCATAGCCGCTTGATTGTACGACTCGCCGATGATCTGGCTCCCCGTCTACGTCCCCACTACTATGTGTCGGTTGAAGAGCGTACCTATCTTGCCACAACGGGTGACGCTGACTTTATCGGCACCCCGGATGTTGCCGTCGTCCGGCCCAGCCTGCACGAAACAGCAGCAGCCTACCCGGAAGATGCGGCTACCCCCACCGTCATCACCGTAGAAGTACCCCTGCCCGAACAGATCCGCGAAACCTTCCTGGAAGTGCGGGCCGTTGCTGATGCGCGCGTCGTCACCCTCCTGGAAATTCTCTCGCCGACGAATAAGCGCGCCGGGGAAGGCCGGGCGCACTATCTGCGCAAACGCCTTCAGGTGCTGGGTTCACTCACTCATCTGGTTGAAATCGATCTGCTGCGCGCCGGGGAACCGCTGCCAATGCACGGCAGCACATACCGGGGCGATTACCGTATCCTGGTCAGCCGCGAGGCAACCCGTCCCCGCGCCGAACTGCTGCCCTTCAGCCTGCGTCGGCCCATTCCCGCGTTCCGGTTGCCGCTGCAACCTGGTGACACCGAGCCGCTGGTTGAACTGAACCCGCTGCTGCACGATCTCTATGACCGCGCCGGGTACGACCTGCGGATCGACTACCGCGCCGCGCCCGATCCCCCGCTGGCGGAGACCGATGCTGCATGGGCGGATGAGTTGCTGCGCGAGGCAAAGTTGCGCTGAGGTGGCATTACGGGGTGAGATCAAAGAGGCGGTTGAGCCAGGTGATCAACTGCTGCGCCTGGGATGCGTTAGCGTCAAAATATGTTGCGGTAATGGCCTGGCCCATTGGTTTCCCAGGTTCCTCTTGCCAGGCAAGCCAGGTATAGATCCGCGCTTTGATCCAATGCGTTTCCGGAAACCGGCGCTCAACTTCCGGAATCTGCTGCAAACTGGTCTCGGCCAGATCCCAGAGCAGATCACCCTGGCGCACCAGATAACCAACAAAGTCCTCAAGCATGCCCGAGGCGGCATTATCGGGCATCAGCCAGATACCAAGTTTGGGTCGACCCGGATGTTCAATAATCGTGCCGCTCAGATCGGGAACGGCGGATACATTGGGATAACCCGACATGCGCAGCCTGTCCTGCAATGATTGCCAGCGTGCGTCTAAATCCGTATCAGCATCCACAACAATACCCAGGCGCTCCAGACCACTCCGATCAATCTCAACGTCGAGGGTTTCCAACAGGTTGTTTACACCATCTTTGTTCTTTATTCTGAACACTTCGGGTACCTGATGGTGCATCAGCAAACTGTAAAACACATGTTCATCATCTTTGCCCTCAACCAGGAGGATATTTCTGTCTGCCATTATCAGCGTACCTCGATATCTTCGCGGGCAGCAATTCCCATCCGGCGTTCGTCAAACAACGTCGTCACAATATCGCCGTCCCGGTTTTCGAGCCGGATCAGCATTCCCTCTTCCGCATGCTCATTGGCCGCCTGCTGAAACGCCGCGATGCAGTCCCAGCTATGCGTCGCCGCAAACACCTGCACATTCAATCGGTGCGCCACCGCGAAGATCAACCGCCACATATCCGGCTGGACAGTGTAGTGCAATCCGTTTTCGATCTCATCGATCAACAGCATGCCAGCGCCGGCATTAACCAGCGCCAGGGCAATCGTGAACATGCGGTTCATGCCCTCCCCCAGACTGCTCAGATTGACCGGGCCATCGTAGTGCTTGAGCTTTACGGCGGGAATGCGATTCTCATTCGATGCGCGATTACCGATGAGGTTAAGTCGCTCAACTTCGGGAGCAATAATCTGCAACGCTTCGATAAGATCTTTTTCTCGATCCGTCAGTGCAATACCATCCCAAAATGCTTCAACTTCCGTTCGAGTAATTCCTGATGCTGAAACAAAAATGGCAGGATACGCATCTTCTACTTCAAGTAGATGTGTACGGCTCGGATTGAAAATATCTTCAACCAAAAAACGATCCTCTCTCTGAGACTCCATGTTAATTTCTAATCCAAGCATTTTTTCACTGGTAATATTTGAACTCTCCTGATATGGTACTAATTTGTATCCTGACTGTGATCTGGCAGCTTGCCTTACAAACCAATCAACAGTTATCGAAAGCAGGCCGGTATGGCCCGCAACAATGTGAGCACTGGCACCACTCCGCATTTCAACCGCCTCACGGCCATAGAACAGATGCCGGATGTCTGAAAATTGTGGCTGAATTTGCCTTCGCTCGTCAGCCGCAGTGCGCCTGATCTCATTCCGCTTTTCTAAAATGTACCGGATAATCTCGGGACTGCCCCGTCTTGCATAGAGCCACAACGCCTCCAGCAGGCTGGTCTTCCCCACATTATTTTTGCCCACAATCAGATTCACCCGCCCCAGACGCTCGATCTGCAGGTGATGAAATGTACGAAAGTTAAGGATCTTCAGCGAGTCCAGAATGAGGGAGGCCATCACATTACCCTCTTTCATTCAAACCTTACGCAGAGGCACACAGCGGGACATACTATCATCTGCATTGTAGCATGCCTCCTACTTCACGTTTTCACGTTTCACGTTTCAGGCCCCACGTTTCACGTTCCACGCCGCACCAGATATGTGCTCTGTGCATCCTCATAGCGTACATCCCACGCCGGATCGGCGCGCACATGCTCCAGCAACGCTTCCTGCTGTTCATTGTCGAGCAACAGACCGTCGATCTGATACTTCGCCAGCAGCGCGTCAACATTCTCGCCGTTGCTCAAATTGATATAATCGTGCCACTGCTCCATAGGGTAGAGTTCAATGCGCGGATCGATAAACACTGACTGCTCCGGCGCAGCCCAGATCAGGTAACTGCCGGCTGACATCGCGTGAAATAGTCGTTCCGGTCGTTGCGCATCCGCGCGCATAAACGTGGTCGCAGCTACCGGGGTATCCTGATCCAGCAGACTCCCCAGTTCCGGCGGCAGATCCAGTGCCGGCTTAACCCAGGGCAACCCCAACAGCAGCAGCAGTGACAGAATACCAATCAGCACCCAGTTCATCGCCGGCAGCCCCTGGAACCGCGTCTGTGTCACCGGAGTATCTGCATCCACCGGGTTGCGTGCAGCCAGCAACACCACCAGCAACGGGGTCATAACCATCCCAAACCAGACGATATTTCGCACCGCTCCCAACGCCAGCCAGAAGAACGCGGCGGCAAACAGCATATCCACCAGGTCAGGACGGCGGCGGGCATAAGTCAGAACGGCAACAGAGAACATCACAAAGAGGAAAAAAATCATCCCGCCAATATCGCGGATAGTCGGTGGTGCCCACTCCGTCACCAGACTGGTCACGGCGGAGGTACTGAGCAGATCGCGCACATAGGCCAGCACCTCCAGGCCGCGTGGGTTGATCAGCAATGCCAGCGCCGTCACCGCGCCCCAGACAACCAGCGGCATCAGCGGCGGGCGCGTCGGTTGCGGCGGACGGTGCAGCACATCCTCCGCTTCGCCGATGGGGCGGGTAGCCCAGGCGGCCGCTTCCCGCCGATCCGCGATAAAACGCCGCAGCCACTCACCCACAAAGGTCATTGCAATCAGCGCGCCCCCCAGGACAAACGAGCCATGCAGGTTGACCCAGACGACCATCAAGAGCGGTAAGAGCCATAATCGGTGCCCCTTGAGCAGCGACTGGGATGTAGCATCTTGCGCGGAGTCTCGCAGCCGCCACATGGTCAAAATATACAGAAAAGCAATAAACAGTGGGAAGGCATACGTCTGCGGGCGTACATTCCAGTTGTCAAACGAGAGTGGCATGGTGGTCATCAGGAGCACCCCCACACTGAGCCGTAGCGCACCGCTGCGTCGGATGCACAACAGGAGGAGCAAACCATAGGTCAGCGCAACCACCGCGGCCTGCACCACCAGCAGCAACGGCACACCACCTAGACTGTGAATACCATACATCAGCACCTGCGCCAGCCAGCCCTGATTATAGAATGGCTCTCCCGCCTGCGTATACGAAAACTGATCGACGGTGGGAATAGCGCCGGTCTGTACAATCAGGCGGCCCGTCGCCATATGCCACCAGAAGTCGTGGGGCGGGATGGGCGTCAAAAGTGGGCGTAGGGCAATCAGCGCTACTGCGGCAAACAACCACACATGATCAAGTGTTGGAAACTGCCGTACTGCCTGCTGCACCGATGTCTGTGGCACGCCTGCCAGATCTGATTGAGCCATAATAGAACTCCTGACCAGCTACGTGAGATGTGAAACGTGAAACGTGAAACGTGCTAACGTGCTAACGTGCTAACGTGCATTATCGCCGCCATACTTCGCTACGTTCGTCTGCAAACGTACGGTGCCAGCCATCCAGTTGGGGCATCGTTTCCGCCAGTTCCGGCTGGAGATACACGTCAAGCATAACGCAGGTAATCTCATACTGCTCCAGCAGTTCCGCCACATTGCGGCCGCGTGTCAGATCAATATAGTCCTCCCAGAGTTCGAGGGGATAAAGCTCGACGCGTGGATCAATAAACACCTGCGCCTGCGGATAGAGTGCCCAGTCGAGGTACGAACCATAGCCCATTTCATTGAACAGATGTCCATCACAGGGATCTGTCCGCAGATGATTTGCCGCTTCAACCGGGGTATCTGCAGTGAAAAGCTGCGGCGCACCCGGTACCGGCGCAAACAGTGCCTGGTATGGTTCCGGCAACGGTAATGCCGGCTTGATCCAGGGTTGGACCAGGATCACCATACTCAACAAGAACCCCGCAACAACTAGATTTGCTACCGTACCACCGCCACGCTCGCGTAGCGAAACCCGCTGACGCACTGGACTACCGGTTGGCGAAAAGACTGCCCGGGGCGCGGCCAGACTCTGCGCAACTATCGGCATAGCCACCATCCCAAACCAGACAACATAGCGCATTCCGCTAAATGCTTGCCACGCCAGGCCACAGATGAGGATAACATCGGTAATGCCTGGTCGACGACGGGCAAACGCAAATGAGGCAATGACCACCAGGATACCGAGGTAAAAAAACGTTCCCGCAATTCCATCCGGTGTTGGTGACTGCCACTCAATAATAAACTGTTGACTGGGAACATCTTCCAATAGCAACTGCACATAGCCATAAATACCAATACCGAGCGGATTAACCACCGTCGCTACAACCATACCGGCAAATGTGGCATACAGCAGGCGCAAGCGTTCCCAACTCAGCGCGCGCGGCTGGCGCAACAGACGACGGAGGGTTTCACCGACCATAAACGCCCCGGTCACCAGCAAACCCATGACAAATGCTCCATGGGCATTAACCCAGAAGATCATGAGCAGTGGCAGTCCAAACAGCCAGCGCGGTGCCAGTCGGTTATCTGCATAACGTCCAAGCAGGATAAACAGCAACATAAATGGCAACCATGACCAGTTCTGCGTCCGGGTTATCAGGTTGTTGGTAGACATTGCCGCCGCCAGGAGCACCACACCCGCCGCCAATCGCCACGAGCCGCTACGCCGGTGGGCCTCATATGCTACCAGGGTGAAAACACCCAGGCCCAGCATATTGCGGGCAAACACAATCAGCGGCAGTCCACCCAGTTGATACAGCATGTAGAACAGCCACTCGCTAAGCCAGCTCTGATAGATATACGGCGTGTCGGCGGGAATAGTCCAGGCGAACAGATTCGTCTGCGGGATACCGTTGGTCGCCACCAGTTCACCGGCTTTGAGGTGCCACCAGAAATCATTGGGTGAGTTCGGCACCAGACTGATAAATGCACCAACAATACTCAACGCCAGTATCACCCACAAATGTTCAAGACGGATAAGCGGCAGTGTGCGTGCTGCCGTATGCTGTCGGACTGCATGCGCCATAGATCGTCCGTTCCTTCCGCACTAGTCGTGAATAGGACCATTCGCCTACAATGGCGTGGTAGTGCAAGTCAGCAACGCAAAGTATAATACCATGCAGGTGTAACCAATAACTGGAGTGCTCTGCCATGATCGAAACAGTTGAAACCATTACGACCCCACCCCCTCAATCACTCAATCGGCGCGATCCGGTTGTTGCCGATTGTACCGTCGTGATCCCGACCTACAATGAGCGGGAGAATATCGACAGCATCATCGCGCGCGTGCTGGAATATCCGCGTTTTCGCGTGCTGGTCGTCGATGATAACTCACCTGATGGGACAGGAAGATGTGTCGCGGATCAGGCGCGCACGGAACCACGGCTGGGCCTCCTGGCCCGCCCCGGCAAACTGGGCCTGGGCACGGCCTACCTTGCCGGCTTCCGACGGGCGCTGGATGAAGGCGCACAGTTTATTTTTGAGATGGATGCTGACTTCTCGCATGATCCGGGCTATCTGCCCGATCTGCTGGAGGCGGCTGAGACAACCTATGATCTGGTGCTGGGATCGCGCTATGTGCGCGGTGGTGGCACCAGTGACTGGGGGGTGGTACGCCAGTTTATCAGCCGCGGGGGCAACCTGTATGCCGGTCTGATCCTGGGACTACCCATCGCCGATTGCACGGGGGGCTTCCGCTGCTACCGGCGTCAGGTACTTGAGACCCTGGACCTTGATGCGGTGCGCTCGAACGGCTACTCATTCCAGATCGAAATGGCATACCGAACCCATCGGGCCGGGTTTCGGGTGGGTGAGATTCCCATCATCTTTCCGGATCGGCGCGTCGGCAAATCCAAAATGTCCCGGCGCATTGTCATCGAAGCACTGATCAATGTCTGGCGTTTGCGTTTCGGCCTGATATAGCCCACAGGAAGCAAATCTGATCAGATAGGGGCAGAGTTTGCTATAATGAGAGGCATCGGTGGTCAGATGATGACCACACCAGACCGATTGTCCACTTGCTAATTGTTCATGATATTAAGGAGGCCGCCGTGGCCGACAACGAGCTACTCCAGAAGCTTGAGGCAACTCGTGATGCCTATCGCGAAGAACAAGACCGCAATCGCCGTGAGTTGAATGAAATCGAAGTGCTGCTGCGCCAGAATGCTGCCGATGTTGAAAAACTCGGCCAGCGTGAACTCTCCGTTTCAAACCGGGTGCGTGACCTGGAAGTTAATATCGACAAATATAGCAAAGCCGAGATAAAGAACTTCTACACCGCGGCACAAGAAGTACAGATGCGCCTGCAAATGATGCGCGGTCAACTGGAACAACTGCAATTTCGCCAGAATAATCTGCGGGCACGGCAGAACCAGTTGTCGGACATTGTCGAACTTCTCGATGAGTCCCTTGGTACCGCCGGCAACGGCAGTGGCGGTGATGAATTGGCGAATGGCGATAGCGAAGACATTATTGCCAGTATCATTCAGGCACAAGAGAAGGAGCGTTTGCGCATCTCCTTGCAGATGCACGATGGTCCGGCCCAATCAATGAGCAACCTGGTACTACGCGCGGAAATCTGTCAGCGCCTGCTTGAGATTGACCTGGATCAGGCGCGCGCCGAGTTAACTGCCCTGAAAGGCGCCATTAACACCACCTTACAGGATACCCGCCGGTTCATTTTCGATCTGCGCCCGATGACGCTGGATGACCTGGGACTGGTCCCAACGTTGCGTCGTTTCGTCACGCAGTTTGGCGAGAAGAGCAACCTCGAAGTCAATCTGATGATCCAGAATGTGGAAGGTCGCCTGCCTAACCATTACGAAGTCACGATTTTTCGATTTATTCAGGAAGCACTCAACAATGTTGCCAAGCATGCGAATGCGCACGAGGCGCGGGTTCTTCTGGATCTTTCCGATAATATTCTGCAAATCGTGATCGAAGATGACGGTGACGGCTTTCATGTCAGCGAAACCCTCGCCGATGAGAGTAAGCGGCGTAACATGGGCATTGCCGGCATGCGCCAGCAAGTCGAGGCGTTGCTGCGCGGTGAGTTTGGCATCGAGAGCGCGATTGGCCGGGGTACCCGCATTGCCGCAACCGTACCACTACCCTGACCGGTTTTTCCCTTCGCTGTCAGGACATCTTCCCCTTTGTAATAGTTTTTGAACCTTCAACCAACATAGTAATCAGCGCACGGTAGGAAATCAGGCCACCGTGCACTGATTCATCTATCTCAGATACTACTCTGCTCACACGAAATCAGATAATCCGGCATTTCTTGTTCCCTCTCTCCGCATAATGATATGCAGATATTCAATCTTAATAGTTTTTAAATGGTGTTGATAGAGCATGATACACTGGTAACAGGATGCAATTGCTTCATAAGCATCCAGGACACCATCGCTCAACGGAATACGACCGTACTACGTACAGTACCGTCAAAGTATTAGGACCATAAGACTATTGAGCTACGTCCGGAAGTAGCATATACTGACATCATAACGAAACAACGTTACAGACCAAATCCACAATGAAAGGAGGTGAATGCAAATGTTGCGCAGCTTTTTCGCCAAGGAAGAAGGCCAGGGCCTCGTCGAGTACGCGCTTATTCTGGTTCTTATCGCCATTGTTGTTATCGGCATTCTGACGCTACTCGGTGGCAAGGTCAGTGAGGTCTTCAGCGAGATCAACGAAGGTCTCAACCCGTAATTGGCTTGAGCAGGAACTTCAACGTGTCATGGTAGCACGTAACATTCTAGTCAACGTATAAGGAGTCACATCATGCTTCGCAGCTTTTTTGCCAAGGAAGAAGGCCAGGGCCTCGTCGAGTACGCGCTCATTCTGGTTCTTATCGCCATTGTTGTTATCGGCATTCTGACGCTGCTCGGTGGCAAGGTCAGTGAGGTCTTCAGTGAGATCAACGAAGGCCTCAACCCGTAATTGGCCTGAGTAGGAACTTCAACGTGTCATGGTAGCACGTAACATTCTAGTCAACGTATAAGGAGTCACATCATGCTTCGCAGCTTTTTTGCCAAGGAAGAAGGCCAGGGCCTCGTCGAGTACGCGCTCATTCTGGTTCTTATCGCCATTGTTGTTATCGGCATTCTGACGCTGCTCGGTGG
>DAOTVB010000240.1:0-24321 GCA_034436755.1 Chloroflexaceae bacterium | reverse complement strand
AAGTTAATCGCCGATAACGTGACAGGACATCCTGAACCTCTTTAACACGTCGATCTAAATCTTTCTCCGTTTCTTCTAATAGCGCCACAAGTTTTTTATCATTAGGGTATTGCTGTCTAACAGTATTACGAACTGTTTTGAGATCAAAGCCATCAAATATTCTTCCTGGTTGCGGTTTTCCCTGACTGGTACTATCAGGATGACGAACATTAAATCGTCGTTGCTCAAGTTCGGCAAGTACCTTCTTTACAACTTCTCTCAAATCATTAAAAGCCTCACCTTCTATTAAACCTTCTCGATTAGTTTGATCGCGTAAAGAGGGATTATTATCAGCAGAGATAAGTACATAACCAACTATCTGATTATTAGACAAACGCAGAGTTGGATTCTGAACGCGCCGTGCATCTAATCCTAACCAGTCATTCCCAAGTTCACCATACGGCAGAATTCTAAAACCATCTCGATAGACATTAACACCTGCTGCACTATCCAGATCTCTGCGTACTTGAGAAATTGTCGATCCATACTTTTGCGCTATATCACCTAATTGGTCTCGATCCCAGACACGGAATTCAATTTCAAAAGGCCCACATTTTGGTTTTTCTCCATTTTTCATGGAAAATAACGAGGTTACTTCTTCCTCACTATCTCGCTCTGGCAACTTAATAGTAAGATCAGAACTCCCATCTTGAGCTACTGATCCTCGAAGGGTATAATGTGGACTCATTAACAATTCTGGCGGTTCAACTTCACCAGACAAACTCTCGAAAGGCTCAGGTAATTCCAAAAAAATCCGAAACTGTTCATTGAGTCCATTCTGACTTTGCTTAAAGAAGGGTGAAATCAGCCGAGAGAGGCTTTTACGCAAATTGACAAATAAGTTCTCATCCCAGGCTGTACGTAGCTCCTTCATCCGAAGAATCGTTCCGTGGGATAACTTTTGGTTGTCGGGTTGTCTATCTTGTTGCCACAAATCCTCAACTGTTCCGCCTGGACAAACTTCTTTTGGTTCTGTTATAAACCAACGTGCCTCTATTTGATCCAGATACTTTTCTTCGTTATCGAATTGTTTCCAATCAAAGAGAACCCACACCTCTTGATCTGTATTTATGCGGCGAGTTACAACTTCTAGAATATCAGTCAACTTAGAGGTAGCAAATCGCCCAATTCCTTTTTCGCCTAATACCCGACGTCCTCGCTGTTCACTTCGAATGTTATGCCTCTTTATCAAGGTAGCAGGTTCCATCCAGGTATTCCGAATTGTTTCCAGTGACATACCATTTCCGTTATCGATAACCTCTATCTTGCCATGGCCAATTTTCAAAGGACTACCGAAACGGATTAACACTCTCGTGGCGTCAGCATCATAAGCATTTTTAACTAACTCAATCAGCGCGACGGTCTCACTACTTATTAACTCATCGCCAAAGGTACGCAAAATACGGGCTCTAGGGCGTAGAGCATTAGAACCAGCAGATTGAGACTTTGATTCAGTCATTTTCAACCCCACTACTTTGATTACGACAAACGTCGCTATTTTGAGATCTTCCATAAACACAAGACAACATTATCGGGCAGCGCTCACACGCAGGCGGTCGCTTTTTCATGCACACCCGATCCGCAAGATCCAATAATGCGTAATTATACACATCTGGCGCATGTGGATCAACCAGTGCTGTAATCAGTTCTTTGAAGCGTCGGTTACGCCGGGAGGAGTCCTTAATCTCCAGTCCGAACAATCGCCCTACAACCCGTACTGTATTTGTGTCAATCAGCGGCTCTGGAATATTCCATACAAAACAGCGCACTGCACTGGCAATATAATCGCTGACACCCGGAAGGGATAACAATTCTTCTTTCTCTCGCGGCACCTGTCCTGCAAAGCGATTGGTAAGTTGTATAGCCAGGTCATAGACCAGATCAATCCGCCAGCGCAATCCCAGTGAATAAAGTACCTCATGTAATTCTACTTTGCTGGCACGGGCAAGCATCTGAACATCCGGGTACCGGTTGACAAACTGCTCGTACACCGGCATAACCTGTAGGGCCTGCGTGCGATGCAGCATAATCTCAGCCATCAGGATATGGTAGGGGTCTTTTGTCAAACGCCAGGGGAAGTTACGGAAATGCGCCTGGCCCCACGCGATCAATGCCCGTCGCATAAATGCAACATCTACAATATGCTCATTGACACGCAAGAGCAATGGTGTATCTATCAAACTACTGCCTCTATCTCAGCTAATGCGTCTTCTTGTGGATATGATTCAAAGAAAGAATCAGCGGATACTCCTGGTTCCGAATTACTATCTGCAGCTATACCTTGCAAAACGCCAGGTAAAATGGCGATGGCTAATGCTTCCGCCAGCAGTGGTGGAACAGCATTGCCAACCTGTATAAATTGTCTGGTAAAAGGCCCTGAGAATCGAAAGCGGTCAGGAAAACTCTGAAGGCGCGCCGCCTCACGGACTGAAATAGTCCGGGATGGTTCCTGCTCGCCCTCCCGACTGGGGTAGATATGCCGATACGTATCCTTGCCAATATGCGCTTCAACCGTCCAGGAAGGTTTATCCCGGCATAGCTTCCAGTATTTATCTTTAAAAATATCGTCCCGATATCGTTTATACTCATCGGCGAGGTCAGCATACTTGCCACCTTCGGGCATAGTGGCAAACGCCTGTAAATCTTGCTCATTATGCCAGCGTGTTTGATGATTAAAGAGTTTTCCTCTTTTAGCTCCCTGTCGCATCCGGCGTTGGTACCTGGTCAGTGGACCACGCGGTTTATACGCTATTTCATCTTCGCGGTGAGCATGATCTACAATGGGTAGGTCACTGATAGCCTGCCAGACTGTAATCGGCCTGTTTTTATGGGTTTTCTTTGGCCACACAATCGCCTGATCTGTACGATTTCCGACAATAAATAACCGCTTACGCGTCTGCGGCACACCATAGTGTTGAGCCTCAAGCACTGCTTTATCAACATGATAACCAGTATCACGAAATGCCTGAAGCGCCTGGTCTATCAGTAATCCTTCGACATCAAAATAGTACTGGAAGTCTGGTACATTTTCCATGACAAAATAAACCGGCTGCAAAACCTGCACAAAGCGCACAAAATGCCTATAGTACTGATTGCGTGGATCATGGCGATATGCTGGATCTTTACGCACATCCCGTATTCTTCCACGTCCGACCCGACTGAAACCCTGGCATGGTGGCCCGCCAATGATGACATCAATGCGTTCCAAACCATAGCTCTGGATAAATGCAAGAGGATCAAGGATTCTTTCAATTTCGTCGTGATGACAACGATTGCCAAAGTTGTAACAGTGGGTCTTGTACGGTAATTCGTCTTTCTCCACTCCCAACGCAATCTCATAGCCGGCCAACTCAAAGCCCAGGCTCATCCCGCCGGCACCACAAAACAGGTCAAGGACAATGGGTTTTCGCGCGCTATGATTGCACATCGTTGGGGTTCCCTATCAGAATTGTGCCGGCAAACGTGCCGGATCTTTCAGCGGATGCATACATCAAATAATACGGCTCCGAAGGCACCAGGTCAAGTTCTGCCAGGGTCTATTTTCCATCTTTGCTTCATTCCGACAACATTATGCTATGATATTAATGTCTTCTGGGTCGTGCTGCCAGCTTTGGAGTAAGATCAGACAAACAACGGTGCGCCCGGCGCGCGCTGTTCTATGTTCCTTTGTTTTATGTTCTCTACATGTGTGTAAAGCGAGAGATTGCATTATGGCCTGGACACCGATCACAGACTTACCAGAAAATTGGCAAGAGTTTGTATCAACGGAAGTTGCATCACTTGCCGCGACCTGGGCAGAAACCTACCTCTCGCTCCAGGAAAAGGCGCTGGTGGAAATGTTTCATGAGCGGTTGCGGCGTGAGTGGTCCATAGAAACGGGCATCATTGAGCGTATTTACACGATAGACCGCGGCACCACCCGGCTCTTAATCGAACAGGGGATTGATGCCGCATTGATTCCCCACGGCGCGACCAATCGTCCGGTTGGCGAAGTGGTCCAGATAGTACAAGATCAACGCGCCGCGCTTGACGGCCTGTTTGCATTTGTGGCGCAAAGAGAAACGCTCACCCTCCACTACATCAGAACCTTGCATCAAGTTTTGACACGCCATCAAGATTACACTGAAGCGCAAGACCAGTTTGGGAATATAGGGCCTGTTCCCCTGATTAAAGGTGATTGGAAACGCCAGCCAAACAATCCAACACGACCTGATGGTGTCATTCATGAATATTGTCCACCAGAGCAGGTTCAGAGCGAAATGGAGCGATTACTGGCGTTGCATGCGCGCCACCTTGAACAAGCAGTTTCACCGGAAGTTGCAGCAGCATGGCTGCATCATCGATTTACGCAGATTCACCCGTTTCAAGATGGGAACGGCCGGGTTGCGCGCTGTTTAGCCACGCTGGTTTTGCTGCGTGCCGGTCGTTTCCCTCTGGTTATTAATCGGGATCAACGGGAAGAATATATTAATGCGCTTGAAGCCGCAGATGCCGGCGATATAGGGCGACTGGTGCGCCTCTTTGATGAGATTGAGAAGAGAGCATATCTAAATGCACTGGCAGCATCTGAAGAAATAGAGCAACCAGTTGAAGCTGTGACAAATATCATCGAGAGTATTGCTGAAAGGTATCAGAAACGGCAGCAGGTCAGATATGACCAGGTTTTCTCTGTAGCCCGGCAATTACAGAGCCTGGCAAAACAAATCTTCGACGAGTATGCAGCACTTATGCAACAGAAGTTGAATGCTACCGGCGTACCAATTACGGTGCGCGTTGGGTTGAATAGTGACCAGACGGTCTACTGGTATCAGAGTGATATTGTCTCTGTCGCTAAAAAACTCGGGTACTATGCAAATCTGACCCGCCCCCGTCTCTGGGTACGTTTGAGAATGGAAGATGAAGGGCAGATAACCACCACAAATGCAGAGATCGTCATTTCATTTCACTATCTGGGCAAAGAGAACCGGGGGATTATGCTTGCAACCGTTTTTCTTAATATACTTTACGCAACGCCGGAGAAACATGAAGCAGATATTGCGGATGACGCGGCCAATATCCAGCCTTTTCGCGAGACGCACCCACTTGTCACCGAGGGTTTTATCGTTACCCATACAGATGAGACGCGTCTGGCGCAAGTTCAGAACAAGTTTCGGCAGTGGCTCGATCAGGCTATCACGCTCGGTCTGGCGCAGTGGGAACGTCAACTGTAATTGCTTGTGTATTCTTGCCACCGGCACAACCAGCCTTGCCCCGGTCACCTACCTGACTTGAACGCCCACCGCACAAGTCCTCCTCTTCACTGGCCTATTTCTTGCTAGAAGACTCCTTGCACTGTCGGAATGCATCGGTAGCGTAGTGAAAGAACAGACAAAACCAGGACAAAGAACGGACCGGCGTATCCGATAGCACTGCGCCAAAGATGCGCTGTTCTCCGTTCCGCTGTTCTCGGTTCGCGCTCTGGTACATTTCGGCCACAGAATGCTCCTGGTCAGCTATGGAGCATCCGTAAGGAGAAGGAGATAGTTATGAGCGATCTTGACTATCAGCAAGCAACGTAAGAGTCGCCGGAGCAACCGGAGCCACACGCACCGTACACTGGTGTCCCACAGGCAATGCTGGGCATCGCTGAGCGACCAGCAGGCCGCACCTGGTTTGCCGGGCTGCTCCCAACCATTATTGGCTTTACCGTAACGATTATCCTGGTTGCGCTCCTCCTGATATGGTGGTTGTAGCCGGGGCAACCTTTGTAAGGAGATAAGGATACAGGTATGAAAGAGTTGCACTCTACCCCCGTTGTCGGCAAGGCCGGTCTGTGCGGTACCCTCGAGTCGGTCGGTCCGACAGCAGAGCAGACGACTGACCAGGCCCACATCCGGCTTGCAGACGGTCAATCAATTATTGTGCCGCTTGATGCGCTGGTGGTTCAGGAAGACGGCAGCTACTACCTGCCGCTCAGCCAGAGCGATATCGAGCAGTATCGCACGACTGCCGAAACCGGAGCAAACCAGGTGCTGGTCGTTCCGGTCATTGCCGAAGAACTGGAAGTCGAGAAACGGACGGTACAGAGCGGCCGTGTCCGTCTGACCAAGACCGTCCATGAGCGGGAAGAAGTTATCGATGAGCCGCTGCTACAGGAAGAGGTTGCCGTAGAGCGCGTCGCCATCAACCGCGTTGTCGATACGCCCGGTGAAGTGCGCTACGAGGGCGACACGATGATCATCCCGCTGCTCGAAGAGGTACTGGTTGTGGAGAAACGCCTGCTACTGAAAGAGGAAATCCGGGTTACACGGCAGCGCACCGAAACCCACAAACCACAGCGGGTTACTCTGCGGAGCGAAGAAGTCAACATCGAGCGGCAGGAACCGTAGTACGCCATCATGGCACAGTTCTTGCTCAGTGTTACAAGGGCATAAGGACAGGGAAACACCAGATCGAAGCAACTCATTAACCACTTACCTTTCTGGTGTTTTTGCATGGCTGAAATACTTTCTAGAGCCTGTTTTCTGTGCCAGGTAATCGTTTTAACCTAAGGAGGAGACTATGACTAAGACAGTCGTCGGACTCTATGATGACTTCAACGACGCTCGGGCAACAGTGCAGGATCTCGTGGACAGTGGGTTTCGCCGCGACGATATCAGTCTGGTCGCCAGCAACGCCACCGGCGAGTTTGACCAGTACGATACGGAACGCGGGCGCCGCACGGAGCATGACCGGGGCGATGTCTCAACGGAAGAGGGTGCCGGTATCGGTGCCGGTATCGGCGCGGCCATCGGGGGCCTGGGTGGCCTGCTGATGGGTCTAGGCGTGCTGGCTATTCCGGGGGTTGGTCCGGCCCTGGCCGCCGGCCCGATTGCCTCGCTGCTGGTGGGCGCGGGGATTGGCGGTGTAACTGGCGGTGTTGCCGGGGCGCTGGCCAACATGGGCGTGCCCGAAGAAGAAGCCGGCTACTACGCCGAAGGCGTTCGCCGGGGTGGCACGCTGGTGACGGTCGCCACGGCTGACGACCGTGCCGACGATGTAGCCGCTATTATGAGCCGCCACAATCCGGTTGATATTGATGAGCGCGCCGGTCGCTGGCGTGAAGAGGGCTGGACCGGGTATGACCGCAATGCCAAGCCCTACACCGCCGAGCAGGTTCGCGTTGAGCGTGAGAAGTATCATACGGCGGATACCGGACATACCGCGCGTCCCAAGCAAACCACGCGTACCGAGCGCGACGAAGCGAAGCTCCCGGTAGTGGAAGAAGAGCTGCAGGTGGGCAAGCGCCAGGTGCAGCGCGGTGGTGCGCGGATTCACACCCACGTTACGGAGCGCCCGGTTGAGGAGAATGTCCGCTTGCGCGAAGAGCATGTGGATGTCGAACGCCGGCCGGTGGATCGCCCGGTGAGCGAGGCTGACCGGGAGGCGTTCCGCGATGAAACCTTCGAGGTAACGGAAACCGCAGAAGAGGCTGTGGTCGGCAAGCGCGCCCGCGTGATCGAAGAGGTTGTCGTCAGCAAAGATGTGGGCGAGCGCACCGAGAAGGTGAGCGATACCGTTCGCCGCACCGATGTTGATGTGGAGCGCGTCGGTAGCGAGCGGGCTGTGGGTCAGGCCGGCTTCGAGACGCATGATAGCGACTTCCGCAAGCACTATAACAGCAATCTGGCGGATAGCGGCTACACTTATGCCGAACTGGCCCCGGTCTACCGCTACGGCTACAGCCTGGGCAGCGATCCGGGCTACAACAACCGCGACTGGTCGAAGGTTGAGCCGGAGGCCCGCAAGATGTGGGAAGAGCGCAACCCCGGTACCTGGGACCAGTTCAAGAGCGAAGTGCGGTATGCCTGGGAGCAGGCCCGCAGCCATCGCTAAGCAGTCCCTGAGCCGGTAAATGCGGCAACGCTCCAGTGCCGGAAAAGAATAGTTTTCCTGGTACTGGAGCGTTATTGGTTTCTTGTGGTGTCTTCTTTGGGCGACTTTAGAGCAACAAAGCTCCCTGAAGGCGTTGCTATGTATGCCACGAGATGGCACATTTATTGCAATACGACACACTGTCAGTAGCTTCTGCGTGCAGAGCGAACGGAGCCACTGAATCCAACGCATTAGAAACAGATTGTAAGGAGGCCGTTATGAGTGACCCGAACTATCGTGGAACGGTTGAGGAACCGGAGCAGCGGAGTGCTCCATCGGGGCAGACTGAGGGCAATGTGGGCGTGTACGACCGGGGCAACTCACCGGGGCGATCGCAGTCGCAGATGATGACCATTATCGGAATCGTCGTGGCGGTGCTCATTGTCCTGCTGCTCCTATGGTTGGTGTTCTAGTCCGGATATGTTCGACGGACGGGTAACGTTATGTCATACCAGACCTCATAAAACGTGGCAGGTACCACAGCAGAGTTAAAATACACATTGAGCATTAAAAACCATAACACAGGGTAGTGACATTGAGCAAACAGAGAACAGTGGAACCCGGAATAGAGCGTGTCCGGCGCATAGCCACCAGATAGCATGCAGCATGATTGTTCCTGGTTCTGTGTTTATCTGTTCTTTTCTTGCCAGGCAAAATGACAACTAATCAAAGGAGGAGACTATGGCCAAGGCAGTAGTCGGGCTTTATGATGATCTTAGTGTAGCCCGAACAGCAGCGCAGGATCTGGAAAAGCACGGTTTCTCCCACCAGGATATCGAACTTATCACTACAGCGGATGCCAGCAGTCGCGGACATGGTAACGGTGCCAAGAGTGTTGTGAACGAGTTGACCAACATCGGGCTGCCGGGAGACCAGGCCGATACATACGCCGAGGGCGTGCGTCGCGGCGGCTCCCTGGTTGCAATCACCGTTGACAACGACCGTGCGGACAAGGCCGCCGATATTATGGAACGCCATGTCCCGGTTGATATCGACCGGCGTATATCCATGTGGCGTGAGCAGGGCTGGACCGGGTATGATCGCACGGCGCAGCCCTACAGCGATGCAGAGATCCGCCAGGAGCGCGAGCGCTACCGCACGCTGGAAACTCAACGTGGTGAAGCGACCATCCCCGTGGTGGAAGAAGAGCTGCAGGTGGGCAAGCGTCAGATACAGGGCGGTGGTATGCGAGTGCATACTTACGTCACCGAGCGCCCGGTTGAGGAGCAGGTCCGTCTGCGCGAAGAGCATCTGGATGTTGAGCGCCGGCCGGTGGATCGCCCGGTGCGCGACGCTGACCAGGCGTTCCGCGAAGAGACCTTCGAGGTCACGGAGACCGCCGAGCGGCCGGTGGTTGGGAAGCGTGCCCATGTCATCGAAGAGATTGTAATCAGTAAAGAGGTAGGCGAGCGCACCGAGACGGTTGGCGATACTGTCCGCCGCACAAATGTGGATGTTGAGAAATCCGGAACCGGGCAGCCGGTACGGCAGACGGCCGACTACAGCCAGTATGATGCCGACTTCCGCAATCGCTATAACAGCAGTGCCAAGAATAGCGGCTACACCTACGAGGAGTATGCGCCGGTCTATCGCTATGGCTACAAGCTGGGCGCCGACGAGCGCTACAACAACCGCGACTGGTCGAAGGTTGAGCCGGAAGCGCGCAAGATGTGGGAAGAGCGCAACCCCGGTACCTGGGAGCAGTTCAAGGCTGAGATCCGGCATGCCTGGGAGCAGGGGCGGAAGCGCTAAACCTCAATAACAATTTGTTGTTCTGCGAGAAAAGCAGGGCCGAGGGAACTATATTCCCTCGGCCCTGTTGCTGTTCCCCGCTCTGCATAGCGCGTCTGGCTATGGGAAATCAGCGGGAAGAAACAGGAAAGTAGCCCGCAACGAAGCTGCCAGTTTCCCGCTGTCTTACGTTCATAACCATTGAATAGTATAATGGCACATAACAGCGGAGGCAGAGAACCAGACAGTGGTTAAAAGGAGGTTATTGTGCAGCGAGTGATATGGGCATGGTTTGTGGTCCTGGTTGTATATCTGTTCATGGGAAGCTACAGCGTTGTTCAGGCGAACAGTGCCACCGACGTGGTAGCGCTGCAAGCACCTACGTCAACCATACCGGCCGTGTCCCCTACGCCATCCGCCGCGACACCTCCACCCACAACACCTTCACCCGTCGCGACCCCACCCGCGCTGAATATAACGCTGGAGAAAACCTGGGAGCTGAAGCAGGACCGTAATGGTAACGACAAGGTTGACCCCGGCGATACTATTACGTATGAGATTACCTACGAGAACGAGAGCGACGCACCGATTACCGACGTGAAAATTACTGATACGTTTGACTCCGATACCTTCACGGTTAATCCGGGGAATGTGCGCGACGCCGGCATTCTCGCAGGCAACGAGATTACCTGGAATATAGACGAAGTTGCAGCCGCGATGCAAAAAAGCCTCTCGTATGACGCTACGTTGCAGCGCAACCTGGCAGAGGGAACGACTATCATCAATCGAATGCCGACGGTCTCAGGTAACCGCCTCACCCCCCAAACGACCAGTGTAACCGTAGAGACCTTACGCGTGATCGTCCCCTCGCCGACCGCGACGATAACGCCAACCGCGACGATGACGCCAACCGTGACGGCCACACCGAGTGCCGAGAGTACAGTAGACGCAACCACACCCAGAGGAGCCGGGATCTTCCTGGATAACCCGTACATACCAACTCTGTTGATCGGCCTGCTGGCGCTCTTCTCTATGGGCATTTTGACCTATGTCAGTGCAATTGCCCGTCCGAATCTTACGCCTGAGATGGAACACGATGTTGAACATATCAAGGAGTTAGAGCATCGCCGGCTGGATATGGTGCGCGATGGGATCTTCCTGGTCTTTATTATTACCGGCGTGTTAATGTTAGCGCTGGGCGGCGGAATCAAGCAGGATGGCGCGATATCGGTGATCTCTACGATTGTTGGGTATGTATTTGGACGGGCAACCAGCCGTCGTGAATAATATCACGTTACACGACTTACGCAGAGTGTGTTCAAACCGGAATTCTGACCAGGTGGAAGCCAGGCTTGCCTGCGGCAGCATGGTACGTTTGCCCTGCCGCAGGCGCTATCTACTGCTAACCGCCGGATCGCGTAATGCATACCGGCGTAGTTTCGCATTTTTCGCTTATTTCGCGTTTTCCGCGGTCCAGAGCCCCACCACGTAACCCGGGCTATGAACGGGCTGCGGCAGGGCCCTACAACTGCTCGCAGAACTTTTCCAATGACTATCCTCTTCCGGCACTGCGGGGAAGATGGCACACTTTTTGCAACATATCCAGGAAGTGATTGTTCACTACATGCAGATTGCAGAGCGTTACAGCCAGCAGCAAAACTTTGCAGTTATAGACGAAGGAGATAGTCATGAGCGATTCGAATCGAGGAATGCGGGTAAAACAGACCGAGGTAACGCGGCCCGGCGATCCTGAACCCCGCCGGGTTGAGCAGGATCGGGAAATAATCGAAGAAAGTGGCGAGAAGGCTCAGACTCCGCGCTGGGTTAACCTTAACCGCTATTACTCACCGCTGCCGAACATTGCCGGCTGTGTCGTTGGTTTCATTGTGGCAATTGTTGTCCTACTCCTCATCTTTATCATGGGTGGGCATGTCATTATATAATGGTGTGACGGCTATAGTAAGCCATGTCCGCGAATGGTGTGAAGGGGCCGTGCAGCGACGCTCATCAGCGGGAGCGCGACTCTTCACACCATTCAGGTAACGCCTGTGCCGGCGCATATCCGCATGCCCCCGACAATTTATTCCTCCGGCAGCAGTGCATCCCACCACAACTTGCCCTGCCGCTTTTGCATCAGATCGACATGAATATGTTTCTCCTCGGTATATTCGCGCAGGCCGTAGCTGCCCAACTCGCGCCCGCTGCCGCTCTGCTTGTAGCCGCCGAAGGGTGCCAGGGCATTGATCAGGTGGTGATCGTTGATCCAGACGGTGCCGGTGCGAATGCGTTTCGCTACCTCAATTGCCGCCTGCAGATCGCGTGACCAGACCGATCCGCCCAGGCCGTAGATGCTCGCATTTGCCAGCGCAATGGCCTCGGTCACTGTCTCGTAGGGAATTACCGCCAGCACCGGACCAAAGATCTCTTCCTGCGCCAACCGCATCTCGTTGCGCACATCGGTAAAGATCGTCGGCTGCACATAAGCCCCGGTTGCAAACGCCTCTCCCGCCGGCCGCCCGCCACCACAGACCAGGCGCGCACCTTCTTCTCGTCCCAATGCGATATATTTTTCAACCCACTCCCGCTGCGCTGTATCGATCAGCGGTCCCATGTCCGTCTCAAAGTCCAGCGGATCACCCAGGCGCAGGCTGGTGACGCGCGTCGTCAGCCGTTCGATCAGCTCGTCGTGTTGCGACCGATGCACAAAGCAGCGGGTTCCGCTCTCGCAATACTGCCCCGCGTGAAAGAAGGCCCCGAAGAGCACCCCATCCGTCACCAGATCCAGGTCGGCATCGGGCAGAACCAGGCTAGGTGACTTGCCGCCCAGTTCCAGCGTTACCCGCTTGATCGTCGGCGCGGCCAGGGTCATAATGCGCCGCCCCACCTCGGTGCTGCCGGTGAAGGCGACCTTGTCCACACCGGGATGGCTGACCAGCGCTTCTCCCGCTGCCCGTCCGCTGCCCGTCACCAGGTTGACCACACCCCGGGGCAGCAGTCCGGTTTCGTGGATCGTACGCACAATCTCAATGGTCGAAAGCGGAGCCAGGGAAGCGGGTTTGATCACCACGCAGTTGCCGGTCGCCAGAGCCGGTGCGATCTTCCAGATCGCCATCAGGAAGGGCACATTCCAGGGAATGATCTGCCCGCAGACGCCGATTGGCTCGCGCCACACAAAATTCCACGAGACGGACGGCATATCGATCCAGGGCAGCGGTTCGTAGGGATGCCGGCGGGCCAGTTCGGCAAAGGTCCGCAGATGTTCAATCCCGGCGGGAATGTCGATGTAGGTGGTCTTGCGGATGGTTGCGCCGGCATCGCGCGTCTCTAGTTCAGCCAACTCAAGCACACGCTCTTCCAGCGCATCGGCGATGGTGTGGAGAATGCGGGAGCGCTCCTCCGGTGGCGTGTGCGGCCAGGGACCATGGTCAAAGGCGGCACGGGCGGCGGCTACCGCCCGATCAACATCGGCCGCATCAGCGCCGGCAACATAGGCCAGCGGCGCACCCGTGGCCGGCGCGGAGACCAGCAAGCGCTCATCCTGGGCGGCATCACACCAGGCCCCGTCGATATACAACTGGTGATACGGCATCTCGCTGGAAGGGGGAATCTGCACCATACCATTGCTCCTCTCTCGTTGAAGGTACGCAACGCACGTCCCTACCGAAACATGCTACTCTTCCCGTGGCACATACGAGAACATTACATCGCGGTAGAGGGTGCGATAGTGCCGGCGCAGGGCCGCGATAAACTCCGGCGACCAGCGCCCGCTCGGGTCGATATCAAACCTGGTAGCATTGAAGGGCAGCAGTATCAGGCTAAAACGCTGCGCTTCGATCTCGCTGAGCAGAACGCTCTGATCCCACAGCCCGGTGCGCACCGCCGGTCCCATCGTCGCCGGATCATCATAGCGCAGGGGGCGGCCGGCCGCCAGCAGTAGCCCCACATCGTCGGCCAGCACTTCACCCGGCTGGCTCATGATCAGGGCGACAAACTGCTCATCACGGGAGTCGCGCATATCAAACTCGCCGTCGTACCAGTCCAGCCGCTCGCGCAGGGTCCAGAGCTGCAGCAGCAGCAACCCCAGCGCCAGCCAGTGCGCGTATGTTGCGGGATGCCGCATGCGGGCGCGGGGGCGCTCCTTCCGCCAGAAGCGCGACAGGCTTGTGCCGACCACGCTGCACCCGGCCAGCGTAAGCGCCAGTTGCGGCTCCAGCAGATGGTTGTGGTGCGACCCGGTTGTCCCGGCTCCCACCAGCGTCAGCGTGCCCAGTACCCCGTAACAACCAGCGAGCAGCAAGGCCGGCGCGCCCTCACCCGCTGCACCGGAAGCTGCCTCCGCCTCCGTGCCACCGGCTCGGAATACGCTGCGAACCAGCAGGATAAACGACCCGGCGGCTAACACTATCAGCGGCCAGGCGGGCAGGATCAGATTGGCATACTTGCGGAAGCGGCCATAGGACCACCACTCGGCGGGGTGCAGTCCCCAGACGTGAAAGGTGTACTGCCCGCCGGTCAGCAGATCCAGCCCGATCCAGGTCGTCGCCACCAGACCCGCGTAGACGCCACTGAACAGCAGAACGGGCCGCAGTTCCCCGGCGGTCAGCAGACGCCGCACCGATGTCCGTGGACAAAACGCGTTGCGTTCACGCATCTGCGCATTCCGCCCGCCCCGCACAGCGTTCCAGTATTCCACCACACCCACCAGCAGCAGCGTCAGGCCGGTTGCTGCCGGCGCAGCAACTGCGGTCTGCTTGGTAAAAAAGGCCAGCGCGAAGGCAACCGCCGCGCCGACCAGCAGCCAATTGCCGGTAACATCCCGTTCCGGCATCCATCTTCGCCTTGAACGGGTCACATACCAGGTGGCCGCCAGCAACCCCAGCGCGGTAAACGCCAGCGCCAGCGTATCCGGCTTGATCCGTGTGGACCAGAGTTGCACCGGCGGAAAAGCCAGCCAGAGACAGGCCGCCACCAGCCCGATTGCCGGGTTTTTGCCGATCCGCCAGACGATCAGCGTCAGCGCCACCGCCACACTTAGCATTGCCGTCAGCGAGAGCAACCGCCCCGGCAGGAAGATCGGCTGCTCGGTGACAGGCGGATGGCCGCCCGCCGGGTTCGTCAGCCGCTCCAGAGCAGCCAGGGCCAGATAGTAGACGGGCGGGTAGGGCGCGGCGACAACCCGGTCAGGTTGCAGCGGCTGGTAGAGCGGTTCACCCGCGCGTAACAGCCGCGCCTCGTACAGCAGTGTGCCCTCCTGCCCATCCAACGGATAGCGATAGGCCAGCATCGCCTGGGTATGCTCCGCAAAGCGGCCGGCATGCTGAACACCCAGCGCCAGCGCCGCCACGACCAGCAGACCGGCGAGAATGCGTAATAGTGGTATCGCGCGCAGCGTCCGCCCCGGCAGTGCCCCGCGCCAACTGGAAATCTTATTCAAGCGCATAGTGCGTATACTCACCCGGCAGACCGGCTTCTCGACCACGAACTACAGACCACGAACTACGGACTACCGACCAAAGACTACCGTAGGGTGCATTCTATGCACCGTTCTGCTACCGCACGCCAGACCTGGACTATTTACTCAACGTTCTTCACGCAGTTGTGCTGGTCAGGAGTCAACCGTAGGGTGCATTTTATGCACCGTTCTGCTACCGCACGCCAGACCTGGACTATTTACTCAACGTTCTTCACGCAGTTGTGCTGGTCAGGAGTCAACCGTAGGGTGCATTCTATGCACCGTTCTGCTACCGCATGACAGACCTGGACTATTTACTCAACGTTCTTCACGCAGTTGTGCTGGTCAGGAGTCAACCGTAGGGTGCATTCTATGCACCGTTCTGCTACCGCACGCCAGACCTGGACTATTTACTCAACGTTCTTCACGCAGTTGTGCTGGTCAGGAGCCGCCTGATAAAGTTTGCATTTTTAACCTAGACATCAATGATCGGGAGTCGCGGCTTCAGCCGGACCAGGCTTGCCTGGCAGTCTGCCGCTACCCCGGCAGGCATCCACCGGCTAAAGCCGGGACTCCCGGATGGCATATCCGGGATTGTTGAGGCGTTCACCCTGTCCCCTGTCCCCTGTCCCCTGTCACCCGTCACCTGTTAACTCCCGCGCCGTTGCCACAATATCCCCAAACACCCCGGCCGCTGTCACCTCCACACCCGCGCCGGGACCGCGCACAACCAGCGGTTGCTCACTGTAGCGCCCGGTGGTGAAAGAGAAGAGATTATCCGTGCCACGGAGCGCTGCCAGCGGATGCTCCGGCGGCAGTTCGCGCAACCCGACGCTTGCGCCCTCCGGCGTAACGGTTGCCACATAGCGCAGCCGCCTGTTATTCGCGCGCGCCTGAGCAACCAGCTCCTGGTAATGACGATCCAGCTCCGGTGTGCGTTCCATAAACGCATCAACCGTGATATCGGCCAGTTCAGACGGGAACCAGGGCTCGCTGGGCACAGCGGACAACTCCCAGTTGAGGCCACCTGTGCGCGCCAGGATCAACGCTTTGCGGGCGACATCAGTCCCGCTCAGATCATCGCGCGGGTCCGGCTCGGTCCATCCGCGGCTACGGGCCGTCCCCACCGCCGCCGAGAGCGGTTGCCCATCCTCCAGGGCACTACAGAGGTAGCCCAGCGTGCCACTCATGCTGGCCTCGATACGGGACAAGGTATCGCCACTGTCAAGTAGCGTTTGCAGGGTTGCGATGACCGGCAGCCCCGCGCCGACCGTGGCCTCGTAGCGCGTGGCGCTCCGGGCGGTCAGCCGGGTAAAATCGGTCAGTGTCCCGGTCAGCGGACGCTTGTTTGCCAGCACTACCCGATGTCCGGCAGCAACCGCTGCGGCCAGACCGGTCTCCATGCCGGCGGCAGCCGTGACATCAATGATGATGCAGGCGGATTCCGGCAGCAGGGTGCGCCAGTCGTCCAGCGCCCGACCTCCGGCGAGTGCCGCCAGCGGCTGCCGTGACCCTTTGGCAACCAGCGCGGTCTCGATAGTCTGGTCATCCAGCGCCTGGCCGGTATGCACTGCGCCGCCACGATCAACCAGCGCCAGATAGTGCAGCGTAAAGCCGTAGCGCTCCGCTAGCAGCGCGCGCTGGGCCTGCACCTGGGCGACCAGCGCCCGCCCGACTCCACCTATTCCCAGTTGAAGAAGGAAAATCTCGCGTGCCATCTTTTACTCCCGACTCCGAGAAACTACGACGGCAGTATAGCACAGCCCGGCACACGCCTTGCTGATACCATTCTAACAATGTTCCAATATTACCCCGCTTGACACGTGGGCGGCATTCGGCTACAATACATACCCATACAGGGTATATGTTTCTCGGCGATAACGCTGATACTACTTTTTGCGATACTTTCGGGTAGAATGTTCTAAGGAGGTTCTTTCATGGCAAAGCCTGTTGCCGTTACCGATGCCGAGTTTGAGCAGACGGTTCTGCAGTCCGATAAGCCCGTTGTAGTTGACTTCTGGGCACCCTGGTGTGGTCCCTGTCGTGCCATTGCGCCGATTCTTGATAAACTGGCGGGTGAGTACGAAGGACGCCTGACGATTGCCAAGGTCAACACGGATGAGCAGATCCGCTGGGCCGGCCAGTTTGGGATTCAGGGCATTCCGACGCTTATTGTCTTCAAGAATGGTCAGGAAGTCGAGCGTCTGGTGGGCTCGCGGCCGGAGAGCGCCTACCGCGAAGTGTTTGATCGAGTAGTGGCGTAAATTTATCCCTACGTTTGCACTATGATGCATGCCCCGGTTAAACGCCGGCGGGCATGCATCGTGTAATATACAGGAGTTACGCGGTCGGTTCCAAATCAGATGTTCATCTGAATGAATGCCCCGATTCGCCTCCGGCAGGGCGGAAGATATCGTTTCTTTTTCCGGAAAATTTGGCTCGGAGAGCCAAATTTTCCGGAAAAAGATAAACAAATACCACGCTGCCGCAGGCGAAATACGCCGTTATCGGGAGCAAACGGCCCGTTTGAACACATACCGCGTAAGTCCTGTACTATATAGAACACTATGGCAGAAACAGTTCGCACAGTGTCACCCGCAGCCCGCGATGATGTGTTGCTCCGCCTGCGACGGATCGAGGGCCAGGTACGGGGGGTTCAACGGATGGTCGAGGAGGGCCGCGACTGCCGCCAGATTGTCCACCAGATTGCCGCAATCCGGGCCGCGCTGAGTGGCGTGAATGCCCAGGTGCTGGAGTGCTATGCCCGCGACTGTCTTGATAGTGCCGACTGTGCGGATGAAACGGTTGCGGAACTGATCGAGGTGATGCTAAAGGCTTCCCGGTAAGCCCAGCGCATAGCGGGGGAAGCTGAAACGTGGCGAGGAATGCGGAGATGAAGCGCTGTAGAAGCAGATGGTTCATCTCCGCATTGCGGTTGGTCATAGCAAGAGGACAACTATCATGACTGCCGAGCAGGAAAAACCCGCCTGTCGCCAGAACATCACGCCGGAAGATCTGGCACGCGAGGCGGATCGGGCGGTGCTCTATGGTGCGGTGCTGGCGGCACGCCGGCCGGGGGTACGCCTCAAACCCGCCGTCGCCGAGGCTGCCCAGGCGCTGGCTCCAGCGGTGCGCGCCTTCCTGGAAGGCCGTGACGACGACGACGCTGCTCACGCGCTGGCCTATGCCCGGTCGTGTGGGGCTGAAGCATTTCTACGCTCCAAACGGAATACGTAGGGGTTATGAGTTCACAGTGAGGGGTTAGATGCAGATGCGCAGCGGCCCGTCCCTAGCGCAACATTCCAATCCCCCGTCCGCAATCACAACGTCAGCAGTTCCGGCGGCAGGTGATCCACGCGATTCAGGTAGCGCGTAACCAGGTCGTCATCACCACGCAGATCAACCCGGGAGATGGCAGTGTTGTGGTGGTAGTAAAACAGCCCCCGGCTGGGCAGCATATGGTAGAGCGCTTTGAGCAGTGCATCGAGGAAGCCGGCGTGGGAGACCAGCGCGATCCGCTCATCGGTATCGGCCCAGGTGCGCAGTTTCTCTGCCACGCGAATAGCCCGCCCATCGCAGGCCGGCTGATCCTCATAGCCACCGGACCACCAGCCCGCCTCCGTGACATCATCGGGGAGAACGTAGCCGGGAAACTCGGTCTGCATCTCCTGGCGTGTCTTGCCCGGATAGCCCGTCACCGCGCCGGTCTCCCGATCTTCCAGAAAGACCCCGCCCTGCTCATGCAGATCCACCCAGACCTCCGGCGTAATGGCAAGTTTCTCGGCTATGAACTGCGCGGTGCGGAGCGTGCGCCACATCGGGCTACAGTAGAGCCGGGTCAGATCGTACCCACGCACGTCCGGACGATTCTGCGCCGGCGAGCTCGGGTTAAACCCGGTAGCCAGATGCTGCGCCAGCAGCGTCGCCTGCCGCGTGCCATACTCCGTCAATGGCGCATCATGCGAACGCTCATGCCAGCGCTCCTTGGGTAGCGTGTTATTAAACGACTGAGCATGCCGGATCAGGTAGAGTTGCATGGTTGTGGCTGTTTACTCCTCTTCCCACCCCTGCTGCTGCGCCAGTTCGCGCAGGCCGCGTGTCAGGCTCTCCAGTTGTTTCAGCAGCAGTCGCAGCTTGAAGGGCGCGCCATCATCCTGCCTGACCCACTTGACCAGATCACCCTCGGCGTAGGCCCGCGAGAGGCGGTCGGTCTCGTCTACCATCTGATCGAGGGAGCGGATACGAAACACGCGCGCCTTGTTCTTCGGCTGGTTCTCGACCGTGTCCTCTTCAACCGTCAGGAAGGCGCTATCGTCGGGTTTGTCTTCATCCTCGTCCGGCCAGAGCCCGGCGTCGCTCTCCTCCTCAATGACGGAGGCGGTGCTGGTCTTGCCCAGCGGCCCCCCCGTCACCATCACTTCGGGACCGGCCTGATCGCGCAACTGCTGACCCTGCTCCAGCGCCTGGAGCGCCGTCTCCAGCGTCAGGTTAGGGTTAGCGGCAAAGTAGGCGGACAGGCGGGCAATTTCGCCGGCCGACATGCCCTCTTCGGCGGCCGCCTGGGCCAGTTCAATCTGGGTACGCGGGCTGGGAATGCGCCGCAGATGCTGCGCCTGGGTCACATTCAGATCGCCGCGCCGGATAAGCTGCTGCACCTCGTCAGGCAGATCCAGCAGACCCAGGTAACGCCGCACGGTACGCCCGGTCAGGCCAACCGTCCGGCCCACCTCTTCATCCAGCTCACTCTCCGGACGTTTGCCGCGTGTCTCTACCAGATGCGCGCGCAGGCGGGCAAAAGCACGCGCCTGTTCCATATCGTTGAGCGCCTGGCGCTGCACATTCTCGATCAGTTGCTGCAACACCAGATGCGTCTGCTCGCTGTCGAGCAGGATGCAGGGCACCTTCTCCAGCCCCAGCAGCACCGCCGCCTCCCGCCGCCGATTGCCATAGACGACGCGGTAGCGCCCCTGCCCCACATCAACCACGCCCAGCGGCTGGAGCAGACCCTGCTCGGAAATGGTCGCCGCCAGCCCCGCAACATCGCCCGGCTGTTCGCGCACGCCGTCGGGGTCGGCCTCGAGTGTTTTCGGATCCAGATAGAGCAGTTGCATAGGTCACATACTCCATTCAACAGGATATATTCAACACATTTGTTTCTGTTTGCTTCCTTGAGGAGTATAGCAGAAGATAGGCGACGCGGCAAGCAGCACTAAACGAGATTTCTTTCTCAACGCAGAGACACAGAGGGCGCAGAGATGACGAAAACCGGATGGATAGTTCAGCTTGCTCTGTGGCTTTGGCGCGAATGATTGCAGAAAATTCTCGTTGCAGTTTATGCCTGATCTTCATCCAACTCCAGTTCATCCTTGATCAGTGTATCCGCCGGCACGTTAAACAGGCGCGATACTTTGAGGACAAACTCGACCGTTGGCTGCTTCTTTCCATACTCCACGGCGCTGATGTAGCTATGCGATACATAGCCGAGTGAGGAGGCCAGTTCAGACAAGGTCATATGTTGCCGCTTTCGCAGCGTTCGCAACTTCTCGCCAAAACGTTGCACTTTTGTTGATCTATTCTTTCCTGCGAGGTTATTCGTCTATCAGATCCTTAACCAGAACGTGAAACACCTGCGCTAGTTTTTGAAGAACTTCCATGCTAACATTCTCATTATTTTCTACGCGCTGAATGGTGCTTAATACTACAACGAGATTTTTTCTCAACGCAGAGACACAGAGGGCGCAGAGATGACGAAAACCGGATGGATAGTTCAGCTTGCTCTGTGGCTTTGGCGCGAATGATTGCAGAAAATTCTCGTTGCAGTTTATGCCTGATCTTCATCCAACTCCAGTTCATCCTTGATCAGTGTATCCGCCGGCACGTTAAACAGGCGCGATACTTTGAGGACAAACTCGATCTTGGGGCGTCGTTTTCCCGTCTCAACCTCACTGATATAACTGTTTGAAGAAGCAGCATAGCCCAGAGCTTCAGCTAGCTCCGTTGTCGTCATTCCATGTCGCTTCCGCAGCATACGCATTTTCTCGCCAAGCCGCTGCATTCGGTTTTACCTTGCCTGTTGACACACATTCGGAATTATGTTATATTCTCACTAAATAGTGAGAATTTTATTGGTGCCGCTCGCGCTGTGCCCGCAGCCGAGCGGCGTGGCACCGGCGATAGAAGCGCCGATGCAGGGCTATTGTAGCATATACCGTAGCCCCGCTTCAGCTTCCCCGCCGCAAGGTGGGCTTTTTTATGCCCACAGGAGGCAGCAATGAACATCGCTCCGCACATGCTGACTGGTCCGGCAGATGGGCGTTACCTCTGCTACCAGTTCGTTCGCCAGATCGGGTTTATCCTGGATGAGGTGAGCTATCAGGGGCTGGAAGTCTGGCGCGATGCCGACCAGGGCTGGCGCTGGCGCTGGCGTGACACCGACCTGGTCGCGGCGCAGGGCTTCTGGGCACTGGGGGAGGCTTTTCTGGATGCGCTGCTGGCGCGCTACCCCGAAATGTTCGCGGCGGAGGTGCCGGCGGAGGTGCGGTAGTCACGCGACCGCATAGCCCGTATGCCGGCGCAGTTCCGGGGCGCGAAACGCTAACACAATCCGTTCTTTTGGAATACCGGCCTGAACCAGGGTACGGGCGATCCCCTCTTCCGTCCCATCCCGCTGAATCCAGACTTTGCCGTTGATAATATCGATGTGGATAAGACACCCATGCACGCGGCGACCATTATCCCAGCCGACATTGACCAGCAAATATTGATCGCTGGAACTATCAACTACGACGCGACTCTCGATCGCGCCATGGGCGTAGGGAACAGCGGCATAATCCTGTAAAGCCTGCTGAATAGTTTCCCGATACGATTCTAGCTCGTCCATTGAACAAATTCTCCCGTGCTGATGTCAAAACTAACCAGGCGAACCGGGTAGGTCTGGAGCAACAGTTGGCCTTATTATACACTTAGCTGTTTACTATCGGTTGACGTGAGTGAGGCTAAACTCCTGCCCCAACCGTGATGAAAACCAGCAGCACATGGAGTATCATGGTGAGGAATGAGAAAGAAGGAGGCAACTGATGACCTATCAAGAGATGCTGACGGCAATTCCGCGCCTCTCAGTGCAGGAACGACTGGCGCTGCTGGAGGTACTTTCGCGCTCACTCCGGGAAGAGTTGCAACTGCCCCACGGAACATCCGGCTCGGCAGAGCGACTGCTAGGGATTATCCAGACAGCAGGGCCACCCCCGGACGATGCAACTGTTGAGCAGATCCGCTATGATTATCTTGCGGAGAAATATGGGTAATGCGTGTATTGGATTGATACCGACGTTGTGCTCGCTCTGCTCCTGAAACGCCCACCGTTCTACCCGGATGCGTTTGCCCTCTGGCAGGCCGGCGATGCCGGGCGACTGGTGCGCTTTGTGTCGGCGATTACCCCAATCAATGTTTTTTATATTGCACGCAAGCCGATGGGCAATGCGGATGCGCGGCGGATTGTTGCCGAACTGCCGGCATCTGTTCAGGTATGCCCGGTGGACGCGACCATTCTACAGGCCGCGCATGCGCTCCCTCTGACCGATTACGAGGACGCTGTACAAATTGCGGCGGCACGGGCTGCGGGTCTTGATGCCCTGATCACCCGCAATCTTGGCGACTATGTGGGTGCGCCGCTTCAGGTATTTTCACCGGCTGATCTGCTGAAGCAACTTCCACCTCCGTGATGGTGTATGGTGCGGTGATATGCCGGTAGAGCAGTCTGGACCACGAACATTACGAAAGATCACGAATATCACAAAAACTGCCCCGGCGAGCACCAGCCCGTTCGCGCCCTGCGTCCCTTTCGCATCGCTCGCAGTCCAGACCTTTTCCGCATAAGCTCAAGCAACCGCTGCAATTCCCTTGATGCCGGCTACTCACATATCAGACTGACTGTCGCCCGACTGCTGGTCAAGCGCCCGTTGATAGCGTTCAATATCCTCGCGCGCGGCCTGGAAGTGCGGATCGATCTCCAGTGCCTTACGTGCATCCGCCAGCGCCTGCCGATAGTCCCGGTCGTCGCCATTGGCCCAGGCCAGTCCCCGGTTGCGATAAGCCGCAGCTAAACCGGGATCGAACTCAATGGCGCGGGTGTAGTGGTCCCGGGCCGCTACATACTCTGCCTGTTTGTAGGCCACAATCCCCAGGTCCTGGCAGGCTTTAGCACGGGTAGCCGGGTTTGCGCCGGGGGTATCGAAGGCGCGCTGATACCAGTCTTGTGCCGTGTCCCACTGCTGCTGCTGCCGGGCCACAATCCCCAGGCCGAGCGCGGCGCTAGCACGGGTAGCCGGGTCTGCGCCGGGGGCGTCAAAGGCGCGCTGATACCAGTCCTGTGCCGCGTCCCACTGCTGTTGCTGCCAAGCCACCTCTCCTAAACCTTTGCAGGCAATGGCACGAGTGTCCGGTTCTGCACCAGGGGTCTCTAGGGAACGCTGATACCACCCTCGCGCCGTGTCCCACTGCCCCTGCCGCTCGGCCACTACCCCCAGGCCGAGCGTGACGCGAGCACAGGTAGCCGGGTCTGCGCCGGGGGTGTCGCGGACGCGCTGATACCAGTCCTGTGCCGTGTCCCACTGCCCCTGCCGCTCGGCCACAATCCCCAGGCCATAGCAGGCGTTAGCACGAGTGTCCGGTTCTGCACCAGGGGTCTCTAGGGAACGCTGATACCACCCTCGCGCCGTGTCCCACTGCCCCTGCCGCTCGGCCACCACCCCCAGGCCGAGCGCGGCGTTAGCACGGGTAGCCGGGTCTGCGCCGGGGGCGTCAAAGGCGCGCTGATACCAGTCCTGTGCCGTGTCCCACTGCCCCTGCCGCTCGGCCACAATCCCGCGATCCAGGCTCAGGCGTGCAAGCGCAGGTAGATCATCTGTTCGCTGTGCAGCCGCCAGTGCCGTTTCAAGCCAGTCAGTGAGCGTATCGTATATCGTAGTTCCTCTGCTGATCCAGGTACCAGAAACACTTCTCTGCATAGGTTATAAGTTCGGCATCCAGCGGGAGTGTGGCGTTGGCGGCGAAGGCCTGCCCCTGCGCAAGCGCCGGCCAGTGCTGTGTAAACCGGGCATGCCGCGCTGCATACGTGGGTTCAGCGCGGAAGTCGGCTGCGCGTTGCGCGTAGTAGCGGGCAAAGCTCTGTCGGAGTGTCTGCTGCATTTCAGCAGATAGTTCCGCGA
>DAOTVB010000239.1:0-14931 GCA_034436755.1 Chloroflexaceae bacterium | reverse complement strand
GTGGCTATGACAACAAATCGGTATGAGGTCGGCGATGACCCGGCGCTGAATTGCACTATGGCGTGGGCAGGTTACGGAAAGTGCTACGGTAGTGGTATGTCGGTACCTGGTGGCCCCGCTGAAATGAGATACGCACGGGGTGGGTCGGTTGTTGCAGGGCGTCCCGGTAGTCGGGATTGCCCGGTGGGGCTGGGTTGAGTGGTGGGGGTGGCTGTCCACGAATGCACGAATACGGCAAGCGGTTCCTGTTCGGGTATGTCTGATCCTGTTTGTTGGTGGTAGCATCTGCCGTCATCGCATTCGTCGCTTTATTCAGCGAAAGTACGCAGTTATTCAACAATGCAAAACGATGTCATGGTGAGTGAAGCGAACCATCTCGCTGATTGCTCACTGATTATGCCGTGCAATACCGTGAGATGCTTCCTATCGTCAGCATGACATGGAAGGTCGGTGTGGCACACTGTATCCGTCGTGGTTTCAGCGAACGTAGGCAATCACGCAGCAATGAAAAACGCTGTCATAGTGAGTGAAGCAAACTATCTCGCTGAATCTGCATTGCAGCGCCGTGAGATGCCTTCCCTCACTCCGTTCAGAGCTTGCCCTGAGCGTAGCGAGGGGACAGGCTCTATCGTCAGCATGACATGGAAAGTCGATGTGACACGGCGCTGATTGCGCTGTATCGCACACACCGTGTCGTGCATCGGCATTACGCGGTGGTGCTACCCGCAGGCACGCCGAATTCCCCACGTTGACAAAATCCCGCCGCCGTGGTATCGTCTGCGGGCTAAACATCACAACTGTTCATTGTGTCACTATCCCTGGCGATAGGACACACCGGAGGTCCTTGTATGACCTTGCGCCCTGTTATGCGCCGTGTGGCGTTCCGGATCGGGCTGCTGCTCGCCTGGAATGCCGTCTTCCTGGTGGCTACGTTCGGTTTGACCCCCACATCCGCCCACGCCAGTGCGCCGCAGCTCTGGTTGCCCACGCCGGTCGGGGAACGCTGGCAGGTGACCCAGGGGTTTCAATGCGGCTCCCACGTTGGTACGCAGGCACGTTCACTTGACCTGGTGAATCTCGATGGCTCCACCACTGGTGCGCCGATCCGCGCTGCCGCCGATGGGACAACCTTCGTCTGGCAGGGCAGTACCGGCACGCTGATTATTGCCCATGGCGATGGTTACTACACGATGTATACCCACCTGCAGCAGGTGATTACCACCCGGCGCGGCCTTGATGTACGCCGGGGCGATATCATCGGGCGGGCCGGGAGCGTCGGCACCGGGATGCCGCATCTGCACTTCACCTTCTTTTATGCCCCTGATCGCGGAGCCTACGACCGCACCTCGCTGGAACTGGACTTTGCCGACGGCTATAGCTTCCATGACCGCAGCGGCTGTAACCAGCACCGGGGTGTGGTTGTGGTGGCCCGCGCTGAGCCGGATACGACCCCGCCCGATGTGCATTTCCGCGGTGAGGTCGAGCCCGACCAGTGGTACTGCGAAGACCAGCGGGTAGACTTCACGATTGAGGATGATGTGCGCGTCGAGGGCTTTAGCCAGGCATTCAACCGCGATCCGGGCGGCGAAGCGCCCGAGTTTGACGGGGATACCGGCTATGTGCAGATAAGCTGGGAGGGTGATGGCCTCAAGACGTTGTATGTGCGCGCCTGGGACCATAACGGCCAGCAGACGCTTGCCACCTTTGGCCCGGTTGGGTTTGATGACACTGCACCGATCTTCACCGAGCCGGAGACGCTGCCGACCCGCACTTACACCGCCGGGAAAACGATGAAGTTGACCTGGAACCCCGCCGATGATGGGGAGGGCTCCGGGGTAGCCGGCTACCGGCTCTACCTGGGTTCGGAGATCGACGGTACCGATGACTGGTTTAGCGCGGAGGCCAGCGTCAAGGTTAAGGGGCTGGAGCCGGGACGCTACTTCCTGCGCGGGCAGGCGCTCGACAACGGTTGTAAATCCAGCGACTGGATCACGCTGCAGCATGTGGTCGTAACCGCCGCCGATGAGACGACGCCGGAGGAGGCAGCAACCGCCACGCCGGAGACGACCGCCACGCCGAAGACCGTGGAACCAACTGCGACGCAGCCGGCGAAGGCAACCGTCACGCCGGAGGCAACCGCCACGCCGGAAGTGACCGCCACGCAGCCGGCGAAGGCAACCGTCACGCCGGAGGAAACCGCCACGCCGGAGGCAACCGCCACGCCGGAGGCAACCGCCACACCGGAAGTGACCGCCACGCAGCCGCCGAAAGCAACCGCCACACCGGAGGAGGAGTCGGATCTGCCGCCCACCAGCACCGCCACTCCTGCGGCGACCTCCGAGACCGGCAAAGACCCGGTGACGAAGAAGCCGGTCTATTAGCGGTATCTATGGGAGAAGTTCCCGCGCCGGCGCATGTGAGTATGTGTGCCGGCGTGGGAACCGTGGCGTTCCACAACTTTGAACCCGGATATCCGCTGGATCAGAGTCTCGACTTATGAACATTGAGAAATAGTCCGGATATATGATTCACAGGAGTCCCGGCTTTAGCCGGTGAATGCTTGCCAGGGTAGCCGCATACTGCCAGGAAAGCTTGCTCCGGCTGATGAACGTTGAGAAAATACCCCGAATATGCCCTCCGGGAGTCCCGGCTTTAGCCGGTGAGTGCCTGCCGGGGCTGCGGCATACTGCCAGAAATGCCTGATCCGGCTGAAGCCGGGACTCCTGGCCAGTGATGTCCGGATTAAAATTTCAACGTTCATCAGCCGGGATTCCTGAACCATGGCTCCCACACTCCACACTCAGACTATTTTTCGAACTTCATAAGGCCGGGTTAGCGGGCCAGCAGGGGCAGGTAGAGCTGCCAGGGCTCCCGTTCATACGCGCCGATATCGCACACCGCCGTACCGTTCACGGTGCCGTCCTGGGGCCGCGTAACGCCGCGCTGATCGGTGGCGGCGCAGGCCGTGCCACCACTACCAGGAACCGCCGGACTCCCGGCATCAATCGCCGGACTGCCCGACAGCAGGGCGTGGGTCGGCGTGGGCCCACCATTATCCGCGAGCGAGCCAAGCTGCGGATCTTGATCGATCAGGTCGCCGGTTGCGGGGGTGAACGTACAACCGCTGCTACTCTGAAACAGGTTGTACCCCTGCGAAGTCAAGGTTCCCTGGCAGTCGGATGGTTGCATGCTGCCATTGGTATTTCCGGCAAACAGTGTATTGGTCAGCGTCAGCGCAGTACTGGGAGCCACGCTGATTCCACCGCCATTGTCGGCACTGTTATTGGCGATGGTGACATTGTTCAGGCTGGAGGTGTTGTTGCTGAAAATACCCCCGCCGGTGCCTACCGTTGTATTGTCGCTGATGGTGCTGTTTACCGCCGTCAGCACATTGTTGTTCACAATACCGCCGCCCCGAACGACCGAGGCGTTGTCGATAACCGCGCTGTTGATCAGCGACAGGAAACTTGAACCCTGCACATAAATACCACCGCCGCCATCCCCACCGCTTGAGGTATTATCCTGCACAATACTGTTTGTTAATGTCAGTGCATTACCGGTTCGCAGCAGCAGACCACCGCCCGAATCGGCAATGCTGCCATTCTGCAGGGTGACGCCACTGATTTCCACCGTGGTATCCGGTGGACCGGAGCCGGCCAGATCAAATACCCGATCCAGTGCATTCGCATCAATAATCGTGCTGGTTGCGCCGGCCCCGGTAAGCGTCACGCTGTCGGTGATATCCAGATCACCCGTCGCGCCGTTGTCCTCGTTATCCCCGCCGATGGTCAGCGTGTAGCTCCCCGCCGGAAGGATAATCGTATCGGCGCCGGGGGTGGTATTGGCCGCGATGATAGCTTCCCGCAGTGAGCAGTCGGTATCGCATGTGCCATCGTTGCTGTCCGCCGTTTTGGTCACGGTAAATGTGGCGGCCTGCACCACCCGCGCCGGGAGCATACTCCCGACCAGGCCAATCAGCAAAAGCCCGATCAGCCGGCACTGCCGCCAACGTCGATCTCCGAAATGCCTGGAGGAACGCATGGTCAACTCCTTTCATCGGAACAGACTGCACGTTTTCATTAGTTGCGCGATCATGTTGTCGCATCATGCTACCGCAACTTTGCCTGCTCGGGTTGTGATTGTTCCACAACTTACGCAGTTGACATGCAAACCAGACGTTTCACCCAATGAAATCCTGATTCGCCTGCGGCAGCATGGTACGTTTTGTTCTTTTTCACAAAAAAATTCACGTTGTGAATTTTTTTGTGAAAAAGAACTGGTCCCTACAACAAGGTGCCGCCTTCCACGACTCCGCTAGTAGCGGACGCGCAGAAACGCGTCCCTACAACATGAGACTGATTTCCACGACTCTGCTATTAATGGTATGATTTATCGAGATTTTTCAGAAGAGGTCAAACAGATTATGCCAAAACCAATTGTTGCCCTGGTGGGCCGGCCCAATGTCGGCAAATCCACCATGTTTAATCGACTGATCGGTGAGCGCCGATCAATTATCGAGGATATTCCCAATACAACGCGCGACCGGCTGTATGGTACCAGTGACTGGAACGGGCGCGAGTTTACCGTGATCGATACCGCCGGACTGCTACTGATTGAAACGGCGGTTGATCTGCCGCAACGCGAGATTGCCCAGCGCATCCGTGAGCAGGCGCAACTGGCGATTGACGAAGCCGACGTGATTGTGTTTATGGTCGATACGCGCGATGGCCTGACTGCCGCCGACAGCGATGTGGCCGAGGTGCTGCGTACCACCAACAAGCCGGTGATCCTGGCTGCAAACAAGGCCGACAGCAAAGAGCGGCAACTGAATGCCGTGGAGTTTTATGAACTAAACCTGGGCGAGCCTATCCCGATGAGTGCCTACCATGGTCTGGGTACGGGCGATGTGCTGGATCGGGTGGTCGAGATGCTGCCGCCGCCCGAACTGGAAGAGGATGAAACAGATCAGGTACGCATCGCCATTGTGGGCCGCCCCAATGTGGGCAAGTCGAGCCTGCTCAACAAGCTGCTGGGCCAGGAGCGGAGTGTGGTCAGTGTGGTACCCGGTACCACCCGCGACTCCATCGACACCGAGTTGCTCTACGAGGACACGCCGATAACGCTGATCGATACGGCGGGGGTCCGGCGGGCCGGTCGCATCCAGCGCGGTGTCGAAAAGTATAGCGTGATCCGCACGCTCCGGGCAATCGAGCGCTGTGATGTGGCGCTGTTGCTGATCGATGCCGAGGAGGGTGTCACCGCCCAGGATACGCATATCGCCGGGATGGTCCTGGAGGCGAAGAAGGGCGTGGCGCTGCTGATCAACAAGTGGGATCTGATCGAGAAGGATAACGATACATTTAATGCCTTTACGCAGAAGGTGCAGGAGGCGTTTAAGTTTATTGACTATGCGCCGCTGCTGTTTATCTCGTCCCTGACCGGCCAGCGCCTGAATCGGGTGCTGCCGCTGGCGCTGGAGATTGTCGAAGAGCGGCATAAGCGTATCCCTACCAGCAGTCTCAACGAGATGCTGCGCGATGCGGTCAACAAGCAGCCGCCCATGGCGACGAAGAAGGGCGCACATCTGCGGATCTACTTTGCGACGCAGCCGCAGGTCAACCCGCCGGTCTTTCTCTTCTTCACCAATGACAAAGAACTGGTCCACTGGTCCTACGGGCGCTACCTGGAAAACCGCATCCGTGAGCGCTATGGCTTTGGCGGGACGCCGGTTGCGATTGTGTTTCGCGGCCGGGGCAGGAAGGATTAAGCGCAGTACCATGCTGCCGCAGGCGAGTCAGCCGTTCATCGGGTCACATGGGCCATGTGAACGCGCACCGCATAAGTCGTGGGAACTATAGAAGAAAGGATCACCGCAATGGTTCGGATTGGCATTTACGGGGCAACGGGGTACACGGGTTTTGAACTGATCAATCTGCTGCAGCGCCATCCGCAGGCCCGGATTGTCTTTGCCACAGCCCGGTCAGCCGCCGGGAAAAACCTGGCGGATGTCTTCCCAACGACGCTTGACCTGCCGCTGATCAGCGCCGAGGAGGCCGACCCGGCCACGACGGATGTGGTCTTCTGTTGTCTGCCCCACGGTACTACCGCGCCCACGGTACAGCAGGCGCTGGAAGCGGGCACGCGGGTGATCGACCTGAGTGCCGATTTTCGCCTGCGCCGCGCCGAGGAGTATGCCCGCTGGTATGGCAACCCGCATCCCGCACCGGAACTGCTGGCCGAGGCGGTCTATGGGTTGCCCGAATGCTACCGCGATGCCATCTGCGCGGCCCAACTGGTTGCCAACCCTGGCTGCTACCCGACCAGCGTGATCCTGGCGCTGCATCCGCTGGTACGTGCCGGGTTGCTGGCCGACCAGACGGTCATTGCCGATAGCAAATCGGGGGTGTCGGGCGCAGGCCGCTCGCTCGCGCTCAAGACCCACTTTGGCGAAGCGCACGAGAATTTTAGCGCCTACAACATCGGCCATAGCCACCGCCACATCGCCGAGATGGAGCAGGAGACCGGCCTGCATGTGATCTTCTCACCGCATCTGCTGCCGGTCTTCCGGGGCATTCTCTCGACGATCTATGTTACGGTGACACCCGGCACCGACCCGGATATCGTCCGGGAGGCGTACGGCATCTTTGCCGATGAGCCGTTTGTGCATGTGCTGCCCCCCGGCCGCCTGCCCGAGCTGCGCCATGCGGTCCACACCAATCGGTGTGTGCTGGGGCTTCAGCCGGTTGATATTGCGGCCGGTCGCTACATCATCGTTGCGGTGGAGGATAATCTGATCAAGGGAGCCTCCGGTCAGGCCATACAAAATATGAACCTGATGTTTGGCATGGATGAAACGCTGGGGTTGCGGTAGGTGCGACCGACACTGCTGGCACAGTTCTTGCGATTTCTAGTTAATAGCTTTAGAACCTGTGTCACTGTTTTGACCTGATCCAGCGTCGCCGATGCTGAAGCATAGGTTCGCATAGTTGCGAAAGTGAGGATGATGTATGAGTGGCAAGTGGAAAGACATCAATACCGCGAAGACTGAGCAGTATGAGTTGCTGGCACCAACGGAGCGGGGGCTCATCCTCCGTGACAAAGAAGCGGGTGAAGCAGCCCCCTACCGCGCCTGTATTGAGCATGACAAACAGGAGCGCTGGGCGGATAACTCCTTTGAGAGCCGGGTTGAAGCGCAGATCTGGGTTGAGAATGAGATGGCGCAGATCCTGGGCAGGCAGGTAGATAGCTAGGTAATGGTTACGGGTTAAGGGATAACGGTTAACCCTTCAACTACGGCCGAACTTGCTCACGTAAAGCAAATGTGCAAAGCTGCAACGTTTATATGGTTCCTGGCAATCTCGCATTGGCAGTTTCGCGCTTTTCGCTCATTCCGTGTTTTTTGTGGTCTAAACTCCCACCGCATAACGCGTGTTATTTCAAAGGTTTTCGAGTTAGGGATTAAAGGTTAGAATTTAACCGTTAATCCCAATACTTTTCAAATAGCAGAACCTGCGCGGTAGCATGACAAACCGGGTAGTTGCTCCGATACAGAACGGTTCCGCCTGCGGCAGCATGGTACGTTTTTATCTTTTTTGTGAAAAAAGGATGATTTCTTCCACCCTGCCGGAGGCGGTATCCTCTTCCAGGTAAGGAATTACGTAAGCCCGGTTATTTGAAAGGTATTGCCCCTAACCCCTAACCGTTAACTCGTAACCCCTAACCTCTCCGTGTAAACAGATGATCAATCGCGGCGGCCAGATCGCGCATAGTGCTGACATGGTGAACCGCGTCGCACATCGGCATATACTTGAGCATATCGCTGCTGAGGCTGCCGGGATCGTAGCGGCCCCACATCGTGGGTGGCTCCGGGTTGAACCAGACGATCCGGCGGGCGCGGCGGCGGATCTGGCTAAACGCCTCCAGATTGGGATCATTCTCGTTGTTGCGCGCGTCACCCAGCACAATCACCGTTGTGCGATGATCCACACAGCCGCAGTAGTCCTGCACAAAAGTGCCCAGGCTGTTCCCCAGATCGGTGGCATAACTGCGCGGCGGCCGAATGCGCTCCTGGATCTGCTCGATGGCGCGCTCGGTGCGGCACTGGGCAAAATCAACGCTGACATCGTGCAGATCGTCGATAAAGGCAAACGAGCGTGTCCGGCTGATCTGGTCCTGGAGGGCGTAGATCAGCAGCAGCATAAAGCTGGCGACCGGGCGCATCGAGATACTCAAGTCGCAAATTACCACCAGGCGCGGCTTGAGATGCCGCCGCCGGTGGCGCACAATCAGCGGCACCCCGCCGAAGCGCAGGTTGGTGCGAATGGTGCCTTTGGCATCGAGCGTGCCGCTCTTACCCCGCCGCTGGCGCAACGCCATCCGGGAGCGCAACCGCGCCGCCAGCCGGTTGACCAGCGTGCGCAGATCTTTCGTCTCGTCCGGAGTCAGATGTTCAAACGGGCGGTCCATCAGTTGATCGACGGACTGGGGGCGCATACCCTCGGCCTGCGCCTGTTCGATCATCTGCTGCCCCACCTGCCGCGCAATCTGCTCGGCCAGCGCCTGCTGGTTCTGCTGCGCTGCTTCTGCGATCTCCTGCAGCGCCTCCTCGCTCATGCCCGCTTCGCGCAACTGCTCCAGGAGTTCTTGCAGTGCCTGATCCAGTCTGGCAAACTGCATCTGGCGCATGGCCCGCCGGGTCATCCACTCCTGGTAGTAGGGGTGGGTCATCGGGGGCCGCGGCAACTGCCCCAGCATATCGCGGATCTCCTCGTTGGTGGGCTGTTGCCCGCGCATCATTGCCTCGAAGAGCTGCGCCAGTTGCTCCGGCGACATCTCGGCCAGCATCTGCTGGAGCATCTGCTGGAGCATCTGCTGCTCTTCCTCGCTCATTGATCCGCCACCGCCCGGTTGCTGCATGGGCGGCGCATCACTGCCAAAGTAGAGCGGAAAGAGGCGCTGAAATGCCGGTACCGCCTGTGGATCTTTCACCAGGGTGGTCTGCAGAGCGGCCCGGAAGAGGTCTTTATCCTGAATGCCGGCCTGCTCAATCGCGCGCAGGGCGTCAACGCTCTCGGCCACGCTGACGCGCACCCCGGCGGCGCGCAATCCGGCAATAAAATTGACAATTCGATCATCCATCGGCTATTCCTCGCTATCCTGACTGCCTCGCCGCTGCTATCAGTTGTATCGATCAAGCCCCTCGAAGCCGCGCGGGTCGCTTCCCAGGCTGCCGCGCTCCTTCCGCCGGCTCGATCCGCCCTCCATGGCGCGCTTCGCCCGCTGCAGATCGCTCTCATACTTGAGCAGGACGCTCAGGGTGTTGTCAATGGTTTTCTGGTCAAGTGTGCGGGTGTTGAGGGCGACCAGCGCACGCGCCCAGTCCAGCGTCTCGCTGACACTCGGATGCTTCTTCAGATCCAGGTCGCGCAGCAACTGCACCATCTCAACCGCCTGGCGCGCCAGTTTGGGGGCCAGCCCCGGCACCTTCAGTTGCACAATGCGCAGTTCCGACTCCAGATCGGGGTAGTCGATAAAGATGTAGAGACAGCGCCGCTTGAGCGCCTCGCTCAACTCGCGGGTATTATTACTGGTCAACACCACTGTGGGCACATGCTTCGCCTTGAGCGTCCCCAGTTCCGGCACGCTGACCTGGAAATCACTGAGCACCTCCAGCAGGAACGCCTCAAATTCGGCGTCGGCCCGGTCGATCTCATCAATCAGCAGAACAACCGGCTTATCGCTGGTAATCGCCTGCAATAGTGGGCGCGGCAGCAGGAAGCGTTCTGAGAAGAAGACCTCTTCCTCGTTTGCCAGTCGGTCGGCGGCCTCGCGCAGAGTAGCGGCATCGCCCAGCACCTCGCCCAACTTGTCGCGCAACAGTTGGGTGTAGAGCAACTGCTTGGCATACTCCCACTCGTAGAGCGCCTTGGTTTCGTCCAGCCCTTCGTAGCACTGCAGGCGGATCAACTCGCGCCCGGTTGCGCCGGCCCAGGCCTTGGAGAGTTCGGTCTTGCCCACACCGGCCGGGCCTTCGGTTAGCAGCGGCTTGCCCAGGCGGTCGGCCAGGAACATCGCAGTCGAGATATCATCGGTAGCAATATATTGTTGGGTGCTTAACCCGGTACGCACGTCGCCAATGGTGTTAAACATAGCGGCAACCTTTCTCGGTTTTCTCGGTTAATTGGCGGAAACAGGGAACGCTTTGCCGGCGGGGCGCATGCGAACGATGATCGTGCCGGGGCGATGGGAACTACTGGATCGATCCAATCGATCCATACACCGTATGCCACAATGTTCCCGCCAGGTCGTCGGTATCAAACGTAACCGCATAGAAGACCAGGCGGTCGTGACCTGGATTGACGCACCAGGTTTGACCCAGACGCTCGGCATAGCGGTGGCTCACCTGGGGCGCTTCGTGAATATGCCCGTGCAGGGTGAGCAGTGGCTGGTGCTGTTCGATAAATACGCGCAACGACCGGCTGCCCGCATGTTTGTTGCGCATCAGATCAAGCCCGGTATCGTGGGGTGGCGCATGGCTGACATAGATCGTGCGGGCCGGGTTGCTCTGGCGGGCCAGGGCTTCCAGGTCTTCGGCAATGGTGGGCCGGCGCAGCATGGTGGCAACAGAGGCTTTTTCCGGCTGGCCGCTCGCGCTGGTATAGGCCATCGCAAAACTGTAGGACGGCAGATCGCCACCGTCGTGCCGCTCATAATCTTTGATGCTGAAGGGTGTAATCGGGACGCAGGCATATCCCGCCAGCCAGAGATCATCGGCCAGGGCAAAGACTCGCTGGTGCAGCGGATGGACTAATCCTTCCTGTTCGAGGTCATCGAGGGCCGCAATTGCCGCCGCCCAGTCATCATTACCCGGCAACAGATAGACGGCAATATCGGGATGGGCGGTATGAAACTCCATCAGGAGCGGGCGCAGGGAGTTCTGAATAAAGGCGCGCTGGTTCTGGATCGCAGTTGCAATTTTGATGTCGGGTGGCAGCAGATCTCCACCAACAATAACTGCCTGCGCGTTGCGCTGTGCGGCTAACTCCAGGAGTTGCCGATAGCCTGCGATGTTGCCGTGAAGATCGGCGGTATACACCAGGAGCATACTTCCCTCGATTGGTAATGTAAAAGGATTGAATACGCATCCGGCAGGGCACGCTCCTGCCTGAATTGTTGTAAGCTGGTTAATGCTTGCCGGGTATGACAATCATTATAGCATGGGAATGAGCATAGATGAAGCACGCAGGATACCAAATGACAATTGTGCAATCCGGGGACGACCCTGCCGGGCAACCGGTCACCGGAATTGTCGTGGCCGGCGGGAGCAGTCGCCGCCTGGGGCAGGATAAGCGCCGGCTGCGGTTGTGGGGGGCGGACGGGCCGACGCTGCTGGAGCATACGCTCGTTCAGCTTGCGCCCCTCTGTGCAGAACGGCTGGTGGTGTTGAATGATCCGCAGGCGTGGCCGGATCTGCCGGCGCGCCGCATTCCCGATAGCTATCCCGATGGCGGTGCGCTGGGCGGGATCTATGCGGGGTTGGCGGCGATGACCCACCCGTATGCCCTGGTGGTCGCCGCCGATATGCCGCTGCTCCGGCGCGAACTGCCGGCGGTCATGCTGGCCTACCCGCGCAAGTATGATGCGCTGGTGCCGCGTTCCCCCCGTCCCGACGCGGTACGCAACGCGGCCGGGCTGGAACCGCTGCATGCGATCTATAGCCGCGCCTGTTGCGCACCACTGCGGCGTATGCTGGATCAGGGGCAGCGGCGGATTGCCGATTTCCTGGCGAGCGTGCGGATGGAAACGGTTGCGCCAGAGGTGATCGCCCGCTATGACCCGGCGGGGCAGGCGTTCCTCAACATCAACACGCCGGACGATCTGGCCGCAGCGCGCCGGGCGCTTGCAGCCGAATGAAGACGCGGACGCACACACGCGCATCCCTACCGAAACAATCGCCACTCATCACTCATCACTCATCACTCATCACTCATCACTCGGTACAAAGAACGACTTGACAACCCGGCATCCCGTGCTATGCTACAGTTAGTTAACTGATTAGTCAATAAATTACGAGTAGAGCTATGGCACGACCGAAAACCAACCACGAAGAGAAAAAGGCCCAGATCCTCAGCGCGGCCATGAAGACCTTTGCGCAGCATGGCTACGAGGGCACGACCAACAAGCTGATCGCCGCCGCGATCCGGCACGACACCGGGCAGAGTTTCTCACCCGCGCTGATCTACCACTACTTCCCGGAGGGCAAGCTGCAACTGCTGGAGACCGTGGTGCATAGCTACCAGCCGCTTCAGGATCTGGGCCGGGTGTTGCAGCAGGAGACCGCTGCCCCGCCCGAAACTTTTCTGCCCCGGGCGGCACGCGCCTATATCCAGATCTTCAAGGAGCCGGGCATGGCGCAGATGGCCCGCATCTTCTTTGTCGAGGGACCGCGCCACCCGGAACTGGCGCAGCATATCTTCGGGCGGATTATGCCGATTATCCTGCTCCCGCTGGCAACCTACCTGCAGCGGCAGGCCGACCAGGGCCATATCCGGCCGATTAATCCGTTTGCGGCCATCTTTCAGTTCTTCGGGCCACTGCTGATCCGTGCCTTTGCCACCGAGAACCTGCGGCAGATGGATCAGTTGCCCTTTCCGCTGCCGGACGACGACGAGATGATCGCCGGCCATGTGCAGACCTTTCTGCACGGTATCATGCTGGACACCAGCACGCAGCAACACGCATAAGGAGGCCCACGATGCTCCGTCCCCGCTGGTACAAAGTTTTTCGTGACCTGTCCCTCCATAAAACGCGCACGCTGCTTGTCGTGCTGTCGATTGCGGTGGGCGTGTTTGCCTTTGGTGCGGTGGTCGCCGCGCGGGACAATATTCTGCACGAGTTGCACGACTCTTACCTCTCGATCAACCCGGCCAGCGCCATCATCACTACCGCACCCTTTGATAATGAACTGGTGGAGGCGGTGGGCCGGATGGAAGCAGTCGGCCAGGCCGAGGGTCGCCGCACGGTGCCGGCGCGCATTCAGATCGGCCCGGACGAATGGTACGACCTGGAGCTGTTTGTGCTGCCCGACGATGGGCAGATGACGGTCAATATTGTGCAGCCGGAAGTGGGCGCATGGCCGCCCCCCGATCATGCCCTGCTGCTTGAGCGTGGTGCGCTGCCCCGCGTGAATGCCCGGATCGGTGATACAGTGCTGGTTGAGATCGCCGGTGGCGAGCAGCGTCGCATCCCGATTGCCGGGACAACCCACGATCTGAGCACCGTACCCGCCGTTATTGCGGGCAAGGCGTTTGGCTACATCAACCTGGATACACTCGAGTGGCTGGGGGGCACGGGGGATTACGATCAGATCTACAACCAGATGATGATCGTCGTCGCCGAGCATCCGCTGGACGAGAACCATATCCGGCATGTGGCCGATCAGGTTGCCGAGAAGATCGAGCGTAGCGGGCGCACCGTTGATACCACCGAAGTGCCGACCCCGCAGCAGCACCCGGCGGAACTGGTGCTCCCCACGATCCTGCTGATCCTGAGCGGGCTGGGGGCGCTGGCGCTGCTGCTGGCGATGTTCCTGATCATTAACACGATTGAAGCGATTATGACCCGGCAGGTGCGGCAGATCGGCATTCTCAAGGCAGTGGGCGCGCGCAACCGAATTATTATGGAACTCTACTTTGGCATGGTGCTGATCTTCGGGTTGCTGGCGCTGCTGATCGCCGTGCCGCTGGGCACGCTGGGCGCGCTGGGCTTCACCCGCTTTGTCGCCGGGCAGATGAATGTCGATATTGTGAACTTTAGTCTGCCGCCCTATGTGCTGGTGTTCAAAGTCGGGGCGGCGCTGCTGTTACCGCTGGGAGCGGCGTTCCCCGCGATCCGCGCAACCGTCCGCATCACCGTGCGCGAGGCGCTGAGTGCCGAGGGGCATGGCGGCGGATCGGGTGGCAAGCAAAGCGGTCATGCTGGAAGAATTACCTTTTTACTCAGTTCACTTTTTTCGATCTTTGGGCGGCCGCTGCTGCTCTCGTTGCGCAACACCTTCCGGCGCAAGTGGCGACTGGTGCGCACCCTGGTGGTGCTGACGATGGGTGGGGCGATTTTCATCAGCGTGCTGACGGTGCGCGCCTCGCTGCTGCACACCCTGGACGAAACCATGGCGACGAAGCAGTACGATATCGAGGTGCGCCTGGCGCGGCCCTACCGCAGCGCTTATATCACACAGCAGGCGCTGCAGGTTCCCGGCGTGGTGGGAGCGGAAGGCTGGCATGGCGCGCGGGCCTACCCGGTGCGTCCCGACGGGAGCGAGGGCGATAGCCTCAACCTCTATGGTCTGCCCGCCACCAGCGATATGCTCAACCTGAATATTGTGCAGGGACGCTGGCTACGCCCGGAGGATCGCAATGCAATTGTGCTGAGTTCCAACTTCTTTGGGCAGGAGCCACTGCAAGTAGGCGATGAACTGGTGCTAAAGATCGACGGCGAAGAGTATGCCTGGCGGATCGTGGGCATCTCGCAGGAGTTTACCTCGCCGGTCAACCCGGCCACCGGCTATGTCACTGACACCGGCTATGCGCATGTTGTCGGCAGCGTGGGCCATGTCAAAGAGTTGCGGGTGGCTACCGCCCGGCATGATCCCGACTCGCTGACGCAGATCAGCCGGAACCTGGAAGCCTACGCCGGGGAGCGAAATATCCAGGTGCGCCTGATCCGCAGCACCTTTGAGGACGCGGCTATGCTGCACGAGCGGTTTACAATCCTGACGAGCGTGCTCTCGATGATGGCAACGCTGATTGGGCTTGTGGGCGGGCTGGGGTTGATGGGCACGATGAGTATCAATGTGCTGGAACGCACCAAGGAGATCGGTATTATGCGCGCAATCGGCGCGTCCGACGGCGCGATCCAGCAGATCGTCATCGT
>DAOTVB010000238.1:0-10063 GCA_034436755.1 Chloroflexaceae bacterium | reverse complement strand
TCACCGCTCCGACGTTTTAGCGACATTCTACCGACGCTCGTTGTCTATGCTGGTGTCAGAAATTATTCAGCTACATCTCAGAACTGCACTGCACCTTACATCAGCGGAAGATGATGTTCGTACGGAGGAACCGGTATGTCACGCACACAAGCAGTTGCCCGGCCTGGCAAACTACCCGCACCGCGCACCATTGCACCGGCGCATCCGCGCTACGTCCGCTACCGGCGGTGGGTCTACCCGCTGCTTCTGCTCGGCATTTATCTGGCGTGGGGCAGTTTTATGACGGTGGCACAGCAGTGGGCGCTCTTGCAAACCTACTGGCCGATGGCGCTGACGATGCTGTTTGGCTCGTTTGTCGCCGGTTCGACGGCGGCGGGTGGGGCAACGGTGGCTTTCCCGGTCTTTACCAAGCTGTTTGATGTGCCGACGACGGATGCCCGCACCTTCGGGTTGCTGATCCAGACCTTTGGGATGGGCATGGCCGCGATCACTATTCTGCTCCGACGTGCCCCGCTCCTGCCCCGGGTTGTTCTCTGGACTTCGCTCGGTGGGCTGGTGGGCATGGTTGCCGGAACATATCTGGTGAGTGTGCCGCAACCCTACCCCAAAGTGCTGTTTACGTTTGCCACAACGCTGTTTGTGGTGACGCTGGCCCTCTCCCGGCGACTTATGCGTACCCGCTCAGATGCGCCGCCGCGACTGGCATTGCCCGCCTGGAATGGACAGCTCCGGCTGCTCTTTATTGCCGTCGGGTTGGTGGGCGGTGTGGTGGCATCGGTGGTGGGTTCGGGGATCGATATGCTGGTGTTTATCGTGCTGACACTGGCCTTTGATATTGATGAGAAGGTCAGTACGTTTACCTCGGTTCCGATTATGGCGTTAACTTCGGCGGTGGGCTTCTTTGTTCACGGTCTGTTGCTCCAGGATGTCGGGATTGTCTGGAATTACTGGCTGGTCTGTCTGCCCGTGGTTATTGTCGGCGCACCGCTGGGTGCGGTCATTCTGGGGTACCTGCAGCGCCGGCAGATTATTGGCTTCTTGCTTATCTTAGTTACTATCGAGTTTGTTACGACGATCTGGTTTATCTCTTTCACACCGACGATGGTTATGGTCAGTGTTGGATTTGCAATGCTCTGTGCCTTCGGTTTCTGGGCAATGCTGACCTATCGCGCAACGCGCTAACTCTGGATACGCGGTTTGATCCCAAAAGGAGGTCTTAGCGATGAGTGAACTACGACTGGAATGGAAGACTGGTTCGCATACCCATGCAAGTACCATCAGCGCCGGCACTCGTGTCACGATTGGACGGCAGCCCGACTGCACCATCATTATTGATCAGCCGGCAGTTTCGCGGCAGCACGCCACGATCATGTCCGCGGCGGGGAACTTCTACCTGCGCAATCTGAGCCGGACCAATAACATCCCGGTGAATAACCAGTTTCGGCTGGCAGGCGAGCAGACGGTTCAGTTGCATCCGGGTGATACCTTTCGGATTGGCCCGGTGGTGCTGCGGGTTGCGGCGATTACTGCGACCGAGGCGCGTCCGCCCCGGATCAAGTGTATCAACTGTGACAATCTGCTGGACTATCAGCCGGAAGGGTTTTGCCCCTACTGTGGTACGGCGCTGGCGGAGGGGCATACGGTGGTCACGCTTCCGGATCTACCGGGCATTCAGGAACTGATCTGAAATCGGAAAGGATAACGCTGATGAATAGCACGAGCACGATGATACAGGTAACGTGGGTTGATCCCGCAACGGAGGATGCGGCGGCCTATCGCGGCGAACTTCCCATTTCGATTGGTCGGGAGCCGGTCAACGATATTGTTCTGAAGAGCAATCGCGTTTCACGCACCCACGCCCGGATCGAGCGGTCAAATGGCAGCATTCTGCTGATTGACCAGCAGAGCCGGAATGGTATACGGGTCGGGGCGGAGCGGATTACGCAGGTGGCACTCCAGGCAGGCGATAGCTTTCAGATTGGTCCTTTCACCTTTCAGGTGGATCTGTCCGACGCTGAGGCAGGTGGCGACACCGGGTTGAATAGCCAGGGGGCGGATGCCGGCGAACTGGCGGTCGATGCCACCCTGAACTTTAGCCAGGTGGGCGACGCGCTGCTGCCCTTCACACCACCGCCCCGCGCAGAATATGCCTTCCCGCCGGCCGGTTTTGACCAGCCGGAGGTGTCGCTCCAGGATCTGGAGCAGAGCGGTCTCCCGATCAGCGAGACCACCTACCTGGCGATTGGTGGTGGCCTGGGGAGCTTTGTCTGGGTGGATCATCTGCTGATCTTTGGCGTCAAGCCGGACCAGGTTGCCGCAATCGGCCTCGAAGCGAAGCCCCACGGGCGCTACGAGCGGCTGTGTCGTTTCTCGCAGATCCCGCAGCACGAGCGGCTCCGCTCCAATGCCGAGTCCTGCCCGGATAACATCTGGGGATGGCCGGGCTATGCTTCCCGCGAGGTCTGGCAGGCGCTGCGTCGGGGCAAACTGGGGGACGCGGTGACGATTGGCTGGCAGGTGTTTGGCGAGCCGACGCTGGCGCAGACCTACACGCCGCAGGCGGGCAATGTGTTTGCCTCAATTGAGCGTGAGGCCCGGCGCATCGGCTGGGAGCAGATCTGGCGCTACGGTCACGTCAAGGCGATCCGCAAGACCGACGATGGACGCTATGTGGTGGCCTATTCGCAGACCCGCGCGGACGGCGAGCGGCAGCACAAACTGATGCTGGCGCACTATCTGCATATCGCCGTCGGCTATCCCGGCGTACGCTTCCTGCCGGACCTGCAGGCTTATCGGGAGCAGACCGGCGACTTTCAGAGCGTGGTCAACGCCTACGAGGATCACGAGCATGTCTACGAACATCTGCGGGCGCACGGCGGTACGGTGCTCCTGCGGGGGCGTGGGATTGTCGCCTCACGGATTATGCAGCGCCTGGCCGAGATCCGCGCCCAGAACCCGAACATCAATGTGTTGCACCTGATGCGCTCGCCGGTGGCAATGGGGCACCAGTTCAAGCATGCCCGCCGCACGGTCGCGCATCACTGGGAATTCCAACCGTTTAATTGGCCGAAAGCCTGCTGGGGGGGCACGCTCCGGAAGTTGCTGGAGGATGCCGACGATCAGCAGCGCGAGGAACTGCTGAATGACTGGGGCGGGACGACCACCGCGCGGCGCAAGGACTGGGCGCAGATTGTTGAGCGTGGCCTGCGCGAGGGCTGGTATCAGATCCGCTTTGGCGCGGTCAGGCAGGTCGAACGCCGGCAGGAGCGACTGCTTACACAGTTGCATGGCCGGGGCGCAATCCAGGACGAGGCGCAGTTATGGGCCGACTTTATCATCGACTGCACCGGCCTGGAGGCGGAAATTGAGCGCAATACGCTGCTGAAGGATCTGGTGGAACGGTACGACCTGGAGCGCACGCTCAAGCGCCGCCTGAAGGTAGCGAATGACTTTGAGGTGGTCGGGATGCGCAATGGCGTGGGGCGAGTCTACGCCGGCGGAGCCATGACCCTGGGCGGGCCGACCGCGCCGGTCGATAGCTTTTTAGGATTACAGTACGCCGCGTTACGTTCGGTTGATGCACTTGTCGCCGCGCGCGCGCCGGGAGTACGCGCGCTCAATAGCTTGCGATCTCTCACGCAGTGGGTTCGCTGGGCCGGAGGAGTTCACCCATGACACCGACATTATTGGGACGCTGGCAAACACGCCTGTTTTTGCTGGGTACGATTGGCCTGATTGTTACGCTGCTCTTTGGTATGTTTATTGGTGACACGCGTACGCCGCTGATCCTGCTGGGTTATGTGCTGGGCCTGGGGTTGGTCTGGGAAATGCTCTACCAGTATCTCCAGTCGTTCCGCTGGGATCAGGACTGGCCGCCGGCCTTCCAGGTAGGCGCGGGCATCTTCGAGGCGCTGGTCGTCTGGGGATTGGTTCAGACCATCGGGTTGCCGGGTGTCGATGGGACGGCACTACCGGGAACAACCTTTCTGGCGCACTACGGTGCCGTCTGGGTAGCGACCTTTTTCGTTGTCCAGGGACCACTGCGGATCATCTTTCTGCACTGGCGCTATCGCGGCGGGCAGTGGGTGTAGCCGGAAGACGCCAGACCGACCGGCGGGGGCAACAGCATCACACTCATCATCGCTGCCTCCGCCGTCTTTACCGTTGCACGCATCACGTTTCCCAGTTCTCAGTTCTTTATTCTTCCGTCAGGAGTGAAATGATGGATCTCATAGGAAAACTGCTCGACAGAAAATACCGCATTGGCGCGAAGATTGGTGGCGGTGGGTTTGCCCTGGTCTACAAAGCCGTGCATCTGCAGTTGCAGCAGGAGGTTGCCGTTAAAATCTTGACCGCCGGGCCGACGCAACGCTTTGAGCAGGAAGGCCAGGCCATTGCCCGGTTGCGCCATCCCAACATCGTGACGGTGTACGATGCCGGGCGTGTCGGGCAGATCAACTACCTGGTGATGGAGTATATGCCTGGCGGCACGCTTGCCGGCCTGCTGGTACGGGAAGGTCAGTTCTCCCTCGAGCGAACGGTCCGGGTGATCTCCCAACTGGCGGCGGCCCTCGACTACGCGCATGCTCAGGGGATGGTGCATCGTGATGTGAAACCGGCCAATGTCCTCTTCGCTGCCGATGGTCACCTCAAGCTCTCCGATTTTGGACTGGTCAAGACCGAAGCCGGCGGTATCTCACTTCTCACCGAGGTCGGCCAGGCGTTTGGGACGCCGGCTTATATGGCCCCGGAGCAGATCCGCAAGGAGCCGGTTGGTCCCTGGACTGACATCTATGCGCTGGGCGTTGTGGCCTATCAGTTGTTGACGGGTCGCCTGCCGTTCCAGGGTTCGATGAAGGATATCTTGGTGGGGCATGTGCGGGATCAGGCTCCGGCACCGGGGCACTTCCGGGCGGATCTGCCGCCGGAAGTGGATCGGGTGATCCTCCAGGCGCTCCAGAAAGATCCGCAGCAGCGCTATGCCCAGGCGGGCGCGTTTGCGGCGGCCCTGGAGCAGGCCGTGCAGCGGCCGCCAATCGCCGACGATCTGCCGGCGACGCCGGCCGCTACCACGGGTATCGCGGCAACGCTTCCCCCGTCAGAGAACTACCTGTCGGCACACCCGGACACCTGGATGCGCCCGCGCCGAGCTCGCCGGGTGCCATGGGTGTTGTTGTCGCTGCTGCCGGCGCTCATTATCGGCATGGCCGGCATGCTGCCGGGCTTTAGCGCCGCCCCCGCCTTTGCCGACAGCAGCGGCCGGATTGCATTTGTGTCGGATCGCGCCGGCAATCTGGAGATCTACCTGATGGATACGGATGGGACAAACCTGCTGCGGTTGACCGAGCATCCCGCCGCTGACCGGAGTCCCGCCTGGTCGCCGGATGGGCAACAGCTTGCCTTTGTCTCCGAGCGGGACGGTAACGCCGAGATCTATCTGATGCAGGCTGACGGTACGGCGCAGCGCAACCTCACCAACCATCCCGAAGCGGACCAGTCTCCGGCCTGGTCACCCGATGGTCAGCGGATTGCCTTTGCCGCCACCCGCGCGGGCAATACCGATATCTATGTGATGAATAGCGACGGAACGGGCCTGCTCCGGTTGACCGATAACCCGGCCGGCGACTTCGCCCCGGCCTGGTCCAGCGATGGTCGCCAGATTGCCTTCTTCTCTCTGCGGGATGGGAATGAAGAGATCTATGTGATGGCGTCCGATGGCACGGCGCAACGCCGCCTGACCGACAACCCGGCCGTCGATGGTACTCCGGTCTGGTCGCCCGATGATCAGCAGATCCTGTTTGACACGACGCGCGACGGCAACTTTGAAATCTATGCGATGAATGCCGACGGGACGAACCAGCGCAACCTGACCCGCGCACCCGGCGATGATCATATGCCGGTCTGGTCGGCAGATGGACAGAGCGTTGTCTTCTGGTCCACGCGGACGGGGAATGGCGAGATCTACGTGATGGATGCCGCCGGCACAAACGTACGGAATCTCACGCAGCACCCGGCGCACGACACCGCTCCGGCGCTCTCCCCCGATCAGGGCGGCTTTGATCTGGCGGCGTTGAACAGGTTACTGCCTATGGAGATGTTTGCCCAATGAGGATACAGGTTCCACCCGTTGCACCAGCGATAGCCGGCACGCACACGCCAGGGGTTTCCTTGCTGGATGCATGGAAACCCTGGTTTTTACCGTACCCGGGACAACAGCCGCAACGTCGGACGTAGTCCGATAGACATGCGACGTTGCAACGACGTTTTTGCAACACCGGCACGGTATGCTGAACCCATCACAAAGGTGATCCGCAAGCAGTCTGTTAAGTAATGGTAAGGAGCTTACAATGCAATTCATTCGCTTCGCAAAACGTTCCATCGCGGTGCTGGCGACAACCGGAGTCGTCCTGACCGGTTGCACCACGCTGATCGGCACGACCAGTGACCTGACCAATGTTCCCAACGAGACCGCAACTGCTGTGGTGACCGCCACCAGTATGCCCGGTGCCGGCGACACCCCGGCGACTATGACGCCGGTAAGTATGCTGGAGCAGACGGATGAGCGGCAGGTCATTCTGCAGACCGTGACCGATCATTTGTTGGCTGAGGGGACCGACGTGGCCGCTTTTACGCTGGAACTGGACCGGATCGACGGGGACTATGCGCGCGTGACACTGCAGCCGGTGGGTGTGGGCGATCCTCATCTGGCCTATCTGCAGCGCAACGGCGCGGGCTGGGAAGTTATTGCCAGCGGAAACCTCTTCGACTTTGCGCTCCATCCAGCGCGCCTGGGGCAGATCGGCATCCCGGAGAGTCTGTGGGGCGACCTGATTACGCCAGGCCCGTTCCCCACGGACCCGACGCAGCCAGGTGACGCGGAACAGATTGATACCGTGGTGCGGAACTATGTGGCCGAGCAGGGCGGTCTGGGCCTGGGCGACTTCAGGGTGCAGGTGGATGAGATCGATCTGGACTATGCGCGGGCGACTATTATCCGGAGCGAACCGTCCGAGCCCGGGCTGGTGTTCCTGCGGCGTATCGCGGACGCCTGGAGCGTGATCCTGCTGACCAGCCCACTGGAGGTATCGGTTGACCCGACACCGCTGGTTGAACTGGGTGTGCCCGAAAGCCTGTGGCGCGAGTTCGCCGCCGGGCAGTAGTCGGCGCAACCGGACCTCCACCACGCTATACGTGCTGACAGCACGGTACACAACGGTATAGACTTCGTCTATGTAGCTACATGGACGAAGTCTATACGGTAAACACCGTCTCTCTATAAGGTAGTAAAAACCAGTATTGCTCAACTCATAGACAAACTGTTCTGCGGTATTCCACGCACATGAGCGTGGCAGGTTGATAAACGTCTCCCGTTCTATCCGCCGATGGTGGATGGAGTGCTTCACATGACCCGCCCCGGCCCTGGCGCATATCACCTTGCCCAGGCACTGCGCCTGCATCATCGAGGGTTTGCCGCACCCTGCCCAGCACATCGCCGATGTACCACGGGTCACCCAGCGTGCGCAGGCGCGCGTGGCCGTAGACATAGTTCGCGGTCCCGTCGCTGAGCACCTGGCTCAGCGGCGCGGCGAGATCCTGCGCAGAGGTCGTGGTGCCGTCACTGACCAGGACGCCATCGCCATTGGAGGTGTAACTGGTGCCGGCCTGGGCGACCAGGCGGTTGAGCGCGTCGTAGCTGCGGGTGCTGGTCCCATCGCTGAGCAGGTTGCCCGCCGCATCGTAGCTCCAGCCAATCACCTGGTTGGCATCAGTATAGCTCAGATTGGCGACGAGTGCGCCGTTCTCCCAGACCGCCGTGCGGTTGCCGGCCAGGTCGTAGGTGTAGGCGTAGGTCGTGCCCGGCGTCTCCGCCGCCCCGGTCAGGCGCTGCAGGCCGTCGTAGCGGTAGGTAATGGGGCGCGGGGACACCGTCTGGTTGCACAGCACCCGCACGGTGTCCCTATTGCGATTGGGGCCTCATACACGTCATAAGTGGTATAGTGAACCGACAGCGTTTTGGGTGTCCTGATGCGCATGGTGAACAACGCCATTAGTCTCGCGCATGGAGATGATTGTGACAGATGGAACACAGTGCTACCCCCAATTTTTGCGCAAAAACAGGGTAACATGGCTGCCCGTGGGTGGCAAACGCGTACAGCGCAATCGTATCCATTACTACAAGCCGTTCATAAGATCTGTAAAACTGTCAGCGATGAAGTAGACATTGGTATAATCAGGCAACTCTCCCTCAGAAGCTTCATACTCATGATCCCAAAAGTAAACGTTCCCTACGTCCTCTCCACTAATCGATAAACATAGTAAGTTACCACCAGGATCCCCGGCGATTGGCAGAAAATTCGATGGGATACGACCTTGATAAACCGAATACTTTTGGGATAAGTTATAGTTTTGCCCGTTGTGGATACCAAAGAACCAGTGAATTGTTCCCGAGGGGTTTAGCGGATCTCCAGTCATAGAAAATTCTGAAGGATCAGGACGTCCTCCATTATGGGCAACCAGAAAGTCACGGTAATCATGTGGCAAGGTGATGCCAAGCTGTCGTTCAAATTCGCGTATACGCATTTCATCCATGCGGGGAAAAGAGTCGCAGATTGTAACATTCGTCATGGTAATGGTCCCTTCTCTTTAATAACTGCAACGCCACCCGTATGTTTAACAGCGGCGTGTAAATCTTCAGGAACGAGTTGCATTGTGGTTCGATCTTGGTGATGATGCCATGTAAAACCTGCAGGTGTATCTTGCGCTGATTGTCCAAACCCAGCGGCCCGATTTGCTGCTGCGAAATCAGCACTACGACTACCTGTCATGCGAATTCTTACTTGCACCTCCGCATAACGAGTGAAGTCAGGATAACCTTGAACGTTAAATTGGACGCCATGAGGATACTTCGAACGCAATTGTGGATCAGCAGGATAGAATGTTCTACCAACAAAGGTTCCTTTGTCTGGAAGAATTCTCTTTCGCACTCCGTCCGGTATTATGAAGAGAGCATCAGGGCTGCCTCGACGCGTAACCAGCATCCCCGCCGCCAGCACATCACCAAACGGAAGCAGCCCATCCGCCGCGCCAAGCTGTTGCAACGCGGCCCACTCGCCAAACGCCACGCAGTCACCCCGCATGGTCCGCAGCCACAGCGCGCCTTCATCGGCGGCATTGAGCCCCAGGCCGACCAGCCCGACCCCCGTGCCAGGCGCGACCCACTGGTCAGCCAGACCTGCCCGCGCAACGCGGCGTTCCTGATGACCCCACCCGCTTGCAGGCTCCCCAGGGTCGTCACGCCCGTGAAGGCCACGCCCAGGTAGGTGCCCGTGCCGGCATCGTCCAGGATCTGCTGTGTGCCATTGGTCCCGGCGATCGCATCCACTGCCATCGCCCCAGGCAAGCCGACGCCTTCCACCACATCCCAGGCATAGTCCCCCGCACCCTGCCAGTCCAGCCGCCCCTGCCCAATGCCGGCGCGCAGGGTACAGCCGGGCTCACCGCCGGGAACCCATTCCGGCACACACCGGCCACTCGGATCCGTCCACCGTACGGGATTGCTGTAGGCATACTGGTACGCATGGAGGGAATACGGGCGGGTGGCCCACCCCGCAAACGGGTCTTCGCTGACGAACCGCCCCTGCCCCGGCGCATACCAGCGCGCCCGCAGATAGACCTGCCCCTGGTGATGCAGCTCCCCCGTGAAGCCGAAGGGCTGGGGCGTGCCCGTCGTCGGCACACCCCACGGATCGTATTGGACGTTCCCCAGCACCCCACCCGCATCGTCGAGGGTCTGGCGTACGCTGCCCAGGGCATCGCCGACATACCACGGGCCACCCAGGGCACGCAGGCGCGCGTGGCCGTAGAGGTAGTTGGCCGTCCCGTCGCTGAGCACCTGACTCAGTGGCGCGGCAAGTATGGGTATTGCCGTTCAGCCGAATGCATACGTGCGAGAGACGATTCTGAGACATAGCCCACGAGCCGACGTGGAGAGTGTGGAGACGCATGTGGTGTGTTTCACACAACGAGTGGTTGTCATCCAGTCAGTTCGGAGCGTTATCATTCA
>DAOTVB010000237.1:0-31562 GCA_034436755.1 Chloroflexaceae bacterium | reverse complement strand
GGAACGGAGCGCAGATCGCGTTCAAGTGACACCGGCCGCATCCCTCGGTGATCTCCGTGTCCGCGGTGGCAGAAATGGGCGCACTGCGTAGAAGAACCGTAGTTTGTGGACCCGCCGGAGCGGAGCGCAGATCGCGTTGACGTGACACCGGCCGCATCCCTCGGTGATCTCCATGTCCTCGGTGGCAGCAACGGGCTCAGTGTGTAGAAGAACCGTAGTTTGTGGACCCGCCGGAACGGAGCGCAGATCACGTTGAAGTGACACCGGCCGCATCCCTCAGTGATCTCCGTGTCCGCGGTGGCAGAAATGGGCGCACTGAAGAGAACAACCATAGTTAAGTGGCTCAACCGTGTGGGAATGCAATTGCGTTAAAGCGACACGGGCCGCATCCCTCAGTGTTCTCAGTGTCCTCTGTGGCAAAAACGTGTTAGCTCCGATTACGAACACGCGCCATCGACAGCGCATCGGCATACTGCCCGGCGCGGAAGGCCGCCGCACGGTGGGTACCCTCGACCACAAAGCCGAACTTCGCATAGAGCGCAATCGCCGGCGCATTATCGGCATAGACAAACAACTCGATGCGGACCAGATTAAGCCAGTTGTCGGCCAGATCCAGCGCGGCCGTCAGCAACCGGGAGCCGATGCCCTGCCCCTGCCATGCCCCACTGACCGCCAGTTTACAGATGGCGGCAACATGCCGCAGCCGGGGAGCGCTGTTGACCACCAACCCGATTGCACCAATGACCTGATCATCCGCGCAGGCCACCAGGACATGGCGGTCCTCCTCGGCCAGCAGCGCGCGGGTCTGCTCCAGCGAGATACTGGGCAGATGCACCGTGTTGTAGACAATCTGCGGCTCGGCCAGGAGGCGATACAGTGCCCCGGCATCATCCGGTTCGGCTGTGCGAATGGTGATGACTGGTGTGATGAACTCACGAATGGGTAAAACTGTGCGTACATCTCCTGTTGTGGTTTGCATCTGTCCCTCCTTCAGCCGCGTGGCCCATGCCGTAACTCGTCTGTTCCGGGTTCTATGGTTCTCGGTTCTTTCCCGCTGTGTGACTCTACTCTACCAGAAGGGCGTGCCAAAGACATCAACCGAAATCAGGATTCGCGTTTTGCACAGAGCATATCGACCTGGGTGCGGTTGTGTAAAAGGAGGGAGCCACCGCTACGTAGAATTGCGTAGCCGCGCTACATCGGTGGATGGAGGAGGGCGGGAGGTCCAGATACTTGGGTCAGGCATAGCGCATGCGCTTGTATCGGGGGAACTGCGTGCTAGAATAGAGCGCATCACGATCAGTAATTAAGAAATCAACTACACGAAAGGATAAGCGGAGTGGATAACCCAGGAACGGTAAGCACTCTGGCGGTTAAGTATGAGGTTACGGTCCAGGAAAATGGACGTATTGAAATCAGCGTGCCTTTTTTACCCGGAAAGAAAGTGGTTGTATTTGTTATTCAGGAAGAAGATGAGCAGGATATGTTTACAGATTTAGTCAATGCGGCGGAAAGTAGTCTTGATTTCTGGGACAACCCCTATGACGATGAGGACTGGAACAATGCTTGAGCAAGGAACAATTGCCGGTAATGGAAGAAACTACCCGCCAGGAAAAAGAACGTAGCATCTGGGACCAGCAGGCTTCGGTGTATGAGGACCGGGTGCTCAAACTGTACGGAAAAGCCTAAAACAAACCGGTTGTTCGATAACAGAGCATCAAAGACGTTTTGTTCTGTGTTTCTTTGTTCTGTGTTCTCTTTAATCACTCCACCTCCAGATCATCGCGTGCCAACTGATCAACCGTGACACCAAAGTAGTCGGCGATTTTTACCGCCAGATCAAGCGACGGATATTTTCTCCCGCTCTCTAAATCGCCAATAAAACCGTGCGATTTAAAATTCAGCGCATCGGCCAGTTCCCGCATCGTTAAGCCGCGCTTCAGCCGCAGGGACCGTAACTTCTCCCCAAACCGACTCATACTCTCACCAGATAGCTGATTTAGCCGCTATTCTTGACAACCATCTCAATCCGCGTTAGAATTACGCCTATAGACGTACAAGAGAAAGATCAGCGCAATGGGCACAGTCTCTCCCGACGAACTCGTACGGCTCTGGCGACAAGAGGAACTGCCTGTGGAAATGGCAGTTGGTCACATTCTCCAGCATTTAGTCCACCTTGAGCGTACGCTCGACGCGCAACGTCAACTGCTCCAGGCTTCCTTAGAGCAACAGCGCCAGTTTTTGACCAGTATGCAGGCGGCCCTCGCTTCACTCGAATCACCATCGCCGGCGTCTGCGCGGAAGAAGCGCCGTTCCTGATAATCCGGGTTATCTCACCAAAGCTATGAAAACCTATGATAGATCATAAACCGAATGGGTAATGTGTCAAGCAGGACAACCCGGCACGCTGATCACCCTTGATGGCGGTCTTCAGACTGCGGCGCGGGCAGCCCAGGTCAACTTTGTGGAGGTGACACCATGAAGAGTTATACCTTCTCCGAAGCACGCCAGAACTTTGCTGCACTGCTTGAACAGGCATATCGTGATGGTGCCGTACGTATCCGGCGGCGTGATGGGCAGAGTTTTGTGTTGACGCCTGAACCAGACAGTGTATCACCGCTGGATATTTCCGGCGTTACACCCGCGAACCCGATAACGCGCGACGATATTCTCCAGAATATCCAGGAGGGTCGCCGGAGCTACGAGCAGTAGGGTGCATTCTATGCCAGGGGTACATCAAAAGGAATTCTGGAATGAGCAGACTGCTTCGGCGAACAGCGGTTCATCATGCAGTTTGACGTGGATGGCAATGTGGATTATCTTGTGAGTATCTATCCACATAGAGTCGTCCGGAGTATGGTAGTCACGGTGCCGTGTGTAGATGGAGATGTGACATGAAGACGATCCAGATGACCATTGACGATGAGTTGCTGGCTGAAGTTGACCAGCTTACCAGCAGCTTGCAGATCACGCGTTCTGCATTCATTCGTTCTGCCCTCCAGCTTGCGCTACGCCATCATGCCATTCTGGAAAAAGAACAGCAACATGCCCAGGGCTATGCCCGGCATCCGGTTACCCCCGGTGAGTTTGACGCCTGGGATACTGAGCAGGTGTGGAGTGAACCATGAATCAGGGCGATGTGTACTGGTATACCTTTAAGGAACCTGATAAGCGGCGGCCCGTGGTCATCCTGACGCGTGACTCAGCAATCCCCTATTTGACGTCGCTGACGATTGCGCCGATCACAACTACTATCCGCTCTATTCCATCGGAGGTTGTGTTATCCGAAGCAGATGGGCTTGCAACTATATGTGCAGCCAACTGCGATAATCTTCAAACTGTTGCGAAAGCCAGGCTCGGTGCCTACATCACCCATCTTCCACCCGATAAGTTGCGTGAACTTCGGGAGGCGATTAGTTTTGCGCTGGGCTTTGATGCTTTGGAATAATTGTGTATATGCGCGACAGACATTCTGCCTGAGTAGGATTATGTACAAGAATGCAGTAGGGTGCATTCTATGCACCATTCTTCTACCGCATGCCCACCGATCGGTGGGTCATGGGGCAATGGCAACCTGTAGCAGTAGCAGAATGTTATTCCAGATCCAATTCATCGCGCACCAAAAGATCAACCGATACCCCAAAGAGATCAGCAAGCTTGATGATCATCTCAGTTGTAGGGTTCTTCTTGCCGGTCTCAATCTCGCTCACGTAGCTGTGCGAGGTAAACCCTAGCCCCAGGGCCAGTTCCTTCAAGGTCATCCCGCGCCGCTTGCGTAGCGTGCGGACTTTTTCTCCAAGTCGCTGCACGTCATTCACTCTGGCAATGCCAGTTGATATAGGTTACATTACAGCAAGACATACACATCTTCGCCCGCCACTTCCCATTAATCTGAGCAGCGCGGGACATTTATAGTACCGCGAGACGGCTGCTTCGGCAAGCGTCTCGCGGCAGCTATGTTGCCCCACTCCATACCCCAACCCCCTGGCACGCCCTGTGCAAAGAGGCTCGTAGCAAGCCCGGCTGTTGCGTGAGTGTGGATGCGCACAGCGTTACCCAATGGAGAAGAACGTATGGCTACGACCTCAACCGAAACCCGTCTCGGCATGGGCGCGACGCCGCATGAAGCGGGGACAACCTTTCGTGTCTGGGCCCCGCATGCCGATCAGGTTGCCGTCGCGGGTGATTTTAACGACTGGTCGAAGACGGCCAACCCGCTTAACCGCGAAGATGCCGGCTACTGGGCTGTGGATCTCCCCGACGCGCGGGTAGGTCATGAGTATCGCTATGTGATTACCAATGGCGACCAGGAACTCTGGCGGATTGACCCGTATGCGCGCGGCGTGACCGGTGTTTCCGGCAATGCCGTGGTTGTCAATCCTGGTTATCAGTGGCGTGAGAGTCCCTTTGAGATGCCCCCCTGGAATAAACTGGTCTTGTACGAACTGCACATCGGCACCTTTAATGATCCCCGGGGTGAGCAACCGGGCGATCTGGATGGCGTAATTGCCAAACTGCCCTATCTGCGCGAGCTGGGGATTAACGCGATTCAGTTGATGCCGACGATGGAGTTTCCCGGTGATCTCTCCTGGGGCTACAACCCGTCGCATCCCTTTGCCATTGAGAATGCCTATGGCGGTACGGACACCTTCAAGCAGTTTGTGCAGGCGGCCCACGATCATGGCATTGCCGTGATCTTTGATGCCATTTACAATCACTTTGGGCCGACTGAACTGGATCTCTGGCGGTTTGACGGCTGGGCCGAGGGTGACTGGGGCGGGATCTATTTTTACAACGACTGGCGCGCCGAGACGCCCTGGGGCAATACCCGCCCGGACTATGGCCGCCCCGAGGTCTGCCGGTATCTGCGCGACAATGCCATGTTCTGGCTGAAAGAGTATCAGGTTGATGGCCTGCGCTGGGACGGGACCGCGTTTATCCGCAATGCCAAGGGTAACGATAACGATCCCGATAACGATATCGCGGAGGGCCGGCAGTTGATGCAGTGGGTAAACGACGAGATGGATGCCGATCAGCCCTGGAAAATCAGTATTGCCGAGGATCTGAAGGACAACCCCTGGATCAACCGGGATACCGGCGCGGGTGGGGCCGGCTTTGATGCGCAGTGGGACCGCACCTTTGCGCATACCATCCGCCAGATCGTAATTGCCCCCGATGATGTCGCCCGCGATATGGATACGGTTGCCGGTATGCTGACCAGGCGCTATGGCGATGATGCTTTTGCGCGGATCATCTTTACCGAGGCGCACGATAGTGTCTCAGAAGGACAGGCGCGCGTGCCGGAGGAGATCTGGCCGGGCAACGCAGGAAGCTGGTTCTCGAAGAAGCGCTCGACGCTGGGGGCGCTGCTGGCCTTGACTGCTCCCGGCATCCCGATGATCTTTCAGGGCCAGGAGTTTCTCGAGGACGAGTGGTTCCGCGATACCGACCCGCTGGACTGGTCCCGCTGTGATACCTACCGGGGTATTCTGCAGCTCTACCGGGATATGATCCACCTGCGGCGCAACTGGTTCGACACAACGCGCGGCCTGTGTGGGCAGCATATTGAGGTCTACCATGTCAACAATGCCGACAAGCTGCTGGCGTTTCACCGCTGGGAGGCGGGCGGGTCGCGTGACAGTGTTGTGGTCGTGGCGAATCTGGCGAACCGGAGCTATACCGACTACACGCTGGGCTTCCCGGCGGCCGGGGCGTGGCAGGTACGCCTCAACAGCGACTGGGAGGGCTATGACGCCGAGTTTGGCAATACCCCCGGCTATGACACGGTTGCCTACGAAGGTACACACGACGGGCAGCCCTGCTATGGCGATGTTGGGATTGGACCCTACAGCGTGCTGTTGTTGTCGCAGGATGCGGCGGAAGAGTGATGAGGAATTGTTCAGTGCCTGGTACCAGCATCTACTGCATGAAACAGTGGAGTAACCAGCGGTGTATACTGGGGATGCTGTTCAACGAAGTAGACGATCGGTGCGGTGTCAACAAACAGCCGCGTTACGTGCTGAAGCAGGTCGGTGATCTTCATCGCGGTTGTTCGGATATTCGCTCGCTCTCCTGCCGGCTGCGCGATACCCATTCCTGTGCGTCTTCACCCAGGAATGGGTAGTTGGCGAGACCGCGCAAACTTTCCCAGGTATGCGGTGACGCATCCGTCTGACGCTGTTGCCGGAGATGTTCGGCAAGGTGCGCGAGTAGTCGGAGTTGTTCTTCGGTGGACAGTTCTTCAACCTGTTGGATTCCACACCGACCATTTCGCGTTTTTCGCTCATTTCGTGGCGTTCGTGCTCCAAACGTCTACCGCGTAACTCCTGTCAGTTACGTAGATGTTGCTGCACACCCAGGACTATGGTATGATACGGAGCAGGTAACGTCAGGCATCGTTAGTATCTGTAAATCGTCGCAGATTCCCTATGAAAAAGCTGAAACACTCTGTCTATGGCTGGTTGTATCTGCTCCTGGTGTTGACTATTTCTCTTTCCACTACCGCCGCGTCTGAGCAGTCTATTTTCCATCTGATACAGATCTGGCAGATGCATGTTTTAATCCCCTCAAACTTGAACATACCCGCCTGAAAGATCATACACTCTTCTTTTACGATGACTTTTACTATATTGCTTCGATCCATTTGCCTCGGGATGAAGGTCAGTTTAAGGACAGGCACTTTGTCTATGCGCGCACGCGCGATTTTTGTACATGGGAAGATCTGGGGATTATTCTTGAACCTGGCCCGGAAGGTACGCCGGACGAGGGGGGCATCTGGGCACCCTATGTTATCCGCGAAGGCGATACCTTCTTTATGTTCTATACCGGGTTTAACCGCAATGTTGCCCAGAGTATTATGCTGGCGACCAGTACTAACCCTGCCGACCCAAAGAGTTGGGTAAGACGTGGACTGGTTTTTCAACCTCATCATGAAGATGTTGTCTACGGCGGAGCAGAAACCTGGTCTGATGGGCGTGATCCGATGGTGTTGCGCTACAATGAACGCTACTTCCTCTACTATACCGGCCGTGACCAGCATGGCGGTATCGTCGGGGTGGCGATTGCCGAAGACTTGATGGGCACCTGGCGCGACCTGGGTCCGGTTTTGCGTTTACCGGAGCCGGACGGTATGCCTGAGTCGCCCTTTGTCATCAGTCATGACGGCTACTTCTACATCTACTATAATGCTACCGGCAGCGGTCAGCGGTGGCAGTGGGCACCTTCACCCTTTGGTCCCTGGCAGTCCCCGGTGTATGAGCCATTCGGCTGGGCATACGATTTCTATTTCGATGGTACACGCTGGTTAGCTTCCTATTTGAACGGCTATGGTGAAGAGATCCAGGTGCGACCTGTCCGCTGGCAAACCCATACCAACCCTGCGACTCCGATGATCCACTATCGCAGCTATCTGCCTTTACTTCGCAATGTTGAGTAGTTCATGATGACATGCGTTATGTGGTGAACGTTCAACCCGGGCGTTTCACCAGATGCAGGCAGTCGTCGCCTGCGGCAGCATGGTACTCTGTTCTTTCGGCCAGTCAACGACGATATCGCTAACCAGATGAAGAGTCGCGGAGCGTATGTCCGTACTGGCCGTTTCGCGTCTTTCGACCATTTTGTGGCTTTTGTGGTCCAAACTCTCACCGCGTAACGCGTGTAATCAGGCGAAGGGGGGCTTATACTGATCTGATATCTAAGTAGTAATGCTAATGCGGCTGCCGGCAAACTTCGCCGGCAGCCGCATCCTTTTTATACCCAGGTATACCGGCTGATCAACTCTGCTTCTCGGTGAAGAGTAACCCGGTGGGGCTGACAACTACCTGGTTGCGTCCGTCCATTTTGGCCTGGTACAGCGCTGCGTCGGCCCGCTGCACCAGCGCGTGGCCGGTGGTGCCATGCACCGGAAAAGCCGCGACGCCCAGCGAGATCGTGACTGTCGGCAGATCCTGGTTCTGATGGCGTACCTGCATGCGTGATGCCTCCCGCCGTAACTCTTCGGCGCGGGCCAGCGCATCCGGGAGGGAGGCTTCCGGTAGAATGATCAGAAACTCCTCCCCGCCATAGCGACAGAGAATATCCTCAGCGCGGAAGAGCATGCGCAGCAATTCACTTACTGCCACCAGGAGCGTATCTCCGGCCGGATGGCCGTAGGTATCGTTAAAGCGCTTGAAGTGATCAATATCAAACAGGATAATCCCGAAGGTTCGTCCGGCACGACTGGCGCGGCGGATTTCGCGGTTCAGCGCCTCGTCCATCATGCGCCGGTTGTACAACCCGGTCAGCGGGTCACGTACGGCCTGCTGGTGCAACTGCTCACGCAAGCGAATATTGGACAGGGCCAGGGAGACCTGCTCGGCCAGGGCCGTCCCCAGGCGCTGCTTCGCTGCGCAAAGCCGGGTCCACTCCGCTCCCGGTTGATGCTCGGCCGGTGGTGTCAGCCGCAAATGCAGCATACCGCACACCTCATTTTGCACAAAAAACGGAATACAGAGATGGGGCCCGATCGGTTCCTGCTGCGTGTGGGTGCAGAAGAGATCGGTATCAGGGTTCTCTGCCAGATGCACCTTACCACAGGTCAGCGCCCAGCACATCTCCGGGTCGGTCACGGCGTGGTCGGCGGTCAGTCCGCCCCAGCTTATTACCGGCTCCAGGTCAGGCTGGAGCGTGCGCCGCGCACTCATTACCCCGGCATCCTCCGGGAATAGCCGGTGCGCAAACCGGGCAATGACGGCAAAGGCTTCGGCAGTGGTGTGGCAGCGCTGCAAAAACTCACTCAACGTGCTGAGGGTGAGCAGTTCCTCGGTACGCTGCTCCAGTTCGCGCGTGCGCTCCTCTACCTGCTGTTCCATGGTGTCGCGGGCCTGCCGCAACCTCTGCTCCAGGGCGACGGTCGGGGTGATGTCGATGAAGGCAAAGACGACGCTACTGATCTTACCCTCGAGATTGGTCAGCGGTGCGCCACTGATTGAGAGCATGATCCGCTGATCGGCAGTGCGTTCCAGCGCCAGGCGAGTGCCAACCACCATCCGGCCGGTCTGCATCACCTGCCGGAACGGCAGCGCCTCATCCGGCAACAGCGTGCCATCAACATCGGTAATCTTCCAGACCGGGTCGTTGTAGGTGTGCCGCAGAATCTCATCCTGGGAGCGTCCCAGCAGATCGGCGGCGCGGGCATTGGCAAAGATGATCTGGCCCTGTTGATCAGCCACGATAATGCCGTTCGGGTTGACCTCCATAATCTGGGAGAGCAGATGCTGTTCACACTGGAGCGCTCGTTCCGCATGTTTCTGTTCGGTGATGTTAACGCCGGTGACAACCAGATGGGTCAACCGGCTGGGGGTTTCCATGAGCACGCTGGTCGTCACGGCCACCTGATACTGTTGCCCGGTACGGTTCACCCAGGTCTGCTGTTGTTGGAAGGGGAAGCGGGTGCGGCTGCCACGGGTCAGCATGGCCTGCACATGTTCCCGTTCATCCGGCGGCAGCAGGATATCCCAGAAAGTATGGCCGGATAGCTCATCGGTCGAATAGTCGGTCAGGCTGGTACATGCCCGGTTGCAACGGATAATGCGCCCCTGGGGATCAAGCAGGATAATCAGTGCCTCGGTGCTGTCGAGTACGGCGGCCGCCAGATGCTCTGCTTGAATGGGAGTGCGCACTGATGGTGTCGCCGTCATGCTGGTAGGTTGGTCCGGGGTACGCTCCCGGCTATGGGTCAGGAATGCCAGTCTGAGCAGGAAGGGCAGGAAGATGAGGAGGGCCAGTGGGGCCAGGAAACTCTGTCGGGTGGTGGGTGATATGCCCAGGACGACCGCTATCCGGATGACAGTTGTCCAGAGCAGAAGACCGATGAGGAGGCCGGCAGCGCTGAGTAGGACTACCCGCAGCCACCATCGGGAAGGGAGTTGCGGTATAAACATAGGAACCACCTGATTGCTTGCAATGACGTTGCATATCGCGTTAAGAATACCAGTTTCGGTTGTGTTAAGCAAGGCTACAGGCAGCGCAAAGTGGAGATGGTGCTGGGTGAAGATACGCTGCTTTACCCGGTATGTGCGCCGGTGCCACGCGACGCAGTATGGTTGAGGGATAGTCTGGCTATGTTATTCAGTCTGTATTCGATCATTCCTCCTTCTGGTTATCAGTTTCACGGCTTACGCGGTGGGTGTTTGAACCACGACCAAACGACATGCGCGAAACCCGCGAAACTGCCAATGCTAATATGGATCAGACGATCCCGCGTCTGGCGGGGAATACTGCCTCCGGCAGGGCGGAGAAAGCATCTGAAATCGATGAAGCATCCGGGCCAGGGTGCTGGCGTCGGGTTTCCGGCGAGGAACGCCGCTGTTCCCCACGCTTGCAAAACCACCCTCCTACCATCTGGTTTCCTGGCCGGATGCCTCACCGTGTCTGTTATCGCCTACGCAGTCAGTGTGAGCCAGGAGCGCCGTTGCTCCGTAGCGGTAATCGTTTCCTGCGTGTTCTTACTCTACATCAGATGTTGACCGGGGACAATCAGGGAAATTCCCTAAAAGGAGTGAGGAAATTGCTGAGACCGGGTACAGGGGCACAGGGGCGCAGCGCGCTGCACCCCTCCTTATGCCGTGACGACGCGGTTGCGTCCGGCAGCTTTGGCCTGGTAGAGGGCGGTATCTGCTGCGCGCAGTAGCTCCTCGGCTGTGACGCCATGGTCGGGGTAGACCGCCACTCCTAGCGAGAGCGTCACCGTGCCGAGCGACTGTTCACGATAGGTCACGTTTAACTGTCGCACGGCGGCGCGCAACTGTTCCGCCCGCTGAATGACCATCGCCAGGGGCGCATCCAGGATGATCAGCGCAAACTCTTCGCCTCCGTAGCGGCAGGCAATATCTTCACCGTGCAACTGGGATTGCAGCAGGTTGCCCAGTTCGCGCAGAATGGTGTCCCCGGCCGCGTGTCCAAAGGTGTCGTTGAAGCGTTTGAAATGATCGAGATCCAGCATGATCACGCCCAGCGCGATGTTGTGCCGCGCGGCACGATGGAGTTCACGTTCGAGCGACTCTTCCATGTAGCGCCGGTTGAACAGCCCGGTGAGCGGGTCGCGGATCGCCTGGTGGCGCAGCGTTTCGCGTAGGCGGACATTTGCCAGCGCCAGTGAGAGATGTTCCGCCGTGGTTGTCGCCAGTTGCTGCGTTGCCTCGCTCAACGGGCCTACTTCCCGACAGAGATGAAAAATGCCCAGTGTTTCGCCCTGCGCAATCATCGGGTAGCAGAGGGCGTTCTCGGGCAGGGGATCAGGCAGATGCAGACAGACCAGTCCCGGCTGGTCGTTGCAGGAGAGGTGGCGGCGACCACGGCGTAGTGACCAGCACTCGTGGGGCGCACAGACCTGCTGGACTGGCAGCGTGCCCCAGACGGCAATAGCCTCGGCCTGTGTACGCGAGGCGCTGATGGTGTAGAGCGCGCCCGACAGATCGGGAAAGAGTTGGGGCGCAACCTGGGCGATGACCGTGGCCGCCTCCGCTTCCGTGCGGCAGGTCTGCAGCAGGTCACTCATTTCACTCAACAGGATCAGCTCGGCATTGGTCTGTTGCAGGGCCGCCTCGGCCCGCTTGCGCTCGGTGATATCGGTGATGATGGCGATGAACGCCTCGATGTTGCCCTGACTACCACTGATCGGTGTCACCGAAACATTGCCCCAGAAGATGCTGCCGTCTTTACGTACCAGCCGCTGCTCAGACGAAAAGTGGGCGGTTTCACCATGCTTGAATGCCTCAATCTGAGCCTGGTTGTTCAGGATATCGTCGGGATGCACGATATCCCGAGGGGTCAGCGCGCCGGCTTCGGCGGCGGTGTAGCCCAGCATGTCGATCCAGCCCTGGTTGACTTCGAGAAAGTGGTCATCAGTACCGGCCAGCGCAATCCCGGCGGCGGCATTATCGAAGATCGCCCGGAGCCGCGCCCGGCTCATCCGTAGCGCTTCCTCGGCCTGCTTGCGCTCGGTCATATCGCGGCCGATACCCACCACCGATGTCACCTGTTCATTGTCGTCCAGCAGGGGCACCAGGACGGTCGAGTAGTCGCGCAGCGTGCCATTGAGCGGGAGGGGGCGCTCGATCTGGAGCGGCTGAGCCGTCCGGAGTACCGTTTCCAGAAAGTGTAGCGATAATCTGGCGGCGTCGGCAGGAAAGAGGTCGCTCACATGGCGTCCACTGATCTCCGCCGGGGTCAGCCCCATGGTCCGCGCCCCGGCCATGTTTATAAAAAGATAGGTTCCTGCCGGGTCAACCTGGAAGATCGTATCTTCTGATGACTCGACCAGCGCCCGGTAGCGCTGTTCACTCAACTTGAGCGCCTCCTCCATCTCTTTGCGTTCGGTAATATCCATAAAGGTGGTAAAAACCGCGTCTGGTACTGCCATGCCGTTTGTGAAGAGCGGTTGGGAGTTGACCAGAATCCAGGTGCGTGTTTCATCAGGCTTGTGGATGCCCATGACTACCTGAAAGCAGGGTTGTCCGGTGCGCAGCGTTACCATTGCCGGGTGCGCTTCGCCGGGGAAGGGCTGCCCATCGGGGTAAATGGCCTGCCAGCGCGGGTCAACCGAGGTGCTTCCCTGCAACTGATCCCCGGTCAGTCCCAGAATGTTCTCAGCGCGCCGGTTCCACTCGCAAATAGCGCCACTCACATCATGCAACACAAACCCATCGTGCATGGTCTCGATGATTGAGCGGTAACGTTCTTCCCCCGCCCGCAACGCCGCTTCCATCTGTTTGATCGGGCTGATATCCCGCCCGACACCGACAATGCCGATGATATTGCCACTGTCATCACGCATCGGCGAGAGGGAGGTCTGAATGGTGGTTGGCGGGTCGCCAAATGACCATTCGTAGACCACATACTCCCCCCGTAGTGCGCGCGCATTCGCGGCTTCATGCAGGGCGACGGCGGCAGAATCGGGGCTGGTTTCGCGCGGCGTCTTGCCGAGAAAGGTTTCCGGCGGCAGGCCGTAGCGCTCCAGCCAGTGTCCAAATACGCCGGTATGGCGCTGTTCATGATCCAGTGTGAAGATGATATCGTCCATCGATTCGACCAGGGTGCGAAAGCGGGTTTCGCTGGCCTGCAGAGTTGCCACCAGTTGTAGGCGTTCCTGCTGTGCGACCTCCAGTTGCTGGACGGTTGCCGCCAACCGCTCACGTTCGCACGCCAGTTGCTCCGTGCGCTGCTCCAGATCGGTGATATCGCGTCCCAGTAGCAGAGTGCCCAGCATTTTGCCGCGCCGGTTCATAACATCCGTGCGGTTGATGATAATGCTGCGCCCGGTAAGCCGGAAGCGCCGGCTACTGCTGCCGGTGGCGGATTGATCCGGGGTCGGCGTGTCCGCAGCCGGATCAACCAGGCTGGTGAGCGACTGCCCCAGGGTGATACCCAGCGTGCCGGCGGCGGGGTTGGCATAGACGACCTGGTGGTCGGGATCGAGGACGGCAACGGCATCGTCGGTTGCCTGCAGTGCCAGATCGAGGGCGGCCCGTGTGGGGGTGAGCAGGGGTGTGCGTAGCACAATATAGCCCAGGGTCAGCATAATCGGCAGTGTCGTTAGCGTATGCGTAATCCCACTCAGAAAGGGCGAGCTAACGGAAATCAGACTGATCACTATTACGATGACAATCGACCCGAAGAGCAGGCTAATCGCAAACCGGGCCCGCCGCTCGCGCACGAAGGCGGCGAGCAAGATGCCCAGCAGCACCAGCAGCCCCACCGTTGATGAGGCCAGCAAGATGTCGGCATAAGGCTCAACTGGCTGAAACCGGTAAACCCCCGCCTGGTCCAGGTAGACGCCGGCAACAAACCAGTCCACTCCGCCGATCAGGTCAATCGCAATCAGAATAAATGCGGTGATATAGGGCAGCACAATCAGGCGGATGGGGCGTGTGCCGGTCCACCACTGGGGCGTAAACAGGGCACTGGTCAGCAACATGAGCGCGGTGATAAGTACTACCAGAGCCAGCAGCGACATACTTGCCAGCACATACCCGGTCCCCGGGTCGTCAACCGATGGGCGCACACTGGTGAGGATATTCATCAAGATCAGGGTTGCAACAACAATGACAAAGATCCGGGAGGAACGATAGTCCCAGGCGTGGAGCGCAACAAATGTTGCCAGTGCAGTCAAGACAATAACAATCAGGTCGGTTCCCAACAGCGTTGTCATGCGATGTCCTCTTTCCAGCGGAGGGTCAGGCTATCCGGCCACGGTCAGGTGGTCAGACGAGGGAGTAGCGCAACTTCAGAGTACGACCGGACGTGGGGCGAGCGACCAGCCGGTGTGCCGGCTGACACAATGGAGCCGGACGGTAGGCGTATGTTGTGCCAGTCTGTAGTTTATCACATGATTACGGGTTAGGGGTTAGGGGTTAGGGGTTAGGGGTTAGGGGCAATACCTTTCAAATAACCGGGCTTACGTGATTCCTTACCTGGAAGAGGATACCGCCTCCGGCAGGGTGAAAAAAGATAAAAACGTACCATGCTGCCGCAGGCGGAACCGTTCTGTATCGGAGCAACCACCCGGTTTGTCATGCTACCGCGCAGGTTCTGCTATTTGAAAGGTATTGGGGTTACGGGTTAGATGTTCGAGCTACGGGCAACAGATCACAGATCACGGACGACGGACGACAGACGACGGACGACGGACGACGAAATACATATCATGCTGCCGGCTGCGGCAGCCGTACCAGTACCTCCAGCAGATGGTCTAGCATCGCCCCGGCATCGGCGCATAACCCGCCATGCACCGGCGCGGTCTGAATGATGGTGCTGCGTGGCGCGACCAGCCAGTGGAAGCGCTCCGACAGCGACAGCGCGCCGATTGGTCCTGAATCCTTACCGCCGGCACAAACACGCGGGATCAGATCAAGATGCTCCTGGACGGTGGCCGGGTCGAGGTAGGGAGCCAGCGCCTGCAAGCGCTGCCGGTCCAGTTCGATCTGCGCGGCCAGGAAGCGCTGCGTGCGGCAGAAGAGGATCACGCCCGCGTTGATAAATTCCCCCCGTTCCACCCGGGGCACCACCCGGATGGTGGCATAGTCAAACGCGCTGAGTGTGGGCATTGATCGCCTCCTCGACAAAGGCTCGCGGCGGCTCCAGGCGGCGGGTGAGATAGTCCACGTAGGCGGCCCGATGCGCCTCGGTGTCGGCAAAGCTGCCTTCTTCCAGCAGCCAGCCCGCCGGCACCAGCCCGACGATCGAACGGATCAGTTCCGGCGTCAGTTGAGCACTCAGGCTCTGGTCGGCGGTGGCGATCCGGTCGGCGAAGGGCAGCAGCACATGCTGGCGCACCTGCGGAAACGCGCTCTTGCTGCGGGTGAGGTAATCGCCCCAGGCATGATGCACATACAGCGCCGCCCCATGGTCGATTAGCCAGAGTTGCCCGTCGGCGATCAACATATTCGGGTTCTGCGGGGTGCGATCAACATTGGTCACATACGCATCGGCCCAGACGATGGCGGAGGCGCGATCCGGCGTGGGGGGCGGCGTCAGCAACTGGTCAAACGAGAGCGCATTGGGAACGTAGGCCATCGCCAGGTTCAGCCCCACACTGGCCTGCAAGAGATCCTGGATCTCCGGGTCGCGCTCGGTCCGCCCCAGCGCGGCGTCAACCTCCACCAGGGCCAGCTCCGGGACCGGCAGCCCCAGCGCGCGCAGGATCTCCCCGGCCACCAGTTCCGCAATCAGCGCTTTCGGCCCCTGGCCCGCCCCCCGAAACTTGAGCACGTAGAGGCGGTCGTCGCTGGCCTCGACAATCGCCGGCAGGGAGCCACCCTCACGTAGTGGGGTGACATAGCGGGTAGCGGTGAGCATTCGTATTGGCATAGCCTGCTTTCAGCCTGAGTAAATCGCATTTCGCGGTTTTTGCCACAGAGAACACAGAGAACACAGAGATCACAGCGGTCCAGATCACCACCGCGTAACTTCTGCCATTGTATCATGCTCTGTCTCCGCAGATACCGCGTTCTCCTCCACCCAACCCGCACCACTCCTTCACACCATCTTCACACGTTTCACCTACACTTCAGCTTGAAGACGGGCATGCCTGATCATCGTCGAATGTACAACCACTTGCACATGGAGGTATCCTTTGAAGCACACAATCATCGCCCGAACGCGTCGGAGTCGGAATGGTCGGTCCGGTTGGGGGCATGTGAGCCTGCTGCTGATCTTGCTGGCGCTGCTGGTGCAGCCCGGCGCGCAGTCCGGTGATGCTGCCGCCGCCCCACTCACGCAGTTGAGTAGCATCAGCGGCACGGTGACAATGAACGGCAGCGGCGTGGATGACGCAGTTGTCGTGGCGACGCGCAGCAACCTGGCGCGGCCTGCCCCCACCGATGCGACCGGAGCTTATAGCCTGACGGCACTGCCGGCGGATGACTACACCCTGAGCGTGCGCCCCATCAGCGTAACTACCACCTCACCCAACTGGGTCTACGCTGCTGATCCGCTGATCCTGAGTGTCCCGCCCGCTGCCACCCAGGATTTTACGGTTCAGGCGGCGACCGTTACGGTTGCCGGGCAACTGCTTGCGCCAACCGGCAGCGGCGCAACCTTTGATGCGCCCAACCGTGCCTGGGTCCGCGCTGAGAACCAGGAGGGCCAGGGCAACAGCGTGCAGGTCGCCGACGATGGCAGCTTTACCGTCAAACTGCTGCCCGGCGTGGTGCTGCTCAGCCTGACGCTGGAAAATCCTGACTGGGCCGCCCCGCTTACGCTACGCAGTATGGTCTACCACGCGGAGGCGGGCGAAACCATTGACGTGGGCGCGTTGCAAGTTATGGAGAAGCAGGCCGGCATCAGCGGGACGGTGCGCCTGGTGGATGGTACCGCCAGTGCGGGCGGAAGCGCGCCGGCGGGCATTCCGGTGCGGGCCTGGCGGCTGGATGGCACAGAGTATGAGCAGACTCGCACCGATGAGCAGGGCCAGTACCAGCTTCAGGTGATCGAGGGCGTCTGGCTGGTACGCGCTATCCCGCTGGAGGAGCAGCCCTACCTGCCCGCCGAGCCGCCGCAGCGCGTGTTCCTGGACAGTCCTGATGCCACCGCCACCCAGGATCTGCTGATTGCTGAAGCCGATGTCACCCTGAGCGGGATCACGGTTGATAGCGCGACCGGCGAGCCGCTGACGGATGGTGTTGATGGGCGGGCCTATGCCTTCTACCCGGAGGAGGACCAGCGCCACCCGACCCGGTCGGCGTCGGCGCAGTTGAGTGATGGCGCATTTACGCTCAAGCTGGCCTCAAGCCTGTCGGAGGTCTACACCATTGGCGTGGTGTTCCCGCCGGATGTTCCCTACACGGCGTTGAGTCGGGTGACGGTTAACCTCAATACAACCATTGTCGAGCCGATCCAGATTCCGATTACGCCCAACGACGCGCACATTCGGGGAGCGCTGAAGGACCGTGACGGTGCGAATGTCACCGCTGTGCCGGGCAGCATCTGGGCCGCCGGCGATAGCGGGGGCTGGGCACGCACCCGGGTCAACCCGGTTGACGGCACCTATGATCTGGCGGTGAGTACGACCGATGTCACCGGCACCGGCGGAAGTACCTGGCGCGTGCATGCGTTTGTCGATCCGACCAGCGGCTACCTGGTGCAGCGCCCCCGGATGCAACGGGTCTTCCTGCCCTTCAACGATGGCGCGGGCAGCACAGTTGAAGATGTAGACTTCACGCTGGTGAGTCTGGCAAGCCTGGGTACACTGCGCGGCACGGTGACTGCGCCCGATGGTACGCCGTTGCGTGGGGTGCGGGTGGTCGTCAGCGAAGTTACGGATGCCGGCAGCACGGCGGTCAACCGCTGGGATTACACCAACCGGCAAGGGAACTATCAGGTACAGGTGCCCGCCGGGAGCTACCGCGTCCAGGTGCATTTCCGCCGACTGCAAAATCAGCGGGGGAGCCTGCCCGCACACTTGCTGCCGCCCACGCCGGTGATGGTCAACCTGGCGGAACAGGGTGATGTAACCGCCGATCTGCGCTTCCGTGCGAGTGATGCCACGGTCAGCGGGCAGGTGATGTTTGATGACGCCGGGCATGCCGGATTGGTGCGGGCGCGCTCCGCCGATGGTGTCACCGTGCATGCGCCGGCCGGCCCCGATGGCAACTTCCGGTTGCATCTACTGTCCGGGGTAAGTTGGACGTTACAGGCCGTCGGTTCGGAGGGCGATATGTTCCTGCGCAGCGCGCCGCTTGCGGTGACACCGGCGGCGGGCAGTACCCCGCTTGATGCACCGCTGCTGCTGGCCGAGGCCACGCCGATCCCGGAGAGCCAGGCGTTTGTCTTCCAGGCCGATGCGGACCAGTTCTTCACGATGTCGGATGGTTCCGAGGTGCGGGTTCCCGCCGGGGCGATGGCGATCAGTGGCACGGTGGCGCTGACGGTGCGTCCGCTGCCCGAGCTGGAGGCCGCTGGTGATCTGCAGCCGGTCAGCTTTGGCTATCGTTTGCATGCCTTTGCCGGTGATGAAACCAGCCGCCGGCAGCCCGTGACCCACTTTATGCGCCCGGTTACGCTGGTGATCCCCTTTACTGCCGCGCAACTGGCGGACCTGGGCATCGAAATGGATCAGCTTGTGCCGGCCTACTGGGATGAAGCCAGCGGCAGTTGGAAGCCGGTCGAGAATGTTGCGGTTGTCCCGGATGCGGATGGCGGCGGCACGGTGCAGATCGCGGTGGATCACTTCACCGACTTTGCTCTGCTGGCGGCTTCCGGGAATAACCGCGTGTTCCTGCCAATGGTTCAGCGATAAGCGCAGAGCGCAGAGCGCAGAACGCAGAACGGGGAACGCAGGACAGGGAGCGCAGAGCGCAGAGCGCAGAGCGCAGAGCGCAGAACGGGGAGGCGTGGCCGGGTGGCTGCGCCTCTTTGCTGTTTTGTAAGGACGAAAGACGAAGGATGGATGACGAAGGGCGGATGACGGTGGTTGTTGACAGGGCGGGAGGGTGTTACTATACTCGTGACAAGTTGCGACAGAACTTACTGATAGTGCAGGATGTAGCGGGGGTGGTGTGGCAGTTAATGCAGATAAACCTCATCTCTGGAAGGCAGATATTGCGCATTCCATTGACTCTTACAACGACTGGTTTATGCAATTCGCGCCACAAACATACCGCGATACTCGTGCCGCAACGACAAAGCAGGTGACAGATGCACTTCAGTTGACGGCTAACCTGACCAGTATTGCTCCTGAAGTTCTACGCGAAAACCCGACGGTGCTGCCTATCTTGCGGATGACCACGGCACCACCTATTGCACGTGATCGGCTGATAGGACTGGCAAGAGTTGCACCCGGTCTGGTAAAAAGTATGGAAGTGGAGCAGCGCATTCCACCGCGTATGCTTCAGTCCAATATAGATGCTGATCTGCGCAGGATCGGCGAGATTATCGCAAAGCTAACGGATAGAGATTTATTCCCATGGCTGGAGCATAACCAGCAGCCGATTGAGATGGCAGTACAGCGAGCGGCAACGGTTGTAGCTGATCGCCTTTGTGGTGCAGTTGCCGATCCAATTATTCGTAATGCTCAGGAACGTAGACAACTTGTCACCATCCAACAGTGGTTAGAGCAGCGCGGTTATGCTCTCGTTAAAGCAGGTGAAGGGGTAGCCGCTTTCGAGATGCAACCGGGCACCTTTGCATTTCGGCTAAACATTCCAGTGAAGTTGACCGGGGGCACGCGCAAAATCAATATCCTGATAGATGCCGTTGTTATGCCGGCAAGAGCACAAGCGGGTGAACTACCGCTGCTGATTGAGGCGAAATCGGCTGGTGATTTCACAAATACTAATAAGCGGCGCAAAGAAGAAGCTGTTAAGATAACGCAACTGCGCAATAATTATGGTGAAGACGTACGCCTGGTTCTTTTTCTCTGTGGCTATTTTGACAGTGGCTACCTGGGTTATGAGGCTGCCGAAGGGATTGATTGGGTGTGGGAACATCGCACGGACGATCTTGCCGCATTTGGACTGTGACATATGTTATCAAGTGATCAGCTTGACCAACTCGAACATACCCGTCTGCATCTGCAGCAATCCCTCGATGCTGCCCGGACCCAGGCGGAGCGCAATCGCCTGGGACAGTTTGCCACGCCGCCTGCGCTGGCAGCGGATATTCTGGCCTATGCCCGATCAGTGCTCCCCGCCGATCAGCCTGTTCGGTTTCTTGACCCGGCCTTCGGCACCGGGGCTTTTTTTACCGCGCTGTTGCGCGCATTTCCGCCGGATCAGATTGCCGCCGCAACCGGGTACGAGATCGATCCACACTATGGCGACCCGGCGGGTAAGCTCTGGGATACGATCCCGCTACACCTGCATATCACCGATTTTACGCAGGCTACACCGCCGGCAATCGCTGAGCAGCGCGCGAATCTGCTGATCTGCAACCCGCCCTATGTGCGCCACCACCATCTGCCGGGTGAGGTGAAGCAGCGGTTACAACGTGCGACGGCACAGGCAACCGGCCTTCGCCTGAATGGTCTGGCGGGTCTCTACTGCTACTTTCTCTGCATTGCTCACACCTGGATGGCCCCCGATGGTCTGGCGGGGTGGCTTATTCCCGGCGAGTTCATGGATGTCAACTATGGTGAACTGATCAAGAAGTATCTACTCAGCCAGGTAACGCTTGTGCGTATCCATCGCTATGCGCCTGAAGATGGGCAGTTTGCCGATGCGCTGGTTTCGTCCGTGCTGGTCTGGTTTCGCAACGCACCACCGCCACCGGATCATACCGTTGCGTTTACGTATGGGGGTACGCTGGCACATCCCGTAGTATCGGCGCATATTCCGGCGGACCAACTCCGCACGACGGCGAAGTGGATCGGGTTGCCCCACATGTGTGCCGGCTCCCAGGTTGCAACTGCGGAGCTACGGCTGTCTAACCTGTTTCGCATCCAGCGGGGGGTGGCAACCGGAGCGAACCACTTTTTCGTGCTTACACTGGCACAGGTTGCCAGGCATGCGCTGCCGCCGCAATTTCTAATGCCAATTCTGCCCAGTCCACGCTATGTTCCCTCGGATGAGATCGTGGCGAATAGCGTTGGTGAGCCCATGCTGGAGCGTCAACTGTTCCTGCTGCGGTGCGATCTGCCGGAGGAGCGGGTCAGGACGGACTATCCGACAGTATGGCGCTATTTACAATCAGGTGTGCAGAGCGGCGTAAGTGGACGGTACCTCTGCCGGCATCGCACACCCTGGTATACGCAGGATGTGCGCCCGCCGGCTCCGCTGCTCTGCACCTACATGGGGCGTAAAGGGAGCGGTCGCCCGTTTCGCTTTCTGCTGAACCACTCACAGGCCACCGCGCCGAACGTGTATCTGCTGCTCTATCCCCAACCGTTGTTGGCGCAGGCGCTCCAGGCCCAACCTGATCTGCTGCGCACGATCTGGCAATTGCTCAATCAGATCCCGCTGGAGGTGTTAATTGGTGCGGGCCGGGTCTACGGCGGTGGTTTACATAAGATCGAACCACGCGAACTGGGCAATGTCACGCTTCCGCTGGCCGCTCTGCCGAAATTGGCGGGCCGGCAGGTGTCGCAGTTGACGTTGTGGGCGGAGTGATCGCGGCAGGATGAAAACAGATACAGATGTGATGCACAGACCCCTGGAGCAGAATAGCTCCAGGGGTCTGTGCGCTTCCGACGGCAGCCGATGTTCGCAGAGGTGACAACATCATGGATCGCTCGGCGCTCTCTGCGCCGTTGCGGTGCATAGTCCAGATTTACGCACTACCCGACCGCAGGACTTGCTCGACGGTCTGGCCGGCAATGTCGGGGGCGTATGCCAGCAGATCGAGGATCTTCTGCAGAATGGCCTGCTGCTCCGCGTCGGCCAGCGTCAGGGCACGCTCGACTCCGGCCCGCAGGGTCAACTCCTGGCGCTCCTCAGCGCTAAGTAGGCGAGTGAGGATTACACTGCCCTCGGCAATCAGCGGTTGCACCAGCGCCGGATCGACCCCGGCAGGTGTCTGGGGTGTGGGTTGGGTTGTTGCTCTCTGTGCCGAATCGTCACCCTGGGCCGCGCCGTTGCCATTGCCGGGCAGCACCCGGTCGAGCAGGCGCTCCCCCAGTTCTTTGACCGGCGCGGGGGCTGACTGGAACAGGTTGCCGATACCGTCGGTCAGGCTCATCATCCGCAGAATCTGCTGGGCCGTATCGGGTGTGCCGTAGAGCTTGAAGTCCATCGCGGCCAGCGCCTGACCCATCGCCCGCGCCTGCGCTACACCAATCTCGGTCTGGGTCGAAAGCCGCAGCTTCTCGATCTCCAGCCGCTGGGCTACGCCCTCGTGTGCGGCCAGCGCGTCGGCCATGGCCCGCTGGCCCTCGGCTTCGGCCAGCGTTCTGGCACGGGTCGCTTCCGCCTCGGCCAGCCCCAGCGCGCGTTTGGCCTCGGCTTCGTCGCGAGCGGCGGCGGCGCGGGCGCGGATAACATCGGCTTCGGCCAGACCCTGGGCGGCGGCAGTCACCTGGGCAGCTTCGGCGCGCAGCTTCTCGGCATCGGCGGCCGCCTGTGCTTCGGTGCGGCGCGCTTCGGCCATCTTGATTGCGGCGGTGGCCTCGGCATCGGCCTTCTCATTCAGCGCCTCGGCTTCCGCTTCGGCCTCCTTGATCCGCCGATACGCCTGGATCTCCGCCTCGTTGCGGCGGTTGATCATCTCGCGTTCGGCATCGCGCCGGGCATTGATAATCTGGATCTGCGAGTCACGCTCGGCGGCGGCCTTCTCCTGGACCGTGAAAACCTGCTGCTCGGCCTCTTCGCGCTGCGCCAGAATGAGCAGCCGCTCGCGGTCGGCCTGTTCGCGCTTGGCTTGCTCCTGCGCCAGCGCCACCTGCCGTTCCTGGTCGGCCACCTCGACCGCCTGCTGTCGTAGCACGGTGCTGCGCTGCACCTCGCGTTCACGCTCCTGCTGGGCCAGTTCAATCGCCTGGCGGCGGCGCTCCTCGGCCAGTTGAATCGCCTGCTCTTTCTGCTTTTCCGCCTCGGCGATTGCCCGCTCTTTGATCACGCGCGCCAGCTCGGCCGCCTGATCCTGCTCATAGGATGCCTGGTTGGAGGCGCTCTGCTCCTCGGCCTGCCGGATGGCGATCTCGCGCCGCTGGGTGGCCTGGGCCAGCGCCAGGTTGCGCTCCAGGCTCAACTTCTCCTCCTGGGCGCGGGCATCACGGGTGGCTATCTCCAGTTCGGCGCTACGTTCAATATCATTCTCTTCCTGCCGCGTGCCGGCATTGCGGCGGGTAATCTCCAGGCTCCTCTTCTGGTCAATCTCGTTGCGCTCCTGCTCGGCCTGCGAGTTGCGGCGGGCAATCTCGGTCTGGGTGGTCTGGTCAATCTCGTTGCGCTCCTTCAGCGCCCGCTGGATCACCTCGGCATTGGCGCGGGCCACCTGCGCGCCAAAGACATCATCTATGCCAAAGCTGCCCTGCCGCGCACTCTTGAGCGCGGTAATCGAAACCGACTCCAGCACCAGCCCGTTCTCGGAGAGATCCGCGCGCACCAGGTTCTGCACCCGCTCGACAAATTTCTCGCGCTCCTGGTGCAGCGACATAAGTGTGAAGGTGGCGGCCACATCACGCAACGCGCCTTCCAGCTTGCTCTCAACCAGGCGTTTGACGCTGTCGGTATTAACCTCGTCGCCGCCGACGGTGCGCGCCGCCCGCTCAATATCCTCGGCAATCGGATTGACTTTGATGTAGAAAATCGCGCGAATATCGGCATACTGTGGGTCAATCGTCAACAGCGCATTGTCCTCGGTACGCTCGATGTCAATATCCATCGTGCGCAGATCGACCCAGGTGATCTCATGCAGGGCGGGAAAGACCCAGCCACCGCCGTTGAGCACGACCCGGGTTTTGCCCTGCCCGGTCTTGACAAAGGCGCGGTCGGCCGGGGCTTTGACATAAAAGCGTGAGATGAGGGCAATAATGGTGAAGAATACGAGTAGAACCGCAACGATAATCACACCAATAACCAGACCCAGATCTTGCAACATATCCAGCATAGCCTGTTCCTCCTTTGCGCGGTGACGTGATGAGTGGGTATGGACCTCTACGAAAAAGCCTTGACGATAAAGCGCCGCTGGGCCGCATCGTAGGCAACCAGGGCGACTTCGGTCTGGTCGGGCAGGGGCTCGCCTTCCGCCAGCACCGCATAGACGGTATGCAGCGACCCATGGCTGTCGCGTACCTGCACCCGTCCGTAGGTCTGGCTGAGGCTGTGACTCACCACGATGCCGGTGCGCCCGACCAGTTGCTCAAATCCGATGGCGGTGCTGGTGTTTGGGGCGATGGCGGCGATCATGCCACTGATCCGCCCGGTCAGCAGCAGTCCCAGGATCGTGGTAATGATCAACATCGGGATAAACGCCCAGGTGGGATAGGTGCCGAAGCTGCTGCTCACCAGCGTGTTGCCAATCAGCCCCACCGCGCCAAAACTGAGCAGAAAAGCCAGCAACACCAGCGAGAGCGGTATCCGGCCAACGCCGACGGCGGCGAGTGGACCTTGAGCGCTCCCCCCGTCGGCTCCGGCGACATCAGCATCCACATCAGCATCGAGGTCAACCTCCATGTCAACATCCGCATCGGCATCGGCGTCCTGCTCGCCAAACCCGCCCAGCAGTTGCAGCAGTGCCAGCCCGACGCAGCCGCACAGCGCGGACAGGAAGGGGAGATTGTACCAGTTCAACAACGCGCTAAATGTGTTCATAAATAGCCTGCCTCATCCGTAAACCGGAAGTGTTACAAACATGTGACAAACGGGTCATACCCGGCAGATCCGTTCGCTCTACGCGGCTGAATATGCTACAATCAGCGGCGAGACTTCAGGCATGGTATGGTCAGGTCGATGCGCTACCGTATCCGTTATCGTCGCCCTACCCGGCGCATTCTCGGCAACTCCCCGTTCGAGTTGTGCTAGAAGTTGTGGTAGAATACCCGCCGTTTTATGTTAAACGCTTGCCTGAGGGAGAAGCCACGATGCCTGTGCTACATCGGCTGTTTTTACTGCTCTGTATCGCATTTGTCCTGACTGCCTGCACCAGTGCGCGTGCGGACCGGGCGGCGCAACAGGCGCTTGCGCCCACCGTGTCGCCGACTATTATAGATGCAACTGCCACATCTGCGCCAACTACGACGCCAACGGCCACCTCCAGCCCGACGCCTGTTCCTCCAACGCCAACGCCCACACCCGAACCAATTACCGGCGACCTGGCCCTGACCCGTGGGCTTGCCCCGCAACGCCTGATAGCCGTGATGCTTGACAACAGTGCCCCCGCATACCCCCAGACCGGCATGGATGCGGCGGTGCTGGTGTTCGAGGCGCTGACCGAGTATGGCATTACCCGCTACATGGCCGTCTTTGCGCCGGGAATCTCGCCCGAGGCCGCCAAGATTGGCGCTGTCCGCAGCGCGCGGCTCTACTTTGTCCAGTGGGCTATGGGCTTAAACGCGGTCTTTGTGCATGCCGGCGGCTCGCCCGATAGTCTGGCGCTGGCCGAGAGTGCCACCGAGATTGCCAACATGGATGCGCTGCGCAATGAGTCTAGTGCCTATTTTTACCGCAGCGAGGAGCGTGACGCGCCGCACAACCTCTACACAACCAGCGCTGATCTCCAGCAGTTTGTCGCAGATAAGGACGTGGACGATGTTGATCCTGCCGCGCACGGGTTTCTCTTCAAACATGATCGTCCAGTTGCGGAGCGCCCGGAAAGCCGGCGCCTGAGCTACTACTTTATCTTTGTCGATGACCCGGCGGGTTGGGTCTACCACCCGGAGAGTAACGGCTATCATCGCATGCGCCGGGATGAACCGCATATTGATGAGCGTACCGGTGCGCAGACCTGGACGAAGAATGTGGTGGTGATGGAGGTTCCGGAACAGCCCATTCCCGATGATGACAAGGGACGAATCGAACAACGGGTAATTGGCGCAGGCCCGGCCCGGCTGTTTATTGATGGGATCGAGCAGGAAATCCGCTGGAGCAAACCGGCGGCCGCTGCGCCGTTGCATTTCTATGATCTAAATGGGGATGAAGTCCGGTTTAATGCCGGGCCGATCTGGATTGTAGCCATCCCATCGCTGGATAATCTTACGGTGGAATAGTTCGCACCTGCTCGGTGGAGGAGATTGCGTCTGCTGGTACTGGATTTTCTTGTTGCAAAGCCCAGTGTAATGGATCGGTGAATGTACACGGATTATACGGTTACTTGTTTGCAAAAGGATATCGTCTCCGGCAGGATGAAAAAGTACCATGCTGCCGCAGGCGCATCCAGCGTTCTGGTCTGTTAACAGCCTGGAATTGACTGTACTGTGTACATCGTATGATTTATCGGTCAGATGTACTATCCCAACGGTGTCCCTATTCCTGTCGCAGCCCGACATTGCGACTACATCTCGCCGCGACGGGAATTTTGACACAGAAGGAGTAGACAACCATTGCTTTTCTGCAAACGCTTTCGTCTGCCGGCTGTCCTGCTGCTGATCGTGCTTGCCGCCATTCCAGTGCAGGCCGCCCCCCCCTCTCACGAAACCCGTAGCCTGGCCCCGACCTACCGGATCTTTGCGACGCGTGAGGGACTGGTGGGCCAGCAGACGGCCAACGGCCATATCATTCAGCCGCGTGACCGCTTTGTTGCGCTGCCCTCCTGGCGCAACCTCAGTTCCTACCAGGGCTATGAGTACCAGGTACGGCTGACCTACAACGGGCGCACAACGGTTGTGCCGGTCTGGGATGTTGGCCCCTGGAACACCAATGACAACTACTGGTCGCCCAACCGGGAAAACTACCGCGATCTGCCGGTGGGGGTGCCGATGGCGCAGGCGGCCTACCTGGATGGTTACAACGGTGGTCTGGATGAGTTTGGCCGCCGTATTCAATCTCCCAACGGCATTGACATCGCCGACGGCACCTTCTGGGATGATCTGGGCATGACCGGAAATGACTGGGTGGATGTCACCTTTCTCTGGTTGGGTGAAGACCCCGGTCCTGGTGGGGCAATTCCGTCCGACCCCGTCCCGGTTCCCGATCAACCGGCGAACCCGGCTCCCGCGCCGGATACAGACCCGGCCCCCGGTCCAGTTGATAACCCGCGCGTTCCCTCCGGGGCAACGGCGGTGGACAATGGCGCATCCGGCTATGACGCCGATGGTGATGCGTGGGAAACTGCCAATTGCGGGCTGAATGGCAGCCACGACTGGGTGGCAGCAACAACCGACCCGGCGCAGAATGCCCACAGTGCGACCTGGACACCGGAGCTAACCCGGGCGGGCTTCTACGAGGTGCAGGTCTACATCCCGCCATGTGGTGGCGAACAGACGACCGACGATGCGCGCTACCAGATTACCCACGCGGGCGGTACGGTCGATCGGTCGCTCGATCAGGCGGCCCAGGCGGGGAGTTGGGCTGCGCTGGGAACCTATCGCTTTGAACGGAGCGGTGGCCGGATCGAACTGAGCAACCTGGGGCCGGCGGCGGGCATGGCGGTTCACTTTGACGCGATTGCCTGGTTGCCCGTCACCGATAACGGCGCGCCCGATGCGAGCATTACCAACATTATTCGCCAGGGCAATGGCTATCTGATCCAGTGGGGCGGCGAGGACGATGTCAGCGGCATTGAGTCGTATGATGTCCAGTTGCGGCAACTGCCCAAAGGCGGCTGGCGGGACTGGAAGCGCGAGACGGGCGAGACCGAGGACTGGTTTGGTCCCGACGAGGGTAAGCATTTTGCCTTCCGGGTGCGCGGACGGGATGGGTTAGGCAACGAGGAACCCTGGCCTGATGAAGCCGATATGGATACGACCCAGGCCGAAGTTCCTGAGGGTGAAGCACCGCTGCCGCCAACAGCCACTCCAAAACCAGTAGAACCGGAGCCACCCGCAGCGGAGGAACCCGGCGCGGAGTTGCCACCAGAGGAACCGGCAGAAGAGCCGGAAGCCGGGGAAACTCGCGCAGAAGAGTCGGGCGAGGAACAGCCGCCGGCCGAGGAGCCACCACCGCCGGAAGAACCTGCGACCGCAGAGCCTGGCGCAGAGCAGAATACTGGCGGTGGATGATCATTTGGCGATTGGTGATTGGCGACTGGGGATGCGGAGTTCCCAACCTCCAATCGCCAATCGCTAACCCCCAATTCCTACCGCTTACCCACCAGCGTCCCCCGAATGGCCGTCAGCGTTAACGCCCCGACGTAGCCCCAAAAGATCACGCCCACCAGGATCGCAACCCAGCGGAAGGGCGACCCGATGAGATTGCCCAGCATCCCGCCCAGGAAGAGCAGCAGCGCCATCACCACCGCAACAATTGCCGTCTGCGTCAACAACATCCGCCAGACATCGCCGGCCTGGTAGCGCATCCGGCCCCACACATCCCCGTGGCCGGCAATCCAATTCCAGATAGCGACTCCGCCAAGAAAGCCCGCCAGCGTCAGAATCCAGCCGGTCGTGGTAAACGCAACTTCTGGAACCATAAGAACCTCCTTCTACGTTGTGTCTGCTCCATGCTTATTCCGGGTCTACCCAGAATGACGTAACCTGGAACCCGGTCGCTCTACCGAAGTGTACGCGGCACTTGTGTGAAATGTTACCGTAGCACAATAACCAGCGCGGCACCGGAGCGAAAGTAGTTTGTATGTGAAACGTAACGGGTGATGGTATAATTTTTATTGAAACAGTCGCTTCAGGCACAACCCGGTGATCCGGCGGCCCAGCGGGGAGCGCCTGATTGCAGAAACGGAGGATCTGCTCCATGCCTTTTCGCTTTCGGAGACTGAGCATTCCTGACCTGATCCTGGTCGAGGTAGATCAGTTTGGCGATCACCGAGGGTTTTTCATGGAAACCTACAAGCGCTCCGCGTTTGTCGCTCATGGCATTGCGGCGCAGTTTGTGCAGGATAACTATTCTCGTTCAACCCGGGGCGTGCTGCGCGGGTTGCACTACCAGAAGCATCCGCAGGCTCAGGGCAAGCTGGTTATGGTTTTGCAGGGCGAAATTTTTGATGTTGCCGTCGATATCCGGCAGGGATCACCTACCTATGGTCAGTGGGAAGGCCTGACTCTCTCCGCGCAGCAGGCGCATATGCTCTACATCCCCCCCGGATTTGCGCACGGATTCTGTGTACTCAGTGAAACGGCCGATTTCACCTACAAGGTGACCGGCGAGTACTCGCCCGATCTGGATCGCGGTATCATCTGGAACGACCCGGCAATTGGCATTGAGTGGCCGCTCCGTGAGCCACGCCTCTCGGCGAAGGATGCCGGCCTCCCATCGCTGGCGGAAGCCGATAATAATTTTGTGTACCAGGAATAATCGGTGCGGCACAGTGATGTGGCGCGCATCAAGAAGCAGAACTAGAGGGGAGCTTCGACGTGGAAGAAATGAACAACAAACAACACAAAACCTTACGAATGACCGTCCTGATGACTCCGGATATGGCAAACTTTTCCGGGCATGTGCATGGTGGGGCAACACTCCGGTTGCTGGATCAGGTTGCCTATGCCTGTGCCTCGCGCTATTCCAACCACTATGTTGTCACACTGTCGGTGGATCAGGTCTTCTTCCGCGAGCCGGTACATGTAGGCGAACTTGCTACCTTTATGGCGGCGGTCAACTACACCGGAAAGACTTCGATGGAGGTGGGTATTCGCGTTGTGGCCGAGAATATTATCCACAAGACCGAGCGGCATGTGATGACCTGCTACTTTACGATGGTCGCCGTCGATGAGCATGGCAATGGTGTGCGCGTACCGCCCCTCATCGTCGAAACGGATACCGAGCATCGCCGGTATGAAGCGGCCAAACAGCGCCGCGAGTTCCGGCGCGAGATCGAGCGGCGCAACCTGGAGATCCGGCATATGCCCATTGCTGACCTGAAAGAACGTCGGTCGAACCTGCCGCAGGGGTAAGATGACGTCACGGATAGCGAGGGCGGGAGCCATGCTCCCGCTCCTTCTGACCGAGGTTGCGCCCCTACTTCCCATCATCCGGTGGGGCATAGACCCGCCGCAACTCATCGAGCGTCGGCACATCCTTGATCGCCGCATGCACTGCTTCGATAACTGCTGGCTCCGTGATCTGCTGGATCTCCGAAAGCAGGCGCAACCCGTCCGCGCCAAATTTCATCTCCAACATCAATTTGATGCCGGTCAGGAGACCTTCGACGCGGCCCTGCTGTAAACCTTGCTCAATCCCCTTCTGTATCCCTATCCGCTCAACACTGGTAATATATGGCATCTTCTGCGTCTCCACCTTGCAGGTTAGCACGTTGGAACGTTGGAACGTTCGCACGTTGCAACGTGTAACGCTGTAGCCCCACGGGCTGTCATAATCATCAGTGGTGGTAGTCATGTGGACTGTTTCCTCCGGTTGTGGGTTGTGTTGCTCTACCAATTATTATATCGCAGGGTGGGGGATGTTCGCATGTTGAAGTGTTCAAACATTTCATCTTTCCCCGCTCTGTGACATTGTCAAGGTTTACGTGCTACTGGCCTCGGTCGTTACACATAGCGCGACAATTGAGATGGTAATGCTTGCTACGCTGTTGATGTGTCAGTATGCCGATACCAGGATGCTCAGGTCGTATTGTTGTCATTCGTACCTGGTGCCGGGGATGACTCTCCTAACCGGCGATGATACTCAATTGCTGCTGCCACCCGATTTGGTACATCGAATTTGTGGCGAATAGTCACCAGGTGCTGCCCGACGGTTGACTGTGACAGGCCAAGCTGTTCGGCGATCTCCTGGTCCGTCTGTCCACGGGCGACCAGGGCGATGACCCGCTGTTCTTGCTGTGTGAGAGGTTCGGACAGTTTGGTTGGTGCATGCTTCCGCTCCGGTATGCCGTAGCGCAGCATATACTGCACGGCGGCCGCCGTCCGATTGCGCGCTTTGAATTTCTGGCATACGGCGTGAACATACGTTGCGATGGTGCGCACTGAGAGGTCCAATCGCCGGGCGATCTGTCCATCAGTTTCACCATGCGTGACTAGTTGCATCACCTGATGTTCGCGTGGTGTCAAGGGGTCTTCGGATCGAGCGGTCATTGGTCGGTCGTACTCCTATGGTATGTGCGTCGGATATCATAGGTAACCCGTTGCCGAAGCTTTTTCCCGGCAACGTTCGCACATTCGCACGTTTGCATATTGGCCCATTGTGAGTCGATAGTATGTTTGAAATACTTTCCGCGAAATAAGTGCCGCAACACTTCTGCGTGCGCCTGGTGCATAGGTCGTTTATACCACAGTTTATCGTAATGTAGTTGTAAAATTCACACTGACACGACCATTACTGGCGAAAACAATCGCCGGTGATGGTCGTGTCGAAACACATGCTTGAAACCGCATTGGTTTGGTGTGGATTACTGCTAACCATTCTCAACTCTCTGCTTTTTCGAGAAACTGATTGGTAGTAATCTCTGTAAACTCTCTATCTCACTATCAGTGGTAGATAAACGGTTTCTCCTCCTTGCACTTCAGGCGTGGGCGTGTCGGGCGTAGGTGTATCGGGCGTAGGTGTATCGGGCGTAGGTGTATCGGGCGTAGGTGTATCGGGCGTAGG
>DAOTVB010000236.1:0-42735 GCA_034436755.1 Chloroflexaceae bacterium | reverse complement strand
GTGCAAAAGAAAAAAGCGTACCATGCTGCCGCAGGCGAATCGGGCCATTACCGGGCGCAAACGCCCAGTTTGCAGACCTACGGCGTAACGCATATCAGTGACATGAGCTACGCGGTCCCTGACCTGACAGGGAATGTCGCCGCGGGCAGGGCGGAAGATCCTCGCTGCCGCAGGCGAAGACTGCCGTTGTGGGCGTACATATCCGCTTGGTACACCCACCGCGTAACGCGTGTCAGTGAACTGTACATTCCTGTTCGTAAAGACCAAAACCCTTACAAAACCGCAAGAAAAATCGGTAGCCAGCAGTGAGTGCTGACTACCGATTACCCAATATAATCACGCACGATCAGTGATGATCAACCAAACCCTACTCGCGCTCGGCCAGCGGCACATAGGGCACATCCTCCGGCCCGATGTACTCGGACGTGGGCCGGATCAGGCGGTTGTCGCTATACTGCTCGTAAACGTGCGCCGTCCACCCGGCCACCCGACTGATGGCAAAGATCGGCGTAAAGAGATCCAGTGGAATGCCCAGCGTGTAGTAGAGTGAAGCGGAGTAGAAGTCCACATTGACCGGCAAACTGCGCTGCATCTGTACGAGGTTGCGGATGCGCTCACTCATCTCATACCAGCGGGTATTGCCGGTCGACTCGCCCAGTTGCTTCGAGAGCTTCTGGAGCCAGGAGGCGCGTGGGTCATCAGCCTTGTAGACGCGATGCCCAAAGCCCATAATCTTCTTCTTGGCCGCAAATGCGCCTTCCATGTATTGATCCACGCGATCCACGTCGCCAATCTCCAGTAGCATACGCATCACCTGCTCGTTGGCCCCGCCGTGCAGCGGACCCTTGAGCGTCCCGATGGCCGAGGTGATCGAACTATGCAGGTTCGAGAGCGTACTGGCGGTGACACGCGCGGCGAAAGTGCTGGCATTCAGGCCATGGTCGGCATGCAGGATGAGCGCCGTATCCAGAACCTTGGCCTCGGTTTCGGTTGGCACCCGGTTGGTCAGCATGTAGAGGAAGTTAGCCGCGTGGCTCAACTCCGTGCTGGGTGTAACCGGCCAGAGCCCATTGCGAACCCGTTCCCAGGCCGCAACCACCGTCGGCATCGAGGCGGTCAACCGCACCGACTTGTTGACATTCGCCTCCAGCGAGTTATCGCCTTCGTCCGGGTCATAGGTTGCCATAACGGAGACGGCTGTCCGCAGCACACCCATCGGTGAGGTCTTCTTGGGCAGCGAGAGCAGGATCGAAATAACATCATTGGGGATCAGGCGGTTCTGGCCGAACTTTTCCTGAAAGCGCTCCAGTTGCCGCCGGTTGGGAAGTTTACCATACCAGAGCAGTGCTGTAGTCTCCTCAAATGTGGAGTTGGCGGCCAGCTCGTTAATATCAAGACCACGGTAGAATAGGCGACCATTCTCACCGTCGATATGGCTGATACCGGTACGAGCGGCAACCATGCCTTCCATGCCGCGATTTTTCTTCTTAACCTCTTCTTCGGACGGAATATTGCCATCTTTAAGTGTTACCATTGTCACCCTTCCTTTCTTTCAGCGAAAGTATATGCGTCTACCATAGACCTGCCGGAAGCGGAGCAGTGCATCAGACGCAAACTTCCGGTTCCGGGTTCAATATCTGCGCCGCTACTTACCATCGGCGCATGAGAAAAACCAGAGAACAAAGACTGTCACCAGAACAAAAAAAACGTGCGTGTTCTGCTGCTGGGTACCTCCTCGCCGAAGTTTCCAATGAGCGTCCATTGCTCTGTTAACCTTATTTCGGGATTTGCCTCCAGTATATACATCAGGGTTACAAATTAAGTTGTACAAACCTTCACAATATGTAAACAAGAGCTTGCAACTATACCTTTACTTTGCAAACAGCCGTCACACGGTCGGGTGTCGAAGCGGCTAGCGCCTCCGGCAGGCGCAACCAGTCTGGTACCTGATGACATTGCCTGACGCATAGCGCAAACACGTACTATAGAAAGCCACGCTACGCACGTAGTGCCCGCACAAATGCGGCGGTCTCCGCCACCATCTGCTCCGGCGGCAATCCGGCAATATGGTTGATCAGCGCACTCCCCACAATCGCGCCATCGGCAACCTGCCCCACCTGCGCCACATGCGTGGCAGTACTGATCCCAAAGCCCACCACCAGCGGGAGATCAGTCTGGCGGCGCACCCGCCCGAGGAAGTCAGCCAGACCCTGGGACAACGCCTGGCGCGCGCCCGTCACCCCGGTCAGCGAGACGCAGTAGATAAAACCGCTTGCCAGGTGGGTGATCTGCGCAATGCGCTCGTCGGGGGTTGTCGGTGTCACAAACATGATCAGATCAAGGCCATGCGTGGTCGCGGCCTGCCGCAGTTCATGGGCTTCTTCCGGCGGCACATCCGGCACAATCCAGCCATCGCCGCCCGCCGCTGCCAGTTCGGCACAGGCTCGCTCGACGCCATAGCGCAGCAGTGGGTTGTAGTACCCCATCAGCAGCAGGGGTGCCTGTACTCCACGCGTACGTAGCGCCGCAACCGTCTCCAGGCAGAAGGCCAGCGTGACCCCCTGTTCCAGCGCGCGCTGCGTGGCCCGCTGGATGGTCGCACCATCGGCCAGCGGATCAGAGAAAGGCACACCCAACTCGAACATATCGGCACCGGCGGCTTCCATAGCCGGTACCAGTTCAAGCGTACTATCGCGTTGCGGAAAGCCCACCGTCAGATAGGGCATCAGCGCCACCTGACGGGCTTCGCGCAGGCGCGCAAAAGTTGTGGTGATACGACTCATACGCCCTCGCTGATATATTTACGCTATCACCCGTACAGCGCGACCAAAATAGCCCGCTGGTTTGTCGTGAAGGATAATAATCTTATGATACCACAATATGATACGCAATGCAGCGTAACGTGTCCCACCCGGCGCAATTTGCCGGGTACAATCTGCTCTGTCCCAGCAGGTTCGTACCACTACTCCCTGCATAATATGGATACCCTGTGCTATAATATGTACAATTCTGAGGTCGTACTGTTTTAAGGAGGCAGAGCGATGGTCGCAGTCCGCAGGCAACTCGTGCGGCTGGCAAAACTGAAGCACCAGACCCAGGCCTGGCTTGACCACCACCGGGCCATGCGCCGATGGCTCCATGTTCTACGTCTGGGACTATTCCAGTTTGGGATGGGGCTCTCCCTTGCCCCCCTGACCGGCACGCTCAACCGGGTATTGATTGACGAAGCACGCATTCCGGCCGTCGCGGTCGGCTTCCTGATTGCGATTCACTACTTCGTCTCGCCCGCGCGCGCGTTGATTGGCTTTCACTCCGATCAGGAACGAGCCAGAGGGAACTGGCGTACACCCTACGTAGCGTTGGGCGCAATGCTGACATATGGTGGTCTGGCGACTGCGCCATTCTCGCTGATTCTGCTCAGCGGCAATGGTGCAATCGGGTTCTGGCCGGCAATGGTCATCTGTACGCTGATCTTCCTGGCCTATGGTATCGGCGTGAATATCGTTGAGACAATCTATCTGGCGCTGGTCAGCGATATTACTGCCCCGCAGGAGCGCGGACGGGTGCTGGCTGTGTTGTGGATTATGCTGGTGCTGGGCACCATCGTCAGCTCTGTTCTGGTCGGGATGTTCCTCATTGACTACAATCCAATGCGGCTGATCCGGGTGATGCAGGGCTCGGCGGTGATCTTCGTGGCGCTGACATTTTTGTCATTATGGGGCCAGGAGCGGTTGCGGCCTGACGGCAAAGTGGCCTCGCAGCAGGATGCCATCCGCGTGCGGCTCTCGCTGGGCGAGTCATTGCGCATGCTCGCCGGCCAGAAGATGATGCGGGGAATCTTCGCGCTGCTCTTTATCGCTACTGCCGCTTTCGCCACCCACGATGTGCTGCTGGAGCCCTACGGCGGGCAGGTGTTGAATATGAGTGTTGCCGCAACAACCCGCCTGACGGCATGGTGGGGCGTTGCGATGCTGACCGCGATCACGCTGGCCGGATGGCTGCTCTGGCGCGGGCGCTCACCCGTACTGCCGATTCTTCTGGGGTGTGCCAGCGGCATTCTGGGCTTCCTGATTATCAGCTACGCCAGCGATGCCGCGCTGGTCGGGCCGTTTCGTGGCGGCGTCTGGCTGATCGGTATGGGCCGGGGCATGTTCATCGTGGGCAGCCTGGCGTTAATTATGACGATTACCGATCGCGGTCACGCCGGGCTGTTTCTAGGGTTATGGGGCGTTTCGCAGGCCTTGGCACAGGGATTTGGCACCATTGGCGGTGGTCTGGTGCGTGACATCGCGCAGCACTTTACCGGCAGCGTTGTTATTGGCTACACGACCGTGTATGCTGCCTCGCTGATAGGTTTAGTCGTGGCACTACTGCTGCTTGTGTCAATGCGGCTCGGTCGTCAACTGCAAGCCGGTAATGTGAAGTCGCCCTGGTCTGGTTTGCAGGATGTTCCCGCCGATCAGATCCTCTTCTAAGCGCGTTCTCGCGCAGGTTCCTTCCGCACAATTTGTCGCATAACAGAACTCCGGCCCCCGCAGATACGCCAATATCTGCGGGGGTTTGTGTATGCCATTTGGCGCGCGGTCGCCATGCGGCTGCCCTCCATCCGCATTATCTCCCGATAGCACACAGTCCCGCGTTCTGGATACATTTGTCAATGACTCTGGGTAGCCGGTGGGGTGACATTTTTGTTACCCTCAGCATAGGTCACATACCTGCTGCTCCGCCCACAGGTGGGTGGCACACCCGGCCGGTTGCCGCCGGCTGATCATCCATGGCGCACGCTACAACCTGACACGCTGCATTAAATCGCATAACACATCTAAGGAGGAGAATGATGCGAAACAACCGACCGCATATTACCCTGTTGCTGATAGCATGCTTGCTGCTTCCCGGGCTCTTCCTGGGAGCCGGCACACCGACCACCGTATCGGCGGATACCCCCAATGTTGCGATCAACTTCCAGCCGAGTTCAGCATCCACCCCTGACGGCTACCTGGTCGATAGCGGTGCGGCCTTTGGTGATCGTGGCAACGGCTGGTCTTACGGCTGGAGCAGCCAGAACACCGAAACCCGCGACCGCAACCTGTCACGCTCGCCGGATCAGCGCTACGACACGCTGAACCATATGCAAAAGACGGACGGCCTGAGCTGGGAAATCGCCCTGCCCGACGGCACCTACGACGTGCATCTGGTCGCGGGTGATCCCGGCTACGACGACAGTGTCTACAAAATCGCGGTTGAGGACGCCCTGGCCGTCGATGGCACGCCCGACAGCACCATGCGCTGGCAGGAAGGGACTGTCACCGTAACGGTTACGGACGGCCGGCTGACGGTCACTAACGCCGCCGGCTCCCGCAATAACAAGATCAACTACATCGAGATTACCGCAACCGATGGTAGCAGTATAACCGACCCGACTACGCCACCCAGCGCAACACCTGCAACCTCAACCGACCTGGTCACCAATGTTGCCGCTGCCAGTGGTGATGCCTATCCGGTAGAAACGCTGCAGGAAGGCACGCGCCCCTACATTGACCGCTCCTACAGTGTGATCAGCATGCCCACCGGCTTCGCGGGGCAGCCCTTCATTCGCACCGCGAACGATGATAAGTGGGCCACAGTGTCGGACTTCCTGCGGTTTGAGTTGACGGCCGGCGCCACGGTGTATGTGGCCTACGACAGCCGTGTGCAGGCACTCCCGGCGTGGCTGGCCGAAGGCGGGTGGACCGCCACTGGTGACCTGCTCGGCACCAGCGATGGGGACCGGCAGCTTTACCGGAAGAACTTCCCGGCGGGGCCAGTGGTCCTGGGGGGCAATGCGATGGCTCCGATGCTGGGTGCCGAGAGCAACTACAACGTGGTGGTGATCGCCGAAGATGCGCCCGCCCCCGTAGCTACTCCGACTGCAACCAGTGTTCCCTCCGATGTTCCGACGGCGACGGCAACCGGCACAGCCGTGCCATCGGCCACGGCGACGGCGACAGCAGTACCGACGAATACGCCCGAGAGTAGCAATCTTGACCAGAATGGCACCCAGTGGGCGTTTCTGGAGTGGAGCCTGGACAACCCGAGCTACTCCGGCAATCCGTTTGACCTGGTTGCCACCGCCACCTTCGTGCATCAGACCAGCGGCGAGACCCGCACTACCGAGATGTTCTACGATGGTGGCACCACCTGGAAGTTCCGCTTCACCGGCACCCAGGCCGGCACCTGGACCGTAACCACCAGCAGCGACGATGCTGATCTGGATGGGCACGGTGGGACCATCCAGATCAGCGCCAGCGACCTGCCCGGCTTCGTCGTGGCCCAGAATGGGCAGTGGGTGCGCAGTGGCACCGGGCAGGCATTCGTGCCGCGCTACGCGATCCAGGCTGTGCCCGACCGGTTGAGCAGCAGCGAGATTGACCGCGATATTCAGACCTTCATTCAGGATGCGGGCTTCACCGGCTTCCACGTCTCGATGGGCTGTTCCTGGTTTGATATAAGCACCAAACAGTGCGACCGGGCAGAGAATACCGACCCGGACCGCGCTACCTTCCAGATCATCGAGGAACTGATCACCGAGACCTATGCGGCTGGCGGCGCGGTGCATCTCTGGATGTGGGGCGATAGCAGCCGGGACCAGAACCCGACACAGGGGATGGATGGGCTGGATGGGACGGCAGCGCGCCGGGTGCAGCGCTACATTGCCGCCCGCCTGGGACCGCTGCCCGGCTGGACGATGGGCTATGGCTACGATGTCTGGGAATGGGCCGACAGCAGCCAGATTGCGACCTGGCACGCCCAGATGCAGGCACACCTGGGCTGGGAGCATCTGCTGGGTGCGCGCTACAAGGCCGAACAGATTGGCATCTGGACGGATGTGCTGGAGTATGCCTCCTACGAGCAGGTGAAACCCACCTACGACGAGCTGCGCCAGGCCTTTGACCACAAGTCCAACAAACCGGCATTTTCGGAGGATCGCTGGCGCAACCTGGATAGCGGCAGGCGGGACTTCTCGGAGGATGAGCTACGGCGGATAGCCTGGAATGCGATGATGGCCGGCGGGGTGGCGGGCATCTACGGCAACCTGACCGGCGGCCAGGGCTCGGATGATGGGTCCAAAGCGTTTACGAATGCCGAGCAGTTCCGCACGCTGGCGCGCTTCTGGGAGGGGCGCTACACGCTGGGCGTTACACGCTGCAATGAGTTGACCGATGCCGTCTGTTTGCAGAGCGGGAACACCTACATCTTCTATGGCGAAGATGTAAGCAGCATCCAGATCGATGGACTGTCGGGCCAGCGCGGCGTGGCGGTGGATACGCGCAAGAGCTACCAGGAGATTACCTTCACGGTTGATGGCAGCACCTGGACTGCGCCCTACCGCTCCGACTGGGCAATTGTGATCGAACCCTGACCGGGTTGAAACGGTGCGAGTTAGCGGACCCGGGGCACACTGCGGTGTGCCCCGGGTCTTGCGCAGTGCGGGCGCGCACGTCCTCACTGCGGTGGCCTATCTATCCGCCGCAACTGCCCACGCCTCGACGCCGCAGGTAGTAAATGAGAAGGGCCGGATCTGCACCCCGGCGTTCGTCAGCAGGCGCTCCAGTTCCAATCGGCGCTCGAAGGGGCAGGCGAAGACCATAAAACCACCGCCACCCGCGCCGGTAATTTTACCGCCCCACGCGCCATGCCTGCGCGCCATCTCGTAGACCTCTTCCACAACCGGCGGGGCAATGTGTGGCGAAAAGGCCTTCTTGACCTCCCAGGCATCATGCAGGAGCCGCCCAAAGTCCGCAATGCGCAGTGCCCGCAACAGCTTCGTCGCCTCGTCCACAAATGCTTTCGTCTCATCATGGTAACGCAGCGTATCCCCCTCCACCAGCCGGCGCACCTGATCTTCCATCAAGTGCCGCGTAAGCAGCCGCCGGTCGCCGATATAGCCGAGAATCAGGCTACTCTCCAGTTCCAGCAGCGCGGCCTGGTCTGTAATTACCGGCTCAACAATCACCCGATTCTCACCGAAGTGATAAACCGACATCCCGCCGAACGCAGCAGCATACTGATCCTGCCGTCCACCCGGGATGCCCAGGTCTTTGCGCTCAATACGATAGGCCAGTTCAGCCAGGGTATGCGGATCGGCTTCGGTGGTGATGCCATAGGCCGCATACAGCAGCTTGAGCATACTGACCACCAGCGCCGATGAGGAGCCCAGACCACTGCCGGGGGGCACATCGCTAAACATCGTAATATCCACGCCCACCGGCTCGATATGATTATCCGGGTAGGCAACCGGCACGGCGTCCAGCACCGCCTGCGGCAGCGGCAGATGGCCCTCCCAGCGCCGCCCACTCACCATCCGGCTGACCTCTTCCAGGTCGAGGGAGCGAACGGTGACACCGGGCGTTGTGCCGGGACGGAGCATACAACGGACAAACAGGTTAATCGTGCAGTTCAGCACCTTCCCGCCATGCTCCTCGGCGTAGGGGCTGACATCGGTACCGCCGCCGAAGAAGCCGATGCGCATGGGCGCGCGGGCCTTGTATATCTTCATACGCGCTCCTCATTTGTTCATTCGATTGTGACTGGCTGGTAAAACGCTGCCCAGTATAGCATAGGAAGAACCGGACGCGCGGATGCAACGAAGGGGGGTGTGACGTATGTTCTTGCACAACGCCACGCATCTTTGGCAGCAACGGCGGCTCCAAGCCGCCGCTCCACTGCGCGTGGTTTGGAGCGGCGGCTTCAAGCCGCCGAATGCAGGCAGGCGCACATCCATAATAATGCAGAACTATTCGTCACACCCACGAAGCGATGACACAAAATTCAGATCGATCGAGATGCGATAATCGTCATCGCGTGCGTTCTTATCAATGCAATGATGAAGAGGAGTCGCTCATCTGATATGCAAGTTATCTACCCATCTGACCATACCCGGCATCATCCGCTGTCCAAAATGATCGCCGGCTGGATGTATCACCACCACGCAGCACCTGAGTGTGTTGCAGGCCTACGTGCGGTGCCGGCGGCAGCCAGACCGGAACCGGGCCTACGATGCGGCTTCTGCGGTCGGACTTCGGTGTCGCTGATCAGCAGCGCAACTTCGGTCAATAGTCGGCATAGATCTTCCCCCTTCCTCGGCGAAACTGCGGTACGGTACCCATCCGTCCGGCTTTACCGGTACTCGGGTCAGACATTTATCCGGAAAACCCAAAGAGAAAAGAAGAAACAGTCAAGCGACAGAGAACAAAAAGATGGCTGAGGGCGCTGCGTCGGGCGCGCGCTGTTCTGGGTTGCCCTGTTTCATGTTCGCTGTAAAAGGTTGCTTTTTTGTAAAATCAGCAGACTTATACACTTATTTTACATTTCCGCTAAGGAAAACTGCTATACCGTGAATGCTCGCTATACCGTCAAAAGAAAAAAACCCGTTAAAATACCAGGCGTGGTACTCCTTCGGTGAAACTACGGTCGGGTTTGGGGCAAAATGTTTGGATTTGCTACCCGGCATAGTTACGAAATCATAACATTTCCCCGGCATGCGCATCATATTACAGCGCATCGTTTACCTTTAATATATATATTTTTGGATCTTACTAGGAGAAATAGTAAGATCTGTCATCTCTTACTCATCTGAACCCCTTTTCAAAGACGATCCTCCCTCGTACAATCAATATAGCAGATGTCGGACGCCGTAGTCTGACCGTAGTATGACCGTACCTCCACCGCACTGCGGCTTTGCTATGCTCAGAGTAACGCAAAAACGCATAGCAGCACGTGAGTACGGAAGCTTTATATTCAGGAGGGTTACGATGGTACAGCAATTGATTGGACACCAGCCCACCAATACTGGCAATATGCGCTCGCCACAGAGCTATGAGGTATCACCGACACACATGGAACTCAGCATGCTGATGAAGCACTGTGCGGTTGAGAGCGAGCGGTTCTACCGTGGTCAGCAGCACGACACACGCTACAGTTATGAGTTGTTTCGTCGGGCGCTGGTGGAGCGGAACGAGGCGGCCTGGGAGCAGCTTTACCATCACTACAACAACCTGGTCGAGGGATGGGTCCGCCGGAGCAGCGCGTTTACCAGTAGTGGTGAGAGCAGCGAATACTTTGTGGTGGGTGCGTTTATGAAATTCTGGCGCGCGATTACGCCGGATCGGTTCGACTCGTTCCCCACCCTGGCATCACTGCTGCACTATCTGCAGATGTGTGCCACCAGTGTGGTCATCGACAGCGTGCGGGCGCAGTCCTGGGCCGAGGTCGTCCCGGAAGATGTGGCCCGGGCGGATATGCTGTCGCAGCACTCGCCGGATGAGGAGGCGATGCATCGTGTTCAGCGCGAAGAGTTCTGGCAGTTTATCGATGCACAACTGCAGAGCGAGATGGAGCGGGTCGTGGTCTACTGCTCGTTTGTGCTGGGGTTGACGCCGCGCGTGATCTTCTCACGCCGGTCAGATCTGTTTAGCAGCGTGAATGACGTGTACAATGTCAAGCGGAACGTGCTGGGACGGCTGGGACGCAACGCACAGCTCCGGCAGATGATGGGAGTCTAATCCGTCAGACGCGAGTCAGTAAAATCTCAGCTATATCATAAAAGCTGTGTAAAAACGGCGTCCGGCTGCGTTCTCTTATGTGCCAGGGTGCAATTCCCACGAGACATATAGGAGCGCAGTTATGAAACAAAGGCGGGAGCGAAGGCGGGGTGATGATGCTGCCCCGGTATTAAGTGGTGCCGCTTTACTTGCCGCCGTTGATGGCGAAGCTGATGCGGATACCCAGGAGTATCTGCGGACCCATCCGCATGTCGCACACGAGGTCGAGTTGATGCGCCAGGTACAGGGCTATTTGCGCGCCCGACTCTACCGACTTTTCTGTCCAACCAGCGAACTGCTCATTGAGTATCGCCTGGGCTTTCTTGATACGGAACAGAGTGCCGCAATTGCCGAGCATGTGGCTGCCTGCCCGCACTGTGCTGAGGAACTTGGATTACTGGAAGCAACGGTAGCATGTGGCTGAATATATAAACGGGCCGGGACGCAACTGCGTCATCCGGCCCGTTGTGGTAACAGGAATACGGCTCGCTTGCTAGAAATTATCAGCCAGGTAAGCTGCCAGGTCCGAAATGCGCACAGAGTAGCCCCACTCATTATCGTACCAGGTGACAATCTTGAAGAAGTCATCGCCCATACCGATGGTGAGCGGCAGATCGACAATACTGCTGCGCGTGTCGCCGATAAAGTCACTGCTGACCAGTTCGCCATGACTGACGCCCAGAATACCCTCCAGCGCTTCACTCTCGCTGGCTTCAATCAGGGCGTTGTTGATCGCCTCCACGCTGGTCGCTTTGTTGAGCTGCACCGTGAAGTCAACCATTGAGACGGTCGGCGTCGGGACGCGGACGGCAAAGCCGTGGAACTTACCCTTCAGTTCAGGGATAACCAGGGCGACTGCCTTGGCTGCGCCGGTCGTGGTCGGCACCATGTTCATCGCGGCAGCCCGGGCGCGGCGCATATCCTTATGCACATTGTCCTGCAGGTTCTGGTCCATCGTGTAAGCGTGGATCGTTGTCATCAGGCCGCTCTTAATACCAAACTTGTCGTTGAGTACCTTGGCGACCGGAGCCAGACAGTTGGTGGTGCAGGAGGCATTCGAGATGATATGATGCTTTTCGGGGTCGTAGTTATCTTCATTCACACCCAGACAGATCGTGATGTCCTCATTCTTGGCCGGGGCGCTAATAATGACCTTCTTTGCACCGGCTTCCAGGTGTGCCCGGGCCTTGGTGGCATCGGTGAAGCGTCCGGTGGACTCAATCACGATATCGACACCCATCTGGCCCCAGGGCAGTTTAGCCGGATCGCGCTCCTCCAGCGCGGCAATGTCGTAGTGGGTGTCTTCGTAGTCAACCGTAATTTTGTTCCCGGAAACCGCGACCTCGCCCTCGAAGGGACCATAGGTGGAGTCGTAGCGCAGCAGGTGAGCCAGAGTTTCGTTGTCCGACAGGTCATTGACGGCAACAACCTCCAGTTCAGGATGGTGTTCGACAATCGCCTTGAAGCTCTGCCGACCAATGCGACCGAATCCGTTAATTGCGACTCGTGCCATGGTTCTTCCGACCTCCTTATTCTTGCAAATCGTTGCAACAGCACAACGGTCTGGGTGCCACGGTATCCGACACAGACGGCGTGCCGCTGTACCCAATCCTCACACTACTCGATAAGTTTGTGATGACCAGCACGGAAAATTTACCCTGCCATTATAGCATGTCTGCCGGGCATGGCAAACCGGGTGATAGGACGGAACGTCAAAGGTATGCTACAATACCTCGCATACGGCGTGCTTAAGTAAACGAAACACGCTGCTCACGTTGCGCGGGCCTGGTGTGAACCGACACCGGCACATACCTTATCCAGAGATATTAATCCCAACGCTGGGAAGCCGCAAGTTCGTATCGTATCTAGCTGGAGTGGAACATGCTGCTGTTAATCGGTGTGCTGCTGCTAATAACACTGACGGGCATCTGGGGAATGTGGCGTGGTGTTTTGCGGAGCCTGTTGACCATCGTCGGCACGCTGCTCGGGGCGGTGCTGGTCAAACTTTGGGGGCCGACCTGGGGAGAACAGTTGCAGGGCTGGCTCAATGCCGATGATCCGGCGGGACTGGCCTGGGGCGCGACTGCGCTGGGCTTCCTGGCCGTTGCGCTGATCCTCGGGTATGGCAGTTCACTGCTGCTGCCCCGGAGCGGCAAATTACATACGATCAGTGCCGGTGAACGGCTGACGGGCGCGCTGGTCGGGGCGCTCAATGGGTTGCTGATGTCCAGCTTTTTGCTGCACTACGGTGTCGAAATGGGCTCGCCGGAATTCCGGGCGGCCGTACAGGCATCGCCAATCCTCACCACGCTGCAGGAGTGGCTGCCATGGTATGTCCTGGCAGTTGTGCTGACGATGAGCTTCTGGGTTATGGTTCTGGCGGTTGTGCGCCTGATTACCGCTGTGGCTCGCCCGAGACCCGAGTTTGAGGATCGCCGCGAGGACCGGCATACGGAATCAGCCAGACCAGCCGCATCGGGTGCGTATAGTGCGCCATCTGGTCAGAAGCGCCACCTCAAGGGGGTAAGCTCAAAGATTGACCAGGTGCTTGGAAACGACCGGCGTTAGCGCAGATATCGCCGGGCAGGCGTGCCTGACAACCCAGGACCAGACTGGCGCACCAGTGTCTCATTTTTCGGGCGGCGGTCTGTTTAGAAGGATATTGCCTGATCCTTCAGCGTGGTGCCCGGCCAGAGTTTGATCCCCCGTTCCAGGCGATTCTCATCGCCGAGGGTGCAGTTATCGCTGATAATTGCTCCGTCGGTGATTATCGTATGCGAGCCAATACGGTTGCCTCGCCCCAGCACGCACGAACGCAGCGATGAACGCTCCCCGATCGCGTTATCTTCCCACAACACCGAGGCTTCAATGCTCACGTCCGCCTCGATCCGGCAGTTGGCCCCGATTACGGTTGGCCCAACAATGCCGACGCCCCGGGCAATCTGCACATTGGGGCCAAGCATCACCGGCCCGACAATATGCGCGCTCGGGTGGATATCGGCGCCATTTTCAAGCCAGACCCGGCTGGCAATCTCCTCGCCCCGGAAGTTATACTGCACTTTCCCAATGAGAATATCGTGGTGCGCTTCCAGGTAGTTATGCGGTTTCCCGATATCATTCCAGTAGGCCCGCGAGGGGTAGCCAAAGACCGGATCACCCGTCTGCATCAGCACCGGGAAGAGGCCACGCTCAAACATATAAAATTCATTTGGTGGAACATAGCGAAAAACCTCCGGCTCAAGGATGTAGGTGCCGGCATTGATCAGGTTGGTAGTAATGTCCTCCGGGCGGGGCTTCTCCAGGAACCGCTTGATATGTTGCGTGGCATCCATCTCCACCAGGCCAAACTGGGTGGGATCTTCCACGGGCGTCAGGGAAATGGTCAGCTTGCTGCCTTTTTCCTGGTGAAATGCCAGCATCGCCTGGAGATCCAGGTCGGTCAGCACATCGCCGTTAAAGACGAAGGTCGTCCCATCCAGCAGATGCTCAACATGTTTAACCGCTCCGGCTGTCCCACGCGGCGCGGGCTCCTCCACAATATGCACCTTCAGCCCCAGGCGCGAGCCATCACCCAGCGCGGCCTGGAAGCGATCTGCCAGGTATTGCACGGCCAGAATGACCTCAGTAATGCCCTGCTCGCGCAGGCGCAGCAGCATATGCTCGATAAATGGCTGGTTCAGCAGGGGAATCATCGGCTTGGGCGTATTACAGGTCAGGGGGCGCAGACGCGTGCCCAGACCACCTACGAGTATTACAGCTTTCATGGGTTCTCCTCACCCCTCGTATGGTATGCACGGTTCATCCAAAGGCGGGTACAGTTTCTACGGGTAACTATACACGGGTACGCGAGTCATGTAGAATATCCTGAAGCGTCTGTTCGAAGGGAATCGCGGGTGTCCAGCCGGTACAGGCATAAAAACGGCCGGGATCGCAAACCACCCGGGGCACATCAATGGGCCGCATGCGCTCTGGATCAGGTTGAACATCGACCTGAATGCTGCTCAGGGCCAGCAACTGCTCAAGCAGCGCCTGAATCGTCACCGCCTGGCCTGACCCGATGTTATAGACCTGCCCGGATTCGCCATGTTCGACAGCGAGAACATAGGCGCGTACGATATCGCGCACGTCGGTAAAATCGCGTTGCGCGCTGAGATTGCCCACTCGCAAGACAGGCGGTTGCACCCCCGCCTCAATCAGAGCAATCTGCCGGGCGAAGGCCGCCGCGACAAAGCGCTCACTCTGCCGGGGGCCGATATGGGTAAAGGGACGCACCCGTACGACATCCAGGCCATGGCTGGTGTGGTACTGGAACGCCAGCATATCTTGCGCAACTTTGCTCACGCCGTAGGGATTGGCCGGACGCAGCGGTGTATCTTCGTCGATGGGCAGATCGGCGGGCGTAATCAGTCCATACTCCTCATTGGTACAGACAGCCAGCACGCGTGCCTGGCACTTCTGAGCAATCAGCGCCAGAAAAATATGCAGTTGCGCCAGAATATTGGTGCTGAGTGTTGCTGCCGGATCACGAAACGATTCGGGGACAAACGGCTGCCCGGCCAGATGAAAAATAACCTCGGGTTGGGCCGTCGCAATTGCCCCCTCCGTCTGCGCCGCGTCACACAGATCGGCACGAATCAGGCGCACCCGGTTATGGATCTGAGGAAGCGCAAGCTGTTCGGCGCGCGAAACCCCCCAGATCTCCCACCCTGGCATATTGAGCAGATACTCGGCCAGGTGCCCCCCAACAAACCCATTGATGCCTGTAATAAGCGCCCGCATAGCGCTACTATAACGTAACCTCCGACTCCGTGCAAGATCCAACTGATGATCTTGAGATAACAATGTTGCAAGTGTCGGTCCAGACCGCAAGCGAGCCCACCTTCAGCGCCAGGACGATCGGGAGGGACATGTCTCCACGAAATTCCTCCGCACGTTGGCCTCCCGCCACCAGTCGTTGATGCGCTCCTCAGGTTGTATCACTACCGGAAGAATCATCATTCTTGAGATGTGCAATTCATTGACATATATTGTGCAATATGGTACACTGCGTGAAGAAAGTAACAGACAAACAGGTGGCACTGGCGCGCGAAACCACTGACATCCGGCAGCATCCAGGTCATACCGCAGGCGTGGGTTATGGCTTTGCTGATTGAACCGGACGGTACAGTATTGATCTGCAACGCATGCAGCTTAAGTGCTTCCTATCCAGATACTGTTTTTCAAGGGAAGGGAGCGTACCCCTATGGCCTCACAGAACTTCCTGACGCATTTTTCTAATACTCCGCTCTACAATACCAAAGCTGTTGCGCAGGAAACCGGGGTGCCAGCCGACACCTTCCGGGCCTGGGAGCGGCGTTATGGTGTGCCGCGACCACAGCGTACCGAAGGTGGTCATCGCCTTTACTCGGAGCGGGATATTGCAATTATTCGCTGGCTGCGTGATCGGACTGCGGAAGGGTTAACCATTAGCCAGGCGATTGCCCTGATGAGCAGCGGGAGTGATACGAATCTGGCATGGTTGAATACGGCGGTCGATACGGAACCCCATACCTGGGAGCGGCTCAACCAGCGGCTTGTAGGGGCGTTGATCGATTTTGACTCGACCCGGGCCGACCAGATCCTGGGTGAGGCGTTTGCGCTCTATCCCCTGGAAGAGGTGTTTCTCCGGTTGATTGCGCCGTCGATGGTCGAAATTGGCGAACAGTGGCACCAGGGCAAGATTACGGTGACGGCCGAGCACTTTGCAACCCAGTTTGTACGGCGGAAACTGGCCAGCCTCTTCAACACCTACAATATCAACGAGGGCCGGGGTATGCTGATTGTCGGCTGCGCGCCGACCGAGCAGCACGACCTGGGAGCGCTGCTGCTGGCGGTATTCCTGGTACGGCACGGATGGCAGGTGATCTACCTGGGGCCGGAGGTGCCCCTGAGTGATCTTCTGGATACGATCCAGCGGTTGCAGCCGGATATGGTCTGCATGTCGGCCTCAACCACCGAGACGGCCCTTCAGTTGCTCGAAGTCGGCCGGGCGGTGACAACGCTGCCGCCACCCTATCCGCGCTTTGGCTTCGGTGGGCGGGCGTTTAATCTCAATCCGATGATCACGGAGAAGATCCCCGGCGTGTTTCTCGGTAAGGATGCGCAGGAAGCGATCGACACAATTTCGGATATTCTGAATGGTAATCGGTAACAGATGCCGACGTTCACCAGATGAGTGTCGGGTAGGGGGGCTGGAGGTGCCGCCAGTGCAGCACCCGGCCCCTCTTCCTTTTGTGACGTTTGTCCAGCGGATTTGCGAAAATGGCATGACTATCGTATTATTTATATGAAATGGATGTTTATGCATATTCATAGGCCACGCCCTGGTTGCGTACAGGAATCGCCATATATGGCATAATGACCTGGTACTGTTGCAAGTGGTGTGCCGGTCGCGCATGATGTCGGGTGCTTGCGGTATGCTGCAAGATGTAATTTGTCATATCATACTCTTGACGCGCGTGTCTTCCTGTTGTATCTGCAAGGAGTACTTCGGGATCACCGATCACCATGCGGTGAACCTTGCTGAAGGTGCCTAGAAGGAGAACAGTGTGCCGCTGAAATCCCTTCCTCCGCTTGCATTTTCGCTCCAGACTTCTGGAGAAAATATCGCACAGCCCCTCCCAGCCGATGAACAACTCGCACTGCTTTTACGTCAGGCCGATGAAGACACGCATACGCATTCTGCTGAAGATCTGCTGCCACGTCCAGTTCTCCCCCTGCATGAGGCCTATCTGACCTGCAAGCATACGATCCGGCAGCACTCGAAAAGCTTTTTCTTTAGCACACAGTTTCTCCCAATTGAGCAGCGCCGTGCGGTGTGGGCGCTCTACGCCTTTTGCCGGACAACCGATGATACCGTTGATATGGCGACTGATGATCCCGCGCGCGCCCTGGCCGAGTGGGTGCGCATGGTGCAGTCACCCACGCCACCGCTGCATCACCCGGTGCTGCTGGCCTGGTACGATACACGGCGGCACTATCATCTCCCCGACACATTGATCAACGAACTGCTGGCGGGTGTGGCAATGGACCTGACGATGCATCGCTATGCCACGTTTGCTGATCTCTGGCTCTACTGCTATCGCGTGGCCTCGGTTGTAGGGCTTTTGAGTATGGGCATTATTGGTTCAGCGCCGGGAGCGGAGCCGTATGCCATCAAACTTGGTGTGGCGCTACAACTAACCAACATTCTGCGCGATGTGGGCGAAGACGCACGGCGGGGGCGGGTCTATCTGCCCCAGGAAGATCTGGAACGTTTTGGGCTGTGTGGCGATGATATCCTGGCCGGTGTGCAGGATACGCGCTTCCAGGCACTGATGCAGGCGCAAATTGCGCGTACCCGGCAACTCTACGCCGAGAGTTGGGCGGGTATTGTACTTCTGCCGCCCGAGTGTCGTCTGGCGGTGGGGGCCGCCGCCGGGGTCTACCGGGGTATCCTTGACAAGGTCGTGGCGAACCGCTACGATGTATATAGCAAACGTGCGCATCTTACATTTCGTGAAAAGCTTGCACTGCTTCCGGGGATCTGGCGGAACGTACGCCGGCTTGAACGGACGGCAACCCGCTCCCGGCATCAAGCGGCGATAGCGCAGCCCGATACAGCTACACCGGCGGTAGATGGTGTTCAGCCGGGCGAAGAGTGAACTCGCCTTACGTACCGCCGGCAACGGTTTCGTGACAGCGCACCACAGCGCGATATGTGAGATCTGCCAATGAGTCGCTCGACTAGTAAGGTACTATATTCTATGTTCCGCCGTTTTGTTGGGGTTACCCTTCTTCTTCTGGCATTTCTGCTGGCCGGCTGTGATCTGGGCAGTTCCTCAACTGGTCAGGTTGTATCACCAACCAGTACGCCGCTCCGCGAAGCCGGCGCGCCAACAACTTCTTCCGCGCAATCACCAGAAACAACCCGGTCGACAACGACCGCGATGCCCACAATCCAGCCGCAGCCAACCCTGGCGGCGGGCCTGAGTACCGCCATCACCGACCGTGATGCCCTGCTGGTTGAGTTATACCGGCGGGCCAGCCCGGCCGTTGTCAGCGTCGAGGTGTTGACAATGGACCAGGAAGCGCTACCGGAAGATCATCCGGCAATTCCACCCATACCGCGTGGCCCTAACATGCCTTTTGCGCAGGGATCGGGGTTCCTGTTTGATAGCCAGGGCCATATCATCACAAATAATCATGTGGTCGAGGACGCAAACGAACTTCAGGTCGTCTTTGCCGATGGAAGTAGCATTGGTGCGCGGGTCGTGGGCAGTGATTCTGGGAGCGATCTGGCGGTGCTGAAGGTGGATGAACTTCCCGATGGAGCGGCTCCGCTGTCCATTGGCGACGCGCGCGAGATTGAGGTTGGCGAAACGGCCGTTGCAATCGGTAATCCCTTTGGCCTGCAGAACACGCTGACGGTTGGCGTGATCAGTGGCGTCGGGCGCAGCCTGATCGGGCCCCAGAGTATGGAGGGGACATTCAGCATTCCCAATGTTATCCAGACCGATGCCGCGATCAATCCGGGCAATTCCGGCGGGCCCCTGCTCAATGTGCGCGGCGAGGTTATCGGGGTCAATACGGCTATCCGCAGTGAGAACGGAATTTTTGCGGGTGTCGGCTATGCGGTGCCGTCAAGTGCAATCTCCCGCATTGTGCCGGTGCTTATCGCTGAGGGAAGTTACCAGCATCCCTACATCGGGATCAGCATGCGTTCAATTGATAGCCTGCTCGCGCGTGAGTTTGATCTGCCTGCGAGTCAGGGGGCGCTGGTTGTAGCGGTTCAGGACGGTAGTCCGGCCGACCGCGCCGATCTGCAAGCCGGGACACGTGAGGTGACGTACAACGGCTTCCCGCTGGTGCTGGGTGGTGATATTATCACAGCGATTAATGGCGAGCCGGTCGTCAACAGCGACGATCTGATCAGCTACCTCGCCCTCGAGACATCAGTTGGGGATACGATTACGCTGACCATTCTCCGCGATGAGCGGCAGCAGCCGGTCGAGGTCGAGGTGACACTGGCGGCGCGCCCCCGCTAAAACAAGCATGGAGGAGCGCAGACTGTTGCGCCCCTCCTTCCACCGCATGTAAGTCGCACATTGTATGCATAGAACTGCTACGGTTCTCCCATTCCTCCTGTCTATACTTCTGCGTATACTACTAACAGATAGGACTTACGCGGTCGGTTCCAAACCCGGCATGTGCCTGAATAAACGGCTCGACTCGCCTCCGGTAGAGCGGAAGATCCCATGCTTGTTCACAAAAATGTATCATGCTGCCGCAGGCGAAGCGGGCTTCCATCGGGTGAAATGTCCCGTTTGCATGCGCACCGCATAACTCCTGTAACAAAGACAATGCGCCGGATGTTGTCACCGGATCTGCCTCAAGCAACATCTGGTTGCAGTATGGTTACATCTATTGTTTATGATGATATGTGTATACACATTGTGTCGTTACGAAGTGCGCACAAGCATAGGAGGTAGGCGATGACCCAGGAACGCGCCAGTTGGCAAATTAAGGATGAAGCGACTGTTGATGAGTTGATCAGCTTGATGAACCTGAGCACCGAAGAGAAGACGTTGATGAATAGCCTCGCCGGTCCTGCCGCCGAGATTGCCCCAGAGATGACGAATGCATTCTATGAGCGCCTGTTCCAGCACCAGCATACCGCTGAGTATCTGGAAGGTGTCAGCATGGAGCGCCTGCACTCGATGGTGTCACAGTGGTTTATTGAGTTGTTTAGTGGTGTGTACGACCAGGACTATGCCCGGCGGCGTATGGCTATTGGGCAGATCCATGTTCGCATTGGCTTACCGGTGCGCTACCCGCTGGCTATGCTCGATGTGGTGATGCCGTTTGGCGAGACGATTGCGCAGCAGAGCAGCCAGCCGGAAGAGGCAGTCAAGGCGTTTCGTAAGGTTCTGGCGCTCGATGTTGCTATTTTCAACCAGTCATATGAGGATAATCAACTGCGCCATCTGGCTGAACTGGTCGGTGGTGAGCGGTTGGCCCGGCGCTTGCTCTCCGGCAGTGGGTAAAGCTTGAGTTTTGTGTAGTGCATCAGGCAGGTGTTCGGCTGCTGATCGTTGTGACGGTGCATCTGGACACTCGCCTGAACTGCGCTCAGTGCAACATGCCCCCGACAGTTTCCCTCTCCCTGGATCACAAACTTCCCCACCATTATTTCATTTATGTCATAGTAGTTGTGATAAAATTTACGCATACCCTGGGCTGTGGTACTATAACATATCGTTTCACATAGCGTGATGCTGTCTCCTCCGGGAAGGAGCTTCACCGCGAAGTCGCGCTTGACCGTTGGTCGCGTAAACGAGGAAACGATATCCGCAGGTGGGTCCACCTGTGGAGTTTGTGGCATTCTGTCGGGTCACCGGGAAGCGAAGAAAGGAATAGTCTATGCCCTCGCGACAGGAACAAATTGCAGTCGTACTGGAGCGGTTGCTGGCTAACACGGGCAGTGATGTGACCGGTGTAGCCGCCGTGAGCATGGATGGCATTGTGCTGGTCTCACGCCTGTCTGCTGATGTAAACGAGGATCGCCTGGGAGCTGTGGCGGCAACCATGATGGGTGTAACCCGCCGGGTGTCGGGCGAACTGCGTATTGGTGCGGCCGAGGAGATCATCATGAAAGCGCGTGAAGGTCTCTTTATGGTCTTCCCCATTGGTGAGCAGAACTTGCTGGCGGTTCACATGCGCCAGGGTGCGAACCTGGGCCTGGTGCGCCTGGAGGCACGTGAGGCAGCCGCTGCAGTTAATCGCGTGCTTTAAGGCAAAACGCGGGCGGAATCTCTATGGATGAAGTGGGGGTAGAGCAATGGCGCTTGAGGGGAATTTGCAGAGTATGGCGCTGAGTGATCTGATCCAGGTCTTTCATACTGATGCCAAAACGGGTATCCTCTTTCTGAAGGGGACGCGTGAACGAGGCGTGATCTATGTTGCCGACGGTCGGTTGATCGATGCGGTCGTGGTGCGGGGTAAAGAACGAACCATCGTTGCAACGCGGGATGCGGCGGTGCTGCAGATGTTAACCTGGGAGCATGCTGATTTTATTTTTCGTTATGAGCCGACGGTTCGCAAACGTCCGGTACGAATTGTTCATAGCGGCCAGTGTTTGATCCTGGAGGGTATGCGGCGGCGCGCCGATCCGGTTCGCGCGCTGCCCTACTATCATGTCAAACCGGAGACGATCCTGCAACTGGCAGCACCACCTCGCAATGTTCGGAGTGGTGTCAGGCTGAATATTGACCAGTGGCGCGTGCTGAGCTGGATTGCGAGTGGTCAGAGTGTGTACACGATCTGTCAGGCAACCGGTCTTGACGTAGAAGTAGCGATCCGTCTGGTAATCGAACTTATGGCGATTGGACTGGTCGAAATTGCGCCCTGTCTTTCACCGACAACCGCGCCGGCGTATCGAGATTGTACGGTTGTTCCCGCCTCGCCGTCGGTCTATGCCCATGATGTTCCATATATCAACAAACATAGTGAGAATTTTAGCAGTGTTTGTGGTACCATGGAGCAGAGATGCAGCGAGATAGATCTATTGGAAGTTATCACCTGCTGCATTAATCAACTGTAGTGGAAGAACATCGTGACAACACACGTTCTCAAGATTGTCATCACTGGTGGGTATGCCACCGGTAAAACGCAGTTTGTGCGTTCAATCAGCGATATTGATCCGGTATCAACGGAGCAAGTCTTGACAGCAACGACAGAGCGTGTGTTGAAACACGAGACGACTGTCGCAATGGATTTTGGCTCAATTGCTATCAACGACCAGATTACGCTGCATCTGTTTGGTACTCCAGGGCATGAGCGGTTTGACTTTATGCGCGAGCATCTTCTGGTGGGATGTCTGGGCTATGTTGTGCTGGTCGATAGCTGCCGACCGGCACAATTTACCGAGACACAGTATCTATTGTTCCGCTCAATGGAGTTAACTGAGGCACCCTTCGTTGTTGCCGCCAACCGGCAGGATGACCCGGCAGCGCTTCCACTGAACTATATCCGGCGGCGGCTGGGGTTGCCCTTCAATGTTCCGCTGGTACCCTGCGTGGCAACTGATTGTGCAGCAGTTCGCGGGGTGCTGCTGGCACTGTTGAAGCATATTGCCGCACGGCTGACGCTCCGCTCCTGAGCATTCCGACCCACCAGAACAACAGGCGTTTTACGGCATCCGGCGCAACACCTCGGCCCGCGATGGGATATACTGCACCCCCGGCCCCTCGACGGCGGCAGCGGCAACGACACTGGCAAAGTGGGCCGCCATAACCGGATTTCCGGTTTCATATAACTGCACAAGCATTGCGGCGGCAAATACATCGCCGGCTCCTGTCGGGTCAACTTCCGTAGCCGGATGGGGGGGAATATGCTGGGGGACGCCACGAATGTAGAGTGTTGCGCCCTCTGCTCCATGCGTCAGGACAACCAGCCGGCAGTGATGGGCATAATATTCTGCCAGCGCGCGATCACCCGCAATATCTTCACTACTCAGCACGAGCAGACTGATATGGCGCAGGAGATCCGCCGCAGGCCGCCAGGGAATATACGCGGTAGGTGTTGGCAGCGGATCATGCCACCTGCGCAACCATCCCTGCGGAGTCACACCAATCAACGCGCCGGGAAATGCCTGTATCATCTCCATCGAGCACTCATGCAGGACCGGTCCCAGGTGAACAATCGGTGCAAACCGCCAGGATGCGGGCAGTTCGGCCAGATCTAACGGTCGGGCTACCGCGTGGAGCCACTGGCGGCGTATGCCATGCGAATAGCGATTCTCAAAGGTTGAGGTGACATCTGAGGGTAGCAATACAACGGGGCCGGTGGCAATCAGATCATCCGGTAGCTCGGCGGCCGCCGTAAGCACGCCCGTCTGTAAACCCAGACGCCGGGCAGTTACCGCCGCATAGAGCGCGGTTCCGCCCGGCCTGGTGGTTGTAGCGGACAACCGGTCGTGGGTAATATGACCAAGAACGAGATAATCCGGAGATTGCATCTGGTTGTCTGGCGGTGTGTGTCCTTCAAAGCACTGTCGATTACAGCTATCTACCCGGCACGCACAGCCCGGTATGCATCAGAGCTTCGCTGGATAGATCACAATCTTGCGGTTTTCGCCCTCGCCGGTACTCTCGGTATAGATACTCGCATCATCACGCAGCGCCAGATGAACAATGCGGCGCTCGTACGCGGCCATCGGCTCAAGTGAGATTGGTCGCCCACTCTGGCGCACCCGCTCGGCCATCCGGCGGGCCAACCCTTCCAACGACTCCTGGCGGCGCTGGCGATAGTTCCCGACATCCACAACAATCTGGGGCCAGCGTTGCACCCGCCGGCTCACCAGCAGATTCAGCAGGAACTGAAGCGAGCGCAACGTCTCCCCGCGTCGGCCAATCATCAGGCCCATCGCTTCCTCATCGGCCCCCTCGACATGTAGCGTTACCGTCTCCTCAACCTCACCGCTACGCTGGCTGGGCACCCGCGACGTAACCGCCGTGACGTAGGCGTGGATATCCATTCGTTCGAGTAACTCTTCGAGTACCCGCCGTGCCAGGGTGACAACATCGTTATCAAAGGACTCTGGCACCCGTGGTGGGGCTGGTTCCGCTGGTTCTTCTTCATCGTCTACCACTGAAACGCGAACCAGTGCCTCCCCGCCGGTTTCTCCCGAGTCCAGCACCGCGATAGCCACCTCGTCGCGATCCTTGCCAAGCTGCGCCAGGGCCAACTCGACTGCCTCGGCGACTGTGCGCGCGCTAATCTCGATGCTCTTCATGACCCATCCTCCAGATCGCTGTTAGCGTCGTCGACGCGGGCGGCGCGGATTTGTACTTGCCGTACGACGCGGCTTCGCTGCGGTATCCGTCGCCCGCTCAGTTGCATCATCGGTCATACTCTCGGGAGCACTGGGGCTCCCGGCGCCTTCCATCTCGGTCAACGGCCGCAGTACATCCCAGAACCCGGGACGTTGCGCCACTGCGGACTCCTGCGGCGGTGTCGGTGCCGGTGCAGTCTCACCTTCCGGTGATGTGCCGCCCGCGCCTGCGCCGGCAGTCGCCAGGGCCGGCGTTAACTGGCCGGTTTTGGCTTTCTTGTCAGGTGGCAGGAACTTGAGATAGTTCGCCAGTGAGCCCCAACCGGACGTAAAATACTGCTGAATAATCCCAAAGAGGCTGCTTGTCACCCAGTAGAGCACGGCCCCCGCCGGGAAGGTAAAGGCAATATAGCCGAAGAAGAACGGCATAAACAACATTGCCCGCGACATTGCCTTCTGCTGGGGATCTTGCACCCGGGGCATTGCCATCAACTGCTGTGTCAACTGCAGGACAACCGACAGAATGGGGAGAATCAGGTAGGGTGCTCCGGCAAACCCGCCCTCGCCACCAAACGGCGACAGACCCAGGTTGATAATCCCCAGGAACTCCTGATCAAAGATCGCGCCGACCGCAGGATCGGCCAGTGTCGTCTGCACCTGCTCGCTGAGGTTCTCCTCGTAGCGCGGCAACATCAGATGGATGACGGCCTGATACACACCAATAAAGATTGGTAGTTGCAACAGCATCGGCAAACAGCCACCGACCGGGTTAATCTTATACTGTTGATAGAGCTTGACCGTCTCCTGTTGCAGTTTCTGGGGCTCTTTCCCATATTTTCGCTGCAACTCTTTAATCATCGGCTGCAGTTCTTGCATTTTGCGGCTGGAACGAATCGACTTCATCGTCAGCGGCAGCAAGAACAACCGCGCAATAATGGTAAAGAGGATAATACCGATAGCTGCGCTGCCGGCGAATATAGAAAACTGAACGAGTATCAACTCCAAAAAATCGACAAACGAAGACCAGATCCCAAGCATTGCTACGCCTCATCTCCAGTTGAACACGCATCTATCTGGAATTCAGTCGATCCTGATAGATGCCCGTTCCGGATATGTCATATCTTTAAGGTGTGTTTTCTGCTTCGTCACGGGAGGGTGCTTTCGCTGATAGGGGCGTATCACACCAGAGTCCCGCACGCCGCAGCAGACTCTCGACAACAGATTGTAGCCTGGTAAACGGTACGTCATTCACGTCCGCTGTTCGGATCACAAAGACCAGATCCATACCCGGGCTGATATGCTCCATCATCAGCCGAACCGCCTCGCGCACCCGCCGTTTGGCGCGGTTACGCTCGACTGCTTTACCGATACGTTTGCCGACCACAAATCCGTACCGGGTTTGTTTACGCCGACTTGCCGCAAAGTTAAGCAGCAGCAGGTGATGATTAACAGTACGCCCTTCGCGCCGCACGCGTTGAAACTGGTGTGGACGTCGCAGGCGATACGTACGCTTCACAAATCTCTACCGTCCAGATACAGACAAAAGACAGACGCTCACGCAGATGAAAACTCTGTGCAGGCATCTGTCTTCTCAGGCATACAGTCAGTATGATGGCACCGGAACAGAGGCCCATCAGCGATGTCCACGCCGCACTGCGCGCCGTTCATCACTGACAGAGAGCTTCCAGCGGCCCTTAAGCCGCCGCCGCCGCAACACGGCCTGCCCATCTTTGGTACTCATCCGCGACAGGAAACCATGTTTGCGACGACGCGGTATGCGTTTCGGTTGCCAGGTTCGCTTTGGCATACAAATTACTCCTCAAGCGCAAAGAACAGATATAAACATGCTGCACTTGCTATGCTACTTCCATATATTTAGAATCATAATGATATTCTATACCGGGTGATAGCAAATATATCATTGAGAGAGGCTAGAGATACCCGCCATTATACTCGCCGCACGGCATTGGTGTCAAATGCCGGAAAGATACCGGATCCGAACACGGCAACGCGGGTCGGATATGCCAACCCGCGTTGTCAGGTGCTTCCTGAACAAGCCTCTCGTCTGGAAGAGCGCTACTCGTCGTTGCTGACCCGCTGAAGCGTGCGGCGATGCGCCTCGCGCTGCCGCCGCGACATGCGATCTTCGCTCTCCTCCTCGTCTTCCTCTTCGTCGTGCCGGCGACGACCCTTATCCTTGCGCTTCGACGAATTACTACCACCAAACTTGGTCAACAGATCTTCCAGGGTGGCATTGCCGGTAAACTCTTCTTCCGGCTCATCTCCGGCAACATACGTCTCGGTGGTCGGCTGCGCGTCCGATGCCGGGCGGCCACTGCGTCCGCCACCACCCCGCCGGCGCTCCTGGGGCGCCGCCGCCGGCGATTCTTCCGGTTCCTCGGTCCGCTCCTCCAGGCGCATGGTCAGGCTGATCCGCTTGCTCTGCGGATCGACTTCCAGCACCCGCACGGTGACCGGATCACCGATTTTTACGACATCCTCGACTTTGCCCACCCGGCCCTCAGAGAGTTCCGAGATATGCACCAGACCATCCCGTCCAACGCTAATATCGACAAATGCGCCAAAGGGTGCCAGGCCACTGACGGTTCCTTCCAGGATCTGCCCCACCTCGAGTTGCTGCAACTTCTGGGCGCGCTGGGCCCGACGCAAACTGAGGCTGATACGTGTCCCTTCCGGGTCAACTTCCAGCAGTTTGAAGGTATGTTGCTCCCCAACCTGAACGGCGTCTTCGGGTTTTTCGACCCGGCCCTCGGAGAGTTCCGAGATATGGATCAATCCATCTTTTCCGACGCCGATATCCGCAAACGCGCCAAAGGGCGCCATGCCGGTAATCGTCCCCTCGACGATATCGCCCACCTTGAGCGTTGACAGCGCAGTCCGATCAACTTCGGCCCGCCTGGTGCGACTCCGGCTCCGCCCATCGCTCCGCTCACGCGGCGAACGCATGGTCAGGCTGATGCGCCGGGCGTCGAGATCAAGCCCCTTAACCCGTACCTTGACCGTATCGCCAATCTGCACAAGATCGGAGGGCGAGTCAATCCGGGTATCACTCATCTCTGAGATGTGTACCAGACCATCCCGTCCGACGCCAATATCGACAAACACGCCATAGAGCGCAATAGAGGTGACGCGGCCATCAAGTTCAGTTCCGACCTCCAGATCCTTGAGCCGGCGGGGACGAACCCCATCGTCTTCTTCCTCAACCGGCGTAAAACTGGCTCCGGGTGCTTCTGCGGCGGTGTCTTCGGTTGCCTCCGCCACGCTGTCTTCGGCGGGTTCCGATGTGGTATCTTCACCGGTTTCTAGCGTAGGCGTTGCGACTACCTCGGCTGGGGTTTCGGTATCCGCCTCCGGTGCGGTTGCATCCACAACGGGAGCGGGTTCAGCTTCAACCGGGGCTGCTTCAGCCGTTTCGGTTGTTTCAGCCTGAGCCGCTGCCTGGGCGAACGCGGCGGCCATCGCGGTATCCGTCTCCCCGGATTCGTCTTCCGTCGTCACCACTTCAACCGTTTCGGCTGTGTCGGTTTCCTCGGTTTTAGTCGTCGCAGTCGCATCCACGTCAGCGTCGGCTTCCTGGTCATCCGTGGTTGTTGCGGTCTGCGCTGTTGCGTCCGTTGCGTCCGTCGCCTCGTTCTGTGACTCGGGTGCAGCCTGGACAACAGTTTCCAGATCTTCTCTGCGGGCCTCTGAGGTAGCTTGAGTCACCGGCGATGTTGTCACGCCGGACGCCTCATTCTCAGTGGCTTCCTCCCTGCGGTCCTGATCGGTCATCACCAACATCCCTCCTGATACTTGTGCAAACGGGTTTGTCAAAATCTACTCTGTGACACAGGTATCTATCCTGCGCCATCTTTATATTCCATGCGAACTGGTACTATCAGGTTCGCATTTGCATTCGTACCATCTGTGCCAACCCACCTTCATCCAGTTCCTCCAGGTGATAGTACAACCCCTTCAGATGTTCGGCAAGTTGGCGGGCCAGGCCCCGTTCAAAGTTCGGGTGCTCCGTGTCAATCACGATGGCGCGAATATCATTGACGGCGATAAACTCGGCAACCCGGTATGCCTCTGTTTGCGGCGGCATGTCACTCATCGACACATTTGCCTGCCCATCGGTCAACAGCACCAGCAGCGGGATGACTTCCTGATCCTGCAGCCGGGCCTGAGCCAACATTTCATACCCGGTTAATAGGCCACGCGCAAGGGGGGTTTTACCCCCGGTCGGCATAGTCTGCAAGCATTTCCGGGCCAGGTCAACGCTATTGGTCAATGGTAGTAACACCTGGGCATAGTTCCGTTGAAAGCTGACTAACCCCACCCGGTCACGCCGCTGATAGGCATCACGCAGGAGCGAGAGCACTGCCGCTTTAGTTGAACGCATGCGTTCTTCAGCCGCCATACTCCAGCTTGCATCGACGACAAAGCAGACTGCATTGCGCGTTTGCCGTACACGCACTTTTTGCCGTAAGTCACCCCGGCGCAGAATAATCTTCGGTTTCCAGTTCTCAGGTGTGGGAGATGGTGACCCGTTGCCAGGTTCTCCAACGGCCTGTTCGTCTGACTCCGGTTGTTCCGTGCTGCCCGCACGGCGTTGACGCTGATACGGTGCCGCCTCACGTAGCGTTGCATCCAGGGCCAGGTCCGTCACACGACCGATGCGTGTGCTGGTAATGTAGCGCCCCTGCTTGCGTGCTGTACGCGTACGACTGCGGCGTCCGCCGGCCCGACGTTGTTTGCGGTCCCGCTGACCCTCCATCCGCATCGTGCGAAAGAGGTCGTCAGCCGCGTGGGTAGTACCACCGGAAGCTGGTTCGTCGCCACTCTGCGTCTCTACCCCGCCACCAGCACTGCCCGTTGGTGTAACACCGCTGCTCGTCGTTTCGGTTACGTCCTGCTCCGCGTGCGACTGCTCATCTATGCTATCTTTTTTTTTTCGCTCTCACCCTGTGCAGCCGCCGCTTCGCTCGCCGCCCGACTATGCTGTTCTAACGCCGTTGTAATACGGGCATCATCAACCTGTATATCGGCAAAAGGCTGCCGCCGCATCCGATGCGGGAGCGCCAACTCTGCCGCCAGACGAATATCTTCCGTTGTTATTGTTGTGCGGTTAGCCCAGGCTGCATGGGTCCGGGCTGTTTCAAGAATTGTCAGATCAGCACGGTGCCCATCAACCCCCAGTTCGAGGGCCAGGGCAGCAACCAGATTCATATCCGCTGCTGCGATCCGCACCTGGGGCAGTAGTTCGCGCGCAGCGATAATCCGGCTCGCCAGTGCTTCTTCGGTTGCCTGCCACTGATCGACAAAGCCAGTTGCATCGGCTTCGTATGCCATACGGCGCTCAATCACGGCAACCCGACTGGCAACATCCGTCAGACCGCCGACCTCAACCGCGAGACCAAAGCGATCCAGCAGTTGTGGCCGCAACTCGCCTTCTTCGGGATTCATTGTACCGACCAGAATAAACCGGGCTGGATGCGAGACGCTCATCCCCTCGCGTTCAACCGTATTAATCCCCATGGCGGCCGCGTCGAGCAGCAGATCTACCAGATGATCATCTAGCAGATTGACTTCATCGACATACAACACCCCCCGGTTAACCTGGGCCAGCAGACCGGGCTCGAATCGCCGTTGCCCCTCAGTAATCGCATGCTCCAGATCTAACGCGCCAACGACGCGATCCTCTGAGGCCGAGACTGGCAGTTCCACCAGGCGGGTTGGACGCACCATGGTTGGCAACGCCTCTGCCGCAACGTGCCGGGTTGTGCAGGTTTCACAAAGACCACCCGGGGTAGCGGGATCGCAACTGTATGGACAGTCGGTGACAACCGTAATCGCCGGCAGTAAGCGGGTAAGTGCCCGTACGGCCGTGGACTTGGCTGTCCCCTTCTCACCACGAATCAACACGCCACCAATGCGCGGGTTAATCGCATTGAGAATGAGCGCACGCTTGAGGTGCTCCTGCCCTACGAGCGCGCTAAAAGGATAGACTGGACGAGGAATCGACATGAGTTTGAACAAGAAAAGCCCTCTAGCCTTTCTTCAGACCAGAGGCATCAGCGATGGTGCCGTAATCAACTTTTGGAAAATCTGTATGGACACGGATAGTATGGTGATTTGATTTCTCTATGCACATTAATGCATTGTCATAGTTTCCCACCAGACAGGGCACATTCTCCCACAAAGATGGGCAAAAGTCAAATCACTACACAGATGCGTTCCATGCCGGCTACCCCCCTGATTACCTCATTACAATCGGGTAACAGCAGCATCCGGGACGATATCCGGGAGTGAAAAATGGGCAGGAAATTCAAAACAACCCACCTATGATCATCTGGAATATGGGCTACCAAATCGTATGGTCAGATAACGCGCGGCTATGCGGCCGGGTTCCGGCAGGCGTGGCGGGTATCATCCTTCTGTCATCTGGCACACAAAGCGAGTATGTTATAATTGCGCTGGCGTCGTCAGCGCCTGCGCGTTCATCAAATTTATACCTCTTCTTTGGAGCGCTGGCACGCTTACCATGCGTGTGTATGCGCCCGTTGTGCTCCACACGGTATGGTTGCCTGTTTCGCTGGTCATGTATGACTGACTGGAGCAACCATTGGCTTTATTTAATCCTTTCAACTCGGTATTTGGGGCCTTTAGCCGCGACCTGGGGATCGATCTTGGGACTGCGAACACACTTGTCCATGTGCGAGGCAAGGGGATTGTTATCAGTGAACCCTCGGTTGTGGCGATTGATACCAAGACCAAGAAGGTTCATGCCGTCGGCGCGGAAGCAAAGGCGATGGTGGGTAAGACTCCTGCGAATATCGTTGCGGTACGTCCGCTGAAAGATGGGGTTATCGCCGACTTCGATGTCGTGGAGAAAATGCTGGACTATTTTATTAAGAAGGCGCACGAGCGAGCCTTCAGTCTAGTGCCGCCCCGGCCGCGGGTGGTGGTGGGCGTACCTTCCGGGGTCACGGAGGTCGAGAAACGCGCGGCGCGGGATGCCACCCTTAATGCCAATGCGCGGGATGCCTATGTGGTTGAGGAGCCGATGGCGGCAGCTATCGGCGCGGGCCTGCCGGTTGAAGAGCCGATGGGGAGTATGATTGTTGATATTGGCGGTGGGACGACGGAAGTTGCCGTGATTTCGCTCGGTGGGATTGTGATTAACCATTCGATCCGGACTGCCGGCGACGAGATCGATGAGGCAATTATCCAGTTTGCCCGCCGTGAGTATAATCTGCTGATCGGTGAGCGCATGGCGGAGAAGGCCAAAATTGCTGCGGGTAGCGCCTATCCCCTGGACGAAGAGATCAAGGTGGTTCTGCGGGGGCGCGATCTGCTGACGGGTCTGCCGAAAGCGGTAGAGGTCAGCAGTGTCGAGATCCGCGAGGGCATCGCCGGGCCGGTCAACAATATTGTGCAGGAGGTCCGCACCGCGCTGGAGGAGACTCCGCCGGAGCTGGTCGCCGATATTATGGAGCATGGCATTACGCTGGCGGGCGGTGGTTCGCTACTGCACGGACTTGACCGGCGGATTGCCGCCGAGACGCGTATGCCGGTGTATGTTGCCGAAGATCCGCTCTCGTGTGTGGCGCGGGGCGCAGGCAAGATGGTTGAAAATTTTGGTAATCGGATCTACCAGGATATCCTGACGCGTACCCAGAGCACCCGCAAGGCCAGATATTGAGTCAGACATCGGCGGCAACCTGAACGACTACTGCTATGCGTGATTATCTTGACAATCGGCAAATCAAGTTGTCGGGGCATACTCCCCGCCGGCCGCTGCTGCTGGCGCTGCTCTTCTGTGGCCTGGCGTTACTGCTGCTCTATGGCGATCAGCGCGGTCTGCTTGCGCCGGTGCGGGGCCCACTTGAACAGGTGCTGAGTCCGGCGGCGCGGCAGTTGACTGCGGTCCGCGACGGTGTCGCCGGCTTCTGGATGGGGGTTGGCGATGTTCGGCAGTTGCGCGCAGAGAATGAGGCGCTCAGGCAAGAAGTTACCCGGCTGCAGGAAGAACTGATCACGCATGAAGAGGCGCTCGCCGAGAATGCCAATCTGCGGCAGCAACTGGCGATTGAGGAAGAGACGCCCTGGCATCTGCTGGGAGCGGAGGTAACGGTGCGGCTGCCGGATGCCGGTCGCCGCGTGATCCTGATTGCCCGGGGTACGCAGGATGGCGTCAGGCCCGGCATGGCCGTGGTTGGACAGACGGAAACTGAGCCAACGGCCCTGATTGGCATTGTCGAGGAAGTCAGCCTGCACACGGCCAGTATTCTGCTCATTACCGATTTTGGTAGCCAGATCAGCGCGCGGGTATTGCATGACACCAGTTCGACGCTGGGTCTGGTGCAGGGCCAGTGGCAGCGTGGGTCGCGCCTGCGCCTGGCGGATGTGACGCGTGATCTGCCCCTCGCCGTGGGGGATACGGTTGTCAGTGCCGGATTAACCAGTGAACTCAATCTGCCGCTGGCGTTGGCCGCTGTGCCCGATGGCATCCCGATTGGTGAAGTTGAAGCGATCAACACGGATGGGCATACCCAGGTGGCGGAACTACGGCCCTATGTTGACCCGGATCAAGTCAAGTATGTATGGGTAATTCTCAACCAAAGCGAATAGAAGAGTTTCTGGCCCGTGAGATCTTGCTCATCTTTGGTCTGGTTGCACTGGCACTGGTGCAGGTGACACTGCTGCCAAGCCCGCTGGGGTTTCCGCCGGCATTGCTGCTGATTCTGGCGATATGTCGTCTGCTGGTTGGTATTGGCGAAGGTGAGTCGCATCCCGAGAGTAGTGTTGCGGCGGCGATCCGCTGGGCGTTTTATGGTGGGATCGGGTTGGATCTCTGTTCCGCATCACCGCTGGGCAGCCACGCGCTGGCCTTACTGCTGGCGGTGATCCTGGTTGCGCTGGTGACACGCCATCTGCGGGTTGAGGGCGAAGGTCTGCTGCTGCCGATTCTGGCGGTGCTGCTGGGGATGCTCGTGTACGAGGGGATGCTGGCGCTGTTGTTGTATGGTCCGACGCTCGCACAATCGCTTGCGCCGGTAGACTGGCAGCGCTATGCAGTGGTGGTGGTCCTGCCGAGTATTTTGCAGGCGCTTATTCCCACACTGCCACTGTTTATGCTGCTACGCTGGCTTTTTCGGACAAGATAATTTACATGAGTATGCAACGACTACTGCTCCTGCGACTACTGCTGCTGCTGGTCGTTTTTGTCCTGGTTGGTCGCCTCTACCAACTACAAATGGTGGATAGCGACGCGCGGCGGTATGGCAGCACTATCGAAGATGTAACCACCCGCTATGTGCCGGTGCCGCCCCGCCGGGGCGAGATCCTGGCGCGTGATGGGAAGACCCTGCTGGCCGAGAGTGTGCCGATTTTCAATGTTGCCGTACTGCCGGGCAGCCTGCCGCCCCTGGCGACAGAACGGCGCGCGCAGGTGCTGGGGCAACTGGCGCAGATGGTTGAACTCACCAGTACGTTAACCCTGGCACCGGCGCACTGGCTGCAGCAGTCACCCGCATTGCGCCGCGATCTGGCCCAGGTGACGACGCTGGGCTATGCGACCGCACCAGATCCGCAACTCGCCGTCAGGCATAGCGATGTGCTGACACTGACGGTGCCGCCGGAGTATACCCTCGATGCCATCAAACTGACCGAGGTCTACAGCCATGTGTTGACCTTTGACAACCCGATTGAGCCGATGATTGACCGCAGCAATGTGCCGGGCTATCAAACGGTGATCGTGAAAGAAGATATCACGCAGGAGATGGCGCTGGCGTTACGCGAAAACAGCACGCATCTACCCGGCGTGGTTGTGGTTCAGGACTACCGGCGGCGCTATCCGCAGAGCGGGCGTGTCGAGTCATTTTCCCATCTTCTGGGCTATATTGGTCGTATCAGCGAGTGTGAACTGGTTGCCGAGAACCCGGCTCCATTCTGGGTCAGCAGCTTGATGGACACGGTGAGTCATGTCGTCAACTGCCCGCGCCTGGAGAAGGAGATTAACCCAGGTGTTCTGACGCGTGGCATGCCGCCCTATCGCCACGATGATCGTATCGGCAAGGATGGGCTGGAAGGTAGCTACGAGGCGGAGTTGCGCGGCGAGATGGGCGTTAACTCGGTGTCGGTTGATAATCTGGAACGTCCCGTGGATGCCCTGCTGACGGAAATCCCGGTTGTCGATGGGCATAACCTGGTGCTGACGATTGACCTGGAATTTCAATACCAGGTCGAGACGATCATGCGGCGCTGGATTGCCGAGAGCGAGCGCCGGCGTTCGGTTGCCGGTGGTCACAAAAGTGAGTATGACCCGATTACCAGTGGCGTCGCGGTGGTCATGAACCCGAAGGATGGGCAGGTGCTGGCAATGGTGAGTCTGCCCACATACGATAACAATGTCTGGGTTGATCCTGATCGCTCTGCGGATCTCCAGAACATTCTCTACCCGGATGATCCCGAAGCACGCGAGGAACTGTTCCGTCTGGCTCCGTTGACCAATCGCGCCATCGCCGGGCGTTACCCGCCGGGCTCAACCTTCAAACAGTTTGTTGGTGCGGTCGCGTTGCAAAAAGGGATTGTTACACCGGATACCCGGCTGTACGACCCGGGCGTGCTGGTGCTGGAGGAGCGCAGTGGGACGCTCTTTGTGCTGCCGAACTCATCGCGCCGGAACAATGGCGAAATTACCATCTCGGATGCGATGATGGTCTCCTCGAATGTCTTTTTTGCCTCGATTGCCGGTGGTAATGATCAGGCAACCAACCTGCGGCCGGATGATACCCGGATTGATGGCCTGCGGATCAGCGGATTGGCCGAGGGGTTGGACTGGTTTGGGTTTGGTAAGCCAACCGGCGTCCGATTGTCGGGAGAGGCTGCCGGGCGCGTGCCGACACCAAATTGGAAATCGCATGTGTTACGTGAGCCCTGGACAACGGGTGATACCTACAATATGGCGATTGGTCAGGGGTATATGGAAGTAACGCCGCTGCAACTGGTCAAAGCGGCATCCGCCATTGCCATTGATGGTACGATCTATCAGCCGCAACTGGTGCAGACCATCACCGATAGCAGTGGCAATGTTGTCACAGAGGTACAACCGGAAGCAATCGGGCGTATTCCGGTAGACCCGGCCTATCTCGCAGTGATGCGCGAGGGCATGCGGCGCTCGATTACGGAGGGGAATAACGTAGCTGCGCGTGATGACTGTTCCGGGTTGCGAATTGCGGGCAAAACCGGTACGGCGGAGTTTGGGCCGAATATCGAAACCGCCACAGGGGATATCACCCGGCAGAGTCACTCCTGGTTTGTGGGCTTTGCACCCTACGAAGATCCGCAAGTCGCCGTGGTGGTGCTGCTCGAAGGCACCGGCGATCTCGACGATGGATCCGCGACTCTGGCCGTTCCCGCTGTCACCCAGATTATGCAGACCTACTTCAATGTCACACCGCCGACCGAAACCCCCTGGGACTGTCCTGCGCTGCCATCATGAGCCTGCCGCGTCGTCAGGCGTGCGTCCATTTCGTCATTTTTATTGTTCGTATGGTCAATGCCCGTGGCACCGGCACGACGCGGGCTGTTTCCTGTACCATGGTTCTATGTTTCGCGCGTCACGTGTGCTATAATTTGGAGCCACGACTCGTTTAATCTGGATAGAATGTCATGAGCGATCTGGTCAGTATTAAAGGTGGCAAGGACGGACTGCGCCTGCAACTCGACGAAGCAGCCGACTGGCCGAGTCTGCTTGCAGCGTTACGCGTCCAATTTGAGCAGGGGGGCAGTTTTTTTGCCGGAGCCCGACTGGTCGTGGATCTCGGTAACCGGCCGGTGAGTGAAGAGCAACTCACCGAGATACTGACCCTGATGCAGCAGCATGGCCTCCAACCGGAAGCATTGGCCGCCGATGCCCGCGAGAGTCGCATTGCTGCGCGGGCCGTGGGCCTGACGGCGCGGCCGGCACCCCAACGTACGCCGCCACCCGCCACGGCTCAGGCAGGTGAAGGTGATGCCATGCTGGTTGCGCGGACGGTGCGATCCGGTCAGGTTGTCCGGCATCAGGGGCATGTGACTCTGATTGGAGATGTGAATCCCGGATCTGAAATTATCGCAGGGGGCAATGTGGTGGTATGGGGCCGGTTGCGCGGACTGGTGCATGCCGGTGCGCTGGGCAACCGCAGTGCCCTGATCTGTGCTTTGGAGTTACGGCCAACCCAGTTGCGCATTGCCGACCTGATTGCACGCACACCGGAAGGGGTTGCCGGGCAGATCCCCGAAGTCGCCCGCGTCGAAGATGAGCATATCATCGTGGAAGCGTGGGAAGTCTATCGCAAGTAGAACGTAAATTGCTGGCAAGTTGCTACAATATGAGGAGCACCTGATGGCGCGTGTCATTACCATTACCTCCGGCAAAGGTGGCGTCGGCAAAACGACGACGACGGCTAACCTTGGCACGGCCCTTGCAATGCAGGGAGCGCGTGTTGCCGTGATCGATGCAGATATTGGGTTGCGTAACCTTGACGTGGTTCTGGGACTGGAAAACCGCATTGTGTACGACTTGATCGATGTGGTCGAAGGGCGCGCCCGGATGCGGCAGGCGCTGATCAAGGATAAGCGTTTGCCGGAGTTGTGTCTGCTGCCCGCTGCGCAAACCCGCGATAAGGAGGCGATTGGTCCGGAGGATATGGTTGCACTCACCAACCAGATGCGTCCGGAGTTTGATTATGTCTTGATCGACTGCCCCGCCGGGATCGAGGGCGGCTTTCGCAATGCGATTGCCGGGGCCGATGAGGTGTTGATTGTCACCACCCCGGAGGTTTCCGCCGTGCGGGATGCTGACCGGATCGTGGGCCTGGTTGAAGCGGCGGAGAAGGGCCCACCCCGCCTGATTATCAACCGGCTCAACGCACGCCTCGTCAGTCGGGGGGATATGCTCTCGATGGAAGAAGTTGTTGAGATCCTGGCGATTGATCCCGTGGGCGTGGTTCCCGACGATGAGTCGATTGTAACCTCGACCAATCGCGGAGAGGTGGCCGTCTTCGATCAGAACTCGCTGGCAGGACGGGCATTTATCAACATTGCGCGCCGGGTGGCGGGTGAGGATGTTCCGCTGCTGGGCGCGGCGGATCAGCAGGGTATGCTGGATCGGCTGTTCGGTCTGTTTGGGCGCAAGTCAAGGTGAGGGGGCAACGCGAACATGTTTAATAATCTCTTTCGGGGCCGACGTGATCGGAGCGCGCAGGTGGCAAAGGAGCGCTTGCTCACCGTGCTGGTCCACGACCGCGTCAAACTGACACCCGATTTGCTGGAGCAACTCAAGGCCGAACTGTCGGCTGTCGTTGCCCGGTATGTGCCCGATGCCGAGCCCGCCGAGATCGAGGTGACACTGCTACGCGGCGAGTCAACCGATCATATCAAGGCGGATATTCCGTTGCGTCGCGCCAAAGCTGATGAGTAGCATGAGTTACGTGACGGTCAGTCGGCGTCAAAACAGGTAGCGCTATGCAAGTCGGGTCAACCAGTATTCGCTTTTCACCATTTTATCATTCTCAACCTGATGGGCTCGCTGGTGCGGCTGCATCCAGCCGTGGTGATCTTTGCTATCCTGGCGGGGGGTGCGCCGGCGCGTGTGTTTGGCCTGCTGATCTCGATACCCGTGGCCGCCGTGACCCGCATTCTGCCGGCGTATGCCTATCGCAAGTTTGTTGACTCGCCGGCACCACCGGCACCACCGCCACCACCTGATACCGAAACCAGTGGTACAACCGCATCCGAGATCGGCCACGTCGGCGCATATGCCTCATCCAGCGGAAGTTAAAGTGTGTAACTGCCGGCTCTACCATGTCAGTCACCCAAAACGACAATGATTACCATCCGTGAGGCCACGACAGACGAAGACCTGGCCGCCTGTGCTGTACTGCGCGCAACCTACACCACGCGCGCCGCCTGGCAGTTTCTCTCAGACGAGCATCTGCCGGAGGGGAGCGAAGGTGCGCAGGGCGCATCGGTGGTGCAGTTTCATCTGCGGCAGACGCGCCTGCCGCGTAAGATTGTGCTGCGGTTGCCGTCTGCGCTGGTGTCGCTGAGTGAGATCTGGCCCGCCTGCGCTGTCCGGCTGGTCGCGCAGAATGACGAGGCCATCTGTGGCTATCTACTCATGCAACTCTTGCCCGCACAGCGGCGGGCGTTCATCACCCGCTTTCTCGTTGAGCCGCCTGCTCGTACCCGGGGGGCCGGAACGGCGCTGCTGCGCGCGGCACGGACCTGGACCGCCGCGCAGGGGTTGGGGGCATTACTGGCACATGCGCCGCTCCGCAATGTGCCGGGAATTGCATTCTACCAGCGGCGTGGCTTTCGTATCTGCGGGTTGAGCGAGCACTTCTATGCCGCCCACGAAGATGCATTATTGCTGCTGCTGCTGGTATAATGGGGTATTATGATACAGTTTTCGCATGATCCTGAAGCAGGAACACTCTACTGCTATTTTACCGACCTGGAACCCGGTCAGGCGACGGACGAGTGGGAGTATCCCGCCAGCCTGCTGCTCGATGGAACCGGCCAGTTGATCGGGCTGCGCCTGGATCTGGACGACGAAATTACCCTCGACCAACTGGAACTGGCGCAGGCGCATGACGGGGTGCAACTCGATATGCGCTACGGTTATCTCTACATCAACATCACCGACGAAACGCCCGCCGAGGTTATCGCCCTGGACGAGCCGGCCCTCCTCGATCTGGATGCCGAGGAGCGCATCCTGGGAGCCGATATTGCCGTGCCGGAGGAGTTCCGCACGCCGGAACGCCTGGAGCGTCTCACGCCAAACATGCTGGCACTGGATGAAGAACATCCGCCGGTTGCTGACCGGCGCGCCGTCATCGGCCCGGCAGACGTACCGGAAGGAGTTGATCGCCCGGAAGTGCTGATGCGGGTCGGGTTTGTGGCACTGGTTGGGAAGCCGAATGTGGGCAAGAGCACGTTGCTCAACACGCTGCTTGGTCAAAAGGTCGCCATCGTCTCGCAGCGTCCGCAGACGACGCGTGTGCCGCTACGGGGCATTCTGCACCGGGAAGATGCACAGATTATCTTTGTGGATACCCCCGGCATTCACGAGCCGCTGCACAAACTTGGTCAGTTTATGGTTGACCTGGCACGACGGGCAATCTCCGATGCCGATGTCGTCTGCATGATGGTCGATATCAGCACCCCCCCCAGCCGGCTCGACGAGCGGATCGCGGCGCAACTCCAGCGTGGTCGTGTCCCCCGGCTGTTACTGCTTAACAAGGTTGATCTCCCGCCACAGGGCGAGTCGCACCTGGAAGCCTATCGCGCGCTGGGTACATGGGATATGGAGCTTGCGATTTCGGCGCAAACCGGGGCAGGCCTCCCGGCGCTGCTTGATGAAATTGTGGCACGCTTGCCGTACGGCGAACAGCTCTATGCCATCGATCAGGTTGCCGACCAGACGGAGCAGCAACTGGTCGCCGAACTGGTCCGCGAGAAGGTGTTGCGTTTTACGCAGCAGGAAGTCCCCCACGCCGTTGCCGTCGAGGTTGAGGAGTGGGAAGAGCGCGAGCAGACCACTTACATCCGTCTGTCGATCAATGTCGAGAAGGAGAGCCAGAAGGGTATTGTGATCGGTGCAGGCGGCGCAATGCTCAAGCGCATTGGAAGCGCGGCCCGCACCGAGGTTGAGCGAATGCTGGGGCGGCCTGCATTCCTGGATCTCTGGGTCAAGACCCGCCCCAACTGGCGGAACGATCTCGCCTCGCTGGGCTGGCTGGGCTACCGTATGAAGGACTGGAAATAAGTCCCTGGTTGATGTTCCCCGGCGAACTCATCTAATCCTTTTGTTTGCCCGGCTGTTTCCCTCCCACACTCCGATAAGACATGAAAGAATATACATGTACCTCACCACGCCGTTGTGGTATACTAACCAGGACAACAAACTATAACAGAACACAACGGCGCCGGCTTCATCCTCCGCTGTCCTGTAACGCGCTACCACCAGCAAGCAGTAGACCCCGCATTGAAGCCGCCGCCACCTGGTGAGGTTGCCATGGAAGGCTTATTCGTACTGCTTCTGCTGTTTTTGATTGCCATCGCACTGCTTACGCTGGGTATAATGAGCATAGCACTTATGTTCATTACATTCGGTCACGGGTTGTTTGCCTTCCGCTTGAGTTTACGGCGTATCGGTCCAGAGACCGCAACGCTGCGCTTCCTGGGCATTAACCTGTGTGAGCCATTACTTACATCTCTATTTAATATATTGTTTTTTGTCGCCGTAATGGTAGCAGGTGAACACTTCGGTTTTCACTGGTTTTACCCTGGTCCTTTTGTTGTGTTTGTCTTATTGTTGCCAATGGCAAGTCTGTTACTACCCAAACTCGGCTGGGTACGCCCCACCGTCCCCATTTATCGAAATTTAAATGGACGCATATTCGCGCTTGGCATAGCTCGTATTGGTGTGACATCTCTGATCCTGTTCCCTCTATTCTTCACCAGGCTGATCTGGTTGTCGCCAATGGCGTTCGTAGTGGGAGTGTGGCTGCTCTGGTATTCCAATCGTTGGGGCCGGCAGTTGCTGCAAGGTCCACTGTCATATCCATACGCACCACAAACACCCCTGGCAGTGAGCAGCAACTCTTCCACACTACCTGCGCCGCAACTCCTCGTTCAGTCTACCCAACCGGCAGTTTTCCCACGCCTGCCCGCTCTTTCAGCACCGCTCTTCTGTCCGCTCTGCCACACACCGGCGACGCTTGAGGATGCAGACTGCATCTCGATATCAAACCCGCCAACCTGATCCTGCCACCCGATCAGAACGAACCAATTCTGGTAGACTTTGGCGGTGCGATGCTCTGGCAGCAGACCGGCGCGACAACCCGGCTTGCCGGCTATGGTACCCCCGGCTATGCCGCCCCGGAGCAGTACCAGGGACAGGCTTCGCCGCAGAGCGATGTGTACGGTCTGGGGGCAACCCTCTACCACCTGCTGACCGACGATGACCCGACGGCGCATCCGTTGGATTTCCCGGCACTTGCCACCCTCCCGCCGGATATTGCCACGCTCCTCGCATCAGCACTGGAGCATGACCCGGCCGCGCGCCCAACGGCGGCTGTGTTGTGTACTCATCTGCGTATGTGTACTACAAATCGGGTACAACTAGAACACAATCACTCATCTCTACCGAAGATTACGACCTGATACTGCGTAACGCATTTGCCTCGCGGATTAGTCGTAAATCAGGCCATTGTCGTCGATCGGCAGGAAGATGTATTTTCTGGTCCAGGTAAGCTTTAAAATCCTCGATACCTCCAGCTAACCCAAGCTGTGTTAGTTCCTGCTCTTTCTCAGGATTGATGTGCATGACCAGGGTTTCATCCAGATAAATTAGTGCCCGATCAAATGCACGGTGATATGTAGGTGATAAGCAGATACCGTTCTCAACCTCATCAATGCTCCCTTGTGCGCCGACCGGCAAAATGTGAGCGGCATCAACCAGACGAAGCTGCATACGTGTTACGGCACACCTATGCTCATAGGCAGCCGTCACCTTTCTCCGAAATCCTGCATCCCGAGAGAGGCGTTCAACGGTAGCCACAACTCTGCGACGTTCGGGAGTAACAGTTGCCGGATCATCTGGTGTAACCTCCTCCTGTGATGCTGCCCGGGTAAGCAACTCCACCATCTGAGCATCAGCGCCCTCACTATGGAGTAGCTCAGCATTGAATACATACGTTAAAAACTCTTCAGACCTGAAACCAATAGCAATCTCATCATTACTTTTGGTGAAAAAGGAAAGGCCATTTTGTAAGGCGTCGTGTAAAACTGTTATTGGAATTTGAATAGATGGTGACCGGCCAGTGAATGTAGTATGCTTTGAAATATCGAAGCCGGCAAAACATTTCAAATTAGGTTCATACCCTACCAGAACCGTGTATCCCCTGGGGTTCATCTGAAGCGGTGAATTTACCCCCGTAAGTTGAATTCGATACTCATTACGTGGTCTTGCTGTCCCACCGCCGTGTGTCAGTGTCCAGATATACACCCAGACGTCAATGGTGCCCTGTTGTGACTGGGCAATAAAATGACGTGGATTAATTCTGGCTGGAGAAGCCAGCACAGCAACTGCTCCACTCGTTTCAAACGCATCCAACACGGTCTGGATAAGCAGCGATGCTGAGAGTCTGGTCATACCTTACTCAGTTTCCTCTGAACTTCCTTTACTCCGAGGTCGCTTCCTGCCACCATCTTCCGGCAGTTTATCATCTGTTTTTTCTGCCCCATTCC
>DAOTVB010000235.1:0-45937 GCA_034436755.1 Chloroflexaceae bacterium | reverse complement strand
CGCGCTTCTGCGCGTCCGCAACAGTAGGGTGCATTCGATGCACCGTGCTTCTGCTGCCGGGAACGTCTGATCCGGCTGAAGCCGGGACTCCCGATCATCGATATCCAGCAGTAGGGACACGCTTCTGCGCGTCCGCAACAGTAGCTTCTGCGCGTCCGCAGCAGGAGGGTGCATTCGATGCACCGTGCTTTTGCTGCCGGGAACGCCTGATCCGGCTGAGCAACGTTGATTGGTAGGGACGCGCTTCTGCGCGTCCGCAACAGTAGGGTGCATTCGATGCACCGTGCTTCTGCTGCCGGGAACGTCTGATCCGGCTGAAGCCGGGACTCCCGATCATCGATATCCAGCAGTAGGGACACGCTTCTGCGCGTCCGCAACAGTAGCTTCTGCGCGTCCGCAGCAGGAGGGTGCATTCGATGCACCGTGCTTCTGCTGCCGGGAACGCCTGATCCGGCTGAAGCCGGGACTCCCGATCATCGATATCCAGATTCAAAATTCATATAAAGGAGGGAACCCCGCGTGTCACGCTTATCGAACCAGCAGCACTCGACCTGGTTTGTGATCGTTGTCGCCGTCTTTATCACCAGCCTGCTGATCGCCAATATCATCGCCGTGAAGCTGATCAATGTCTTTGGCCTGATCCTGCCGGCCGGGACGATTATCTTCCCCATCAGCTACATCTGCGGCGATGTGCTGACGGAGGTCTATGGTTATCGCCGGGCGCGCCAGGTAATCTGGCTGGGCTTTGCCTGCAATTTGCTGGCCGTGACGGCGATCTGGGGGGCGCAGGTGCTGCCCGGTGCGGCCTTCTGGGATGCACAGGCGGCCTATGAGCGTATCCTGGGCTTTACGCCACGCCTGCTGCTGGCCTCCTTCTGCGCCTACCTGCTGGGCGAACTGGCGAATGCCGTTGTCCTGGCGCGGATGAAGGTGCTGACCCAGGGGCGCATGCTCTGGGCGCGTACGATTGGCTCAACGGTGGTCGGGCAGGGGCTGGACTCGCTGCTGTTTGTGAGCATCGCCTTTCTGGGCACGATTCCCGCCGCCGGCCTGCTGAGCGCCATCGTCACCCAGTGGCTGGTCAAGGTGGCCTACGAGGCGCTGGCAACGCCGCTGACCTACGCGGTGGTGAACTTCCTCAAGCGCGAAGAGGGCATTGATACCTACGACCGCGATATTTCGTTTCACCCGCTTGGGGGGGATTGAGTTCCGACCAGATGATCTATCAGCGGTTTGTAGATAGAGTTGTCGAGGTGATCGCCGTACCAGTTCGGGTACGTCCCGGCAGTCAGATGTTCTTCAACTAACCGGGCCTCTTCGAGCAGAATCCAGAGATTATGGGTCGCTCGACAGCAGAAGCCATGAATCAGGTTTGCCGTAAGCCCATCAATGCCATACTGTTGACAGGCAGGGCACGCGCAGTTGCGTAATCGCTCCCACTCAGCATCACTCGGCTGTCGTCCCCGCCAATTCCCCAGGTTGGCTACACTCCGCTCACCGCTTCCCGGCAACTGCACAATTCCCCGCGCTGCCCGGTTGCGCCATCCACCTGAGTCAACGGAGTCCATCTTGAGCAGGGCCGCGAGATGTAACGTCGCCGTTCCTCCGATCCCAAACACATGCAAGTGTTTATCAGCAAACGTTTGGCGAACACGCTGTAGATTTTCCAGTATCATACGATAGGGTATGGCCTTTGGCATGCGCAGAAGATTCGGAACGATACCGCCGAGCGCTACCGCTGGCTTCGTATGCAGCACATGGGGATTATCCTGCTCGATGAGCGTGAGATACTGCGCCAGATAGGGGCTAATGTGAATAATTGGCACGAAACCATCATGCTGATAGGCGCGATTGACACGCATCGTGCGCTGAAAACAATTCCATTTCTCGCGGGGCGTCATCCTGGGCGCAGGAATAAAATCCTGGGGAACCGGCCACCAGTTCGGTTGAGCCTGCTGAACAAACTCGGTATAATCTGCTTGCGGAACTGATCCGGTGCGCGATAAAAAAGAGAAAGCACCATTGTCCAGATAGATCTGAACATCTTGAGGTACTCCCAGACAGGCATGCAAGCCCTCTTCCATTGCCTTACGCCGTCGCGCCGGCATCGCATGGAAATCGGCGTATGAAACCATGATCGCACGGAGATTGGGCAGATAGAAGGGCGACGCCGCGTCCCAAACACGCGGCCGGGCATTTTTAAGACTCCAGCCTGCTACAACAAGCACTGGCTTGCGGTTTTGTCGCACCTGATTCTTCTTCTGCTCGAATGAGGAATGCACCCGATGATTGGCAAACAATGCCGATACTGGCTATTGTAGCATAAGAATGGCAACACTCTGCAACTTACTTCGTTTTGATCATTTCAGCATGAATGCTTTATCAGCGTTATTTTGGCAGAAGGTTTTGATAACGTGCCATAATCCATTGTCCGGTCGCTGTATCGATATACTTGCCGACATCCTTAGAAATAAGGTGTGCTTGTCGGGTAACTGATGGAAGTAAGTAGACAACTGGATTGTCAGCCATAAACGAATGATCTTCATCTGTCATTAACCCACAATACTGAATGGATGCCAGGATTTTCTGAGCGACAGTTTGTACAGGTCCAAGCGACTCATTGTAGAAGAACTCATATCGAGGGAGTTGTTGCTGTGGGGTTTTGGAATGCCCGATGAAGAACATATAGACATGAGCTATCTCACATAGCCGCCGAAATGGATTGATGTTAATTTCATACTGATCTTCATAGCGGCTGAAATAGGACTGAAGATTGTTCAGGTCAACACCAGATCTAGCATTGAGATTTGCCCTCGTAGTATATGAGCGCCGTATGAGGCATGTTGAAACAGTATGTTGTAGATTATTTCCCACAAAGGATGGTGACGACAACAGTAAGCTCATTGCCTGACCATCGTTCAATGTATAGTTGCCAATCTCCCAGGTTTTATCGATGTGACGTTCAATGTACCAGTCTATGATAGCGCTGTAAACTTTGAGTTGAACATTCTTCGAAACACCGCAGTATACCAACCCCATCTCTCTGGCGTATAGGAGACAGTTTAGGAGTTCACGAATCGCCTCACGAGTAAACTCACCACGTTTGCTTTCTGCAACAAAGTTATCCAGGTAGGCGTCTTGCGGAAAAATACTCCCATCCCGAAAGACTATCTGTGGTGAAAGATCTGCCTTCAGTAAATACTCGAGATCAAACTTGTACTGCCCTACATCCATAGCGGAGGCAATACATCGTTGATAATCTTCCGGGTCTAGTTCATCCTGATATGACGGATCAATGAGCATCCATCGTAGTAGAGTTTCATCCGGTTTAGGATTAAAAACGTTCTCATATGATGGTTCCCCTGCTTTCATCCTAAACATTGTTCCGGCTGCATTGTTGAGCACAAACGGAACACTGCGCTTGAAAAAGCGTGCAGGGACAGGAACAGCACTACGATGTTGACTGACATCAGATGCCCCAATGAGTGGTATGCGACTTTGCCAGACAGCATCGTCTATTTCAATCGGATTGAGAAAATGTTTTCCGACTATGTGACTGTCAAGATGAGATTGAACGGCTGCTTCATTCAGCGTTACTTGCCAACGAGTACCACCCTTTGCGGGTTTCTTTATATGAACATGCTGCCTGGTCATTCCTAACCCGCGGATTGCCACCAGTTCTATCAACTCAGCCAGTCGCGCAGACCTGGGTGTGTTTTGCTCTACCTGACGTTTGAGATCTTTTAAAAAATCCATATAGATCTGTCTGGCATCCACCGTGAGAAGAGCATCACGAGCTTTCTGAATGATTGTGTGCCAGGAATCTTCGAGTTGTATTGACCTTTGCATGTAGCTGACAGTCTGGTTGATCGGATCATATTCCTGAGTACTGCGTTCCTGATCAGTTTGTGCAGCAACTTCGTCACGGCTCAGTACCTGCGCATTGTTCAGAACGGACTCGAAGTCAAGCTGAACATATGGAGTATGTGATGATCTGGAAGATTTTCTGTTTCTGCGAGCCATACTGCAATCACTCCTTTGCTATGTTCTGTTAAGCCATTTATCTTGCATCTCTCGGAAGATATCAGGGGTCTTTCCACCTTCTGAGTCTTTCGTGTATCTTTCCCGAATTCTTACTGGTATGGTGTGCTTAACACTTTCATAAGTACCGGAAAGCAAGCAGGTTCCTCGTGGCATTTTGGGTAAAGCACGAAGCATCTCATCCGAGGCATCGGACTTGACCCCGCGAATTGCGTCCAGTTGATCAGGTTCAAGAGCAAAGACCAATCTGGTATTGCACTGCCGAATGACACTCTTATCAATATCAACTGGGCTCTGTGTAAGCAACACCATACAGATACCATGGTGCCTTCCGATACGGACACCTTCACGGATAATTTGCTTGCAAGGGCTATCTTCCCCTTGTGGAACAAAGAGATGGGCTTCATCTATCACTGCTACATAGGGAGGAATTTCACCTTTCAACCGCAAATTTTGCAATTCACGGAGAGTAGCAGTCGCTACCGATTGTAGTTGAACCGCTGTCAGTCGCTTGCAGTTAATTGCCAGACATGGAGAAACTAGCTCAGACCAATTTACACCCTTACCGAAGATTCTGTGCTTACGAAGGGTTCCGGTTCGGCGCTTGGTAGCATCAGTGACCCTCGGTATGTCTCCTTCTTTCGCAGTAAGCTCTCGAGCTGCTTCTTCTATTTTGGTGAGAAGATCATCCAGGGTGAAATCGGGAACATCGTCATTCTTGGCACTGGTTTGTAGTTCACCAAATGCCTTAGCGACTATATCACATTGTAAAGGACTCTGCTTCATCGCATCGGGAAGTAGATCCAGCAATTCCGACTCAGTTAAGGAGGATACACGAATAGTGAAATCCTCACCAGGCTTAACCTCGTTACCACCTAATGCATTAACTAATAATGAATATTCATCCTGTGTATCTATGAAAATAATAGGTATTTTATGCCGATTAAGTTCCTCGGCAATCACACCCATCGCGTAGCTTTTACCGCTACCAGTTGTGCCACCGATAAACATATGGCGTTGGATTGCTTCACGCTTCAGGATAATGCTGGTTGATGTACCACTGACTGTTTCTCCGATGTGCAAGCCCTTATCTTTGTCTTGAACCAGACCTAAAGTTTGCACAATCTCATCAGTACCGGCGATAAACACGTTAGCTCCTGAGTTTGGCAAAACTTGTGGTGATCGGATTTCTGTGCCCACTATTTCTTCGACGAGATCAGCCTCCACAAGACGATAGATAGTTGTGCTTTCTCCTTCTTGCGGATAATTCGGCAACATCCCAAGTGTGTCGCGCACATTGATCGAATCTGGGCCTTCATTCGGATTATGTTCATAAGCACTTCGGATGCGAGCGATGAGTGTACTCTGGGTACCCCTGTTTACTGGGATTTTTACCAGCGTGCCAGGTCGAATATCGTGTCCAGCCTTTAGCTTAATACGAACAATCTCAAATGTTGGGGAGTCCTGGTCGGATATGACGGTACCAATAGAGATGGTGTCATCACTCATGCTGATCTCCTATCGAATCGATATGTTACAGTTCAATGTACCGAACAAACTTCTATGCCAAGCTTTCTGAGCAAGATTCTGGCCTCATTTGAATGAAATGAACCTGGAGATAAATCTGTTACCTGACTCACCAACCACTTCACCGAAACGCGCTGCCCATCCAGATCCACGTACCACACCTGGTAACGCCTAGGATCACCGCGACCCGCAGCCAGCGCCTGGCGCGCCCGTTCGAAGACCTGTTCTGTTGTCAAGGAAATCTCAATACCTCGAATACGTGTCGGAGCCGGTTGAGGAGAGACACGTTGTACCGTAGTATGGTGTCTGTCTACCTCTTTGTAGAGCCAGTTATGCAGGTCGGCCAGCATTTTTCCAATCGTGCCCTGTATATGAACATACGTGCTATGCTCAGGAAGGAAATGGTCATACTTCCCTAGCGTCGTGAGATAGGTTTTGCCCATACAAACGCATACCTCATCGTATGGTTTGATCGTTAGAAGCTGTGTCAATCTCTCTCTGACGAAGGGTCGCAGATACTCAGACTGCCGGACCGTCATCTTCTGATCATAATTAGGGATGGTCTGGTTGTGGGCAATCAAGCCATAGCGTGCTGACAGAATCCAGATATCGAGTGGTGCTGCCGGGTGCTGACGTAGGAAGCGCCGCACCACTTGAAACGTGGGACCGTTATAGCGCTCAATGGCGGGGAGCACATCTTGATCAGAAAGTTTGCGCCGGGAGCAGGCAAGGAGTAATAACTGGCTCATGACATACAATAACCTGGCAGTTAATCCCGCTACGAATAGCTATTCTCCATCAGAAGTAAGTATAACATATCCAGGTATCGAGAATATTACGAGTGAGGATGGCACCAGTTGTCCAGAACCGTGTAACAGTGTGTGAGCATAGTACAATATGAGTAGGCCGGGGGATTAGTCACCTGAACCATACCGGCGGAAGCATAAACACCGGTCCTTGCGGATGCACCGCAACACTCCCGGCATGGCGTTGGAACCAGGCTTCAAAGGCGCGGGCAACCTCATCGGCAACTTCGCTTATTCCGTGGCGGGTCATTGCCAGATGTTTGCGTAGATGGGCGTGTGCGCGATGTCCATCAAAAATCGGCTCAGATGCGTCGAGTGCGTTGTACCTGGCAATCGTCATCTCGGAACGCGCCGGCGTAACCGGGCGGATCGTATGCGGTTCAATCACCGGGGTGATAACGAGGTAGGCACAGAACTTGGATGGAGCAAAGAGACGCGACCGGGGGTCGAAAACAAAGTAGGTGATCGTTCGCCGGCCCCACGCCGCCGCCCCTTCTGGCGTGGCGATCTCCTCATTCCAGCGCCGCAGGTTTAACATCACTTCCAGCAGATTGCCGACGAAGTGGATCTGATGTTCCGCCGTCTGGATAACCGGCTCGGTGATGGTCAGCACGCGCTCAATCTCACGCTGCACCGGGATCGCTTCACGCGCCAGATCGGGTTTTTTAATCCGGTTGAGGCGTTTAATCTCCGTAGCGGTCATCTGGGGAAAAAGAATAGTCTGAAAAGCGTTCATCCCCAGATGGCGCAACAAGACAATCGTGTTTGCCGCCAGATGACTGCGCCCGATATCGACGTGGGGACTGACCATCGAGACAAATGTGTCGGTCTGGAGTTGCGGCTGGAACAGGTGCGCTACCGCAAACTTGGCATGGTTGGCAACCGGATCAGCCCGGCTGACCTCGAACTCAATCCAGAGGCGACGAGGCGCGTCAGTTCGTTCCATAAGCAGATCGACCCGCGAAGAGTAGCCCAGCACCTGTTCCAGATCCCGCACTAGCAGATGCGCCTCGGTGTGGCATGTCCAGCCGGGAGGACACTGCTCCACGAATGCTGCCTGCAGATATGTCGCTAACGATCCCATCGATCTTCCCGCAGAAGCATCAATCGTGCTGGTCCTCGGGCTGTTGTTGCTCGCCTTGCCGTTTCTCCAGCGCCTCCTGCAGCAACGCAATCATCTGCGCATTAATCGAACGATACTCTTTTGCCGCCAGGTGCTTGATCTGCTCGTATAACTCCTCGGGTATGCGTAAGTTTGTGCGTACATCAGCCACATCCCACCATCCTCTTCTGACACGCCGCTATGCAGGAACGCCAGGACGGTATTGACAACGACATCATTATGGCAGTATAATACTGCCAAAATACTACCATTGGAGTCGTTGTACACCGATACCGCATTCCAGCACGCCGGCAACGACACGAAGCGCTCTACCGGGTATCTAAAACCGCGTCGGGTTACACGGCTACGTGCCGCGTAGCCCGACCGCAACCATCAAAGGAGCATGCCATGGCTTCAGCGTGTCATCTTACCACGCTTGACGATACGCGCAAATTACTTGCCCGGCAACTGCTTGGGCACACGCTCATGAGTGAGGAGTGTGTCGAACTGGCACGCGAGGTCGCCGAAACAGAGGGAGTCAGTCTTGATCATGTGCTGCCCCGCATTGCCTACGAAATGGTTAACGTTTTGCTCTTCATGAGTGAATGGGATATAGCCGTAACCCTGGATCGTTTGGCACTGCTCACCAACAACACGTTTACCCCAGGGGAGTGAATGGTCTATGCCGGGTTATTGCAGGTGCATTCTGTTATTGGTTGTCGCGTTGCATAGACCATCTGCAAACAGGCATCAAAATCGTCGCCGGCCCATGTTCCTGCAACATCAAGCAGGGATGCTGCCGATGCAGCATCGGTAATCAACGGCTGTCCCGTTGTTTCATCGGCAATCGGCGTTGCTACATTCGTGGCTTGCTCCAGATCAAGGTTCAACCGCGCAATGAGCCACAGTTTGTCAGCGACTGAGAGATGCTGCGCGGCTGCCAGAATTTGCTCAACTGTTGTCAGTGATGCCACTCTTCAGGTTCCTTTCCCATACTTTATCACGAGATATTCTGGCACGGTTTGAGATATACACGGGGTGGCAATGGTCATATTACACAAACCAGGGGCAGCCGCACAAGCGGCCCTACCCCTCGTTCGTGCCACCCCCAACCTACTTCGTCACCACCACCTCAATCTCACCCTCGCGCTGGAGCACATTGATGTCCACATCGTGTTCATGCCGGTAGAACGCAATATCCACCGTGCCGTCGCCCACCTGCAGCCCATGGATTATCAGCCGGGGCAGCCAGGCCGGCAGCAGCGGGTTGGTCAGGCGCACCCGCCCGGCGATGCCGTCGATCTCCAGCCCCAGGCAGGCCTGGAGCAGCATGAACAGACTGGCCGAGGCCCACGCCTGCGGCAGACATGCCACCGGGTAGAGCGTCGGCCCCTCGCGCTGCCGCCGGGTAAAGCCACAGAAGAGCTCGGGCAACCGCCGCAGATCCATAAACAGGCTGGCATCGAACAGCCCGGAGAGCACCTGCGCCGCCTCCGCTTTGTAGCCATAGCGGCTCAGGCCATACGCGATCAGCGCGTTGTCGTGCGGCCAGACCGAGCCGTTGTGGTAGGACATCGGATTGTAGCGCCCCGCGCCCTCCGGGATGGTGCGAATGCCCCAGCCGGTGAAGAACTCCGGCTGCACCATCTGCGCGGCAATCTGCGCGGCGTGACGCGGCTCGGCCAGGCCGGAGAAGAGGCAGTGCCCGGCGTTGGAGCTGCGCACCCGGCAGGGCTGTTTGTCACCATCCAGCGCCAGCGCATACGTTCCCAGATCGTCGCACCAGAAGGCCTGCTGGAAGCGTTCGCGTAGCGTGTCGGCCTGCTGCCGCAGCGCCCGCGCCTGCTCGCTATGACCCAGCACCTCCGCCATCTGCGCCGCCAGCACCTTCGCCTCGTAGACATAGCCCTGCACCTCGCACAACGCCAGCGGCGGCTCAGCCAGGGTGCCGTCCTGGTAGAAGATCGAGTCGTCCGAGTCTTTCCAGCCCTGGTTGCGTAATCCCCGGTGCGCCTCGCAGACATACTCGACAAACCCGTCCCCATCACGGTCGCCGTAGGTGTCAATCCAGTGCAACGCCGCCGTCACTGCCGGCCAGAGCTGTTCGAGGAACTGGCGGTCACCGGTACGCTGGTAGAAGCGCCCTGCCAGCACGACAAACAGCGGGGTCGCGTCGATACTGCCGTAGTAGCAGCCAAAGGGAATCTCACCCGTGTTCGCCATCTCGCCCCGACGCTGCTCATGCAGGATCTTGCCCGGTTTCGCATCGTGGGCCGGATCCACCGTGGTGGCCTGGTATGCCGCCAGGTAACGCAGCACGCCGCGTGCAATATCGGGGTACCACCAGAGCGTCGCCAGTGCGGTGATAATCGCATCACGCCCGAAGACCGTGCTGAACCAGGGCACCCCGGCATAGGGATAGAGCCCATGCGGCGTCCCGGTCAACATCATCAGCAGGTCATCCTGCGAGGCATTGAGCCAGTCGTTGAACTGCGTGTTGGCACTCTCGATCCGCGCGGCCCCGGCATGCAGGCGCTGTTGCCACAGTTTGGCCTGCGGGAGCGCCTCCGCATAGCTCAACAGCGGTTCGGGTTGCTGCGGGTAGTGGCAGGCGACCGTCAAAAAGATGTCGTGCTCCGCCTGGGGCTCCAGGTCAACCCACCAGACCGCATGGTTAGTGGTCAGATCACTGGGCGTCGGCGTTACGTGGACCTGCGTCTCCCGGTCAATCTGATCCAGCCCACGATAGCGCAGCAGCACCGTATCGCCCGCGATCCGGGACGACAGATACTCCCCGCGCTCAGAACGGGTCATGCCCCGCACTTCAAAAATATCAACGAAGTCGGCCTCGAAGCGCAACGTGATCGGCAGGCGGACCGGCCCGGCCCCGTAGTTGCGCACGCGTACCCGCTCATAGTAGACATTGTCCCACAGAAAAATCGTACGCAGAATATGTATGGTATCCTGCCCGATAAACTGCCCGGCGGAAGTAGTCATCTCCGGATTGGTCATATCCACCGCCAGGATATCCTTATCACCGCGCACCTCCGAACTGAGCAGCAGCAGTTGGGTGCCCTCCAGGTCCAGCACCAGCCGCGAGAGAAAGCGAGTGCCATCCCGGAACAGGCCATGGTCGCGGATACCCAGCGGGCGCATATTGCCCAGCCGGTCAAAGACGGCAAAACAGTCGCCATGTTTGAGCACATGCGAGCGCGTTTCGGCCAGCGAGGCACTTGCGCGGATGTAGTATTGACCCTGAACACGAATGATATCTTCAGTTGCCATAATACCCCTCGTATACGACTTCTCCAGCGAATTCGTATAAAACCACCATAGGGACGCAGCATGCTGCGCCCCTACAGATTGTGAATTATGGAGTGTGGTGCATTACGCCTACGCTCTGCGGGACAGCGTTTCTCCAATCACTTTATCATAGAGCGCCTCATAGTTTTCGGTCATCCGCGCCACGGTGAAACGCTCTTCAAACACCTGGCGCACGCGCCGCCGGCTAAGAGTCGCAACCTGCTCAACCGCCTGCACTGCCTCATCGATGTTGTCCACAATAAAGCCACTCGCGCCATGCTCCATCACCTCCGGCACCGAGCCGAAGCGCGTGGCGATCACCGGGGTACCGCAGGCCATGGACTCAATCATTACCAGACCAAACGGCTCCGGCCAGCGGATGGGGAAGAGCACCGCGTAGGCCTTGCCCAGAAACTCGGTCTTCTCATGCTCATTCAACTCACCAATCAGCTCAACCTGGGGATTATCCCGGATCAGCGGTCGCAGGTAGGACTCATAATACTGCCGGTCGGCCTGATCTACCTTAACGGAGACCTTCAGCGGCATCCCCGCGCGGGTGGCAATCGCAATCGCGGTGTCGAGCCCCTTTTCGGGCGAGACGCGCCCCAGGAAGGCCAGGTAGTCGCCACCTTCGGGTTGAAACTGATGCAGATCGAGCGGCAATCCATGGTAGACATTGCCGGCCCAGTGCGCCTGGGGTAGCGGATCGCGCTGAGCATGCGAAATCGAAACTACCGGAATATCGGAGAACTCCTCGAATAGCGGCTGCAGCGCCAGAATATCCAGCCGGCCATGCAGCGTGGTGACAAACGGCACATGGGAATACCGCCGCGCCAGCGAGAAGGGATAGTAGTCAATATGGGCATGGATAATATCGAAATGGTCGGCCATCTGAAAGACTTTTTCGACCATCAGCATGTGGGGTGCTATCGGGTCGATCACATTTTTATCGAGGCGCAGCGCCTGATCCCGGAAGGGCACCAGTCGCGCGTTTGTGCTGGAGTCGCCACTGGCAAACAGCGTCACCTCGTGGCCACGCTGGACCAGTTCTTCCGTAAGCCACGAAACCACCCGTTCCGTGCCACCATAGAGCTTCGGTGGAACACTCTCGTGTAATGGAGCAACCTGGGCAATTCGCATACACTCCTCCTGCCGTATACTACGGCGTAATGTCTCCGTATAGATATAAAGAAACATCAGAGAACGCAAGCACAGGTACGTTCCAGGAAGAAAGTATACGGAATATGTATTAGAATAACGTTAACGGCATATTAAACAAATGTTAGTGCTGATCACCTACCCGGTCGCGCGGGCGATCACATCCTCAACCCCCAGCCCGTAGATCTGCGGCGGCGTAACGCCCAGCAGGGTCAGGTAGGTCGCAAACTGGCTGCGGTGGTGAATCTCATGCTCAACCATCGCCAGCAGCAAGCGCCAGGCCGGCACGGCTGGTCCCTCCAGGGTGGCGCAGGGCTGCGTGAGCATTGCATCATCGAGGGCAGCGAGCAGGGCCGTGGCGATTGCATGGCTCGCCTCCAGATCGGCCAGGGCTTCCGGCAGTGTGGAGTGCGCAGCGCGCGCATGTCCGGGGTAGAACCAGCGGCCGGTGGCAACCGCCCCGACGAACATCTGCTCGGCGGCGGCCAGGTGGCGGATAATGTCGCCGCAGGTGAACTCACCCGCCTGCGGCGACCAGTCAATCTTATCGGGGGGCAGGGTCTGAAAAAAGCGCAGGCTGCGACGGCGAATACCTGCAAAATAGGTCGTAAAATCTGCAACCCGCTGTATCATGATTTCTCCTGGAGAAATGATAGGACGTACGCTATGGAGGGAAATCAGCGTTGTATCACAACGAACAGCAATGTCATGCTGACAATAGGAAGCATCTCACTGCGATGCAATGCGATATCAATAAGATGGTTCACTCCGTTCACCATGACACTGCTGTTCAATGGTTTCGACCGCGTACATCGGTTAAACGACACATGCCACAATGATACAGCGGGAAGCGGGATATGCAAAGCGACAAACGCCCGCTCAATCGGCGCTACTTGACACCGTGCCCGGACGCGCCACCTCCAGCGGGCCTGTCTGTGGAAGCGGTTGCGCCAGCGCTGCGGCACTCAGCAGCACCAGCGTGATCCAGACCAGATCGGCCAGCAGCAGATGCACCAGTTGCATCCAGACCGGGGCCAGCAGGGCCAGGTTGACCACCCCCGCGATCAACTGAATGCCGAAGAGCGCCATCACGCCCCAGGCAAACCGGCGCGTCAGCTCCGTATGCCGCTGCTGCGCCACAAACCGCGCCCCAAAGAAGAGATAAAACCCGAAGGCAACGGCAATCACCGGATGCCATATCCGCAGTTGGATCAGGATATGCGCGGTTGGCGAGAAATCCTGACGGATACCCTCGGCCAGCGAACCGGCGGGGAAGAGCGTATCGCCCAGGGCAGTTATCGCGCCACTGATGCCCAGCAGCAGCATGCCCAGGAACCCACCCAGCAGCACCCGCCCAACCGCCCCCTGATTGCGCAACTGCACCTGCGCCCCACCGGAAGCCCACCATGCCGTCAGCGTCACTGCACCCAGCAGCAGGAAGGTGTTGACCAGATGGATCGCCATCGACCAGGCACGCGCCATCGAGTCATTATCCGCCACCAGTTCAAACAACACCAACCCGGCCCCGACCAGCGCCTCGGTGATCGTAAAGAAGAGCGAAAACAGCGCGCCCCAACGCACCGGATCACCTTTGGGAAACGCGCGGTAGGCCCAGACCACCAGCCCGATTACCAGCAGCAGCACCAGCCCGCTGCTCAGGCGATGGGTAAACTCGATCAGTGTCTCGACCTGCGGCTCCCGCGGAATCACCTCACCATTGCAGGTCGGCCAGTGCGCCCCACACCCCGCCCCGGAGCCGGTGGCCCGCACAAATGCGCCCCACAGAATAACGACCAGATTATAGGCCAGGAGCGCCCAGGTATACGCGGCAAATCGACTAACCTTCATATGATTGTCTCCATTTCACACATGCGGTATGGTCTATTCTACCGGACAATCCGGCGCTTGACAATAATTTCACAATATTCGCTGCCTGATACTGATTTGTTGTCATCGCCACAGCGAACACCGAGGACAAAGAGATGATACACAGAAACGTGCCGCCGCTGTGCCCATTCCGGCGGATGCATGAACAGGGTGCATAAAATGCACCCTACGGCTGAACGGGGCTGCATGATCACGGTGCATAAAATGCACCCTACGGCTGAACTTGCCACTGGGCAGGGAGATGGCGAATGAACGGCGGCACCCGCACCGGCGGATGCATGACACGGTGCATAAAATGCACCCTACGGCTGAACGGGGCCGGCGTGCGGTTACAAACCGCACTGATGCATGATCACGGTGCATAAAATGCACCCTACGGCTGGGCAGGGAGATGGCGAATGAACGGCGGCACCCGCACCGGCGGATGCATGAACAGGGTGCATAAAATGCACCCTACGGCTGAACGGGGCCGGCGTGCGGTTACAAACCGCACTGATGCATGAACAGGGTGCATAAAATGCACCCTACGGCTGAACGGGGCCGGCGTGCGGTTACAAACCGCACCGGCACCTTCCCAATCCCCAATCCCCAATCCCCAATCCCCAATCCCCAATCCCCAATCCCCAATCGCCGGTCTCTATCCCCATTACACCCTTTTGAAAGAAAAGACTAGCAATTCTTGACTACATCTGGTATACTTGTACACACGCGTACAAAGAATAAATTATGAGGAGGATAAACGCATGTCTGTTGCCGAGCATAGTGCGGAAACCCAGACAACAACGACCCCATTGCTCGAAGTTACCCAACTCGCCGCAGAGCGGTTGAGTTCCATGATGCGGGAGCGTGAGTTGGAGGGCTATGCCCTGCGCGTCTTTGTATCGGGCGGTGGCTGCTCCGGGTTGCAGTATGGGATGACGTTTGATGATGAAGTGCGCGAGGGCGATAACGATTTCACCAGCAGTGAACTGCGTATTCTGGTTGACCCGGTCAGCGCGCGCTATCTCCAAGGTGCATCAGTTGACTATGTCGATAACCTGATGGGCGGCGGGTTCAAGATCGAGAACCCCAATGCCGTTTCCGGCTGTGGTTGTGGACACTCGTTCCGCACGGAAGAAGAGGGCAACGACGCCGAGGAGCAGAGCAGTGGTGGCGGTTGCTCAACATGCAGCAGCTACTAACGCTCTTCTGGTCAATACCATGATAAGCCACCTGTGATCTTCAAACATCCGGGTGGCTTCTGCTTTCTATTATGCACTATCCACCGGCTTACCACGAGGGGATACGCCTGTTTAACGCCGGGCATTTCTGGCATGCGCACGAGCAGTGGGAAGCCTGCTGGCTGGCTACGTCCGGGATGGAGGCGACCTTCTACAAAGGCATTATTCAGGCGGCCGCCGCCCTGGTCAAATGGCAACAGGGCAACCAGCGCGGTATGCAGCTCAACTGGGCCAAGAGCAAGGCCCGGCTGGTGACGTTGCCCGACCACTACATGGGCCTTGATGTGCGGGCCTTCTCCACCACTATGGAACAGTTTGTCACCACCCACCACCGCGACCCGGCATGCGCCGCTCCCCGGTTTCACCTCCTTGATCTTTCCCAAAATTGAAAGAAATTGAAAGTTGCGCAACTGCCACTTTTCGATAATATGGGCGTATGCTATACTAACAGGCGAACGTAGACCCTTGACGTACATATTACAGGCAACCCAGTCCCCTAATCGATCTGCTTTCACCCTAATGCTCTACGTGCCATTGTTAAAACATTCATCAAGAAAGGTGCGAGCGTGGCCGCGAAAATACTGGTGGTTGATGATGATCCACTCATTCTCGATGTGCTTGTACGGTTCCTTCAGCGTGAGGGATTTGAACCGACCACAGCCAGTAACGGGCCGGAAGCGTTGCGCCTGGTTGCCGACATGCAACCTGATCTTATTCTGCTGGATGTGATGATGCCCGAACTTGATGGTTTTACCGTCTGCAAGCGGCTCAAGGATGATGAGCGGACGGCGCTTATTCCGGTGACAATGCTGACCGGGCTCGATGACCGTGAGCATCGCCGACGGGGGATGGAAGCCGGTGCTGATGACTTTTTAACGAAACCCTTTGAGCAGAGTCTGCTTCAGGCGCGGATTCACTCGCAACTGCGGCTCAAGCGGCTGACGGATCAGCTTGAGCGCACCGAGAGTGTTATCTTTATGCTGGCGCTGGCAGTGGAAACCAAAGATGCCTATACTGAGGGCCATCTGCGCCGTCTTGCCTCCTATGGGGAGCAACTGGCGCTGGCGAGTGGCCTTTCGGCTAAAACGGCCCGGGCGGTGCGGTATGGCGGTATCCTGCACGATATCGGCAAGATTGGCGTTGATGATGCTATTCTGCGGAAACCGGGCAGCCTTACGCCCGCGGAGTATGAGCAGATTAAACAGCATCCCGAATTTGGGGCGCGGATCGTTGCACCGATGCGCTTTGCCAGTGAGATCCAGCCGATTATCCTGGGGCACCATGAACGCTGGGACGGCGGCGGCTACCCGCGTGGTTTGCAGGGCGAGCAAATTCCAGTCGGCGCACGCATTATTGCCATTGTTGATGCATTCGATGCCATGACTACTGATCGCCCCTATCGGCAGGCGCTGAACCGGCAAGAGGCCCTAAGCCGCCTGCAGACCGGCAGCGGCGTGCAGTGGGATGCACACCTGGTCGAGATTTTTCTAAATCTGGTTGAATGTGATAAACTCTTCCTGGCATCGAGTGATCTGAAGGAAGACCTGGAAGAGTATATGCAGTTCCTATTTACCTGACCTGACCTTTGCTCGCGTTCGTCGGCATACCGGACTTACTGATATGACGAATGTGGTGACACCAGCACCTCACCCGCGTGTTACCACGATGACCGCACCTTCGTCATAGAGGCAGAACCTGATTTGTTGAGAAACTGTTAACCGCCCATGTATCCCGAAGCCCTGGCTCATCTGCGCTGTCCCAACTGTCTGGATGCACCGCTGACCCTCGCGGCAGGCGCGCGCCTGGCCCTCGATGGGGAGATTACGCATGGAGAGCTGCACTGCGCGCGTTGCCCGGCAAGCTATGATATTGACCGGGGTATTGCCGATCTGCCGGCAAGCTGGACTCTCCCGGATAGCCCGGCGCAGGTGACCAACTATCTGCCGATTACCGCCTGGGGGTATGAACGGCTCTGGCGCTGGTATGCGCTCACGCTGCTCTCGGGCGAAGCCTTTGCCTATGATCGGGAACTGCCCCTGGTGACGGCACTGATGGCCCCCGAACGCGGCGGGCTGTATGTCGATCTGGGTTGCTCCAATGGGCTGTATGCCCGCGCACTTACCCGTAAACTGCCCCCTGACCGGAGCCATGTCATCGGAATAGATCACTCACTGCCGATGCTCCGGCAGGCGCGCACCTTTGCGCAACACACCCGGCAGCGTATCAGCTTTGTGCGGGCAAAAGCGCAGGCGCTGCCGTTTGCCGACGGCACTGTGGCCGGGGTGCCAATCGGTGGCTCGCTCAACGAGATTGGTGATGTTACCGGGTGCCTGCACGAAGTACGGCGCGTGCTGGCTCCCACGGGACGGTGTGTGCTTATGAGTCTGGCACAGGCCCGGAGCCACGCCGGTCGTGCCCTACAAACATTTCTGGGACTGGGAGGATTAATGTTCTGGACGGATGACGATCTGAACGATCTGCTACAATCGCATGGACTGCGCCTGGCTGCGCAGTGGCGCTACGGCATTGTCGTGTTTAGCCTGCTCCTACAGGAGAATGAAAATGCGATATCTGTCTATCAGTAACAGGAGTTACGCGGTCCCTAACCCGGAAGGTATATCAGCCTCCGGTTGAGCGGAAGAGACCAGATCTTTTTCACAAAAAAAGCGTGCCACGCTGCCGCAGGCGAATCCGGCTTTTGAGGCGGTCAACAGACTAAAATAGACGGCACCGCGTAACGCGTGTCAGTAACACGCGTTACGCGGTGGGAGTTTGGACCACGAACAACACGACATGAGCGAAAACCGCGAAACTACCCAATACCGACATGGATCAGGCGATCCCGCGTTTGGCGGGGGATATCGTTTCCGGCAGGGCGGAACAGGACATTCTTTTGCAAGCATTTTGGCGCTGTGCGTCAAAATGCTTGCAAAAGATCAAAAAGCACCATGCTGCCGCAGGCGAAAACAGCCCTTCATACAATTGCCCGGTTTGCCTGGTTTGAACAGTCACTGTGTAACGTATGTCAGTGATTTGTAACGTCACATGCCCATGGATCATCGGCCCTGATGCTACTATACCGAAAAGAACAACTTTACTCAGATCCGGCGTTGACTACAATCCAACGCGATCATACCTGACCTGATAGAGGTGTGCTATGTCAAATTCCACCATACGGGTACGCCACGCTGCTCCTTTTATGGCGATTCTGCTGGTTCTGCTTATCACCATGCTCCCACCGGCCACGCCGCCAACCATAGCCAGCGATCTGCCGTGGCGCGACAAAGGTACTCCCTTTGGGGTCGTTGCCGCGCTGGGCAATCGCGTACGTAGCGATGAGATCGACGAGGCAGTTGCCCTGATGCGCGAGGCGGGGGTGCAGTGGCAGCGCGAGGAGATCTTCTGGGACAAGGTCCAACAAGTGCCGAATGGACCGTTCGACTGGGATGGTGACGGCAGCGGTTTCTATGACTATGATCGGGCGATTGAAGCGCAGGTTTCCGCCGGTATCAATGTCCTGGGGCTACTCGACTATAATCCCGCCTGGTTTAAGGGCAAGAACCCACATCCGCATGAGTGGATCGAAGACTGGGGCGATTATGTCTATGTCACTGTTGCGCGCTATGGCCGTGAGCGCGGCTGGATCAAATATTGGGAACTCTGGAATGAACCCAACCTGGAAAAATCCGGCTATCAGAGTGGGCTCTACGAGGTGTGGGACTTTGTACGCATCCTGGAGGTTGGGCGCGCAGCAGCCCTGGCCGCCGACCCGGAGGCCAAAATTGTTATGGGGGGCCTCGCCAGTATCTGGAGCGAACCACCCTCGCCCTACAATTATGACTATTTCGACTACCTGGAAGCCGTGGCACAGAATGGCGGATGGGACGAGGTCGATATTATTGCGATTCATCCCTACCGCCCCGATGCGCCCGAAGGCAACCCCTGGCGGCGGGACTGGGCCGTGACCTTCCGCGATGAGATGCGCCGGCTGGACGAGATCTTGTGGACCTATGGCTCAAAACCGATCTGGCTCACGGAGTGGGGCTGGTCAACCAATAACCAGTGGCCCGGCGTCGATCTCGATACCCAGGCCTTCTTCCTGGTACGCGGCTATGTTCTGGCGCTGGCCCACCCCAGCATTGAGAAAATCTTCTGGTACGACTTCCGCAATGATACCCAACCCGGCGCACCTTACGAACGACCGGTCTATGATGATCGGGAAGTCGAGTTCCACTATGGCCTGCTAAGGCGTACCTATCCGCTCGATCCCGACCGGGGCGACTTGCGCAAACCCGCTTTCGTTGCCTACCGCACGCTCACGCAGATGCTCGGCGGGCTGGGCCTGCAAGATGTTCGCGCCGACGGGTATAAGCCGGGGCAGGAGAATGTCTACTGGTATGCCTTCGCGGGAAGCGGGCGGCGGGTGGATGTGCTCTGGCGCACCACGCACTCTTCGCCCGATCTGCAGATGAACTGCAACTGCCGGCAGGCCATCGTACGCGGCTGGAACGGTCAGGTCAAGCGCATTCTCTACACCGACGACGGCGAACTCACCTTCCGGCTTGATGCCACCGGCGCACCGATGTATATCGAGTATGATCCGCCGGTGACTGAGGGCGGCGAATACTTTGCGGCCACCGGCCACAGTCTGCGCGGCGCATTTCGCCAGTACTGGTACACCAACGGCGGCCTGTCGCGCTTTGGCTACCCGCTCACCGAAGAACTGATCGAGCCGGAGTTTGGCAGCGGACGCCCCCGCGTGGTCCAATATTTCGAGCGTGCCCGCTTTGAGCACTTCCCGGAGTTTAGCGGAAGTTCGTACGAGGTTCAGCTTGGGCACCTGGGGACTACCGCACTGGAACGCAAAGGGGTGGACTGGCAGACTCTGCCCAGGGTACCGGGTGCGCCCGAAGAGTGCGTCTACTTTGCGCAGACGGGGCATAGTCTCTGCCCACCGTTCCGCGCGGTGTGGGAGGAACAGGGCGGGCTGCCGCTGGTCGGCTACCCGTTGACCGAAGCGTTCGAGACGCTGAACCCGACGACCAATCAGCCCTATGTTGTCCAATATTTTGAGCGCGCCCGCTTCGAGCGCCATCCCGATTTAAACGGTACACCCAATGAAGTGCAACTGGGGTTGCTCACACGCGAACTGCTGACGAGCTGGGGCACAATGCCCTGACAACATAGGCATATCTGCGGGATCCATGTCGAGCGATGGCACGAACATCTCTGCGCTCTGCGCAGAGATGTTCATATCCCAGAATATCCGGGCCGTTATGTGGCGACACGCATACTCCCACACACTATATCCACACTATTTTCGACAAATTCATCAAACCACACCTCCCTGCGGAGCAACTGCTTGAGTCGAAAGATCCACAAAATATTGGGTGCTTTATTTGCTTTCTTGCGCATTTCAACTATAATATTGTGTATCGCACCGTTTTGCCGATAGGAAGTTAGCGAAGACCATGGACGAACACTACCCACCGTCACACCTGTCGCGGCGCGCAGGATGCCGGCACCGGCGACGCCGGCACATGGATGCTATCACCATGGGAGCGGGATACGCCGCCGGTAGCGAAGTGGACGTTGGTGGCGCACTACGTGCATTGCGTGAAGCACGCCGGCTTTCGATCCGCGCGCTGGCCGAACAGAGCGGGTTAGCCGTGAACACCCTCAGCCTGATCGAACATGGCAAAACCTCTCCCAGCGTCAGCACGTTGCAGCAACTCGCAGCCTCGCTGGATGTGCCTATCACCGCCTTTTTTGAACACAACCCGGAGCTACAACCCATCGTCCTGACCCGATCCTGCCAACGTCCATGTGTACTCTTTGACCAGGGCACGCTGGAAGACCTGGGAGCGCGCCTGCCTGATTGCCCGATTGAACCGTTTCTTGTCACCCTGGCCCCTAACGCCGGCAGCGGTGCTGCGCCGATTACACATACCGGCCACGAATTTGTCCTCTGCCTGGCCGGGCATATCCGCTACACGGTTCAGCAACATGACTTCAGGTTGACACCCGGTGATAGCCTGCTGTTTGAAGCTACGTTACCACACTGCTGGCATAACGCCGGTGCAACTGAGTCGCGTATGCTGATGGTGTTTGCTCCCACCTGCGATCACTTTCCGCCCGAACATGTGCATTTTGCGGTATCAGAACAACCATAAGAGTAGGGGAAATGGACCCATGCTTCGTCGTATCCGCAAAGCCCACCGCTGGCCGGCACTGCTCTTTGTGCCGGCATTTATCGCTGTCATTATCACCGGGCCACCGCCCGGTGTGTCCGGCAACTCATTATGTTTCTGCTGATGCTATCCGGCATTGTGCTGTTTGCCTATCCATTCCGGGCACGCCGCCGGGCCAAAACCCGCGCGGTGGAGCAGGAGACAGAATCTGCATGAAAGGAACCACCAGACCATGAAAATCGCCGCAGTGACTAACGACAGTCGGAGTATCAGCGCCCACTTTGGGCGCGCAACCAGCTATCTGGTTATGACCATTGAAGACGGAGTGATTGTCGAGCGTGAAACCCGTGACAAAGCCGCCTGCGACCATGGACATCATGGACATCATGGACATCATGGACATCATGGACACGAGCAGCACGAACAGCATGAACAGCACGAACAGCACGAACAGCATGCGCCACCACAGAGCAACATGGTAACGATGACGGATACAACCCGACCGGCCGTGCCGGTTAGCGACAGCCACACCGACGCGGCGACACTAATTGCCGACTGCGACATCGTGCTCTCGCGTGGGATGGGCCGGGGCATGCATGCGAAGCTCCAACGGACCGGTGTGCGGGCGGTACTCACAAAGATTGTGTTGATCGAGGAGGCGGTCGCCGCCTACCTGGCCGGTACCCTGTCAGAGCACCCGGAACTGGTGCATTAGCAGAAGTGACGTTGGAGGGCGGCAGCATGGCTGCCGCCCTGTCCCCTGTTTGACGGAACCTCCTGACGTAGCTATACTGCATATGCATTCTATCCAACATCATCTACCAAACCGATAAACCATATCCGTCCGGCACCGCTATAGACGATGTATGAATAACACGAGTTACGCGGTTACGAGCCTGGAAGGAAAATTCGCCTCCGGCAGGGCGGAAGACTCCGATCTTGTTCACAAAACATTTGCACAACGTACAAATGTTTTGTGAACAAGCTAAAACAGTACCATGCTGCCACCGGCGAAACCAGCCTTCGGGTCTGTCACGCGAACTGGAACAGTCCGCACCGCGTAAGTCGTGTTAATAACGAGTAACTATACCTATGCGCCAACCGCTCCACCTGCAACTGAAGCAACTTGCCGGCGACCGCCGGGCACGGCACGGCATGCGTATGCTGATACGCTTCGCCTGGCTCGGCCTGTCTGTCTGGTGTATTGCCCTGGGTGGGCATCTGCTGTTTGGCTGGCCGATCCAGATCGAACTGCTGGTGCTGCTAATCCTGGGCTGTATCGCTCTCGGCACATTTCTGCTGCTGCGGCGGCCCCTCTCGCCCCATGAGGCCGCGCAACGGCTGGACCAGCGCTTCCGGCTGAATAACCAGCTTGCCACCGCCCTGGAAGTAGATGCGCAGGGCCAGCGGGACGGTGTTGCCGCTTACCTGCTCGCTCAGTCGCAGCAGACGATGAACCGGGTCCAGCGCTATGTCACGAAACATCAGCGCTTCCCCTGGTCCGACCTGACGACGCTGGCCGGGTTGCTGATCCTGGGCCTGGGTCTGCTGCTGATGGTTGGTCTGGGTCTGCCCAATCTCCAGCCGTCCGCCGCGCCGCTGCCCAATCTGGTGCCACCGGAACCCCCGGAAGAGTTCCCGCCCGAACCCTTTGAATCGCAGGACGAGTCCCAGACTGACGGCAATGACGACAGCGGGTCGGGAGAGACGGACGCCGGCAGTGAAGGCAGTGAAGAAGGTGCGGGTGAGGGCGGCCAGGCCGCAGCTCTGGCCGCCCTCGCCGATGCTCTGCGCGACCAGAGCGCAACGCGCGCGGCCGCTGATGCGCTTGACCAGGGTGATACGGACGCCGCCGCCCAGGAACTGCGCGAACTGGCCGACCAGGCCAACCAACTCTCGCAGACGACGCGGAGCGACCTGGCCGAATCGCTCCGTGAAGCGGCCGACGATGTCAGGAACGACAGTCCGGTTCTGGCCGAGCAACTGCGCCAGAATGCCGATGATCTCGAACGGGGCGGGCAGAACGCGGCGCGGGCCCTCGAAAATCTGGCGAGTCTGGCGGAACAACTGGGGGGCGAGGGGGCCGCCGGCCAGGATCAGGGTCAGCAGAGTGCCCCTGGACCGGAAAACCAGCAGGGCCAGGGCCAGTCGGGGCAGTCGGAGCAGGGCCAGAATCAGGGTCAGGGCGGCGGCGTGGGTAATGAACCATCGCTGCCCGGCGAGCAACGCCCTTCGGAGCGCCTGGGGGTAGACGGCGTGCCGCTTGAGCTTGAAAGCGAAGGCGAGGGCGACACTCCTACCGACAGCAACTCCGATGAACCGGTTTCCGGCGGGAGTGTTGGCAGCTTTCAGCCCGGCCCGGGCGAACCCGATGACCGCACCGTGCAGACCGGGGAAGACCCGCTGCGCATACCACCGGATTTACGAGATGTGGTTCAAGAATATTTTTCACCGGCGGAGTAGTCGGCGCAGCGACCCGCTGTTCGACGAGAACTTTCTGCGTCGCCTGGAGCGAATGAGCCTCCAGGCGCAGCGCACCCTGCGTGGGCGTCCGGCCGGCGGGGAGCATCCCAGCCGCCGGCAACTCCCTACCAGCATCTTTAGCGATCACCGCCCCTACACCAGCGGCGACGATATGCGCTACATCGACTGGAATGCCTACGCCCGGCAGGGCCATGTGCTGGTCAAGGTTGGCGAAACTGAGCAGAACATCGAAGTCCACCTGCTGCTGGATGCCTCAAACAGCATGGGCTGGGGCCAGCCACCCAAACTGCGGACGGCCCAGCAACTGGCCGGGGCATTAGGCTACCTCTCGCTGGCGCACAATGACCGGCTGCGGATTGTGCCATTCGGGGCAACAATGACCGCTCCCTATGGTCCGGCGCAGGGCAAGATGCGCATGATTGAAATGATGCGCTACATCGAAACGATCACGTTGCAGCAACAAACCGATCTGCGTAGCGTGCTGCGGCAATACTCGCGCTACCAGCGGGGCGGGCTGATGGTGATCTGCTCCGATATGCTCTCGGCGGGCGGCCTGGAAGAAGGTCTGCGCGCCCTGCCGCCACCGCGCTGGCAGGTGCTGGTGCTGCATCTGCTTGACCCGCATGAACTGCGCCCGGAACTGCAGGGACCGCTGGAGTTGGAAGACAGCGAGACCGGGCAGCGCCTGCAGATCACGCTCGATACCGAGGCCATCACCCACTACCGGCGGCGGGTTGCTGCCTGGCAACAGCATCTTGCGGCAACCTGTGGGCGGCGGGGCGCAACCTATGCGCAGATTCTGACGAACTGGCCCCTGGAGCGCAAAGTCGTGCCCTACCTGCGCATGCGGCAACTGCTTATGTGATGGAGGCAACGATGCATCTCCGGTTGCTACGGGTTCTACTTGCCACCAACTCCGCCACCCTGCGTGACCTTCTGGAGGGCCATTCCGATGCCGGCCAGGTTGTCGCTGTTGTAGCGCATGCCGGTGATGTCACCGAAGTGCAGTCGCTGGCACTGGCTTACACGCCCGATGCGATTATCCTCGATGCGACGCTCCCCGACGCGCTTACTGCCGCGCAGTCCCTGTTGCACCTGACGCTCCAGGAGAGCCGTCTGCTGGTCATTGCCAACGAGCATGACCCGGCCCGGTTGCTGGACTGGCTGCGGGTTGGCGCGCGCGATATCCTGCTGCCCCCGCTGAATAGTAACCAGCTTCTCGCCGCGCTGATCCGGGCCTGCGATAATGCCCACCCGGCACGCCACGTCGCCGAGCGCCCGGTTTCCCCACGCATTCTGCTGGTCAGCAAGTCGGCTGATGCCGGTGTGCGGCTGGCAACCTTCTTACGCCGGCATCTCGATCTCCACGATGTAGACCAGGCCGAGAATAGCGCCGATGCGATCCGGCAGGCAGCCGCGCAGCACCACACCATCGCGCTGATCGATGCCGACCAGTTTGGGCGTAGCGCGTTTGATATCGCGGTCCAGGTACGCAGTTATGCACCGATGACCAGTGTGGTTCTGCTGGTGGCGCAGATTGACACGGACAAGTTGCGCCTGGCCGCCCAGAGCGGCGTGCGCGATATTCTGCTCAAACCGCCCAACCTGGACAGTTTGAAGACCACCTTCGACCGGGCACGGGCTTTTGCGCAAGCGTTACGCTGGTCCACAACCGGAACAACCACCACGCCGGAATTACCTCACAGCGATGAAGTCTCCGCTCCGGACGATACCGCTACTGCGCCGGTGGCAACAGCACAGGCACCCACCGTGATCATCTCATCACGCGGGCGGATTTTTACGGTCTACAGCCCGGGTGGGGGCAACGGGAGCACTACGCTGGCATGTGGACTGGCACTGCTCCTGCGGCGGCGCGATCTGCGGGTCGCCCTGCTCGACGCCGATCTGCAGTTTGGCAATGCGGCCGCACTCCTGGGCGTTCCGGCCGGCGTCACCCTTGATCAGATCGCCGAGCGGATCACCCGACTGCGCTGGCCGGAAGAGGAACTGGCCCACCATCCGAGTGGCCTGCATCTGCTGCCCGCACCCACCAGCATTGTTCAGGGCGCGTTGATCAACGCTGACCTGCTCATTCGGGTGGTACAGCGTCTGCGCGACTACTACGATCTGCTGGTGATTGACGCACCCCACGCCCTGAACGATCACAGTGTGCGTCTGCTCAAACTCGCCGACCATGTGCTGGTGCCGGTGCGCACCTGGGCCACGCAGCAGGGGCGGATCACCGCCCTGCGCGAGTTGCTGGAATGCAGCGGTTTTCATGCCGACCGGCTGCACCTGATCCAGAGCGGCTTCGGGCAGGAGCATCACGGCGAAACGGCCGCCGTGATCAACCTGGATGTGCTGGCGGCCCAACTCGCCGCCGGCGATACCCCCGATCTCACCCCGCTGGAAGCACTCGTTGATCGACTGCTCGCAACATGCTAAACCGTGTACTCATCAGCGGCGGCCCGGAGTGCGCGAATATTGCCCCAGGGCGCAACCGTAGGCAACACACAGCCGGTCGAGAGGCAGACGCGCCGCCCGCCGGTTTCGGTAACGGCCTGTTGTGCCAGTTCACGGATGCCGGCGGGGTTGCCCTCCACCATATCGCGCTGGCTCAGACCACCCACCACCAGGCCCGGGAAACTGCGCGCGCCCGCAGCCAGCGACGGTCCCGTGTCACGGTCGTGCCAGTTGAGCGCGTGAACCGGATAATCGCTGACCAGATCGAGGTAGGTATCCATCCCGTGCAGATGCAGCAGGTTGAAACTCCCTTCCCGCGCCGCCTCCAGGATACGTAGATCAAACGGACGCAGCATGGCGCGATACTCCTCCTGACTGACCAGCGCGGCGCGGGCATGCTGGGTGGCATAGAAGATCCCGTCCGCGCCGGCCTCCAGCACCGCGGCAATAAATGCCGTCGTCGTACTGGTGATCTGCTCCAGCGCAACCTGCAGTTGCTGCGGGTAGCGTCGCAGATGGACCAACTCCATCCCATTCCCCACCAGTTTGCGTGCCTGCGATAGCGGATTAAAAACAGTCTCGATAATAGGAACCTCCGGCCCGACCAGTTCCCGCAGACGGCGCACCGAGGTCAGTTGCTGGCCCATGATGCCGGCATGCACATCCAGCAGCTCCAGGCGCTCCCAGTCCTCCGGGGTAGTCACACGCGGCGGGGTGATGTAATCGCTGGTGCCTTCAGGATGACCGTGGTAGGCTACCGTGCCGCCCCAATCGGCCACCGAGTAGTTACTGAGCGGCGTCAGCTTGATAAAATCCCAATCATACTGCTGCTGAAACGCGGCCGCCGTGCGCGCCAACTCCTCGGCGCTGGTATCGTCCACCGGAAAATGCCGCCAGAGCGCCACCGGCACCCGGTCTACCTCCGCGCCGGCAATAGCGGCCGCCAGGCGCTCGCGCTTGGTCATACTCATGAGAAAAACTCCTTTGCTTGGGAAACGCTCACCAGTCTGATGATAACATAAAGGCATCGGGATCGATCCATTGGATCAGAAAGGCATCCTGATGCCGGTTTGAAAAGAGACGGCCTGCCGGCGCTCATTTGACAGTTTCTTCAGGTCAAAAGCAGAGTGAATATGGTATACTGCCAGGGAATCTTGTGCGCCAACGTTGTCACACCATCCGTTAAAACCACCTGTGTGGGTCTGGTTTTGCCGGCATGTGCCGCAGCCCCCCGCCCCGGACCGGAAGAATCGCGCAAAGGATTGTAGACTGAATGCAGACGAATATTTCTGAAAAAAAACAGATTGTCAGCGTCCGTGAGCGTACCCTTGACATTCTCTACAAACTGGCAATCGGAGCGCGGTTTGTTCTCTGGTACATTACCCGCCCCACCAAGATGGGCGTGCGTGTCCTGGTTATCCGTGGCGAAGAGATCCTGCTGGTACGCCATCGCAGCGGTAGCGAACCCTGGAGCATACCGGGTGGCGGCGTCAAGGCACGCGAGTCGCTGGAAGCTGCGGCCCGGCGGGAAGTGCTGGAGGAGGCAGGATGTCCGATACAGCTTGAGCGGCTCCACGGCATTTTTTACAATTTTTCGCAGGGCTATAACAACCATATTGCCGTATTCGTCGGCAAACCGCTGGCCGACCTGCGCCAACCCATAGGCAATCTGGAGATTGCCGAGGCGCGCTATGTTCCCCTGCATGCACTGATCGAGACAACCGACGTTGGCAGCCGCGGCCGCGTTGCCGAATATCTGCGTGGCGAGACGGGCGTGACGGGAAAATGGGAGTGATCAGCGGACGGCGGACAGTACACCGCTTACTGCTCGGGGAGGAGAGTTGCGGCCCACGCCGCATCGTCCGGGGGCAGTGGTGGCTGCGCCGGAACGCGATAGTCGATGCGCAAATCGTAGCGTGCGCGCTGGTAGGCCGTACGCAGCGCCTGCCCCATATCCAGCGGAACCACCGGGTCGGGCGGGAGCAGCGGCACCGGCAGCACCGGCAGCCGTTCGCGGACGCTGATCGGCCAGGCAGCACATTCGGGACGCTCCTGCGCCGCACTGACGATTGCCAGATAATCGGTGGTAGGTACGGTCTGTCCAAACGGCATACGTGGTCCCTCGCGCAGCAGATCAATCTCGATCAGGTGAACACTGCTCTGCAGAAACGAGTTACGCTTCTTGAGATAGTCCTGACGACCATCGCCATAGCGCTTGTTCACTGGTGAGAGCAATTCAATCACCGTAACCAGTCGCATTGACTCGCGCTGCCGAATATAGATGGTGATCAGGCGGGTCGGCATCGGCATTGGCAGGGTCAGGCGGAGCGGAGCCGGGACAATCGCAATCTCCTCCTGCGTTGGAGTACCGGGACTCGCGGACCGGGTCACGGTGACATCCGGCAGGACGGAGCGCGACTGCACGATCCCACTGCCATTGCCGCCACCATTGTCACCAGTTACCTCGTCAATAACAATTTGTGTATTCAACTCAGCAATGTATTTGGGGGCCAGCAGTAGTGTAAGTTGTTCGGCGAAGATATCCATCAGACGAGTATGGGCATCAGGCCACAAACCCGGTGCCTCAAGATATGGGTCCATTCCTGGAAATGGTGACTGAACCATTGCCACACCTCGCTCACGCATATCCTTGGGGAATCAGTAGACTCATGGTAAGATGCGCCGGACATATTGTCAACCGACAGGCAAGGGTGTGACGTATGTTCTTGCACAACGCCACGCATCTTTGGCAGAACCGGCGGCTCCAAGCCGCCGCTCCAACCCACGCGCAGCGGAGCGGCGGCTTGGAGCCGCCGAATGCAGGCAGGAGCACATCCATAATAATGCAGAACAATTCGTCACACCCAACAGGCAAACCACAAGACTACGAATTACCGACTACGGATTACAGACTACGGACTACGGACATGTACACACCAATTGTTGCAACCCTGGGCTATGTCCTCTCGCCGGATGGCGGCTCAGTGTTGATGATCCATCGCAACACCCGCCCCGATGACCTGCATTATGGCAAGCACAACGGACTGGGCGGCAAAATCGACACCAACGAGGATGTTGTGAGCGGTATGCGCCGCGAACTGCGCGAGGAAGCCGGCATCGAGGCGCTGGACCTGACATTGCGCGGAACAATCAACTGGACGGGGTTTGGGAAGCATGGCGAGAACTGGCTGGGCTTTATCTTCCTCATCACCCGCTGGAGTGGCACGCCGCTTGATCGGAATCCCGAAGGTACCCTGGAGTGGGTGCCGTTATCGCAGATCCTGGAGTGCAACCTCTGGCCGGGGGATCGCTACTTCCTGCCCCTGGTGTTTGGCGATGACCCGCGCCAGTTCCACGGGTTTATGCCCTATGCTGCCGGACAACCTACCGACTGGCGCTACACCCTGATCAGTTGATACGAGTTACACGGTCACGAACCCGGAAGGACATTTCGCCTCCGTCAGGGCGGAACTGGACATCCTTTTTCACAAAAATGTGGCTTACAGAGCCACATTTTTGTGAAAAAGATAAAAAACGTACCATGCTGCCGCAGGCGAATCGGGCTTACGGTTGGTGAAACGCTCAGTTTGATCGTCCACCGCGTAAGTCGTGTCAGTTGATACAAAAACCTCCCGCAGACCTATGCCTGCGGGAGGACGTATGCTATCAGTTGGAGTTGCAACCGGCGATTAGCTTTGACTCTCGGCCTGTTCGGACAATTCCGGCGTGTCCTGGCTGCTCTCCTCTTCCGAGGACTCAATCGAGACCGTGGCGGTCATATTCCAGCGGAGCCGGCTGTCCCACTCCTGCGGCTCGATGACCACAGTGTAGGTGATATCGCCCTGCTTATTCTTCCCAATCGGCTTGATCTGCTTGACCGTGCCCGGCAGTGTCAGGTCAGGGATGGCATCAAAGGTGATTTCAACATCCTGTCCCTGCTCAACATTGACGATGCTCAACTCGGTCAGGTCGTCGGTTTCGATCTTCCATTCGGAGAAGTCACCGATAACCACTGCCGGTTCGGTTGCGCTGGGGATCTCGCCGATCTCCAGGTTCGTCTCCGCAATCTCGCCGGCCAGCGGCGTGAACAGGGTCGCCTTCTCACGCTCCAGTTGAGCCTGATCCAGGGCCACCTGACGTTGTAAGACAACTGCTTCGGCCTGCGCAATCTCGGACGCTGTCGGGTCGGCCACCAGTCGGCTGAGCCCCGCCTGTGCATTGTTCACACCCGCCTGTGCCGCAGCGACGCGTCCAACCCGCTCTTCACCCTGAAGTTTGCTCAACTGGGCCTGGGCACTGGCAATATCAGCCTCGGCGCGGGCTACATCTGCGCGAGCGCTTTCGATCTCATCCACGTCAAAGCCCTTCAACACATCGTCCAGATTGGACTGCGCCTCACGCACACGGGCTTCGGCATCCTCAATCCCGGTGATTTCCGCGCGCTGGGCCTCTTCGTAATTCAGCTTCGCCTGTTCCAGCGCCTGCTCAGCCGTCTCCACCGCGCGCAGGGCTGCCTCTTCCTGGTCCTTGCGCTCCTGGGGCAACTCATCACCGCCACGCGCCAGTTCATTCTCTAACTCCCGATTGTCCCAGTAGATGCGGCTGTAATCCGCCTGCTGGTCACGTAGTTCGTTGGCCGTCTGTTCAATCTGCAACTCGGCATTGACCTTGGCCGCCGACAGCCGGTTGCGCGTATCCTGCAACGCGGCGCGCGCCTGATCCACCCGGGCGCGGGCACTCTCCACCTGCGTCGTCTCCGGACCGGCCTGGAGCCGCGTCAACCGGGCACGGGCCTCATTCAACCGGGCCCGGGCTTCCTGCACCGCGGCCTGCGCCGACTGAACATCCTGCGCCGTCACCGAGCCCTGCACCTCGCGCAGTTGGCCCTGGGCCTGGGCAATCTGGGCCTCGGCCTCGGCAATTTCCTCGGCAGTCGCCCCCTCCAGCAGCTTATCCAGGTCGGCCTGGGCCTGCGCCAGCGTCGCCTCCGCCTGCGAAACCCGCAGATCCAGATCGCGTGTGTCAAGCCGGGCCAGCGCCTCACCTTCTGCGACCTGCTCTCCCTCCTCGACCATAATCTCCGCCACGCGGACATTGCCAAGTTCAAAGGTCAGGTTGACATCATCAATCGGCAGCACGACAGCATCGGCGACTACGCGGTTACCCGCTTCGACCGTGTCAATCAACGGAGCGGCGGTTGGGGTGGGTTCAGCCAGACCCAGCGTCCCGCCGCCACTCCCGAACGCCATGTACACACCACCGGCAATCAGGGCGAGCACCACCAGACCGATAATCCACTTGCGCATACACTCTACCTCTTTCCCCTCGCGGCTATCTATTTCGTCGAGGTATCGCTGCCGATACCCGCCGCATTATGCTCATGTAACCGGATCGTTTGACCGATAGATTGACAATAAACTACGACTGCTGGTTACTGAATGCTGCGATGCTTTGGAACCGCTCATCCGTTATCCGCCCCATCTCAGCCTTCGTCTCCTCGGATGTTGCCATCAACCGGCTGAAATCTTCCCGGTCCAAAGTGGCAACCTCAACCTGCGTTTCCGGCGCAGCCCGCACGGTTGCCGTCCGCGCCCCGCTGCGCACCAGGCCCATCTCGCCAAAGTATTTCCCCTGGCCCAGCCGGTCCACGATAATTTCCTGCCCATCGGGATGGTGGATCTCAATCTCCACCTCACCGCTGGTAATGATATAAAAACGATCCGCCATCTCACCCTGCGTGATGATCGTCTCACCGGGATGAAACTGGCGTGGCTCAAGTTCACGCGTCACCCAGGCCAACTGGTCTACCGTCAAACCGGGGAGCGCCTGCACCACATACTGGTTAATAACTTCGCCATCAGAGACAATAATCGCGCGCGTCGCCCGCTTCGCCAGGTCAGTATCGTGCGTCACCATCAGGATGGTCTTACCCTGCGCCACCAGATCCTCAAAGAGTTTGAACACCTGACCGGCTGTTTTCGAGTCAAGATTACCTGTCGGCTCGTCGGCTACCAGGACGGGCGGATCATTCGCCAGTGCGCGCGCGATAGCGACGCGCTGCTGCTGCCCACCGGAAATCGCGGAAGGCAGTTTATGCGCATTCTCCACCATATCTACCTGACCCAGCAGGTACATGGCGCGTTCGCGGCGCTCGCGGGGTGTATACATATTGCAGAAGTCCATCGGCAGCATCACATTCTCGATCACCGAGAGCGTCGGCAGCAGTTGGAAGAACTGGAAGATAATACCCAGATCTTTCCCCCGCCAGACAGCCATCTGGCCCTCATTGAGCTTGTGAACCGCCGTATCGCCAACATACACTTCACCGCTGGAAGGGCGGTCAATGCCGGTGATCATATTGATCAACGTTGACTTCCCGCTCCCGGACTTCCCGATAACGGCGACAAACTCCCCCCGATCGACCCGGAGATCGACGCCCTTGAGCGCAGTAAAGGTTCCCGCTGCACTCTGATAGGTCTTCACCACGTTGTGTAGCTCGATCAGATGGGTGTTGCCATGGCGGTAGCCCCCGTTCGTCTGGTCCGTATTACGTTTGAACAGACGATTGAACATAAACCCTCCAGCCATAAAACCACTATATCATTGCACTATCATTACCGTATCATCGTTGCTGAGTGTAGTATACCCTTGCAAAGTGGTCATGTCATCACCCGAAGGTATCGCACGGGGTACGTCCTGAGAATGAGGGATGCTCACTCTGGATGACGCAACCGCGATGCGCCCGTGGTGCCGCTGCTGCTCACTCCTCTATTGTACCTTACATTTCCCCACACATTGATTGAAATTGCCATGCCGTATGGCACCGTGATCAGGGTATGGCGCACTGCATTGCCGTCCATCACGCAGATACTGCATGCCGCAGAGCAGCATCAGGCCGGCAATGTGATTGACACGACTTACGCGGTCGTTGACCTGGCAGGCGTCTGCTGGGACAACCGGCCCGATTCGCCTCCGGCAGGGTGAAAAAGATAAAACGTGTCCCATGCTACCGCAGGCGATTCTGCCGTTCACCGGGTGAAACGTCCGGTGTGATGAACCACCGCGTAACTCGTGTGATTGAGACCATCATAACCAGCACTACGACGTATAACCGTTCCGCAACGTTGCATAGGATGCGGCTGATTTATACGCAAAATCAACTATTCGTGAAATTTAATTCAGCATAGACCCGATGTTTATAAAATGCGGGCATGGTGGCATACATCTTGCAAGGCGATGACACCAGAAAGGTATCATCGTTCAGGAGGTGTATTCCATGACCATAGTGGGCGTACAGACGGAACAACGGTATCCAAGTGATGTTACGGATGAACAATGGGCCGCGATCGAGCCACTAATCCCGGTAAAAACCGGCAGTGGAACCGGACCGGGCAAACCGCGTAGTTTGAACATGCGGCAGGTCGTGAACGCCCTCTGCTACCTGGAGCATACCGGGTGCCAGTGGCGCTATCTCCCCAAAGATTTCCCCAACTACAACAGTGTGCGCTACTACTACGACTCCTGGCGCAAAGATGGCACCTGGGAGCGCATCCGGGCAACTCTTGGGAACCAGGATGCAGAAGAGGGAGAGGGACTCAATGAAGCACCCTTCAGCCTCTCCCAGCGCCGGAATGGAAAAACCCCCGGCGGCGCGGATGGCGCGACCCATCCCAACCTGATCGAGCCGCGTCCCCATAACCGGCGATACGCTGCGCGCCAGAAGGCGTAGTGGCGCTCCCGCGAGTACACAGCAAAAGATGAATATCCCAGTTCTTCGCTTGAGTGCAGTGCGCGGGTCAACCTGACCCGCGCGTTCTGCTGAATTGGGCAATAACAGACGGGACATTTCACCCGATGGAAGTCAGATTCGCCTGCGGCAGCATGGTACGTTTTCTCTTTTTCCCAAACATGTTGCACTGCGTGCAACATGTTTGGGAAAAGAATGGGATCTTCCACCCTGCCGGAGACGAGTCGGGCCGTTTATTCAGGCACATGCCGGGTTTGGAACCGACCGCGTAAGTCCTATCAATAATTGGCATGCTCTGGTATCATATCCGCGCCAATGCGTGTAGAATAGTACCCACAGATATCTGCTCTCTCTGCATGCTGTGAAAGGAGCCGTCAATTTATGCTCGACATCAAACTTATCCGCGAGCAACCCGAATTTGTGAAAGCGCAACTGGCCCGGGCCGAGGTTACTGGTGACGTGATCGACACCATTCTGTCACTCGATGAGCAGCGCCGCACACTGCTGCAACAGGTCGAGTCGCTCAAGGCCGAGCGCAACGCGGTCTCGAAGGAGATCGGCAAGATGAAAGACGCGGCCGCCCGCGATACGCGGATTGCCGAGATGCGCGTCGTTGGTGACCGTATTACGGAATTGGACCGCGAGGTGGCCGAGGTCGAAGAGCGCCAGCGCATGCTGATGCTGGAAATTCGTAACCTGCCGCATGCCGATGTCCCGGAAGGCGCTGACGAGGAGGCCAACGTCGTTATCGCACAGGAGGGTGAGCCGCGTGACCTGGGCTTTCCGGCACAGCCCCACTGGGATCTGGGTGAGGCACTGGGCATTATTGACTTTGAGCGCGGCGTCAAGCTGTCGGGATCGCGCTTCTATGTGCTGCAAGGGCTGGGAGCAAAGCTGCAGCGCGCGCTGATCCAGTGGCTGCTCGATCTGCATGTTGAGCAGGGCTACCGCGAGGTCTACCCGCCCTTCATTGTCAAGGAGCATTGCATGTGGGGGGCCGGGCAACTCCCCAAATTTAGCGATAACCTCTACCGTGATGAGGATGCCGGCTTCTGGCTCGTTCCCACCGCCGAAGTGCCGATCACCAATCTCTACATGGATGAGATCCTTGACGCGGGGCAACTGCCGCTCCATCTCTGTGCCTACACTCCCTGCTTTCGGCGGGAGCAGATGAGCGCCGGGCGCGATGTGCGCGGCATCAAGCGCGGGCACCAGTTCGACAAAGTGGAAATGTATAAGTTTGTGCATCCCGCTACCAGCTATGACGAGCTGGAAAAGATGCGCGCGGACGCTGAGGCGACCTGCCGGGCGCTTGGCATTCCCTTCCGCACGAAACTGCTCTGCACGGGGGATATGGGCTTTGCGGCGGCCAAAACCTACGACCTGGAACTCTGGGCACCGGGACAGGCGGAGTGGCTGGAGGTCAGCTCGTGCAGCAATGTAGAGGCATTCCAGGCCCGGCGCGCCAACCTGCGCTTCCGCCCGGCCGCGGGCGAACGCCCCGAGCACCTGCATACGCTCAATGGCTCCGGGCTGGGGGTGCCGCGTACCATGATTGCGATCATGGAGAACTATCAGCAGGCTGATGGCAGTATTGTCATTCCCGAAGTGCTGCGCCCCTACATGGGTGGGCGGGAGGTGATCCGGTAGAGGTTCAGTGTAGCGGTACCAGTCGCACTGTGACGCATATCACAACTTTGCGCTCCGAGAGCGGAACATGTACCATACCCGCTTATACTTATGCGTTCCTGCCGATACGACACTCTGATGTTACAAAGGACACAGTTATGCCTGTAATGATACCGCTCACATCGGCTGAGCATGGCGGACATGCCACCTGTGGCTCGTCCACGCACAGCGAGTGTGGCGTTAACTGCGACTGTGGCTGTCCCTACACCGGGATGGAGGAGAAAGGGCGCGTCGAACTGATTGCTGAGGTGGAAGAGCGTTACCCCAATGAGTGGCTGGCGTTTGTCATACCACCGGGTGAGGATGAGTTTGCGCCAGAACGGGGGATGCTGGTGGTGCATAGCAGCGACGATGCAGAAGTCTGGGAGGCGGTCAACCGCATCACCTACAACCAGGTCGTGCATGTCTACTTTAATGGTTCACTGGAGCACTACCTCGAGTGGGCCGAAACAACTCCCATTTCATAGGCGGCGGTACCTTCCGCATATGTACCGCCGGTCGCACTTCGCGCGGAGACATGGGAAGCACCTGGCATCCTGCACCAGGAGCAAACCGGAGGCATTCCGGGGAATGGCCTGAGTGCAACCCCACGCCGGGTTAATCGAGTGATGATATGTATGCGGGAGTACCTACAGGGTTGCCGTCGAGCTACCAGTTGTAGTAATGTCCAGGATACCTCCGTGAAGACATGTGCGGGGTATCCTGATCTTCATCATTGCTATACATTTGCGGATACACATCCGGGTAGAGCTGCCGGGCACACTCGGGACAGATAGTATGCGTAAAGTTGCCTTCCAGCGAACTACGGATACCATCGTCAATCGCATGCCAATGACCGGCATGATCACACACACGCTTACATGACGCGCAGGCCGGCAAAAGTTCGCTGGATGTACGAATCTGGTAACTCACTTAAATAAACCCTTTCTGTCTCTCCCACACTATTATAATTTCTTTGTTGCTACTGACACTATACCGGGGCAATGTTATAAAGCGTAGTGTAGCTGACCGGGTTGAGGTGACAAATTGCTCAGGTTGGGGCCGGCCTATCCCGTCTCTGATGGGACGTTCGTCGCAGCATGATTGTTCCCGGGAGCGGCGTGACCCGGACTGCTCCCGCTGATCATCCGCTAGAGACCGCTTCCTGCAGTGCTGGCGTTCCCCCCGCCATAGCCGCGCGTCTGACCAACCCGGCCGGGTTGCCCACCCGGACAGGCGTCTCAAAATAGTTTAATTTTCGTTATGGTTGTGCTATTATAGCAGATCATGGAAAGCTTTTCAGTAGCATATGTTACACAGACGATGACATAACCGGCCTGGAAAACGCCTTTGTCATGGAACTGTTAGAAACGTCCACCCATGTCTGGTCAGGTAAATGGTAAGATTGTCATATCCTACCTGGTACGGGCATAAATGATCAGAAGCATGTGCCATCAATGGAGCGCCTTATGAGCAGCATACCGGACGACGCGTCGCTGCCGCCGGTTCCGCAGAGTGGCCGCCCGGCTACCCCGGCCCCCAGCATTGAGCCGCGCAATCTCTGGCAGCAACTTCTGGCAACCCTGAATGAGGTTGGCAATGCGATTGACCCCTTTGCCAACGATATGCAGTCGGACGTCCGGGCACTCGGTCGTCTGGCCCGCCAGCGCCACCCGCAGCGCGCAAACAACTATTTTGCCCTGGGTGATCTCTGTGCGCGCCTGGCCTTCGACGGCACCCACCTGAACCAGACCTATGTTGAGAAAGCGATCCTGGCCTATCAGCGGGCAGGTGAGAGTTCTGCGGGTGATGAGGCCGTGGCCCGCCGCATGATTTTTACCTTTGCTGTCTGGGTTGCCGGCTCCGCACGTATCCTGAACACGTATATTGACCTGGAAGCCGGTCTCTTTGCCTGTCGGCGCGCCCTGCAGTTTGAGACGGATCCGGACAGCAGTGCCACCGCAACCCAACTGGGCGATCTGATCGCACGCACAGAGACACAGATAGCGCAACTTCTGAATAAGCAGGAACTGGCACCCGACGAAAGCGCCACCCTGTCACCCCAGCACCGCAGCCAAAAGATTACCGACGAAGGCCAGATATTCCTGCGCCAGCAACGCATCAACGAGGCGCTCAATGCATTCGCACGCGCCATCGAAGCTGATGACCAGAATAGCGCCGCCTGGCTCTGGCAGGCTCTGGCACTGACCGATGTGGCCCGCTTTGAGGAGGCGCTTACCAGTTATGACCGGGCAATTGAACTCAACCCCGATAACTATGGCGCGCAGAATAGCAAAGGAGCGCTGCTGCTGGAACTGGGGCAGATCGAAGTGGCCCTGCACTGCTTTGAGCAGGCCCTCACCATGCCGGCACCACCCGCTATAGTCGAAGCAGCTTTTTTACTCAACAAAGGTAAGGCGCTCTACATGCTCGGACGCTACAGCGCGGCGCGGACAGCGTTGCAACGCTCTGACGAACTGGCTCCAAATGAGGAGAGTGCCGCCGGTGTGCTGGCCTGCAACGAGATGCTGGGCACAACAGACATCGAAGACACCCCCGGAACCTGACAATCACCCGATATGGAGTGCGGCAGCATGGCTGCCGCCTTCTGCTTATGTTACTCCGGGATAGAAGAGTACCGCCGCAAGTACTACCTCATGATCAGACTAAAGTCTTATTCACGAAATTAGTTGCTTATGATATAGTTCCCCCTGGTACGAATAGTCGTGCCGGCGCCGAACAATGCCACTCGGCGAGACAGAGAGCCTGAGATGATAGGTGCGTCTCTTCAGGTATATCACACAATCAGGGAGATACAGAAATGTATAAGAATGGTACGCTGGAGAACTACTGGTGTGCAACGGTTCGTGGATATCCTATCGTGGTCGAGGAACATCGGAGCGATCTGGCCTACATTGTCGAGTTCTACGATGGGCGGGAACTGGGTGAAGAGCGCTGTGTCACCTTCTTGCCTGACCCCGATGAACTGCTCACGGTTGATCTGCTGCAGCAGAAGTAGCCGGCCGCAGCCGTGCAGTAACCAGCAACTGCATACACAACGAATAGACCGCTTTTGCACCGACAGCCGCTCAGTGAGCGGCTGTCGGTTGTTGATCCGGCCGGCAGATCAGCGGCGCAGGGATGCCTTGCTGGCCCCCATTGCCTGCTGTGCAGTGCCAATGACGATAAAGGCGTGGGGGTCAATCGAGTTGACCAGTTGCTTTACCTCGCCAACCTGCGAACGATAGATCGTACACATCAGCATAAAATGGGTATTCCCGGTATACCCGCCGGTAATCGGCCATTGACTGACGCCCCGATGCATGTTTATCATAAGCGCCTGGGTCAACTCCAACGGCTGATCCGTTATGATTGTTGCAGTACGCACGGCGCTCGGTCCTTCGAGCGTAAAGTCGCTGGCTAATCCCCCCAGAAAAAGGGTCAACATTGCATGCAGGGCTAACTCCCACCCAAAGACAATGCCGGCGGCAACGATAATTGTGGTATCCGTGTAGAGAAAGATCTGGCTGAGGGGAAACCCCGTATGACGCTGAATAATCCGTCCCACCACAGCGGTACCGCCGAGCGTGCCACTGGCGCGATACACCATTCCATTCCCGATCCCCCCGATCATGCCCGCATAGACAGCACTCAACAACATATCATTCGTGATTGGAAACTCCTCAAGGACTTTCGGCAGATGGAAAGTGAAGAGATCGGCGGTTATTGAGAAGACGACGACGGCCAGCAATGTCGAGAGCAGGAAGCGCCAGCGGCCCAGGTAGAGAAAGCCGATGATCAAGAGTGGCAAATTTAAAACAAAGTAGAGTGTTCCCACTGGAAATCCAGTGAAGTAGTTAACAATAATGCCAATACCCATCAGGCCACCGGCAGCAATGTTGAAAGGCACCTGGAAGAGACTATAACCCAGTGCGGCAATTGTTGCTCCCAATGCAATCGTGAATGACCAGATAGTAACACGCCAGAGACTACCAAAGCTGAGATGTCGCTGTAGATTTGACCAGAACAACTGTCGTTGTGCGTGCATACGAACCTCCCTCGTGGACGAGTGAAAGATGAGTTGAGAACCGGAACAAAGAAAAACCGCTTTCCCGTGTTCAGGAAAACGGCAACGGCATATAAAATAGGAACGGCATGCATATCATCGGTGTGCAGAAAGGCATACCCAATCAGGCAAGCGGCACGATGATCTTACCCGCGAAGCATACTCGATCTTCGGCAGCTTCGGCAAGTTTCTCATTATCCTCTAATGATCATTGCCAGGAGTTACGCGGTTGACATGCGACTCCGACGTTTCACCCAATGAAAGCCTGATTCGCCTGCGGCAGCATGGTAATCTCTTTTCTTTTTCACAGAAAAAATCCACAACGTGAATTTTTGTGAAAAAGATCTGATCTCTTCTGCCCTGCCGGAGGCGATATCCCCCGCCAAATGCGGGAGCGTCTGATCCATGGCAGCATTGGCCGTTTTGCGGTGTTCGCTCATGTCGTGTTGTTCGTGGTCCAGACCCTCACCGCGTAAGTCGCCTTACCCCCGTTGGTTTCGATCTGCTGTCGGGTAGCTTCTCCCAGGTCAACCTGCACATCCGCCAGCACAATGGTTGCTCCGGCCTGCGCCATTGCCAGAGCAACAGCCTGTCCAATCCCGGACGCACCGCCAGTGACGAGCGCTACTTTTCCTGCCAGCATGTCAGTCATGATACTGTCTCCTTGATCCGGACGGTTGTCAATGTTTTCATATCCTGTATCCGGCACACGCACAATATCATACCCGATCCTGGTATCTTTTTGCAAAAAGAACCGAAAGAAAATTGGTAAAAAACACAAAGAAGCACAACCTGAATGACAGTTCGGGTGTGCCTCTTTGCCGGGAGGAACTGCAATGTATAGCAATCCTAAAGTGGTTGTGAACTGGTTCTGCGGAATCGCTTCCAACCGCCTGAAGGCGGCACTACGACCAATGTAGGTTTGCTATATATCTATTCGCCGTCCGGGGGCGGTGCCAGGTAGCCCCGCCCCATCGCATCGTTGATCAGCGTCCGGGCCAACTCGCTGAGCGCAATCGATCCGGGCGCAATAGCATCGCATAACAACAATACCCGATCGCCGGTGATTCGGCGTTCGTGCCAGGATCGACCCTGGGTATAGAAGTTATGCAACAGGGGTATCAGCCGATCCAGGGCGGTGGCAAACCGGGCTTCGGCGGTCTGTTTGGCTTCAAACTCCTCCCAGAGTTCGCGCAGTTCGCGGCCCTGGTCTGCGGGCAGCATCCCAAAGAGCCGATCCGCCGCCGCCTGTTCACGTTGTGGTTTGCTCTGCGCGGCCGTTTTATCATAATAGTCCACGTCCCCGGCATCGATCTCCACAATATCGTGGATCACGACCATCTTCAGCACACGGAATGGATCAACTGGTTCGTTCGCATGTTCGGCCAGGAGCATTGCCATCATCGCCAGATGCCAGCTATGCTCGGCAGAGTTTTCATGACGGGTAGCATCCATAAGATAAGACTGCCGGATGATCTGCTTGAGCTTGTCGATCTCAATGATGAACTGAATATGCTGCGTAAGACGATCCATTTTCCCGGTCTCCCCTCCTGTTTCAGCACGACAACAATTCACACGCAATATGAGAACATCCCCCGAAAGGTCGCCGGAGAGCACGCTTCCACTGTGCTCCACGGCTACGGTCCCTGAGGCAGTTGCACAAAGCCCTGCATCGTCGCCTGGTATTGAACCGAACCGTTCTCCTGCCCGATCGCCTGGGGCGGGTCGCCGACATAGGTCAGTCCCACATTCTGGTTGATCACCGCGCCAGGATGATCCTGTGCTAACCGCGCTTCATAGGCTTGCTCAAATGCCGCACGGATGGTAGCATCATCTGCGCCGGTGGGAACGGTTACGGTCAACTCCTGGCTGAATGCGCGCTGCGGCCCCAGTTCGACCTGTGGTGTATCCGGTTCACCCGGCGGCAAATCGGGCAGATACTGACCGAGCCCGCCCAGGGACAACATCGAGACGACCAGCGCAACGCCAACCAGTGCCAGAACTGCCCAGAGAATACAGCCGCCGAGCCGGTTGCGGCGCTGCCGCCGCGCTGCCGGGGGAGCCGGGGGTGCCGGCGGTACTGGAACCGGCTGCGTCCGGGGAGCGTTCACTGGTGGTGGCGGGGGGGCTGGTGGTACGGGCTGAGGGGCGGCCGGCACCAGCGGATTGGCCCGTGGTGGTGTGCCACTGCCACTTCCCGCCGATTGCCCCGCGCTGCTCCCGCTGACTGCCGGTGCAGATGCCGGTGCCTGTGTGCGCGCAGCGCCGGGCAGCGCAATCGTGCGGCCGGATGCAACCCGTACATGGGCCGGCGCTCCGGGAAGCGGCCGCAGCATCGCGCGAAACTCGGCGACCGAGCCAAAGCGCTCATCGGGACGCATTTTCAGCGCCTGCTCCAGGGCATCGCTGGTACGGCGCGAGACCTGCACATTGACATTGCGCGCGGGTTGGAAGGAGAAGGGCGGCTGCTCGGTTGGATCGCACCCGGTCAGAGCATGGTGGAGCGTGGCCCTCAGTGCATAGATATCGGAGGCCGGTGTAGCGCGCCCCTGATACTGCTCCGGCGGAGCATAGCCGGGTGTGCCGATCTGTGTACCGCCCTTTTCCGACGGCTTGAGGATCTTGGCAATGCCAAAGTCCACCAGTTTGACCTTGCCGTCCGCCGCATCAATCATAACGTTGGAGGGCTTCATATCGCGGTAGACCATGCCCTTTGTGTGCAGGTAGTTCAGCACATCGCAGATCTGGTCGGCCCACTCCAGCACCTGCGCCTCCGGCAGGGCTCCCTGGCGCTGGATAATCTCCTCCAGGTCTTCGCCCCGGACAAAATCCATCGTCAGGTAGTGCTGTCCCTCATCGGTAAAATGGCTGTAGACGCGCGGGATCCGCGGGTGAGCGAGCTTTTGCAGCAGGTTCGCCTCGGCATTAAAGCGGTTGATCGCCTCCTGCCGCTCCTGGGGATCGATAAAGTAGTCCAGCATCTCCTTGATGGCATAGACCCGCCCATCCTGGTCAACTCCCTCGTAGACGGCTCCCTGACCACCCCGCTTGATGATCCGCGTAATGCGATAGCGCCGATCATCGCTGGGCATATGGTTGTTGAGAATCACATCGTGACGACAGTAAGGACAGAACTTCGCCGTAGGCGGAATTTCACGCTGGCACTCGGGATCGGGACAGATAATATGGGTGATTTCGGCCATAAATTGCTCTCACCCTCCGAATCAGTGGGTAGTATTGTTACACTTGCCATGCATACCCATGCCTGAAAGAAGCTCCAGGATGTCGGCCACCTGAAATCATGGAGCAAACTGCGCTTCATTATAATCTACGTTGGCCCGGTTTGGGAGGTTTCAGTGTGATAGGAGTCAGGGCTTTACACCCTGTCGCCTGTCCCCTGTCACGAGTTACGCGGTGGGTACACAAACTGAAATTTGCCCAGGTGAACGCCCGATTCGCCTGCGGCAGCATGGTACATTTTGATCTTTATTCACAAAAAATTTGCACTATATGCAAATTTTTTGTGAATAAAGATGGGTTCTTCCGCCCTGCCGGAGGCGGAATCTCCTGTCGGGTCAACAACCGCGTAACTCGTGTCCCCTGTCCCCTGTCCCCTGTTCCCTGTCCCCTGTCCCCTGTTCCCTATTCCCTATCCTTACGTTATAATATCTGACGCTATGCGAACAGACGAGCAACATAGGCGAATGCCGACAGAACAGCCTGTCGAGTGGGTGATCCAGCGGCTGCGGGGGGAAGTTCAGGCGTGGGTGGCGGCGTTGTGTGTCCCGGCGTTGCACCTGCTGCTGGGGCTACTGCTCCTGGCGCTGCTGCTGATCCCCCAACTGCCCTTCAGCTACACCATTAACGTCGGCAAAGAAGAGGGCTACCAGAGCGACCTGCCCCATCTGCAGGGGTTTAACACCGCCGAGAGCGATGTCCACGGCTCTTTCCGCTGGACTCAGGACGGCGCAACGATCACGCTGCCCGGTTTGGGACAACGCGCCATGCTGGTGCAACTGCACTTCTTCCCAGTCAACGCGGAGATGGTCGCCAATGGCCCGCAGCAGACCGCGGTCTGGAGCAACGGCGTACATCTGGCGGATCTACCCGTGCGCCCGGAGGGAGCGTATTACCGACTGCTGGTGCCGGCGCAGGTGCTATCCGACGGAACGCTGCACCTGACGCTACGTACTGAAACCTACACGCCACCGGGCGATCCGCGCCGGCTGGGAACACCACTGGACCGCATCAGCGTGACGGCGGCACCGGGAGCGGGACTGGCCGCGCCCGACTGGAGCGCGCTGGGAGCCTGGCTACTGGGAGCACTCTTCTTCTGGGTGACGCTGCTGCGGGCACTGGGACCGCTGCCATACGCACGCTGGTGGGCCACATGGTTCTTCGCCGGGGGAATAATCCTGGTCGTGTCGGCGGCCCTGCTGGATCTGCCGCGCTGGGGATTTGGGGCACAACCGGCGCTGGTGACGCTGGCGCTCTGTTATCTGCTGGTGCTGGCGCTGCGGGTGATCCTGCCGGCGCTGGCCGTGCGTTTTGCGGTGCCGCTCGATGCGCGGACGCTGGGCTGGCTGCTGCTGATCATCGTCGTCGCCTTCGGGCTGCGCTACGGCGGACGGCTCTACCCCCGGTCGATGCATGGCGATATTGGCTTTCACACCAACCGCTTTTACGAAACCATGCTGGGAACGGTGTACCTCCTGTCGCGCAATCGCGGGATTGACTTTCCCTATCCGCCCGGCCCCTACCTGACGCTGGCACCGCTAATCCTGCCCGGCATTACAACACCGGACATGCTGCAATTGAGCACAACCCTGGCCGATAGCCTGGGGGCAGCACTGGTCTTTGCCATGGTCGCCTGGACCGGAAAAGCCGTTCAGGAGTGGCACGCACGGGCGCAAACCGGTGCTACGGTTATACCATCGCAAGACTTTTATAGCCGAACCGGACTGCTGGCGGCGGCGCTCTACGTCTTTACCGCTGCCGGGTTTATGACTAACTGGTGGTCATTCAGCACCCACATTTATGCGCAGTTCTCCGCGCTGCTGCTCATTACCGCCATGGTGCCAATTGGCTTGCATTATATGTTGAATGGTGAATCGGAAACGACGGGCAACCGACGGCAGACCCTCATTCTCGGCATACTGATGACCGGGGTTTTCCTGGGACATTTCGGGTTCTTTATCAACGTTGGGCTGCTATTGGGACTGCTGTTAATTATCCTCTGGGTGGGGATGGGGCGGGGCGCAGGCTGGGCCGGGCGTATGCACTGGCCGCTGCTCCTGGCGGCGGTGGGGGCCGGGCTGGCTGCACTACTGGTTTTCTACAGCGCCTACCTGCCGCTATTTCTACGTCAGGCGCAGGAGGTCGCAACCGGCGGGCTGACCGGCCTGGCGGAGCGGGTACCGGCCGAGCGCGGCCATCTCTGGGAAGTGCTCTGGTACCGCGGGCTGATCACACACTTTGGCTTTTTTCCGCTGCTGCTGGCGCCGCTGGGGATGCTGCTGCTGGCGCGCTGGGGACGGCCGGCACTGCTGCTGGTAGCACTGATGGCGGGCAGCTTCCTGGTCAGCGCGCTGTTTGCCCTGCTGCCCTTTATCACGCTCTCAACCCAGAGCACGCGCTGGCTTATGTTCTCGGCGTGGGCGGTGGCGGTGGGAGCAGCCGTGGCGGCACAACTGCTGTGGCGCTGCGGGCGCGTGGGACGGTTAGTAGTGCTGGCGATGGGCGGCGTGGTGCTCTGGAACACGGCGATGATCTGGTTGGGGCCGCTAATCTGGCGCATCCGCCCACCGGAGCCATTCTGATGGGTGGCATGTTATACTAAAATAACAGGATTTACGCGGTGTGATCTGGACCACAAACAACGCGAAATGCGCGAAATGCGCGAAACTGCTGGTGCTGACATGTGTTACACGATCCCGCGTTCGGCGAAAACCTTGATCCAATTCCAATCTTTTTGGCAAAAAGGCTTTCTGGTACCGCCCTGCTGGAGACGAAAAATCCTTCCGAGTTCGTGACCGCGTAACGCATAACTCGTGTGAATTATCCCTGCTCAAGGAGGAGCCATTCGTATGTTTACCACATTTGTCCTGATTACGACGGAGCCTGCCCGCATCTCGGAGGTGGCCCAGGCGATTGCCGATCTGCCGAACGTAGCCGAGGTCTACTCGGTTACGGGCGATTATGATATTATCGCGGTGCTGCGCATTTCTGAGTATGACCATCTGGATGAGGCCATCCCGGAGGGCATTGCCCGCAT
>DAOTVB010000234.1:0-26776 GCA_034436755.1 Chloroflexaceae bacterium | reverse complement strand
GGCGTTGGCGTCACTGGCGTCGGGGTTACGGGCGTTGGGGTGGAGGGCGGTTTAATCTCACGAACAAACTCATGTGTAATACCGCTGCTTGTGCGAGTCACTCTGTAGAACTTTGTACCAACCGCGCCAAACAGATTACTACCCGGGTCTTTGTCGCTTGCACCAATACCGATCTCAACGACATCTCCCACCCGGACATTTGTCACCGGGTAATGACTGGTACAACCGTTGATACGGTTATATTTCCATGAACCTAGACGGCGTGGATTAGGCGAGATCTCCTCAGCAGTCAGCCAGTGATACTTTGCATTGATGCAGCGTTCAGCCAGAATACTGCCACCGCTATAGTTGGGATCCCACTTGAACCGCACAAATGATATCTCGGCAGCCTGTGTTGGTAACGCAGAGACGAACAGCGAACAGAAGATTAAGGCTACGACTAGAATGAGCCAGCGGCGAAGTGATGTCTTCATTGAATACTCCTGGCGTGCGTTAGAAAGCTGTACTACTATGTTTCGCGGACAATCTGCGGTTCCCGCAGGTGGCAATCTCAGAGGGATAGTCCTATTTCAGTGATCAGGTCATAGCAGCCTCCTGTGGATATGACTCGGTACCATTATCAATTTAGGGCAGAGGTAACAAGCCACGCCTGTGCATATAATCAATTTGCTATTCACCATAGTCGATAAGCAATGATGACTCAACCCCCCCGGCACTGCGTTGAACTGCATCCATTGGCATGACTTTCCCAATGGACAATGCAGCGGGCAATCATGGCAATCGCCTGGTTGCGGATCTTTGCCACACTTCGCTCGGACAGATTGAACAATGCCGCCAGATGTTTATTATGGTGCGACTTCAACACATAGGCCAGAAAGAGTGTCAGGTAGTGGTGACACTCACGCGGCACAATCAGGTCCGGCGGCCATGCCGCGCATGGCAGGCGTTCCATAGCCGCCTGGGTTTCGGCAGACACCTCTTCTAGTGAGGGCCGTAGTGTTACCACAGCTTCACGAATAAGTTGCCAGGCAGCCCGTCGGCGCTCATCATCATTAACCGGACGAGGAGGCATTTCGCGTGTGACCAGTGCTGTAGCTCGTTTTTCAACACAGGTCAGGCGCAGGTCTACAATTGGTTGAAAGGCCAGATAGTCGGCTGTGGCACTACGCCGCCAGCGCTGCAAGGCGGATTGAAGCAGTTGAGTAAGTTCATCAGCGAGATGTTCATTCTCTCGGTCAGCATCCGTTGTCATTGCGCGATCCTCTCTACCCGATGCAGGTGGCACCATGCTATGAACTGCACCATGCCGGTCTGGTAACTGTTGTGTTATACAATAGCTGAAATGCTGTAGTATACCCAGTGTTCATAGCGTATCTCAGCCGTATCTGTATCGTACGACTTATTGGAGAAAGGCTTATGGAAGAGCAGAATACCTTTGCCGAACTCTTACGCAAGCATATGGAAGAGATGGGTTGGGGGCCGGACCAGTTAGAAAATCAGTCGGGCATTCCCAAGCAGACCATTGTAGGTTGGCTCGCCAAAGGAAGAACTCCGCGCAGTGGCGAAGATGTCTTGAAGATTGCTGCCAGGCTTGGCCTGAAAGCCAGCGAGGTGAATAATCTGCTATTGTCGGCGCGCAAGCCACCGCTGGAACGGCTGTTCACGACCTATCACGACGACCCGGCAAAGCAGCAACTCCTTGCGCCCTGGATCGACGAAGTAAACCGACGCTCCGAAGCAGAACAAGCCGCTACGGTAGCATCAGGCCCGGAAGCCCCAGCAGAAGAACAACCGCCGGAGGTACAACCAGCAACACGCCGACTACCCTGGCTGCGGTTTGCTATTCCGGGGGGAGTAATGGTAGTGGTTATGATCGCGGCACTATTGATCTATACCAGAGATGCGGATGCTGTCCTCCCACTGCAACCGACTGCGGTTCAGCCACCACCAGACGTTCTGCGCACGAACATTCCTGCAGTCATGCCGGACGAAACCTGGACAACGGTTATCTCCAAGACGTTTGATACGGGTGGAAGTAACTGGGCGACTGGTACTGAGAGTGATCAGTATGGTGAGGTAAGCCGGGTGATCGCAGATGGGCAGTATCGCTTTGTGATCGAAGCGGCAACTGAGCGGGGATTTACCTGGGGTGGTGGGAACTTCTTTGATACCCCAGATACTTTCTATGCAGCGGTGGATACGCACAAAGTCAGTGGTATGCGCACAAGTAGCTGTGGTTTGATGGTTGGCGCGCGCAATAATTCCAACTTCCATATTTTCCGTGTGCGGGACGAGGAGCAGCGGTTTTCGTTAGCCAAGGTTGAAGATGATACCGGCTGGACCGCGCTGGTTCCCTGGCAATATTCATCAGAAATAGCGACAGATGCGGTTAACCGCATGGCAATTCTGGTAAATGGCACTCATTTCAGCCTGTTTGTCAATGACCATCTGGTGCAGGAGTGGGATGATCCGGCATTTGCTGATGGCGGGGCGGATGTGGCAGTCCAGGCATACACGCTCGACCGGGTTGTCTGTGATTTCGATAACTTTGAACTGCGCGTGCCGCCGGAGGGATAGTACAGTGACAGCATTACGTTGTCCTGACGGCAAGGGCCACATTAGCGCAACGGTGTGGCCCTATGAGGTAGTGAGGCAGACAAAGGACATGACAATGATATTCTGTATGAACAGTGCCGTTCTCAGTCCTCCCTTCCCCTCTTCCCTACCAGGTCGTATCCGGCGCGTCGGCGAAGAACCGGGCAATCGGGGTGCGTACCGGCAGCGTTGGCGAAACCAGCGTGTCGTCGGGCGCAATCAAATCACTGCCGGCATAATCCCTCAGAGCAGCATCAGGCTGGGTGCAGAAAAGCAGATCCCGGCCGGCCGGCCGCACGATCCAGTATTCCGGCACCCCCGCACGGGCATAGGCCTTGCGCTTGGTTTCAGTGTCCTGGGTGGGATTGGAGGGTGAGAGCACCTCTACCAGCAGCGCCGGTATCCCGGCAATACGCCGATCATGGATGATATTCAGATTCTCGGTACGAATGACAATAATATCGGGCTGTACCGGGTCGCAACCCGGCATAAACAGACCAATCGGCGACCAGAGTGTCACACCAACACCAGCCTGATCAATGACCGGGGCAAGCGTAAAAACAATCTGCCGAATAATCCACTGGTGAAATGCACTCGGCGCGGTTGTCATATAGAGCACTCCGTCAATCACCTCATAGCGATTGCCGTCCTCAGGCAGCCGTTCCCAGCGCTCCCGGTTCCACCCGACATCCTGCGAACGTAGCGCCAGTTCCGGAAGATCAGTTGTCACCATCACGCCCCTCCTTTCGATCAGTTGCCCACCACAGCTCACGGATTACGGATTACGGACTACGCCCTACGCCCTAAAACGGCTCTACCCCCACCTCGGCCAGTTCATCCGCGAAGCGCTCGACATCGGCGGTTGTGCGCAGCTTGTCGATGCGCGCCAGCAGCCGCTTGCGACTATCTTTGTCCGCGATGATCGCCCGCTCCAGGTATTGCCGCAGGTAGAGCCGCAGGAGGTCGCGGTGAGCCGGGGAAATCGGCTCACCACGCAGGTAGATCTCAACCGCCGCGGCCAGCGCGCCGGTCTGCTCTTCCATCCAGAAGCGCGGCGGTTGCGGGACATCAAACGGATAGGGGTATTCGGGATCAGGGACAAAGACCAGCGGCCCGATCTGTTCCGCTTCCTCCGCCATGCCGTCACCCTTTCGCCACACCCAGCGCCTGGTAAAGCTGGGGAAAGTCGAAGTGCTCATCCATCAACTCGTTGAAGCGCTGCATCTTCACCTCCTGGTGGAAGCGAATACGCCCGAATAGTTCCTCGGCGCGCTCAACCGTCGAGAGCGTATCATCCGGCACGACCAGGATTGGCACCTGCCGCTCCTCGGCCAGGTCCGTAATGCGGGTTGAGGGGCGGATATTGCCGGTCAGGATCAGCACGCTGGTGCTGGTTTCCAGCGCCACCAGTTGCAGATCCACCCGATCACCGCCCGTGATCACTGCCTTGTTGGTGCGCCGGCGGAAGTAGGAGAGCCCCGCATCCGCCCCCATCGCGCCGATCATCAGTGAGTCAACCACGCGATCAACCCATGCCGGGTTGCCGATCAGTTGCCCCCCCAGATGCTCATGCAGTTCGCTGACGCTGATGCTCGCCAGGAAGCGGTCATGGGGTAGAATCCCCATCACCGGCACGCCGCGTGACTCGAGGAAGGGCACGACGCGCTTCTGGATAAAGTCCAGTTGTGGCTCGGCAACCTGGTTGAGCAGGACACCGATCAGGCGATCACCCACATAGCGCTGAACCGTCAGGATCGTGTCAATCGCCCGGGTTGAGGTGTAGCGGCTGATCAGGAGCGCGGACGCTTCCAGCATATCCGCGACCTGGTCCGCGCTCAGATCGACCAGGGCGCCCTCGGCCCAGTTGTTGGTGCCCTCCAGCACAACAATGTCTTTTTCGCGCGAAACCGTCAGGTAGGCTTCCTGGAGTTTGCGCTCAAACGAAGGCGACTGCCCCTGCATAATCGACTCGATTACGCTCGGCGTCAGCAGGACGGGCGCGGTCTGCTCGATGGGGGTATCCAGTTGGAGCGACTTACGAATAAATGCAGCATCTTCATCCAGGATTGCGGTTGAAGTATGCGCCACCGAAACGCTGACGGGCTTCATATAGCCGACGGCGAAACCATCGCGGCGCATTCGGTTGAGCAATCCCAGGCAGACGGCGCTTTTTCCAACAAATGTCTCGGTTGATGCAATATAGAGCGTAGCCATATGAAGCCTCCTCGCTTCTATCCCGTCAGGCATGCCGGCGCATGCGCCGATATGTGACGGAGCCTATGCTTGCAGAATAATGCGTGCATCTAACACTATAGCACCTTCGCCCCGGTTATGTACAACCAGTGGATTGATATCCATCTCGACAATTTCCGGGAAGTCCGTAACCAGTTGACTGACCCGCAAAACGACCTCCTCGATGCTCTCCAGATCGGCGGGCGGCTCACCACGCACACCCCGCAGCAGCGGGAAGGTGCGGATCGAGCGAATCTGCGCGGCAACTTCTTGCTTGCTGATCGGCGCAAGGCGGAAGGCCACATCCCGCAGCACTTCCACATAGATCCCACCCATTCCCACGGCAACCAGCGGGCCAAACTGCGGATCGCGGCTGACCCCGACCAGCAACTCGCGGCCTTTGCGCACCATCTCCTGCACCAGAATACCCCAGACGCGCGCATCGGGGCTGTACTTGCGGGCGCGATACTCGATCAGTTCGTAGGTATCGCGGACGCTGGTGGCGTCGGCAACCCCCACCCGCACGCCGCCAATGTCGCTCTTGTGCAGAATGTCCGGGCTGCTGATCTTCATCACCACCGGGAAGCCCAGTTCCGTGGCAATTTGCGCGGCCTCGTCCGGGGAGCGGGCCAGGCGGCTCTGCGGCAGCCGCATGCCATAGGCCTGCATCACCTCGCGCGCTTCGATCTCGCCCAGTTCGACGCGGTCAGCCGCGCGCATCTCGGCAAAGAGCTTGCGCACCCGTTCACGGTCAACCTCAAACTCGGCATACTCAACGGCCGGCTGCTGCTGCCAGTCACGGTGGCGGGCCATCGCCATCAACGCCGTTACCGCGCGCTCCGGGAAGGGGTAGTTGGGAATGCGGTTCCGGTTCAGCAGTTCCAGCGCCGGACCCAGGCTGTACGCACCCATAAAACTGGTCAGGACCGGCTTGGAATGTTTGGCCGATAGCTCGATAATCACCTCGGACGTTTCGGGCAGGTCGCTCTGGGCCTGGGGCGTCAGCAGCACCAGCACCGCATCGACATTTGGATCATCCAGCACTGCGTCGATGGCCACCCGGTAGCGGTCGCTGCGGGCATCGCCAATCACATCAACCGGGTTAAAGACATTGGCAGTCGGTGGCAGATCGCGCTGGAGGCGCTGGATCGTCTCCGCGTTAAACTCGGCCATCTTGACCCAACCGCTACGCTCGATAGCATCGGTAGCGATAATGCCGGGACCGCCGGCGTTGGTGACAATCGCCACCCGGTTGCCCGGCATGGGCGGCTGGTAGGCAAACGCCAGCGCGCAGTCGAACAACTCCTCCATCGAACGCGCCCGAATAATTCCGCTCTGCGAGAAGGCGGCTTCGTAAGCGCTCTCGCTCCCGGTGAGCGAGCCGGTGTGCGAGGAGACGGCCTTGGTACCGGCGGCGGTTGCGCCACTCTTAATCGCAACGACGGGCGTATTCTTGGTGACCTGACGGGCAGCCGCGATAAACCCCGGCCCGTTGTTAATTCCCTCCAGGTAGGCCAGAATAACCTTGCTATGCGGGTCATCATTCCAGGCCCGCAGCAGGGCGACCTCGTCCACATCGGCCTTGTTGCCCAGGCTGACGAACCGCGAGAAGCCGATACCCGACTCTTTACTCCAGTCGAGGATCGCCGTACAGAGTGCGCCCGATTGTGACATAAATGCAATTTCACCATCATTGGGCATCAGCGCGGCAAAGGTCGCATTCAGCTTGCTAATGGTGTCGATCACCCCCAGGCAGTTGGGGCCAACCATGCGCATATCGTAGCGCTGTATCGTTTCGAGTAACTGGCGTTCCCGCTCCTTGCCCTCGCCGCCAACCTCTTTGAAGCCGGCCGTGATGACAATCAGCCCCTTGATACCCTTGCGGCCACATTCATCCACCGCTTCGATCACATGATCAACCGGGATCACAATCACCGCCAGATCAATCGGGTCGGGGACATCGAGTACACTGGGATAGGCGGGAAGGTCAAGAACGCTTGTAGCGGTCGGATGAATCGGATAGATCCGACCCTGGTAGCCATTTTTGACGATATTTTTGAACACTTCGTGGCCCAGCCGGGCGGGGTTGGGGGATGCTCCAAGCACCGCCACGGATTGAGGCGCAAAAATCGCCTCCAGCATCTGGTCCTCCCTTCAACTGGTCAGGCATGAACTATATGACATTCTCTTCCATGATAGCCGAAAAAGCCGGTTACGACAAGGGGAAACAGTTAGGGGTTAGGGGTTAGGGGTTAGGGGTTAAACTATTCAACCAGCAGGAGGGTGTATGGGCCGGGAACCGCTGACTCTGGAGTCCCGGCTTCAGCCGGATCAGGTGTTCCTGAGTATGCTACGGCCCCGGCAGGCATCCAAACCGGCTGAAGCCGGGACTCCCGTGAGTCACATATCCGGGTTATTTGCTCAACGTTCATCAGGCGGGACTCCCGGTCATTTCATATCCGGATTAATTTCTCAAACTTCATCAGCCGGATCAGGCATTCCCTGAGTATGCCGCGGCCCCGGCAGGCATCCAAACCGGCTGAAGCCGGGACTCCCGTGAGTCACATATCCGGGTTATTTGCTCAACGTTCATCAGGCGGCACAACGAACGGTCAAGCGCTCATTATTTATTTTGAATGCTGTCGCAAACTTCATCATCCGGGACGACTATCCGGTGGTGTCCGGAATTGCATCAATGTTCTGAATCAGAAGTTGCGTTTTTACTCCGGTGCGGTATAATGCCCTCCTCACAGAGGTAGCGTCCATCCGTGAATCCGCAACGCATGCCGACATGCCCCCATGTGCGCCGGTTTACGCGCAGATGCTGGAGAAAAAACGGTCTAGCTAAACAACAAAGAACAACCATGCTATCTAATAGATCTGTTCCCGACACGCTTTGTTCTCTGTTTCTCTGTTCTTTGTTCTTTGTTCTGCAAGGTGAATAATGATCTTATCCGATAAGCATATACGCGAAGCAATTACGCAGAAGAAAATCAGGATTGAGCCCGCGATTAACTATGAAACCCAGCTTGGTGCATGTTCGATTGATTTTCGCCTGGGCAATGATTTTCGTATTTTTGATTACAGCCGCCATCCGTATATCGATCTGCGCACCGATAAGCCGATTGCGGAGTATATGCGCGAGGTTGTGATTGAAGACCAGCAACCATTTATTATTCAGCCGCGTGGGTTTGTGCTGACCTCCACGCTGGAGTGGGTGGAACTGGGTGATGATCTGGCCGCCCGCCTGGAAGGGCGCAGCAGTCTGGGGCGATTGGGCATTATTGTGCATAGCACCGCTGCGCTGTTTGAGCCGGGCTGGTCAGGCAATATTGTGATTGAACTGGGCAACCTGGGCGTTATGCCGGTAGCGCTCTATCCGGGGATGCGCATCTGCAGCCTGACGTTTGAGCAGGTTTCGAGCCCGGTCGATGTACCCTATTACAAAAAGCCGGGGAATAAATATGCGGGGCAGCGGGGCGCTGTTGCCAGCCGTATTTTTAAAGATAAAGATTTGTAGGCTTCAGGGGGATGTATGGTCAGCCACTCACCGATTACGCCGCCGCCATTTTACCCGCGCGATCTGATCCTTGGTCATGGCTGTGGGGTAGGATTATGTACCCTCTGGACCCCGAAGAGCAAATATCTGGCCCTGCAAGCGCATGTTGAAATTATTGGTAATCTCTACAGCCGCTTTGGTATTGGCATTCTGATTCGTAATGTCCTGGCAACGCCGTCGATCCAGACGCTGGTGGTCACTGGCGTCGATAATCCTGAACCCAGACAGCGCCAGGCCGAAGCACTGCTCCAGCGCGCCTTCGATCCGGCGGAGTTATTTCTGGAGCCATGGCACGTCGATGAGTTTTATCGCCGCATCACCCTGCATGATGCCCGCGCGATCTCTGTCAAACAGCAGGCCGAGTTAGCGCATTTTCTTCAGTCGCTACCGCAACCCGCTGCGGATTGGTATGAGCCACTGGTGATCCCGCTGCCGGAAGTCACACAAACCGTCTATCCCACCGCACGCAGTGGGCATCGCTTCCGTACCTCCTCGATCAAAGATGCGCACTATGCGATCCTCAACGAGATCCGGCGGTTTGGGGAGACTACACAACCCGATAATGAGGGCCATCAGCGGCAGGAACTCTGGCAGGTGACGGTCTGCCTGCCCCCGGAATGCACGCTGGATGCTGTTCCGCTCTATGAGATCGACGAGATCAGACGCTATGGCGAGTCGCTCTGGCGGGGTGATGAGCCGGAGGAACTGACCTACCGCTACGGGCATACGCTGCGCCATCGCTATGGCGATCAGGTGCAGGTTGCCATCGATACCTTTCGCAAGAAACCGGAGACATTTCGCACGGTTCTGACGCTCTGGGAGCCGCTCCACTCGATGCAGCGCGACGACGAGCCCTGCCTGACGACCGTGCATCCGCGCATCCGGAATGGCATCCTGGATATGTATGCCTACATTCGCACCAACGAGATGTTCCGCGCCTGGCCCAAGAATGCCGCCGGGTTGCGCTACTTCCAGGAGCGCCTCGCCACCGAGTTGGATGTCGCGTTGGGGGAGTTGACCATCACCAGCGGCAGCGCCCACATTTATGACTACGACTGGTCCACGGTCGATAACTATCTCCGCACCACCAAAGCGCCGGGGTTGGTCTTTGATCCCAAGGGCGACTGGCGCTTTACCCGTGAGGGCGATCTGTTTATCGCCGAGCACTACTTCAACGGGCAGTTACTCCAGAACTTCAGCGAACCGAGCATCGAGCGCCTGCAGAAGCGCATTTTGCCTTTCATTTATGATGTCTCGCACGCGCTGTATGTTGGGCGGGAGTTGGGGAAGCTGCACTGTCTGGATTAGGAACTTAGATCGGAAAGGCCGCCCATACGGGCGGCCGGAAAGTGGAAGTTGGGAGGCGGCAGCGCGTTTCAGATCTGCGGGTATTCTCCGGGATACAAAGGTTCTCGCTGCCGCCTGGCATCTATCTCTTTTGTATCTGGCGTTATCCTATCACACAGCGCCCGCCGCGCCATCGTCCGCCAGAGTGATTGCCATCTCCGGCTCCAGGTCGAGCCGTTGCTCCTCCTTTGGCACAGCCAGATTAAGCAGAATTGCCTGTTCCATCCCATGGAGATCCCTTAGCAGCGCTTCAGCCTGCCGCCGTAGATCATTGCGGGTCGCATGCGCCAGCGCATAGCGGAAGTCGGCTTCGGCCGGCCCCGTTTCCCCCCGGATCATGTAGACCTGCCCGCGCCCCAGGTAGGCCCGCACATCATCGGGGGCCAGCGCAATCGCCTGTTCAAAATCGGGCAGCGCATCCGCGGCAGCGCCCCCGGCAAGGTAGGCCTCTCCCCGCCGCCAGTACCAATCGGCCTGGTCGGGGTAGCGCTGGAGCAACCGGGTACAGCAGACGATGGCCCACTCAGCATTCGCTTTGATAAAATGGTCAAGCCAGCGCTCATCGCGGGAGAAGCAGCCCTCCGGCGCGGCGGCGATGGCCCGGTCACAGTCGGCCAGCGCCTGCTCATACCCGCCCTGCTGGTAGTAGATGCTGCCCCGCCCCAGGTAGGCTTCGGACGGCTCCACCGACATCTGGATCGCTTGCTCATAGTCGGCCAGGGCCTGTGCTGTATCCCCCAACGCCGCGTGTACCTGTCCCCGGTTGCAGTACACCACACCGAGCGAGGGCGACAGTTGCAGCGCCTGGTTATACCGCTCCAGCGCCTGCTGATAGTCACCCTGGAGATGGTAGACACAGCCCTGGTTGTTGCAGGCCAGCGCATCATTGGGCTGTAGATGCAGTGCCAGCGCGTAATCGGCCAGGGCCTGCGCATCTTCGCTCTGAACATAGCAGATCAGCCCGCGAATGCGGTAGGCATCGCCATGCTCCGGCTGAAGCTGAATAGCCCGCTCAACATCGGCCAGGGCGCGGTCATACTCCTGCTGGTAAAAGCAGGCCATACCCCGATGCAGATAGCCCTCCGCCTGTTCAGGATTGCGCTGGACGACGCGATCATACCAGGCCAGTGCCCGCGCATAATCCCCGCGCAGCAGATAGAAATTCCCACGATTGGTGACATAGCAGAACGCGGCGTGGAGTTGTGTAAAGCCCCGGTTGATGACCCCCGTGATCCGGCTGTTTAACAGCCCGGAGGTGAGGAACAGCATAACCGCAACTATACCCAGCAGCAGATCGCCCAGCAGCAGCGCACCGATGCCCAACCCCAGGGCAATCGGCCAGCTTAACCCGATCAGCACCAGCCCGGCGCGCTGGGGGCCGATCAGCATCCCCAGTACCGCATGCAGAATGCGCCCCCCGTCCAGCGGAAAGGCCGGGAGTAGATTGAACAGCCCCAACATCAGATTAATCACTCCCATGGCGATCAGGGCTGTGAGCATAAATGAGATCGCCACGGGTGTCGGCACCAGGGGAGCGGGGCCATAGAAGCCCATCAGGTAGCCGAACAGGACCAGCGGAACAAGCCCGACAAAGGCAGCCAGCGCCAGCACCAGATTGACCAGCGGCCCCGCCGCCATAATCAGCACCTCGTGCAGCGGCTTCTCCGGCATGCGACTCATCATAGTCAGGCCACCCAGCGGCCAGAGCAGAATGCTATCTACAGAAATACCAAAGTAGCGGGCCACCAGCGCATGTCCCAACTCATGCAGCGTGACACAGAAGAAGAGCGCCAGCGTAAACAGGCTACCCGTAACGATGCCAAAGAGCCCGGACGAGCCAAACATGGCGAGTACATAGATGATCAGGAGGACAAACGAGGTGTGGATGTTGATGTCAATGCCGGCGATTCGAACAAGGCGGTAGGACCATTTCATCGCGGGCCTCACTTTTCTATGATGTTGTACGGTGATGTGTGAGGATTAATGATTGTTTACAGGAGTTACGCGGTGCGTGTTCAAACCGGACGTTTCACCCAATGGACATCCGATTCGCCTGCGGCAGCATGGTACTTTTTTCCTTTTTCACAAAATTTTTGCACATAGTGCAAAAATTTTGTGAAAAAGAAAGGAATCTTCCGCCCTGCCGGAGGCGAGTCGGGCCGTTTATTCAGGCAAATGCCGGATTTGGAACTGACCACGTAACTCCTGTTGTTTACAAGAGAACAAAAGAACACAGAACAAAGCATATCTGGCGTAATGCCATCAAAAAACGGGTTTGTTCTGTATCCTCTGTTTGTCTGCTCTTTCTGCATTTGTTCGGGCTACAAACTACAAACTACGGATTACGGATTACGGATTACCGACTACGGATTACGGACTACGGATTACGGACTATGCGCCACCAGCATCAATCATTGCCAGAGCATTCTGAACAACCTCGCGCACCTGGTCATAGCCAATCATTGCGATGGCTGCTTCCGGCTCAACCCAGCGGGCAGCGCTGATCCCCTCCTCGGCTTCCGGTTGGGCTTCGACGCAGGCAGTGGTGGCGAGGAAGTAGGCAACGGTCTTGTCATACCAGGTGCCCTTTTTGTTGACCTCATAGCGAATACGCTGCACCAGTGGACCAATCGTGCAGCGTACGCTCGTTTCTTCGGCAATCTCGCGGTAGGCGGCCTGCTCCTCGGTCTCACCCGTTTTCAGGTGGCCCTTGGGCAGCGTCCAGTCGCCATACTTATCGTGGATTAAGAGGAGGCGTACCTGCCCGCCGTCATTGCGGCAGTAGACCACCCCCCCAGCGGCAGTTTTTGTTTTCATTATTACAGATTAAAGAGTCGGCGGATACCGTCCTCAAGTCCTATTACCCACTGGCTAAAAGCACTACTCTGCGCCCGTTCGGAAATCCAGGTTAGATGCCCGGTCGCCAGCAGCGTTCCCATCAGGATCAGCAGTACCCCACTGGCGATGCTGGTCGTATGCAGGTAGAGCGTCCAGGGGCCCACGCGAACCTCAAACCCGCGTCCCCGGACAATCTGCCAGAAGCGGGAGCCGGTACCCAGGCGGCTAAAGAAGGTCGCCAGTAGAATCAACGGCAGACCCAGGCCCATCGCATAGATAAAGGAGAGCACCGCGCCCTGCAGGATAGCGATCCCCTGCGCGGCCAGCAGCGTAAGCAGCGCCCCCAGGATCGGCCCGACACAGGCCGTCCAGCCGAGTGCAAAGGTTGCGCCATAGAGGTACGACCCGGCAACACTGGCGGCGGGGCGTTCCTGCATTTTGGGACCGGCAAAGCCCTTGCCGAGCAGACTCATAATCCCAAAGCCAATCACGATCAGCCCGCCCCAGAAGGTCAATGTGTCCCGACCCGAAAAAACCAGCGCACTGAGCGCCGTCGCACTCGCACCCAGGATGCTCATCGTGGTTGCCAACCCCAGGAAGAAGGAGACCGTTGTCATCACAACATTCTTCCTGTCGGTCTGGAAGGTGAAGGCAAAATAGGCCGGCAGAATCGGCAGGGTACAGGGAGAAAGCAGGCTCAACACTCCGGCGAGAAAAGCGGGAATTGCCAGCACCAGCGTACTCGTGCCGCCCGTCGCCGCGGCCGCGGTCATCTGGCCGCTGTCAAGCCTCAGAACAACGATGATAAACAGCAGCAGCGCCGCGATGATCCCGCCGATAATGAGCAGGCGCTGGTTGCGGGAGGGGCGTTCTCCGCGCGTGCGCTGTACAGATTGTGTAGACATACGAACTCCGTCCTGATAAGGTTACTGATTAGACTGCCGCCTGAGTTCGGCCACCGGGAAGACTTTCGCCGTGCGCCGCAGCGACGTGAGTTCCTCCTCACTCACCGGCCGTTCGCCTAGAAAATAGACCACGCCGCTCGGTCCATCGTAGCGGTAGCGCTTGCGCATCCAGCGGCCCATCATGCTCTGGTAGACAAAATCGACATTCCAGGCGTCAAACTGCGGATCGTAACGTTCCTGCACCAGCCAGACAAAGTCATTCTCACGAAAGGCACTTGCCAGCGCGCGGTCGCGCACTTCTTTCGTGGCCGGCCCGGTGCCGTTCTGTTGCACGTTCGGCGGTCTGCTTTCCATCGGAGATCCTCCTGTCATCGGTCGCTTACGCATGTCATTATAGCACTTCAGCCCGCCGTTGATGCACAGTTTAGCCGGGGATAACGTCCCGTTCTGTAGCGTTCCTTACAGTACCCCGCCGTACGCGGGTGATATGCAAACCGGACGTTTAGATGAAAGCCCGATGCGCCTGCGGCAGCGTGGTATGTTTTTGTCTTTTTCACAAAAATGTGGCTCAGAGAGCCACATTTTTGTGAAAAAGAATGGTCTGTTCTGCCCTGCCGGAGGCAATATCCCCCGCAAAACGCGGGATCGCCTGCTGCATGTCAGCATTGGCCGTTTCGCGGTGTTCGCTCATTTCGCGGCGTTCGTGGTCCAAACCCTCACCGCGTAACTCCTGTTACATGAGGTATGCCACACACTGCTACGCTGGTCTGTAGTGTGGTTGACTCTCATCTCGGCACCTACTATAATTTAAACACCCCCCCACACTGGCTGCCGCATAAATCGACCCAGAGAAAGGAGCCGTTCGATGTTGAACCTCGCTTTGCTGCTTGAGCAGAGCAGTACGCGCGATCCCGACAAACTGGCCGTTATGCTGGACGAGGAACAGCTCACTTATGCCGATCTCGATGCCGCCGCCAACCGGGTTGCGGGTGCGCTGGTGCAACTCGGCGTACAGCCCGGCGATAAGGTGGCCCTGCTGCTGCCCAACATCCCGGAGTTTCCCATCTGCTACTACGGTATTCTCAAAGCAGGTGCGGTGGTCGTGCCACTCAATGTGTTGTTCAAACATAACGAAATTGCCTACCATCTGGAAGATAGCGACGCGGTGGTGCTGATTGCCTGGGAGCATCTTATGGGTGAGGCCGCCGCCGGTTTCCACCAGAGCGAGACCTGCAAACAGATGGTGCTGGTCCAGTCACCCGGCAGCACCCAGCCGCTGCCCCACGGCGCACAACCGCTACACGAACTGGTCGCCGACCAGCCGCCGCTCTTCGACACCATGCAGACCATGCCCGACGATACCGCCGTGATCCTCTACACCAGCGGAACCACCGGACGGCCCCGGGGCGCGGAGTTGACCCACTTCAACATGTTTTTTAACGCCCTGGTCAGCGCCACCGCTCTCGATATTACGGAGAACGATGTGGGCCTGGTGGCGGTACCGCTGTTCCACGCGCTTGGCCAGACCTGCATGATGAATCTCTGTTTTTATCTGGGGGCAACGATTACGCTGCTGCCCCACTTCGAGCCGACCAGGGCGTTTGAGATCATCACACGCGACCGTGTCAGCTACTTTGCCGGCGTGCCAACAATGTATTTCTACCTGCTGCACCATCCCGAGGCCGAGGCATACGATCTGCGTGGGCTGCGGCGCTGCATCTCCGGGGGCGCAGCGCTGCCGGTTGAGGTTATGCAGACCTTCAGGCAGCGCCATGGTGTCACCATCCAGGAGTGCTACGGCCTTTCGGAAACTTCGCCGGTCGCCACCTTGAACTACCCGGACGAGGAGGCGCACGCGGGCCGGATTGGCCATCCGGTCTGGGGGGTTGAACTGCGCCTGGTTGACCCGGAAGGTCAGCCGCTGGCCCCGGGCGATCTGGGCGAGATTGTGATCCGGGGGCACAATGTGATGAAGGGCTACTACAAACGGCCTGAAGCCACTGCCGAGGTGATGCGCGGCGGCTGGCTGCATACCGGCGATCTGGGACGGATGGATGCCACGGGTTCTTTCTATATTGTTGATCGGCTGAAGGATGTGATCATTCGCGGCGGCATGAATGTCTACCCGCGCGAAATTGAGGAGGTACTGCAGGGGCACCCCACCATCGCCGAGGCTGCCGTCATCGGCGTGCCCCACCCGGCACTGGGTGAGGAGATTCTGGCCGTTGTGGTGCTCCGGCGCGATCAGGCCGTTAGCGCGGAAGCGTTGATCAACTACTGTGCCGAACGGCTGGCTGCCTTCAAATATCCGCGCAGCATCGAATTCCGCGATGCATTACCGAAAACGGTGACCGGCAAGCTCCTCAAGCATGAGCTGAAGGCCCAGGTTCGCGCGGTGGCCGGGTAGGTTATAGGTTATAGAGGACAGGTTATAGGGGACAGGGGACAGGGGACAGGGCGGTGCTTCGGTATTCGTAGTGCCGCCTTATGGATGTTGAGATGTTAATCCAGATATTGCTGAATTGGCGTCCCGGCTTCAACCGGCGCAAGGCGTTCCCGGACGGATGCCGCGGCCCTGGCAGGCATCCGTCCGGCTCAAGCCGGGACTCCTGGTCATTGCATATTCACAGGAGTTACGCGATCGTTGACCTGGCAGGTGCCTGCCTGAACAACCGGCCCGATTCGCCTCCGGCAGGGTGGAAGATCCCATTCTTTTGCACAAAAAATTTGCACGTTGTGTAAATTTTTTGTGCAAAAGAATATAAAGTACCATGCTGCCGCAGGCGATTCTGACATTCAGGTCTGGTACCAGGATGAAACAGGCAGCACCGCGTAAGTCCAGATATTCAGGCTGTTTTTTCAAACTTCATCAGGCGGTTTCAGGCCGGTACAACCGCCTGAAGGCGGCACTACGTGAACCACTTGCCCGATTGATACCCGATTGATAAACGGCAAGGGCGTAACCATTACACGCTTGAGGATGTGCCTCTCTGACGCCGATGCAGGGAACATGGAAGTGCATCCGCTGTGGCATTTTTCCACTATCACCCCTGGTATAGATCTTGCATGGGTTAAGGTTAAGCAGTAGTTTTTTAACGTTCCCCAAAATCCCCGTCCAGGCAGCCAGGGATAGCGCGGAAGATTCGGCACTGGCCGTACTGTTGTACTTCATGAGAGCTGCCTGTTTCCCATATTATCAACATAGCTCGATGGTGAGCATTTGTAAAACCAGGAGGTGACATTATGTCTGACACATTGCGGAACAAACCCCAGGATACGCAGGGTATGCAGCAGATGCTGCACGGATTGAACGACCAGATTGTGACGGTGCAGCAACAGATCGATGAGCGCAATGCTAACATTACTGCACTTGAGCAACAACTTGGGCAGGCGCAGGCTGAACAGTGCGATACCGCAAACCTGCAGCGGCAGTTGACCGAGGCCCAGGCAGAGGTCCGCGAGCTACAGACCCAGGTTGACCGGCTCAAGTCGGGGGCGGCTGCCGCCAGCGACCGGGCGATTTCTATGGAGCGGGGCGCGTCACGGGGCGCGGTGATTCCCGGCAAGACGGTAGAGACCAGTAGTGCCCAGCCAATGCGCGAGGACTTTACCATTGGGTATACGGCCCAGACCCAGGAGGTACCCGGAACAACGTTGCAGTTGCATGCTGCTCCCGGCCGGGATGCACAGGCACTGGAAGGACTGGCTTCCAGCATGCGATTGACCCTGCTGGAAGGGCCGGTTTCCGCCGATGCGTGTACCTGGTGGCGCGTCCGCACCACTGACGGGCGCGAGGGTTGGGTTGCGGGTGAACATCTGGTGGCCCACCCGGACTTGGTGTAAGACAAACATTCGTTAGAGTTTTTGGGCCATAACCCTCAGATAACATACCGCAGGTGTGGCTTGCAATCGCACAACCCCGGACAACCCCGGTGACAGGTTTGTACTTGTTACCGGGGTTGTGCCAATCTGGAGAAAGACAAACCGAGAACCGACAACAAACAGGTTATCCGATACAATACGCCAGGTGTGCTTTGCGCTCTATTCCTTTGTTCGCTGTTCGCCACAATGTTGCAGCCCATGCCCCGATGCGCTATACTCTCGCCATATCCAAACAGAGTTACAGCCGCAACCGTGAGGAAGCGACTTGCACCAGCCGAAGGAGAGAGTTATGGCGCAGGCAACCATTGGCGTGATTGGTGGCAGCGGCCTCTATGCCATGCCCGATCTGGAGAATGTCGAGACGGTCAACCTGGAGACGCCGTTTGGTACCCCCAGTGATGCCTACGTTCTGGGTGATCTGGCGGGGCAACGGGTCGCTTTCCTGCCCCGCCACGGCCGCGGACACCGGCTGTTGCCGACCGAGGTGCCCAGCCGAGCCAATATCTACGGCTTTAAGCAACTCGGCGTCCAGTATCTGATCTCGGTCAGCGCTGTCGGCAGCTTGCAGGAGGAGTATAGCCCCGGGCAGGTCGTTATTCCTGACCAGATTTTTGACCGCACCAAAGGCATCCGGCCCTTCACCTTTTTTGGCGATGGTATCGCGGTGCATATCAGCTTTGATCACCCCTTCTGCCCCGTGCTGACCGAGCGGCTTTACCAGGCGGCGCAGCAGGCCAGGGCTACGGTTCACCGGGGCGGCACCTATGTCTGTATGGAGGGGCCGCAGTTCTCGACGCTGGCCGAGAGTGAGGAGAACCGCCGCCGGGGACACGCCCTGATCGGCATGACCGCACTGCCGGAAGTCAAGCTGGCACGCGAGGCCGAGTTATCCTATGCCACGCTGGCCATGGTTACGGACTATGACTGCTGGCACCCGCACCATGACGCGGTAACGGTTGAGGCCGTGGTTGCCGTATTGCTGGCAAATGCCGCGCTCTCGCAGCAGATCGTGCGCGAGGTTATCCCGTTGATCGGCGATGGTTTCGATAGCCCGGCCCATCACGCACTGAAGGATGCAATTATCACTGACCGCAAGGTCATTCCCCCGGCGACGCGCCAGCGGGTCGAGTTGCTGGTAAGAAAGTATTTGTAATTATCGCTTTATGCTAATCTGACTTCCAAACGGCAACAATTCGACCAACCACGAAGACCACGAAGGAACACGAACGGCTGGATATGGGGGGCGATCGCGTGTATACATCCGGTTCACTGTTGAACACTGTGCGTGGCCTGCGTGGTTTTCTTGCACGTTTGGCGGCACATTGGTATTAAAAACAGGAAATTGGATGTGGAGTGTGGCCGCCTGAAACGCCGGTGTCCCGCCTTCAGCCTGGCTGAAGGCGGGACACCGGCGGATCGGGTATAGTGCCAGGCCGATCAGACCTCCATCACCACCGGCAGCACAATCGGGCGGCGGCGGGTCTCACGGTAGAGGAAATCGCTCACGGTATCCTTGATCTTGCGGTTGACAAAGTTGATATCGACCTGGGTCTGCCCGCTGCCGTTCAGCGCATCGCGTACGGCGGTCTTGGTAGCCTCGATCAGATCCTGGCTCTGGCGCATGTAGACAAAGCCGCGTGAGACAACATCCGGCCCGGCGACCATCGTCCCCGTACCGTCGATGCTGACAACAACGATCAGCATGCCATCCTTCGACAGCATCTGGCGGTCACGCACCACCACGTTGCCCACATCACCGACGGTTGTGCCATCCACATAGATGTAGCCCACCTGCGCTTTGCCGGTGGTCTCCCCATATTTGGGGCTGAACTCCATAATCGAGCCACTCTCGGGCAGCAGAATATTCTCCGGCTTGAAGAGGTTGCCCATACCGACAGCCATCTTCCGGTAGAGTACCAGATGGCGATAGTCGCCGTGGAACGGAATGATAAACTCCGGACGAACCATCGCCAGCAGCATCTTCAGCTCTTCCTGGGCCGCGTGTCCGGAGACATGCACCCCGGCCTGCCCGCCGTAGATCACATCTGCGCCGAGGCGGAACAGGTTGTTAATCACCCGGCTGACCGAGACTTCGTTGCCGGGGATGGGCGTGGCCGACAACACGACCGTGTCACCCTCTTTGATCTTGACATGCGGATAGTCCCGGTTCGCCATCCGGTTGAGCGCCGCCATCGGCTCACCCTGGCTCCCGGTGCAGACTACTGCAACCTGGTCGTCGGGGTAATTGCCCATCTCGTGGGGCCGAATCATCGTGCCCTCTTCGGCGCGCAGGAAGCCCATCTCGAACGCAATCCGCCCGTTGTTCTCCATGCTACGTCCAACCAGCACCACCTTGCGCCCGTAGGCTTCCGCCGACTCGATCACCTGCTGCACCCGGTTAATATTCGAGGCAAATGTTGCCAGAATAATCCGCCCCGGTGCTGTGGCAAAAATGTTATCAAAAGCCTCCCCCACCGAGGTCTCGCTCGGCGTGTAACCTTTAGACTCAACCCGGACACAATCGGTGATCAGCAGCAGCGGTTTCCGCTGGCCGAATTCGGTCAACTTCGTAACATCGGTTGGCTTGCCGTCGGCGGGTGTATGGTCAAACTTCCAGTCGGTCAGGTAGATCACTAATCCGTTGGGCGTGGTAATACCAAACCCCACCGTGTCGGGAATCGAATGCGCCACATGAAATGGCTCGACCGTACTACTGCCTACCTCAAACTTCTGGTGATCGGTAATCGTCACCAGTGTCGTTTGATCAAGCAGACGATGTTCCTTCAGCTTGCCAGAGACCATCCCCAACGTCAGGCGGGTGCCATAGACCGGCGGAAACCCTAACTCCGTGATCAGATAGGGCAGCGCGCCAATATGGTCTTCGTGCCCGTGGGTTAACAAAATACCTTTGATATTGTCAATCTTATCGCGCAGATAGGTAATATCAGGCAACACCAGGTCAACCCCGAGCATATCGGCTTCGGGAAACATCACGCCGCAGTCAAGGATTAAGATCTCATCGTTATACTCAAGTACCCACATATTGCGCCCCACTTCCCCGGCCCCGCCGAGAGGAATGGCGCGCACACGATTTGTTGTCATAAATCTAGTCTGAAGTCAAATACCGTCAGCGCGATGAGCGGCAGAGACTTCTCCTCCTTTCTTGATATATCTGGTAGAAAGTCATATTGGCCGCACTGTTTCCCACCAGGATGTGGGGCAGTGCAGCCTTATAAGCTGAGTTCCAACTGCTCAGCAGTCGATACATTGAGCGCCTTCAAAACCGCTGAAGATTCATGCGCACACTGAATGCTATGTTTCTCCGTACTGCGACCCGATCAGGCACACGCTCTACGTCTGAGCATGGTTCGGGTTGCTTAATTCTGTTCAGGGCATAAAACGAACCTGGCAGCCTTTTTTACCGATGCTGCCACCAAATGCTTATCTTACAGATTGCTCTCAGGTATGGGCCGCCGCCGCATCTACTGGCTGAGCATGCCCGATCCGCTCCTGGATCGCGGCCAGCAGTTCATCACGCGCCTCGATCCCGGCATAGATCGGCAGTTTGTAGCGGCCGTAAGCCTGGGCATGCAGAAAGCGCAATACGGGATTGCGGATCTGCTGCGTATGATCGCCACTGATGAGCAGTTCATCGAGCGGCTCGTCACTATCGGCATCAACCCGGCGCACCGCGCTGATCGCCGGCCAGGGATAGGTCACCTGTACTCCCAGCGACTCAAAGCGCAGCCCGGCCGCAGTTGGCGTGTACCCGGCGGCCCACTCTTCGAGCAGGTTCCAGAGCAGCAGCGGTGTGGCGACAATCAAGACCAGCATCAGCAATGCCGGGATGATCTGGCTGATCGTCAGTCCTTGCTCAATACTGGTACGCAGCGTCGCCCAGAAGTTGAGCGGATTATAACTCACGCTGAGGGTGCTGCTAAAGCTCCAGAGGGCAAACGCCCAGATAGCCAGCGCCCCAACGAGCAACAACAGGGTTGTACGGCGTCCCGCCGCTGAGAGTCGATATGTTTTCATAGTATGCTTGTTTGCTCTTCTGTCAATTACACGACTTACGCGGTGGTTTATCAAACCGGGCGTTTCACCCGATGAAACACAAACCGCCTGCGGCAGCATGGTACTCTTTTTATCTTTTTCATAAAAATGTTGCACTGTGTGCAACATTTTTATGAAAAAGAATGAAATCTTCCGCCCTGCCGGAGGCGAATCGGGCCGTTCGTTCAGGTGAACACCTGGTTTGGAACCGACCGCGTAACTCGTGTCAATTATACGACTTACGCGGTCACTGAACCGGAAAAGCATCGGGCCTCCGGCAAGGCGGGCTTCCATCGGGTGAACCATCCGGGTTGTATGGCAACCGCGTAACTCCTATCCATTAAAACATACTCATCTGTTCCATTGGCGGTTCCTGATCGTCTGAGTTATCCGGATTGTCCGCGTCGGCTGCGGCTTCCCGTTCCGCCTGGGCCAGGATCTCGGGCAACCGGCGGAAGTCCGCCTCGATCAACGGGCGATTCTGGGCCTGATGCAGTGCCGCTGCCGGATGCAACATCGGAACAATCAACCGTCCTCCGATATTCCGTGGCTGACCATGAATGCGCGTGATGCGCTCTTTGGGCAGAAAGAGGTTCATCGAGAAGCGCCCCAGCGTTACAATCACGGGCGGATTGATGACCTCAATCTGGCGAAACAGGTAGTTGTCGGTACAGGTCTGCACCTCGTCCGGCTGCGGATCGCGGTTCTGCGGTGGCCGGCATTTGACCACATTGGCGATAAACACATCGGCACGTTGCAGCCCGACCATGGCGAGCAGTTCATCCAGAAACTTACCCGCCGGCCCAACAAACGGGCGGCCCTGCCGATCTTCGTGGTAGCCCGGCCCCTCGCCAATAAACATCATTTTAGCATCCGCCGGTCCCTCACCCGGTACGGCCTTAACCCGCCCCTGATGCAGTGCGCACAGTGTGCAACTGCGCACCTCTTGCGCAATCATCTGAATTTCGTTCGATGCCACGGCTATACGTCTTTCTCTCCCTGACAGTGGGTATAACTGGTCTGTATTATACCCAACACTGCGTACTCGTTCAAGGTGAACTCACCCGAACCATATTTTGGCGTGCAACTACCACGCTGCCGCCGGGAAAGGGCAAACTGAACACGGCCATCCCGAACAGTTCGGGATGGCCGTGATTCTGATGCGCTCATCTCATTCACAGGAACTACATGGTCGCTGACCTGGCAGAGCATGTCGCCTCCGGCAGGGCGGAAGAAACCTGATCTTTTTCACAAAAAAATTCACGTTGTGAATTTTTTTGTGAAAAAGAAAAAAAGAGTACCATGCTGCCGCCGGCGAAGCGGCCGTTCATCCAGGCACATGCCTGATTTGAAAGCCCACCGCGTACATCGTGTAATTCAAAGCGAATCGGTCTTATTGTTCTGCACGAGCGTAAGCGGGAACGGTCTGCGGTTGCCGCCGGCGCTCGCTGCCTTCCAGGAAGGGCTGACTCGCGGCGATATCGGTCCAGGCGGCGACCAGTTCGTCGTGCCGTTCGCGGACCCACCCGGAGAGCCAGCGCCCCTGGTTGAGTACGTCTACCTGCTCATCAGGCGAACGCTCTAGCGTGGTGGCGACCCAGAGCAACTCCTCCTGCAACCAGACCAGCTCGAGCAGGGTGGGCAGCACTGCAACTTCTGCGGGTTGGAGCGGGGCAGCGGCGGCATAGCCCTGCAGCAACGCTGCGGCACGCTCCAGGTTGAGCGGTCCGGCAAAGACGCCCCGGGGCGAGTGCGCGATCCCCGCAGTCACCGAGGCAAAGCTGATCAGCGCATCCACCAGATCGACGAGCGGCGCATCCCAGGCTACCTGGTCATAGTCCAGGAGCGCAACCGCCTCGTCATCGACAAAGCGCAGGTTATTCTGATGCATATCGCCATGGATAACACAGTGCGGCAACTGCGCATACTGCGTCTCCGACAGCGTCTTGCGCATCTGGCTGATACGCAGATCATACCAGGCCAGCGACGGCAAGAGATCGCCCATTACATCGGCCTCCGTCACCCGCTCGATCAACCCCAGGATGCGGGCCGGGCTGTAACGCGGCTGGGATTCTTGCGACGGCGCCGGGCAGGCACGCACCACGGTGTGATAGCGGGCCAGGATCGTGCCAATGCTCGCTACCTGCGCAAACCGATCAGGATCATAATCATCACCCGCGATGAACTCCTGGATCTCGTACCACCCCCGGTCAAGCTGCAGCAGGGTTTCCCCGTCGCGCGTCGGGATCAGCCGGGGAAGCGAAAAGCCGTGCGTATGCAGGCAGCGCATAAGTTCATGCCGATAGCGCAGCAGGCGCTCGCGCAGGGGCGGGCGGTTGTGCCGCAGGACAAACTGGCCGGCATCGGTCTGAATTACGACGGTCTCGTTAACGTTGCCCTGCTCGGTTGTCACCGCCTGGTGCAGCGTCCCCAGGTCGTAGTGGGTCAGGATCTGTTCGATATATGTTCTGGTCAATATCATAGCGATATAAATTCCTCCAGTTTGTGTGTTCTAGACGAACATACATATGCATGACACGCGTTACGCGGTGGGCCGGCAAATCAGATATGTACTTCTACGAAGATGGTCTTCGCCTGCGGCAGCATGGTACGTTTTGATCTTTTCCACAAAATATTTGCACGATGTGCGAATGTCTTGTGGAAAAGCATGGGATCTTCCGCCCTGCCGGAGGCGAAATTGCTTTTCAGGTTCGGGACCGCGAAACTTGCGTGAATGAGAACACAACAACCGCGAGCAATGCGAACCTGGCGTAGCTCAGTCGGGGAACGTGAATGTTCGTTGTTTGTTCTCGCTACCGTCAACACTGGTCTGGCAGCATAACCAGACATAGACAGAGTATGTGCGCCAGTTACAACTGTGTTACAGAGATCACAATCATAGCAGATAACGTGCCATTGGTGTGGGGAATCGGCGTGATAGGAACTGTTTCAGGATCGGGGATTGGTCGGAGGAAGGAAGATATGACCTGCAACATGCTATAATCAGTGTACGTATCGTTTTTGTGGCCTGAATCGCATGCCGATTATGGCAGGCTATGCCACCCCTGTGCAGCATAACGATTTGCCGGACATCCGCCAGGAGGCGGAGCATTCCCACATCAGACAAGGATAACACGACGATGCACAAACACCGTCTGCCACTGTATGTTCCCGTACTGGCGCTGACAGCCATCGCCGTATTCTTTGTGGGCGTTGCCACCGAGATCTTCGGCGAGGAGATCAAGGTCTGGCTGCTAACCCGCTTTAACGCCAATCCTCCCCTGTTTCTGGGCGTTACCGCGCTGGTCCTCCTGGTCCTGGTTCCCGGGGCCATCTGGATAACTCAGCAGCAACAACCCGCCGCGCCACCAGATATGCCCGCCGTCACCGACACCCGCGTCAATCCCCGCGCCTATTCGCAACTACCGGATGATCTCGCAAATGATCCCGACGCGCGCGGTTTTATCATTGCGGCACGGCAGCAGGACTATGCCGAACTCAAAGCGCAGTTGCTCCGGCCACCGCAGCAGACCCGGTGGCAGGCGCTACTCTATCGCCTCAGCTTCAGGCGGCTCTGCCGTCCAATCCATGTGCCGGTCGCTATTATCACCGGTATCGGCGGCATTGGGAAAACCACCCTCGGTCGCCGGGTCTGCTATGAAGGCGAGATCAAGAGCGAGTATCACCATGGCCGCTTCTACTTCGATGCAGCCGGAATCTATCCGCAGTTTGCCGACAACAGTACCGCCCAGGTACTTTACCGCTTTCTCAGTCGTGCAGACGTCAGTCCCGAGGCGCTTTCTAACACGCTCGGATCACCGCCCTCCGCACCGGAGCAGGTGCCAGCATGGCTGGAATCGCGGAAGCATGATGTTGACATCACCAGTAACCTGTGCAGTCTCTACCGCCAGACGCTGGAAGGACGGAAGCGGTTGATTATCCTGGATAACCCGCCCGACACGATGGATGTGAGTAAATTTGCCCCCCCGGCAGGCAATGCGCTACTCGTGATCACCCGGCCCGGTCTGAGTCACCACTTCAGCGGGGTGAAGGATCTGCATCTGAGCAAATTTGATGATCAGGCAGCGCAACATTTGCTGAAACACGAGTGGCCCGGCGAGGGTGCCCGCCTGGTAACGCGGATCAATCGCCTGAGTAGCGGTATTCCCCTGGTGCTGATTGTGCTGGCGCGGACGCTCAAGGATGCGGCAGAGACCGGGGGATTCACAGCGGCAGAGATGCTGCTGACCGAACTGGAACTGGAACATCGCAAGGGCGGCTGGCTGGTCGCGCGATTTCTATCCCGGCTCCTGCCCTACAGCGGTGAGCCCAATCGCAAGACGGTTGCCGATGTGTTTGGCCTGAGCTATCAGCGATTGACGGCGACCGCGCAGGACATCTTTCGTGCCCTGGCGCTCTTCTCCGGCTACGATTTTCGCGCCGAAGCCGCCATTGCAGTGGGTGCCGGTGATGAAACCGGCTTTGCGCAACTGGTCAACCGCGGCCTGGTCGAACGCTACCAGGATTCCAGGCGCTACTTTCTCTATGATCCGATTGCCGAGTATGCTCGCACGCTGCTGCATGCGAATGCGGATGAGGTTCGGATGGTGAAAGAACGCTACCTGGACCACTTTATCGCGTATGTGACTGACCAGGAGCGGAGTCTGGCAACCATTGAGCCGGCCGAGGAGGCAACCGCGCTGGTTACGGCACTGCGGCGTGATCTGGTTCATCTACAGGTATGCCGGGCTATGCTCAACGACACTGCCCCGGATGATCTTCCTATGACGGTGCGCCGATTGCGTCTGGCCTTACCGACCCTGGCAATTATCAACCGGGCAACTGCCGATGACCAGCCTGACCAGTCCTGGTTCCCGGCCAACATCGCCACCGAGTGGGCAGCCACTGCCTGCGCCGCGCTGGAACAGATCTGGGCCGGGCTTGATGAAACCGGTCGCACGATATTTGCAGGTGTAGGGATATTCCCCGGCCCGTTTGATCAGCATGCCGCCGGCGTAATTCTTGCGCCGGTTCTACCCACGATTGACCGGCAACGCCTGGAGCGACTGGTGGCACATGGGCTGTTGCAACAACCGGCGGCAGAGCAGTACGAAATCCGCTGGTCGCTCCTGCAGCAGCGTGCCCGGCAGTCCTTCGCGGAACTATCTGCTGAAATGCAGCAGACACTCCGACAGAGCTTTGCCCGCTACTACGCGCAACGCGCAGCCGACTTCCGCGCTGAACCCACGTATGCAGCGCGGCATGCCCGGTTTACACAGCACTGGCCGGCGCTTGCGCAGGGGCAGGCCTTCGCCGCCAACGCCACACTCCCGCTGGATGCCGAACTTATAACCTATGCAGAGAA